>CBINGR010000024.1:0-62513 GCA_966250295.1 uncultured Akkermansia sp. | reverse complement strand
CGATGACGTAATCGTAGTTGCCGCGCTGAAGGGCCACTTGGGCATTCTCGACCTGCTTCTGCAAACGAATGTCGAGCGAGGTAAGGGGAACTTCTTGCATAGAGGGGGATGTGAAAACAGCCGTCGGAAAAACAGCTGGTCAACCCTAGACTGCGCTAGGGGCTGCGGTCAAATCACGTCGAGATCCCGTCTCGCGGCTGCCTCCAGCCGATCCAATGCGTCGCCCACCTGGGCGATATCGCCTGCCTCCGCCAGCAGGCGCAGTTTCGGCTCGGTGCCGGAAAACCGGGCCATCACCCGCCCGTTCCTGCCCAGAGCCGCCTCCAAGGCCGCAAGCTCGGCCGCCAGAGCCGCACAGTCCGCCATCGGGCGTTTGGCTGCCACCCGCAGGTTGCGGGTGCCCTGGGGAAACTTCCGCAACGCACGCCGGAGCTCCGAAAGCCGCCGGCCTTCCGTCTGCATGACCGCCAGGACGCCGAGCGCCGCCGCCAACCCGTCGCCGGTCGGCGAAAGGTCCAGGTTCACGATGTGGCCGCTCGATTCGCCACCGAGCCGCGCCCCCCGCTCGCGCAGGCGTTCCAGCACGTAGCGGTCGCCCACGTCGGTTCGTTCCACCCGGCCGCCGGCGGCGCGCAGCGCCTCGTCCACGCCCAGATTGCTCTGCACCGTCACTACCAGGGTATCCGCCGCGAGCCTGCCCCGCTTCAGCGCGTCCAACGCGAGAATCGTGAGCATCTCATCCCCGTCGAGCACCGTACCGGTCTCGTCGCACAGGATGCAACGGTCGCCATCGCCATCGTGTGCGATGCCAAGCCGCGCGCCGCGCGCCGTCACCTCGCGGGCCATTCGCTCGGGATGCTCGCTGCCCACCCCGGCGTTGATGTTGGTACCGTCGGGATCGCCGCCGATCACATGCACCTCCGCGCCAAGCCGCCGCAACGCCTCCGGGGTCGTCCCGCAGGTCGCGCCGTTCGCCGTGTCCACGACGATCCGCCATCCGGCCAGCGCGCCCGCCGGGACGAGCGCGGCCAGTGCCGCCACGTATTCTTCCGTCCCGTCCTCTCGGGCAGGAGCCGGCTCGTCCCGCCAGGCCGGCGTGGCCTCCGACGGGGGCAGCAGGGCCTCGATCGCGGCCTCCTCCGCGTCGGACAGCTTAAGCCCGCCTTCGGCAAAAAACTTGATGCCGTTATCCGCCGCCGGATTGTGCGAGGCGGTCAGCACCACGCCCAGCCGAGCGCCCCGCCCGATCATCGCCCGCGCCACCGCCGGCGTCGGAGCCACGCCGAGCGAAAGGGGCCGCAGCCCGCCCGCCCTCAGGCCCGCCGCCAGCGCGCGCTCCAGGGCCTCGCCCGAAGCCCGGGTGTCGCGCCCGAGCAGCGCGAGCCCGCCCGCTCCGCCGGCCGCCGCGACCCGACGCGCGGCCGCAAACCCGAGCCGGGCCGCGAAATCCTCGTTGATCACCGGGCCGCCGTATGGCCCCCGGACGCCGTCGGTGCCGAAATAGATGCGCTTCATGTTGTCTCGATGAAAAATTCCCGCGTCGCCGCGATCCGGGCCTTCACCGCCCCGCCGAGCAGCAGCTCCCGCGCCTGCGGCAAGCCCTCCGTCGGTGTGCCGGCCTGCCCGCAGATCCAAAGCGCCACCGCGGCGTTTAGCGCCACCGTGTCGGCCAGGCCCTCCGGCCCGCGTCCGGCAAGCAGCGCCTCGACCACGGCAAGATTGTGCGCGAGGTCCCCCCCCGCGAGTTCGGCGAAGGCGGCCCGCCGCAGGCCGAGTCCCTCCGGTGTCCACGTCGTATCCAGGTCCCGGTTACGCCCGAAACCCCGCACCCGCGTGTCGGTGGCGCTGGTCAGCTCGTCCACCCCGCGCACCGCGTCCAGCCGCCCATGCACCGCCAGGCCGCCGGCCGCCCCGAGCCGCTCCAGCGTGTCCGCCATCAGCGGCGTCCAGGCCTCCGAAAACACGCCCAGCAGCACATGCGCCGGCCGGCCCGGGTTGATCAGCGGGCCAAGCACGTTGAAGACCGATCGGCGTCCCTCGGCCGCGAGGACTTTGCGAGCCGGGGCGATGTGTTTGAACGCCGGATGGAAGGCCGGCGCGAAAAAGAAAACGTAACCCAGCTCGGCCAGCGCCGCGCGCAGTTTCTCCGGTGGCGCGTCGAGCCGGAAACCGAGCCCCGCCAGCAGGTCCGCGCTTCCGCACTTCGAGGTGATGCCGCGGTTGCCGTGCTTCATCACCGGCAGGCCCGCGCAGGCCAGCGTGAGCACCACCAGGCTGGAAATGTTGAAGGCTCCCGTGTGGTCGCCCCCCGTTCCCACGACGTCGATCGCCTGCGGCGCGAAGGCCTGCACGCCGGGGTCGATCGCGCGCGTCCGGAACGCCTTCGCAAAGGCCGCCAGCTCCGCCGCCGTCTCGCCCTTGTCGGCCAGCGCCCGCAGGAAATCCGCTTTCTCCGTGTCCGCCACGCCGGCCTCGGCCAGCGCGTCGGCGGCGGCCTCCACCTCGGCGGCGGCGAGTTCGGAGCGGTTGCGCAAACGCGGGAGGAGATCGAAGAGCACGGACATGTCGGGGAAAGGAAGGGAGACATGGCCCGCCCCCGCGCCGGAGGGAAAGCCAAAACTCGACAGCCCCGCCCGCGTATGCGGCCATGCCGCGTGCGCCGCCTTTTTTCGCTCCTCCTGCTCCTGTCCTTCGCCGCCAGCGCGGCCTTCTCCGCCGCACCCGGCGGCGATCACGCCGCAGGAGCTGCACCGCGCCCCTCCGTGACGGACGGCGTCGTCCTCGGCCTGGTCGAAGGCGTGACGGAGTTTCTACCGGTCTCCTCCACGGGTCATCTCATCATCGCCGGCGAACAGCTCGGCCTCGACTCGACCGCACCCGTCTCCGTGCCCGGCCGCGACGAACCAGTGCCGTTCAAGCAGGCCGCCGACGCCTTCCTCGTCATCATTCAGATCGGCGCCATCGCGGCCGTCGCCCTGCTCTACTGGAAACGGGTCGTCCGCATCCTCGCCGGCCTGATCGGCCGCGATGCCGAGGGCCTGCGCCTGGCCCTCAACATCGTCATCGCCTGCATCCCCGCCGGCGTCCTCGGGCTGGCCTTCGGCGATCTGATCGACGAATACCTGTTCTCCAGCCACGCCGTCGCCCTCGCGCTCGTCGCCGGCGCGCTGCTCATGTTCTGGGTCGAGCACCGGCGCAAGACCCCCGTCCCGCCTGCCGCCTCCCACACCTCGCCACCCCTTGCGCCCGCAGGCCCCCCGCCCGCCACGCTGGAAACCCTCCGTCCCGGCCAGGCCCTGCTCATCGGCGGCATGCAGTGCCTCGCCCTCTGGCCCGGCACCAGCCGTTCCATGGTCACCATCGTCGGCGGCTACCTCGCCGGCCTGCCTCCCGTGCTCGCCGCCGAGTTCAGCTTCCTCGTCGGCCTGCCGCTGCTCTCCGCCGCCGCCGCGCTCAAGACCCTCAAACACGGTCCCGAGGTGCTCGCCGCCTTTGGTTCCACCCCCATTCTGGCCGGCCTTGCCGTTGCGGCGGTCTCGGCCGCCCTCGCGGTCCGTTTCCTCGTTGGATTCCTCACCCGCCACGGCCTCGCCGCCTTCGCCTGGTACCGCATCGCCCTCGCCGCCGTGCTCGTCGGGATATCCGTCCTTTGAAAAATCATCGGTGAACAAAGTCCCGACATCGCGCTTGACCGCGCCATTCGCCGACTTCATTTCAATCAACTTTTCCCACCTGACAACCCGCCCGGCAGCCGCCGCGCAGCAATCCTCAAACCTTCCTCACCATGGCCAATCCGAAACGCAAGCAGTCCAAACGCCGCAGCGCCAACCGCCGCGCCGCCAACGCCTTTCAGGCCCCCGAATTCGCCAAGGATCCCGCCGATGGCAGCGCCTTCCGCCCCCATCGCGTGAATCCCAACAACGGCCTCTATCGCGGCCGCCAGGTGCTCGACGTCTCCGTCTAAGCCCTTCGCGCTTCGTGTCGCGCCTGATTTGCTGATCCGATGGGAACACCCACCGGCTCCGTCGGACGTGTCGCCGTGGACGCGATGGGGGGCGACCTCGGCCCCGCCGAGATTGTCGCCGCCGCTCGTCTCGCCTTGGACGACTCCCGACTGGCCAGCGATCTCATCCTCGTCGGCCAGCCCGCCCTTCTCGAGCCCCTGCTTGCCAAGCAGGGGCTCGCTTCGCATCCGCGCGTTCGTCTGCATGCCGCCTCCGAGGTCGTCACCATGGAGGACAAGCCCGTGCAGGCCCTCCGTCGTAAAAAGGATTCGTCGATGGCCCGGGCCATCGAGTTGATCAAAACCGGCGAGGCCGGCGCCGTCGTTTCCTGCGGCAACACCGGCGCACTCATGGCCGGCGGCACCATCCGCCTTCGGACTCTCGAAGGCATCGACCGCCCTGCGCTCGCTGCGGTCATCCCGCGCGAAAACGGTTTCTTTATCTTGATCGACGCCGGCGCCAATCCCGAGGCCGAGCCGCGTCACCTCGTCCACAATGCCATCCTCGGCAGCCACTATGCGCGGGTGATCCTGGGCGTGGAAAATCCCCGCGTCGGCCTGCTCACCGTCGGCACCGAGGAGGGCAAGGGCAACGCCCTGACCAAGGGCGCCCACGAAATCCTCAAGCAGTCCGGCGGCACCCTCAACTACGTCGGCCCCACCGAAGGTTTCCAGGTCTTCACCGATCACTGCGACGTGGCGGTGTGCGACGGCTTCGTCGGCAACCTCCTGCTCAAGAGCTGGGAATCCCTCGCCAAATTCTTCAAGGCCACCCTTTCCTCCGAGATCAAAGCCAACCCGCTTCGCTACGCGGGGGGCGCGCTCGCCAAGGGCGCGTTCGATACTCTCAAGGCGCGCATGAACCCCGACCGTTATGGCGGCGCCCCGCTCCTCGGCTTGCGCGGCAATGTTCTCAAGGCCCACGGTTCCAGCAACCGCCACGCTTTCCACGCCGCCATCCTCGCCGCCGACAAGGTCATCCGCGCCGATTTCCTCGGCCAGGTCTCCCACGACGCCGCCTCTCTCAACCAGATCATCGCCACGGTCGAAAACGCGAATCCGGTGCCGGCCACCGAAGCACCGCCCTCCGCCTGATCATCGTCACGTCCCGCCGTGCCTGCCTTGCCTCCGACCCAATTTGCCATCCTCGGCACCGGCTCCTTCGCCCCCGGACGAGTCATGACCAACGACGACCTTTCCAAGCTCGTCGAGACGTCCGACGAATGGATCCACACCCGCACCGGCATCCGTGAACGGCGCCTCGCCAGCCCGGGCGACACCACCACGACCATGGCCTCGGCCGCCGCTCGAGCCGCCCTCGCCGACGCCGGCCTCCAGCCCGGCGATATCGACCTGCTCATCGTCGCGACCCTCACGCCGGACCTCCCCATGCCCGCCACCGCCTGCCTCGTGCAGAGCGAACTCGGCCTGTCGCCCTCCACCGCCTGCTTCGATCTGAACGCCGCGTGCACCGGCTTCGTTTACGCGCTCGACACCGCCTGGGCCCTGCTGGCGGGCGGCCGTTACAAGCACGCCCTCGTCATCGGCGCGGAAAAACTCTCCTCCGTCGTGGACTGGACCGACCGCACGACCTGCGTCCTCTTCGGCGACGGGGCCGGCGCCGTGGTGCTCGGCCCCGCGCCGTCCGATTCCCCGGCTTCCGGCATTCTCGCCGCCAAGCTGGGCGCCCTGCCCGGCACCAGCGATCTCCTCCACATCCCCGGCGGCGGCAGTTCCCCCCTGGAGACCGAGGCCCGTCGCTGCATCGCCATGAAGGGCAAGGAGGTTTTCAAGCTCGCGGTCCGGGCCATGGACGAGGTTGCACGCGACCTGCTGGTCGCCCAGGGCTTCACCGCCGGCGACGTCGCCTTGGTCGTGCCCCACCAGGCCAACCTGCGCATCATCCATGCGATCTGCGAATACCTCGAACTTCCCCGCGAGCGCTTCTTCGTCAACGTGGACCGCTACGGCAACACCTCCGCCGCCTCCATCCCGCTCGCTCTCGACGAAGCCCGCCGCGCCGGCCGCATGAAACGCGGCGACCTCGTGCTCCTGGTCGCGTTCGGGGCGGGCTTGACCTACGGAGGGGCGTTGGTTCGCTGGTGATTCCCACCATGCCCACCGCGCCGCGCCGTATCGGATATCTCATTACACTGCTTCTGGCCTGGGCCTTCGCGCTGCCGGCCGCGCTCCGTGCCGACCTCGTCTGGGATGCCCGCGACGGCTGGCGCGCCGAGGGCGGGGTGCTCGCCCCCTTCGTCACTACTCCCGAGGGCAAGTCCGCCAAGGCCATGATGGATGCCGCCCGTCGCGCCGAGGACGCCGGTCAAAAGGGCAAGGCGCTCAAGGGTTACAACCGCGTCATCAAGAAGTACGGCTCTTCCCTTTTCGCTCCCGAGGCGCTCTACCGTTCGGCCCGTTTTTACGAGGAACGGCGGCAATACACCAAGGCCTTCCGCAACCTTCAGCGCATCGTGGCCGAACACCCGGCCTATCCGCGCTTCAACGAAGTCCTTTCCGCCCAATACCGCATCGCCGACAAGCTCGCGAAAGGCGCCCGCCCGCGCTACTGGGGCATCATCCCGGGCTTCAAGCAGCGCGAAAAAGGCCTCGAGTTCTTCGAACAGATCGTGACCAACGCGCCCTACGGCGAATATGCTCCCATCGCCCTGATGAACGCCTCCGCCGGCTATACCGAAGCTGGCGACCGGGATGCCGCGATCGACGCTCTCGACCGGATGATTAACAACTACCCCGAGAGTTTCCTCACCCCCGATGCCTACCTGCGCCTCGCCAGCGCCCAGGCTTCCATTACCCAGGGCCCGCCCTACGACCAAGCCTCCACCCAGCTGGCCCTAACCTATTTCCAAGACTACACCATTCTCTATCCCGGCGAGGCCGACATCACGGTCGCCAACAAGGGCTTCAACGACGCCCGTGCCATGCTCGCGGAAAGCAAGATGACCATGGGTGACTTTTATTACAAAAAGCGCTCGAACTATAAAGCCGCCAAGGTCTTTTACAACGAGGCCATCACAATCTTCCCGGATTCCGAGACCGCCGAGCGCGCCCGCCGCCACCTCGCCGCCATCGAGAAGATCGAGTCCGGCTCTCCCGACACCGAGACCGGCCCTCGCGGCCCTCGCTCCAAGCGTTTCTGGATTTTCTAAGCAGCCTCGGGCACCGGCTCCCTCCCCGGCGGCACCCCGGCTCCACACCGCCTCTCTTTCCATGCTCCGTCCCGTCGCCTTCGCGCTTTCGTTTTTCGCCCTGCTCTTCACGTCCGCCTGCTCCCACTATCGCTTGGGGACCGGCATGCAACGCGACTACGAGAGTATCTTCGTGGCCCCGGTGAACACCAACGCCGCCCTGCCCCAGGCCGCCGCGATCCTCACCACCCAGATCCGCGAGACCTTTCTTCGCGATGGCCGTCTGCGGGTCGTCAACACCCCCGACGAGGCCGATGCCATCCTCACCGTGAAGCTGGGCCGCCTTCGCCGCGACAAGCTCACGTCCCTGCCCTCCGATTCGGGCCTGGCCCGCAAGATGGGCCTTACGCTCGAGGCCACCGCCACGCTTCGTGATCAGAAGGGAGAAAAAACCTGGTTCGCCGACCGCCACCTCAGCGTCGAGCGCCAGATTTTCACCGACGACGGCTCCACCTCCGGCCCCTCCTTTCTCGAGCCCGTGCAGCAGACCCAGGCCGAATACCAGCTCGTCCCACAGCTCGGCGAAGCCTTGGCCGCTCAAGTCAAAGGCGCGGTCCTCGACACCTGGTAATGCTTCCCGTGTAGAGCGGGGTCACCGCCCCCCCGCCGTGGCGTGACCAGGTTTGCAAACGGCTGGGTATGGCGACCCCGCGCCTACACCCCAGAGCAGTTTTTTCGCGCTTGCCGGCCGAGCCCGCCCTTGCCCTCGCGCCTCGGCGTTCTTCACGTTTCCGCCGTGCCTCATCCCGCCACCCTCGCCCCCTCTATCCTTGCCGGCCAGCACACCCGTCTCGCCGAAAGCGCCGCCCTCGTCGCCGCCGCCGGTGCGCCCTGGCTGCACCTCGACATCATGGACGGGCACTTTGTCCCCAACCTCACGTTCGGTCCGCAGATGGTCGCCGAACTGCGCCCCCAGGTCCCTGGCCTCTTTTTCGACGTTCATCTCATGCTTTCCGAGCCGCACTGCTACGCCGAGGCCTTCATCAAGGCCGGCGCTCAGCTCGTGAGTTTCCACATCGAGCCCGAACTCGATCACCGCGCCCTGCTTGCGCGTATCCGTACTCTCGGCTGCAAGAACGGACTTGTCCTTAATCCCGGCACGCCCGCCGAGGCGGTCGAGCGCTATCTGGGCGAGGTCGACCTCATCCTGGTCATGACCGTGCAACCCGGTTTTGGCGGCCAGCCCTTCCGTCGCGACATGCTGGAAAAACTCGTCCGTCTCGACACCTGGCGCCGGGAACGCGGTCTCGCTTTCCGTCTCGAGGTGGACGGAGGCGTGGATCTCGTCACCGGAAAAGAATGCCGCGCCGCGGGTGCGGATACCTTCGTGGCCGGCACCGCCTTCTTCAAGGCCCCCGACCGCGGAGCCTTCGTCCGCGAGGTCGCGGGCTGGTAAACCCCTGACCTCGATGTAGGTCCGACCGGTGGTCGGACTGTCTTTCCCAGCGCCCGGCCAACGGCCGGGCCTACAAAAAATACGTAGCGCTCAAGGTGCGTTTCCCGCCGGCGGCTTGCCGGTCAAATCGCTCACGTCGACGTCCAGCTTCAGGCCAGGCGCCACGGCCTTGCCCGCGGAGGCGGGCCGGTAACGTAACATCTCGGGGACATTCAGTTCGCCCTCGAGTTCGCGGATGCGGTCCAGCACGACGTTTGCCTGGGCCATGTCGTCGTCCTTGGGCAGCTTTGAATAGAGCTCTTTCAGAAAGGCATAGGCCTCGGCTTTGCGATCGAGACGGCGCAGCAGCTCGGCGTAGATGCGCGCCGCGTAATAGGGAGCGCCCGGGCGCTTGGAGGCCTCGAGGTAGTACTTCGCCGCCGTCTCGATGTCCTTCAGTCGGTTCAGGTAGACATTCCCGATTTCCAGGATCAACAGCGGCTCGCCAGGGTGAAATTCCAGTCCGTTATTCAGGTATTTCACCGCCACCGAGGACTGCTCCTCCTCGAAGCGGCGCTTCACGCTATCGGGCACGGCCTCGTAGCCGCCGGCCGCGTCGATGCGCCAATTCGGCATGTCGTAGGCGATCATGCGGCTGCCGTTCAGCCAGAAATAGAGCGGGCGCGGATCGATCGCAGTGACCAGCTTGATCGAGGTCTGGGTGCCCGGCAGGTCGTATTTCTCCCAGACGGTGTTGGTGCGGATCCAGAACAAATCGGCCACGATGGCGCGAAAGCCGCCCAGCAGGCCCACGGTCACGCCTTGGCCGAGCGCGTCCTTGAGCGACTCGAGGCGGAGCTGAGGCTGGCCGGCGCTGACCTTTTTCCAGGCAGGCCCTTCCAGCGGGCGCAGGGCGACGCCGGCGACGACCAAACCGAGCAGGACCACGAGCCCGGTCCGAAACGGACGGGAGGCGAGAAGGTTAAATCTCACGGTTACGGAAGCTGTAAACGGCGAGGCCGCCGATGACTGCGATATAGATAAAGCCGTAGCCCGCCACGCGCAGGGCGACATCGCCCGCGATGCCCGTGCCCTGCCCGATCTCATCGGCCAGGTTGAAGAGCTGGAAGTTCGGGAAGACGAAGCTCAGCACCTGCACCACCGCGCCGACGATCGCGTTGTCCACGTTGCCCCAGGCATCGCGCGCCAGGTATTGCAGGTGGCAGATCACCAGCACGAAGAAACCGGTGACCACGGTGAACAAGTTCGTGTTGGAGAAGCTGGCGATCAGCAACACTATGGCGGTGAGCACGCCGAACTTCAGCCACTGGAGCAGACCGACGACCAGCAAGTCGCCGTAGTCGATGATGCGGCCCGAGGCGAAGGCCTCGCGATTGAGCTCCATCAGCTGGCTTTCACGGTGCCAGAGGAGCGCCATCATCAGGCCGATGGTCAGCGCGCAAAACACCCCGATGACCGCGAACACCCCGAGAAACTTGCCGAAGACGAACTCGGCGCGCCAGAGCGGCTTGGCCAGCAGCGTGAGCGCGGTGCGGTTCTCGATCTCGCTGAAAAAGAGCTGCGCGGTGGTCGCGATGGTCAGCGCCGAGCCGAAAAAAACCAGCGCGCCGAAGCCGAAGTCGGCGATGAACTTCAGCTCGGAGGAGCCGAAATTGAATTCGCGAAAAAACAGCGCGCTGGCCACCAGGCCGGCGGCGAGCAGGAGCAGGAAGAGGAAGAGCTTCTGGCGCACGGCCTCGAGGAAGGTGTTGCCGGCGATGAGGCTCAGGCGGCCGAAGGAGAAGGGAACGGAGGCGACGCTCATGGCGTAAGGGAAAAGTAACTACGCAAAAAAGGACGGTGGTGGAGGCGGGTTGAATGAATGGGCGGGATCGGCCGCTCAGCGTTTGGCCGCGCCGGAGCCAGGCTTGGCGTCCAGCGGCACTTCGTTGGAACCGACCCCGGCGGAGGCGCCGCCGGGCCGTCCGGGACGGGCAACCTTGCTGAGGAAAAGCTGATCGAGGCGGGCACGCGGTTGCTCGACGGCGTTGAGCGAGTGCCCGCGCGCGGCGAGCCAGTCCCGCAGGGCCTCGATGTCCGCGGCCGGCAGCGGATCGACGATCAAGGCCTGGCGGTCGCGCTGGCCGACCAACTCGTTGACCGAGCCTTCGACGATCAGCTTGCCCCGGTCGAGGATCGCCACGCGGTCGCACACGTCTTCGATCTGGGCGAGCAGGTGGGAGGTGATGAGCACCGTCTTGCCTTGTTGCTTGAGCTTCATGATCAGCTCGCACATCTCGGCCGAACCCACGGGATCGACGCCCGCGGTGGGTTCGTCGAGCACGATGAGCTTCGGATCATGGACCAAGGCCTGCGCCAGGCCGATGCGCTGAAGCATGCCCTTCGAGTAGGTGCCTACCCGGCGGTCGGCGGCGCCGGAGAGGCCCACCCAGGCGATGACCTCGTCGACTCGCGCCTTGAGCGTCGCGGACGGCACGCCGCAGACGCGGGCATAAAAACGCACCAGTTCGCGTCCGCTCAGGTAACGATAAAAGTACGGCGCCTCCGGCAGGTAGCCGACGTTGCGTCTCGCTTCGACCTTGTTGCTCGGCACGCCGAAGACCCGCACGTCGCCCACCGTGGCCTCCAGGAGGCCGAGGATGATCTTGATCGTCGTGCTCTTGCCCGAGCCGTTTGGCCCGAGCAGGCCATAGACCTGCCCTTCGGCCACCTCCAAGTTCAGCGCGTCCACCGCGCGGAGTTTCACCCCGCGCAAGGTCACGGCGAAGTCCTTGGTCAGGCCTTTGATGGAGATGGCGGAAACGGGTTGGCTCATCGGATGGTCGAAGGGGGGCGAAAAAGCGGGACGAGGGATTAACCAGAAAGGGAAGGCAACTCAACGGATCTCGAATCCCTTGAAAGCCGGCAGGCGCGTTTGTTGCGTGCGTTCCGTTTTTCTCACATGTCCATGCATGCGTTCCTCCACCGCCGCGACAAACGCATCGACCGTGCGCGGCAGGCCCTCGACTTCGAGCTGCACCCGGCCGTCCGCGAGGTTCCGCACGTAGCCTGCCACTTCGAACTCCTTGGCCACCTGAAGAGTTGCATAACGGAATCCCACCCCCTGGACATGGCCGGAGAAGTAAATGGTCGCATGGAGAACGGGTTCGCTCATGGGGGAAGCAGGGGAATGAGAAAGGCGAAAAACGGACGACAAGGCGCAAACAGATGGTAAGCTGTTGCCGGATTTCAACCTGTAATCCCGGCCGCAAATCATCGACAAAACCGGCTCCAAAGGCGTGGTTTTTCCCGTTGCGTTTGCCCCTCTTCGGAACAGGGTGCGGACGGGGTCGCCGACCCCACCTATACCCATGGGCAATACCAATTCCGAAAACCCCTCCGACCACGAGTGGGATGATCGTGGGGAGCTCGTCTGGAACGAATTCGACTGGGAGCGCTACCTGCGGCAGCAGGATGAAGGCGTCCTGCGCTATCTTGCGTTCTACGAACAGCTCCGCACCCATCCAGAACGTCTGGACGAGGCCGCCCGGCTCATGGGCTGGGGCGTCGAGGATTGGACGAGCGACGCCGCGCTCGATGACGACGATGAGGACGAGGACGACGAGGACGAGGACGCCACCGAGGTCGATCTCGGCGACGAGGACGATCCGTACACCCTGCACAAGAACCCGATCTTCGTGGCCACCCGTGCGCTGTTTCTCAGCCTGAAACGCGGTTGGGAGCAGCTCGCCGACTCCGGTGACAAGGTCCCGCAGAAGCTCGCCCTCGCCTATTACGCCGCGCTCCTGCGAGCCGAGGATCAGGCGATGCAGGCGGTTTCCGCGCTCGATTTCGGCGACTACGCGATGGCCATCAGCCTCTTCAAGCGCGCCCTTCGCGACCTGAACGCCACCCTCGCCGCCCTTCCTCCCGAAGCCTCTGCCCACAGCGGCGCGCTCGCCCATTACCGCGAGCAAGCCTTTCCCCGTCTTTTCGACCTCCGCGAAGTCTGGCTGCGCGTGATGAACGAATGCCGCGAGGAACTTGCCCGCCCCTCCGACGATTCGGACGAGGACGAGGAAGATTGATCCTCGACCGGCGGCAGCTCCGCCCGCATCGAATCCGATTCCGAGCCGCGTGCCTCACCGCCGCGGCTTTTTCGCGCCCTGTCGGCTCCAATCGGGATTGGGCATAAAAAATCCGCAATCCCTTGGAGGATTGCGGCTTCGGCTTAAATGGTGGACCCTACAGAACTCGAATCTGTGACCTCTTCCATGTCAAGGAAGCGCTCTAACCAACTGAGCTAAGGGTCCAAAAATTTGGGGAGGCGGAGTAAGCACAGCCCGCCGCGCCCTCGGCAAGAAAAAATCTCACAAATTCCTTCCGCCGCTTTCGCCCCGCCTGCGCGTGTCGCCCCCGCCTCCGAGAAGCCGCTTGCCCCGCTTTCCCGCCGCCGCTCACTCGCTTCCGAACCGCCATGCTTCAAACCCTGCGCATCCGCAACCTCGCCCTGCTCGAGGAGGTCGCCCTCGAATTCGAATCCGGCTTCACCGTCGTCACCGGCGAGACCGGCGCCGGCAAAAGCATTCTCCTCGGCGCCCTCGGCCTTCTCGCCGGCGAACGCGCGGACAAAACCGTCATCCGCCAGGGTGCGCCCGCCTGCGAGGTCGAGGCCGCACTGTATTTCTCCGACCCTAAACGCATCGATGCCCTGCTCGCCGAACTCGAGCTGCCCGCCACCGAGGACGGTGTGCTTCTCCTCAAACGCACGCTGCCGCGCGACAAGGCTCCGCGCATCACCGTCAACGGCGGGCTCTCCACCCTCGCCGCCCTCCAGCGCCTCGGCGAAGCTTGGATCGATTTCCATGGCCCCAGCGAGCCGCGCCGCCTGCTCAAGGAATCCTGCCAGCTCGAATTGCTCGATCTCTTCGCCCGCGACGAAGCGGAGCTCTCCGCCTACCACGCCGCCTACCGCGCCTGGCGCGAACTCGTCGCCGAGCGCGATCGCCTCGCCCACGAAACCCGTCTCGCGCCCGATCAGGCCGCCTTTGTCGAGGCCCAGCTCGCCAAGCTCGACGCCCTCGATCTCACCGAGGAGGCGGTCGCGGCTCTCGAGCGCGACCATTCGCGGCTGAGCCGCGCCCAGGAACTCACCCAGCTCTGTGGCGCCTTGGAGAACGGCCTCGCCGGCGACGACGGCATCACCGCGCGACTCGGTGGCCTGCTCCGCGAGGCCCACCAGCTCGAGCAGCTCGACCCCGCGAGCCGCCCGCTCACCGAACGCCTTCACGCCGCCAGCATCGAGCTCAACGACCTCGCCGAGGAACTTCGCGCCCTCGGCGGCCAGTTCCAGTTCGATCCCGAGCAGGCCGAGACCCTGTCGCAGAACATGTCGGCCTGGCTCGAGGCCAAACGCCGCCACGGCGGCGATGTGCAGGCCGTCTTCGCCGCCCGCGAAGAACTGCGCCGCCGGCTCGAGGTCCAAGGCGACCTCGAGGGCGCCCTGGCCCGGCTCGACGAAAAAATCTCCTCCGCCCACCGCGATGCCTCCGCCGCCGCGCGCATCCTGCGCACGTTGCGCGAAAAAGCCTCCAAGGCCCTCGCCAAGGTCGGCGCGCAGAGCATCGCCCAGCTCGGTTTCAAAAAAGCCGAATTCCAGGTGCGCACCGTCCTGCTTCCGGACCTGGGCCCCCAGGGCGACTGCGGCGTCGAATTTCTCTTCTCTCCCAACGTGGGCGAGGCCCCCCTCCCCCTCTCGCGCATCGCTTCCAGCGGCGAACTCGCCCGCGTTATGCTCGCACTCAAGACCGTCCTCGCCGACCTCGATGGCGTCCCCGTGCTCGTGTTTGACGAGGTCGATGCCAACGTCGGCGGCGAGATCGGTCGCGTCGTCGGCGAAAAGATGGCCGGCATCGCCCGCGGCCACCAGGTGCTCTGCGTCACGCACCTTCCCCAGGTCGCCGGCCTCGGCGACAGCCACCTGCTCGTCGAGAAGGACCAGTCGGGCGACCGCGCCGTCGTGACCATCCAGCCCATCCACACCAAACGCGACAGCCGCGTCGGCGAACTGGCCCGCATGCTCGGCGATCGTCACGCCAAGAGCGCCCGCCAACACGCCGAGGAATTGCTCAAAGTCTGAATCTTTCCGGCGTCGCGGGGCGCGCCAGCGACCCGTCCGCACCCCTCTTGTCCTCCGCGCCGCACGATGCCGAAAAAATCCGCCACCGCCGCCGCGCTCGCCGCCCGCTTCACCACCACGGTGGTCCGACTCGACACCGGCATGCGTTACCACGCCCTGCCCGTGCCCGACGCCGTGGCCGAAACGTGGAAACGGTCCGGCATCCGCCGCCTCGCCGGTACCGTCAACGGTCATCCCGTCCGCCGCGCCCTGCAAAGCCACGCCGACGGCGGCAGTTTTATCATCCTCGGCCAGGATACGCTCAAGGAAGCCGGCTTGAAACGCGGCTCCGTTGCCGCGCTCGAGCTCGCGCCCGATCCCGAGCCCGACGCGCTCGACATGCCGGAGGTCTTCACCCTGGTCCTGGAACAGGACGACGCCGCGCGCGCCCGCTGGGAGAGCTTCCCGCTCGGGCGGCGCCGCTCGCTTCTGCATTACGTCACGAGTGCGAAGCAGGAGGCGACCCGGATCAAACGCTCCTGGGAACTGGCGGAAAAAATCCGCACCCACTCGCTCTACGGGGATAAAAACCTGTAGGCCCGGTCGCCGGCCGGGCGCTTGCCATCCCAGGCAGCCCGGCCAGCGGCCGGGCCTACGCTTCCCCGACGGTCCGCTGCCCGAGCACGCCCATCAGTTCGCTGCCCACCGCGTCCGCCAACAGCCGGCCCCGCCGCGTCAGCCGCACCGGATCGCTCCCCTCCCCCGCCCGCTCGACCAGCCCGGCCTCCTCCAGCCGCACGAACTCCGCCTCCAGCGCCGCCCAGCCCGCGACGCCGGGAAAGCGTGCGCGCAAGGCCGCCCGGTCCACCCCCGCGTTCAGCCGCAGGCCGAAGACCACCGCGTCCTCCACGACCAGCTCCGGCGTCAGCTCCACCCGGTCCTCGGTCATGCGTTCGCCACGCGCCACCTGCGCGCCCCATTTTTCCAGGTCGGCCGGGTTGCCGCCGCGCACGCCGCCGTGCTGGCCGGCGGCGGAGGGTCCGATGCCGACCCACTCATGCATGCGCCAGGTATTCAGATTGTGGTTACAGACGTGCCCGGTCCGGGCGAAGTTGGAAACTTCGTACTGCGCGTAGCCCGCCGCCTCCAGTTCGTCCCAGGTGCGCTCGTACATCCGCGCCTCGTGGGCGGGGTCGAGTTTCACCTGCCCTTTCGAGAGCTTCACCCACAGCTTCGTGTCTTCCTCGAAGGTCAGGCAATAGGTCGAGAGGTGATCCGGGGCCAGGCCCACTGCCTCCCGCAAGTCCGCCAGCCAGGCCACCTCGTCCTGCCCCGGCAGCGCGAACATCAGGTCGAGGTTCACGCTGGAAAAATCCGCCGCCCGCACGCGCTCGTAGGCGCGCAACACCTGCTCCCGGGTGTGCTGCCGCCCCAGGGCCTCGAGCAAGGCCGGCGAAAAGCTCTGCACGCCCATCGAGACCCGCGTCACGCCCAGTTCCTTGAGCACGGCCAGCCGCGCCTCCGTCACCGAAGCCGGCGCCAGCTCCACCGTCCACTCCGCCGGCCGGCCCCCGCAGGCCGCACGCACCGTCTCGCCCAGGGTGCGGAGATCCTCCGGCGCCAGCAGCCCAGGCGTGCCCCCGCCCCAGAAGACCGTGTCCACCGGCCTGCGCCAGGCCACCTGGGCCAGTTCGCGACGCACGGTTTCCAGGTAGCCTTCCACGCCCTCTCGGGTCGGCGCGATCTGGTAAAAGGCGCAAAAATCGCAGGTGCTGGCACAAAAGGGCACGTGTAGGTAGAGCCCAAGCGGACTGCGGGCGAAGGCCCGAGCCAGCCCGGAGCCCGGACCGGAAGAGTCGGTTATTTCGTGCGTTGCCATGGAAGGGTTGCCCATTATCGCTGTCCGCCTACTCGATATCCAAATCGCGATGCACCACCAATCCGTTTTCACCCTGCCGCGCCTCCTTCGCGCGGTCTTTTGTGCCGCCGCCCTTGCCCTCCTCGCGGGCTGCGACCTCAAGGTCACCGATCTCACGCCCAAGGTCCTCCCCGAGAACCCCTCGCGCATCTACACCTTCGCCCTTCGCGTCGCCCCCAAGTCCACCAAGGTCATCCCGAGCAGCATCAAGCCCCGCATCGTCGTGGACGGCCAGACCCACGAGATGAGCACCGGCGCCCTCGGCAAGGACATCTACGAGTACGAGTTCCAGCTTCCCGCCGGCCGCGACGAGCTCGCCTATTATTACACCGTCGACTACGCGGTCGAAACCGACGCCGGCATCGTCCGCCGCCAGGATTACACCGAGATCACCCGCACCCGCGTGGTCGGCCGCTACGTCCTCACCATGGAGACCAACCGCGGCCCAGTCGGCGCCAAGATCAGCGTGGTCGGCCGCGGCTTCGGCAACGCCGACGTCGTGAAGTTCGACGACCAGCCCGTGCGCACCGTCAACGAGTCCGCCAACGCCCTCAGCTTCTACGTCCCCGCGGTCGAGACCGGTCGTAACTACCGCGTCACCCTTGAGGGCGCCGCCGGCAGCTCGCCCATCGGCACCTTCCGCGTGGATCCCGCCGTACTCGACGTCTCGCCCGCGCGCCTCGCCCTCACCCAGGGCGGCGTGCAACCTCTCACCTTTACCATCCCCTCCCCCGCCCCCGCCGGCGGCCAGTTGCTCGACGTCACCACCGACATCCCGGAAAGCATCATCATGCCCGAGGTCATCGTCCCCGAGGGCCAGTCCACGCTCACCGTGGACGTGAAGGGCGGGAAACCCGGCACCGGCAACCTCTTCCTCAAGGGCTACGGCTCGACCGGCGAGATCACCATCCCGGTCACGGTCCAGTAAGTGCCCGGCGAGCCGCTGAATTTCAGCCCCGCGTTCCCCAACCGGAACGCGGGGCTTTTTATTTGAATGTAGGCCCGGCCGCTGGCCGGGCGGTTTGAGAGCCACCCGCGAAATGCCCGGCCACCGGCCGGGCCTACACCCATCCGCCCTTCACTCCGCCACCCGGATCGTCACCACGAGCGGCCGGTGGTCGCTGGCCAGTTTGATCGCCGGCCAGGGCTCGCCCACGATGCGGCCTTGCACGTCCCGCTTCTCGTGCGACAGCCCTTCGGAAATCAGCACGTGGTCGAAACGTGAATACACGCCGGTCCGTTCATAGGCGTGCGTCCAGCGCTGGAGACGCTCGTCCGCCGCGTCCGCCGCCTCGGCGATCCCGGTTTTCCCGCGCGCCTGCATCGCCGCCAGCGCACGGCTTCCCGGCGTGTCGTTGAAGTCCCCCGCGATCACGAAACGCGCCGTCTTCGGATCGGGAAACAGCTCGAGGATCCGGTCGCGCACCGCCTGCGCCTCCGCCACGCGCTGGTCCTCCGCCCCCGGATCCTCCCTGGTCTCGGCAATCCGGCTCTTCAGGTGGACCGCAAAAAGCGTCACCACGCCCGCCGGCGTGGGTATCTCCACCTGCAAAAGTCCCCGCTTCACCGGCTCGTCGTGCTCCGCGCCCCGCCGCTTCGCCCGCAGGTCGCGGTGCAGGGTCACCCGCCCCAGCGGCACCCGGCTCAGCACCGCCAGCCCGCGAGCCTCGTCGTCCCCGGGAGGCGCCTCGCCGTGGGGATAGGCCACCCCCTCGCTCGCCAGGTCCCGCCGCAGCTCGGCCAGAAAGCCCGGGCCGCCGACCTCCTGCAGGGCAATCACGTCCGCGTCGAGCGAGGCGATGATCTTGCGCAGGGCTGCCTTTTCGTCCTCCGGCTTCGGATAGTCCGGCCGGAAACTGCCGTCCTCCAGCCGCCGGTCCGTCAGCGTGTAGTTGGCCACATTGTAGGTCGCGATCGTGAGCGTCTCCGCCGCGACAGTCCGCATCGCGAGTCCCGTGGCGCAAACCAGGATGGTCAGGCGCACGAGTTCCCAACCGCGCCGCCGAAGGGGATCAGTCGTCATCGGACATTCGTTATTGGCCATTCCCGCCGCCCGCGGGAGCCACGAGAGCCCGCTCCCGCTCCACCAGCGCGGGATGCGAGTAATAGACCGCGCTGAACAAGGGGTGCGGCGTGAGGTTGCTCAGGTTCTTCGAGGCCAGTTTCCGCAACGCCGCCACCAAGGGCGCCGCTCCGCCCATCGCCTCGCGGGCGAAGGCATCCGCCTCGAACTCATGCTTGCGCGACACCCGGTTGCCCAGCGGCGCGAGCCAGAACAGCGCCAGTTCGCTGGTCAGCATGAACAATAGCAGGGTCGGCGCCATCTCGCCGGCCGGAAAGCCGAAACCCCGGTTGAACCAGCCGCTTTCGGCCAGGACCGAAATCAGCCAGAAGAAAAAGAACATCAGCGCCATCATCGTGGCCAGCAGCTTCGGGATGTGGCGCAGGCGGTAGTGTCCGATCTCGTGCGCCAGCACCGCCTCGGACTCCTCCTCCGAGAGCTGCGCGAGCAGCGTGTCGAAGAGCACGATGCGGCGGAACCGCCCGAAGCCGGTGAAATACGCGTTGCCATGACCGCTGCGCTTGCTGCCGTCCATCACCTCGATGGTGGCGGCCTTGAAGCCCGTGCGCCCGGCCAGTTTCATCAGCCGGTCTTTGAAGGCACCCTCCGGCAGCGGGGTCATTTTGTTGAATAGCGGCACGATCACGTAGGGCCGCAGGACCAGAAGCAGCACTTGGTAGCCCGCAACCAGCGCGAAGCCCCAGATCCACCAGGTCGGCCCCATGCGATCCACGATAACCAGCAGCCCCCAGAGCGGCGGGATGCCGAGCGCGAGCAGGAGCCCCAGGCCCTTGATCTTGTCCATGATCCACAGCGTCGGCGTCATCTTGTTGAAACCGAAACGCTCCTCCAGTCGGAAGGTCTCCCACCAGTCGAAAGGCAGGCCAGGCAGGCCCGCCAGCAGCATCGCTGCGATGATAAAAACCGCATCGTCCCACTTCGCCGCCGGCGCCCAGGCGCTGATCTTGGCAAAAAGCCAGGGCAGCACGCCGCTCGCCAGCAGCAGCGCCAGCACGACCGCCTCGAAAACCAGCGTCACCACGCCGAAGCGGTTCTTCGCCAGCGTGTAAGCCGTGCTCTTTTTGAAGGTTTCCGCATCCACCATCGCCGCGACCGCCGCCGGGGGCTTGTCCGCATGCCGCAAAACTTCGCGGCGATTCAGGGCCGACAGCCCGAGCTGGGCCGCCAGCCGCGCCACGATCAAGCCCCACGCCACCCACATCACATGTTCCGTAACCATATACGCTCCACCCTCAACGCCCGGCCACCGCCCGGGCGAGCCCAGAAACGCCTGAAGCCCGGCCCGCGGCTCGGTTCTAATCTCCTCTGCCACCGCATCTGATACCGGGCGGAATGGATTGCCCTCCCGGGCCCTAAAAAGACAAGGTCTCCGCTTTACGCCATGCGCCGCCCCCTCCTGCCCGCTCTCGCCTGCGCCCTCGGCGCCTTGTCTCTCGCTGCCTGCCGCAAGGACGAGATTGTCACCTATCGCGTCATCCAGGACCCCGTTCCCGCCGCCCGGCCCGCCCCGGCCGCCGCCACCCAAGCCGGAACGATGCCCGGCACCGCCGGTCCGCTGAGCCCCCAGGCCACGATGGCCAATACCGCAGTCACCACCGCCGACGGCCCGGGTCTGGCCTGGACCGCCCCCGCCGGCTGGACCGCCGGTCCCGAACGCCCCATGCGCAAGGCCACCCTGCTCATCCCCGGCGAGGGCGGCGGCCCCGGCGCCGAGCTGGCCATCACCGCCTTCCCCGGCGCGGTGGGCGGCGACCTGGAAAACATCAACCGCTGGCGCGCGCAGCTCGCCCTGCCGCCGGTTACGGAGGCGGATCTCGCCGGGCTCAAGCAGCACCTCGATGTCGGCGCCCTCCACATCGATCTGGTCGAGCTGACCGGCACCGCCGCCGGCGCGAAACAAACCATGATCACCGCCATCGTTCCTCACGACGGCGCGAAGTGGTTCTTCAAGCTCACCGGCCCCGAAACCGTCGTCGCCCGCGAAAAACCGGCCTTTGTTGCCTTCGTCCGGACGATTCGTCCCCAGGGCTGAGCCCGGCGCCGCATTCCTCCGCCGGCATCCTGCCGCGCGTCCCGCTCATCAGCCCATCCGCCCTTGCTCGCTCCGCCACCATGCGCGAACTCACCCGCGAATTCGTCAAATTTTTCATCTCGCTGAAGCTCACCGTCGCGTTGCTGGCCTTGTCGGCCCTCCTGGTATTGTTCGCCACGCTGGACCAGGTTCACCTGGGCATCTGGGCCGTGCAGGAGAAGTGGTTCAAGAGCTTCGTCGTCCTGCACGAGGTCAAGGGGGTTCCCCTGCCGGTGTTCCCCGGCGGCTATTTCATCGGCGGACTTCTGCTCATCAACCTCGTCGCTGCCCATGTGAAGCGCTTCGCCTTCACCTGGAAAAAAGCCGGCATCCAGCTCGTCCACGCGGGTTTGATCCTGCTGCTTCTCGGCGAACTGTTCACCGGCCTCTTCCAGGAGGAATACCAACTCAAGCTCAACGAAGGCGAAACCCGGAACTACTCCGAAAGCTTCCGCTACAACGAACTTGCCGTGAGCGAACTTGTGAAGCCCGGCGAAGAACTCGTCACTGCGATTCCTGAAAGCTATCTCAAGCGCGGCGAGGCGGTCGAGGCCTCCGCCCTGCCTTTCAAGATCGTTCCCCACGCCTTTTATGCCAACGCCTCCCTCGTGATGAAGGAGCAGTTGCCCGCCGGCCAGGCCGCGGTCGAAAACCTCGCCACCGCCGGCCTGGGCCCGCGCTTCGCCCTCACCCCGATGAAGGTCACCTACGACCCCAATCAAAAAAACTGGCCGGCGGCCTTCATCGAGATCGTCACCCCCGAGGGCAGCAGCCTCGGAACCCGTCTCGTCTCGGCCCTGCTGACGGTGCCCGAGCGCCTGGAATACGCCGGCCGGACCTGGACCCTGTCGCTGCGTCCGGTCCGCGCCTACAAACCCTACTCCCTGACCCTGCTGAAGCTGAGCCACGACATTTATCCGGGCTCCGACATCCCCAAAAATTTCTCCAGCCGCGTGAAACTCAACACGCCCGACGGCCGCGAAGACCGCGAGGTGCTGATCTACATGAACAACCCGCTGCGCTACGGGGGGCTGACCTTCTACCAGTACCAAATGGATGCGGCCAACGGCTACACCATCCTCCAGGTCGTCCGCAACCCCTCCTGGCTCATCCCCTACGTCAGTTGCGCGCTCATGGCGCTCGGCCTCTTGTGGCAATTCGGTTCCCACCTCCTCGGCTTCCTGCGCATCCCAAAAAAGACCGCGGCCGCGGCTTCCTGATTTTCAACGCAAAGATCGCAAAGGACGCGAAGAAATGCACCCGGACTTCCCCAAGGCCAACGCACTCAGCTCCACCATCATCGGCGCGGCCATCGAGGTGCACCGCCTAAAAGGTACCGGATTGATCGAAAGCATCTACGAAAAGTGTATGATGCGTGAGCTGGAGCTGCGCGGCGTCAGAGCCGTTAATCAGCTCCTCGTTCCCATCGAATACAAAGGCTTGGTTTTCGAAGAACCCCTCCGCCTCGATATCCACGCCGAAAGCTGTCTGATCGTTGAAAACAAAGTCGTCGAAAAAATCCTGCCTGTTCACCGCGCCCAGCTCCTCAGCTATATGCGTCTGCTCAATGCGCCCATCGGACTGATCTTCAACTTTCGTGAACCTGTCCTGAAAGAAGGCGGCATCGTCCGTATCGTTCTTGAGGGCGCCGACCACCTCTGAGCCGCCTGCCGGTCTTTGCGTCCTTTGCGATCTTCGCGTTAAAAAAATCCGTCCCTCGCGCCCGATGTCCCTCCAACGCCTCGTTCCCATTCTCGTCCTCCTCCTGGGCATCGCCTACGTCGGCTCCACCTTGCGCGCTCCGCAGGCCCCCGCCGGAGCGGCCGACCACCTGGCCTTCGGCCGCCTGCCGGTCCTAGTCGGCGGGCGTGTCAAGCCGCTGGATACCGTCGCCCGCTCCACCCTGCTCCAATTCCAAGGCCGCCAGACCGTGCGCGACTCGCTTCATCCGAAACAGCCCGAGGGCGCCTTCCAGGCCTGGCTCTACAAGACCTATCCGTCCCTTTCCTGGCCCAAACTCGCCCCATCCCAGTGGCTCGCCGACGTTCTCCTGGAGGAAAAAAAGGCCAATGCCTATCAGGTCTTCGAAATCCTGCACCCCGACCTCCTCGCCCTCCTCAAGCTCTCCGAGGCCGACGGCGCGGGTAAAAAACGCTTTTCCTACGACCAGCTCAAACCCGGCCTCGAAGAGCTCGAGCGCCAGGCCGGCCTCGCCCAGCCCATCGAGACCCAGCAGCGCACCCGTTTCCAGCGCGAGGTCATCCGCCTGCGCGACAACATCGGCCTCTACATTCGCCTCCAGGCCTCGCTCGTCCCGCCCGACCTCGCCGATCCGCTTGGCGCCCTGACCGATTTCCAGAAAAAACTCCCGGCCGGCATCGAGGCCGTCCGCCTCCGCCAGCAAAAACAGCCGCATGACGAGGCCGCCGCCGCCGCGCTCATGGACCTCGCCTCGCGCTTCGATTTCATGGCGCAAAACGCCTACCTGCTCGCCGTCCCGCCCGAAGACGCGCAGAAGGACGATACCGCCTGGCGCAATACCGGCGCCGTCCTTCTCGATACCTTTCGGACCGGCGAGGTCGAAGCCCACGCCCTCAGCTATGCCGGCCTCGCCTACGCCTGGCGCGGGCACAAGGCGGACGAGTTCAACACCATCGTGAAACTGCTCCGCGCCGAACTCGACAAACGCTTCGCCGCCCGGCTCGCCAAGGTGGATGCCGAGACCCGCTTCAAGGCCGCCGCTCCATTCTACACCGGCATGAACGTCTTCGTGCTCGCGCTGCTTCTCGCCGTCGTTTCCTGGCTCAAGTGGCCCGAGATGCTCGGACGCTCCGCTTTTTACCTGCTCGCACTCGGCTTCGTGCTCATGAGCGCAGGCATCGGCACCCGCATGTGGCTGGAGGGCCGTCCGCCCGTCACCAATCTCTACTCCTCCGCCCTCTTCGTCGCCTGGGGCGCGGTGGGGCTCTGCCTGATCCTCGAAAAAATCTTCCCCCGCGCGCTGGCCAGCGCGGTGGGCGGCCTCATCGGTTTCTCCGGGCTCATCATCGCCCACCACCTCTCGCTCAGCGGCGACACCCTGGAGATGATGCGCGCCGTGCTCGATTCCAACTTCTGGTTGGCGACGCATGTGGTCGTGATCACCATCGGCTACAGCGCTACCTACCTAGCCGGTTTCCTCGCCGCGCTCTACATCATCCGCGGTTTCTTCACCGGCTCGCTGGACCGGGAAACCGGCGTTGCGCTCGGGCGCATGGTCTACGGCATCCTCTGCTTTGCCACGCTCTTCAGCTTGGTCGGCACTATCCTCGGAGGCATCTGGGCCGACCAGTCCTGGGGCCGCTTCTGGGGCTGGGATCCCAAGGAAAACGGCGCGCTCATCATCGTTCTTTGGAACGCCCTCGTCCTCCACGTCCGCTGGGGCCGGCTCTGCGGCGCGCGCGGCCTGATGGCGCTGGCCGTGTTCGGCAACATCGTGACGAGTTGGAGCTGGTTCGGCACCAATCTGCTCGGCGTCGGCCTGCACAGCTACGGGTGGACCGAAAGCGGCGCACTCGCACTAAAGATCTTCGCCGGAAGCCAGCTCGTCCTGATCCTCCTCGCCGCCATTCCCGGCCTCCGCTGGCGCAGCGCCGAAGCCGCCGCGCTGCCGGTGAAGGCGTGATCGGATTTTAAAAGACGCGAAGATCGGAAAAAGACAAAGGTCGCAAAGCAGACCGGACCTGCGGCGCCCGTTTCTTTTCCGACTTTGCGACCTTTGCGTCCGATCTTCGCGTTAAAAATTCCGTGGATCGTTCTGTCGCCGGCCCCGGCCTCAGTGCTTGAAGTGCCGGATGCCGGTGAAGACCATCGCGATCCCGCGCGCGTCGGCCGCGGCGATGACTTCGTCGTCGCGCACCGAGCCGCCGGGCTGGATCGCCGCCGTCGCGCCCGCCTCGGCGGCCGCGATCAGTCCGTCCGCGAAGGGAAACAGCGCCTCCGAGACTACCACCGAGCCGTTCAGGTCGAGCTTGGCCTCGCCCGCCTTCCAGACCGCGATGCGCGAGCTGTCCACCCGCGCCATCTGGCCCGCGCCGACGCCGAGCGTCTGCTCGCCGCGGCAGTAGACGATGGCGTTCGACTTGACATGCTTGCACACGCGCCAGCCGAACATCATCGCCGCCCACTCCTCGGGCGTGGGCTGGCGCTTCGTCACCACCTTGAAGTCGGCCACGTTGCCCAGGACCTTGTTGCGGTCCTGCACCAGCACGCCGCCGATCACCGAACGCACGTCGAGCAGCGAGTCGGCGCCGACGCCTTCCTTCGCGATCATCAGGCGCAGGTTCTTTTTCTTGGCGAAAATCGCCAGCGCCTCATCGCTGAAACGCGGCGCGATGATCACCTCGGTGAATATCTCCGCGATCGTCCGAGCGAGCGCGGCCTCAAGGGTGCGGTTGACGATGATGATCCCGCCGAAAGGCGCCTGACGGTCGGTCGCGAAAGCCTTTTCCCAGGCCGCTTCCAGCGTGTCGGCCGAGGCGACGCCGCAGGGGTTGGTGTGCTTCAAGATGCACACGGTGGGCTTCTCGAACTCGCCGATCAGGTAGGTGGCGGAAGTAATATCGAGGATGTTGTTATAAGAAAGCTCCTTGCCCTGGAGCTGTTGGAAATGCTCGTGAAAGGAACCGTAGAGCGCGGCCTTCTGGTGCGGGTTCTCCCCGTAGCGCAGACTCTGCGCCTTCGGGAGCGAGAGGGAGAACTGCTTCGGGTAGCCGCTCAGCGCCTCGAGGTCCGGCTCCTCCGCCTGCGTCTCGAGGTAGCGCGCGATCGCGGCGTCGTAGCTGGCGGTCCGCTGGAAGACCTTCAGCGCGAGCTTGCGGCGCAGGCCGGGGAGCTTCGCGGGCTCCGCCAGCGCGGCGAGCACGCCGGCGTAGTCGTCCGGATCGCACACCACGGAGACCGCCTCATGGTTCTTCGCCGCGCTGCGCAGCATGGAGGGGCCGCCGATGTCGATGTTCTCGATCGCCTCCTCGAAATGCACGTCCTTCTTCGCGACCGTCTGCTCGAAGGGATACAGGTTCACCACCACAAGATCGATGAGGGCGATGCCGTGCTCCTTCGCGGCGGCGAGGTGCTCGGCCTTGTCGCGCCGGCAGAGCAGCCCGCCGTGGATCTTCGGGTGCAGGGTCTTCACGCGTCCCTCCATCATCTCGGGAAAGCCGGTGTGCTGGCTGACCTCCGTCACGGGCAGGCCTTTTTCGGCGAGCAGCTTCGCGGTGCCGCCGGTCGAGAGCAGCGTGTAGCCGTGGGTCCTGACCAGGGCGGTCGCGAAATCGACCAGGCCGCGTTTGTCACTCACCGAGAGCAGAGCCAGCTTTTGCATAGATGAAAACGCGAAGGTGTGCGGACCGCATTTGGCGCGGGCAAGCCGCTTTTCCTGCCGTCATCCACCCCGTCCGCGACGACGCGCAAATCAATGGCCGTGATCGTGGGACTCGTGGCCAGCCGTACCGTCCGCCCCCGCCGGGATCGTGTGCTCGTGAAACCAGTGGTGCACCGCGTCCGCGCCGCGAAAAATCGTCAACACACCACAGGCCGCCAGCAGCACCCCCGCGACCCGCAAGCCCCGGCCGCGCAGCCGGGCCGACACCCGGCCGCCCAGCCAGCCAAAGACCAGCAGCGCCGGCAGCGTGCCCAGCCCGAACACGTAGGCGCCCGCCACCACTCCCTCCAGCGAATCGCGGCTCACCAGGTACAGCAACGCCGCCAGCGACAGCCCGCAGGGCAGGAAGCCGTTTATCCAGCCCGTGAGCACGCAGCGCCATAGCGAGGGCGCGGACCAGAGCGCGCCCAGTGCCCCGCAAACCCGTCCGCTCCATCCGCGCTCCCGGGAAAACGCGGCCGACCAGCGCCACGCGAAGGCATAGCCCAGCCCGATCGCGATCATCAGGCCCCCCGCAATCCACGCCAGCCAGTCCTGCAGCCGGCCGAGCGGCCCCACCATGTCCACCCAACCCGCGGCGAGCAGCAGCAGCACCCCGATAAATACATACGCGGTCGCCTTGCCCATCTGATAGGCCAGATGACGCGCGAAAAGCAGCCCCGCCTGTCGCTCCGCTCCGGCGGAAACCGCCAGCGCGAAAGGCGCGCACATGCCCACGCAGTGGGCGCCGCCCAGCAGCCCCATCAAGCCCACCGCGCCATAATCGGACCAATTCATGCGATCCCGCACCCTTGCCACACCGGTCCGCGGGGCAAGCCCGGCCGCAGGAGGCCCAAAACCTTCTGTCATAACTTGATTTTCCGCCTCGCCACTTCCGTGCAACCCCCACGACTCTATGGCGTCTATTGCCCTCGATGCCTCGTCCCTCCCGCCCCGCCCTCACCCTTCTGTCCGCCCTTTCCGTCCTCACCCCCGCGGCTCTTCGCGCCCAGGACGCCACCCCCGCCCCGTCGGTGGAGACTACTCCGCCCCGGCCCGCGACGCCGACTCCCCCGCCTCGTCCCCCCGAGGAAAACGTCGGGCCCCTCATCCTCCGCAACGAGACCCGCGAGCAGGTGCTCGATCTTTACGAGCGCTGGACCGGCAAGACCCTCCTCCGCCCCCAGTCCCTCCCGGAGGCCAGCATCACCCTCAGTCTCGACAAACCTCTCCCCAAGTCCGAGGCCCTGCGCGCCCTCGAGACTCTGCTCAACATGCAGGGCATCGGTTTCAGCCCTCTCGGCGAACGCTTCATCAAGGTCGCCCCGCTCAACCTCATTCGCACCGAGTCCCCCGAGTTCATCGACGGCTCCACGCTAGGCATGGCTCCCAGCGGCCGCGTCGCGGCCAAGCTTTTCAGCCTGAATTTCCTCCGCGTCGCCGAATTCATCCCGCAGGTCAGCCAGCTCCTGAGCCCCTCCATCGGCGCCGCCCCCATCGTCTTCGAGAAGAGCAATTCCGTCCTCCTGACCGAGACCATCTCCAACCTCCAGCGCATCGAACAGCTCGTCGCCACCCTCGACCGCCCCGTCTCGGCCTCCAGCGCGGTCAAGGGCTACACCATCGTCAACGCCAAGGCCTCGGACGTCGCCAACAAGCTCCGCACCATCCTCGGCGGCCCCCTCGCCGCCCAGATCGGCACCGCCACCACCTATCAGGCCGACGATCGCACCAATCAGCTTCTCCTCATCAGCGACATCCGCGAGCAGCCCTTCTTCGACGACCTTATCGCCCGCCTCGACACCGAGGCCTCACCCAACACCCGCAGCGAGGTGATCTTCCTCAAGCACGCCAACGCGCCTGACGTCGAGGCCCTCCTCGCCAAGCTCGTCACCGGTCAGAGCACCGCCTCCCAGCGCGAGGGCGGCGCCTCCGGCGGTCGCATGAGCGGCACCCGGCTCAATCCCGCCACTCCGGCCCCCGCCCCCGGCGGAGCCGCCGCCCCCGCCGCCCCGGCCGCGAACGCCGGCGCCGCCGTCGCGGGCCTCGGCAACACGCCGGCCTCCGAGGAATTCTCCAGCCTCCTCACCATCGTGTCCGACGAACGCTCGAACGCCATCGTCGTCGCCGGCACGCCCAACGACATCAAGCTGGTCACCTCCCTGGTAAACCGTCTCGACGTCCTCCTGGCCCAGGTCCGCATCGAGGTCGTCGTCGCCGAAGTCACCCTCCAGGACGACGCCACCTCCGGCATCAGCGCCCTCGGCCTGCGCGTCGAGGACAACAAGCTGACCGGCTTCAGCAGCACCTTCGCCGGCGGCTCCGTCGGCGGCTCCGCCACCGGCGGTTTCGCCGACGTCGTCCCCGTGCCGGGCGGCGGCAGCGGCTACGACCTCTCCGGGATCGTCAGCCTTTCCACCACCCCGCGCAAAAACAACGCCAACATCCTGCAGACGCCCTCGATCGTCACCACCCACAACAAGGAGGCCGAAATTTTCGTCGGTGAAACCCGTCCGGTGATCTCCGGCACCACCACCGGTTCCTCCGGCTCCAACACCGGTCTCACCACCAGCTCCACCGTCACCCAGCAGGAAATCGGTATCCGCCTGCGCGTTCTGCCGCTCATCGGCAGCAGCGGCGACGTCCAGCTCGAGGTCGAGCAAGAGGTCGAGGATGTGCTCGGCACCGTCGTCATCGACGGCAACGACCAGCCCCGCATCGGCCGCCGCACCACCACCTCCTATGTCAGCGCCCGCAACGGCGACATCATCGTCCTCGGCGGCCTCCAGCGCACTTCCCAATCCAAGACCACCAGTCGCCTTGGCCCCATCCCGATCATCGGCGACCTCCTGGGCACCCGCAGCCGCACCAAGGGCCGCACCGAGCTGATCTTCTTCCTGCGCCCGATCATTCTCACCAATACCTTCCTCGACAATGTCGAGGCGATGAAGCGCATCGACTCCACGCCCCAGGCCAAGAAGGTCCGCGAGCTCGTCGACCACCGCCCTGCCGCGGCCCCAACCGCCACGCCCTTCGTCTCGCCCTTCACCCCGGCGGAGCCCGACCAGCGCCCCGCCGCCGTTCCCTATGTCGCGCCCAGTCCGGAGCCCCTGACGGAAACCACGCCGCCTGCGACCGCTCCCTGAGCCCCGCCTTTCCTCCGACCGCCGTCCCATGATGCGCCCGCCCTCGTCCCGTAGCGTGTGCCCTGGCTTTTCCCGGGCATGCATCTCGGCTCCCGCGCTTCGGCCACGGGTCGCCCAGGTCGTGTAGCCGACCACCGCCGCCATGCCTTTTTCCCTCGACGCCTCCACTTTTCCCGGACTCTCCCCCGAGGCCCTCCAGACGGTCTCCGACGCGCCCCGCGCCGAACGCCTGCTCGCCCTCGCCGGCGCCCTGTCCGTGCCGCCCGATACCGCCCTCGCCGTGCTCGCCGAGGCTTCCGGCCTGCCTGTCCTCGCCGACCCGGCCATCGACGCCAAATCGCTGCGCATCCTTCCCGCGCGCCTCGTCCACGAATACCAGCTCGTCCCGGTGTCGCTGAAACCCGTGCAGCCGGCCGGCGCCCCCGCGCCCGAACCCGCCGGGGACGAGGATCCTGCCCTCCTCGAGACGCTCCCGCTCCACCTCGCCACCGCCTGGCCGCCGACCACCGAGATCCAGGACTGGCTCGCCACCTTCACGTCCCGCGCCCTCGTCTGGCATCTTTCCTCCGCCGACCGGGTCAAGGAACTCATCGTCGCCAACTACGGCGTCGGCGGCGGCTCCCTCGAGGACGAACTGGATGCCCTCGATCCCGTCGCCGCCGCCTCCGAGACCGAGGCGGACGAGGATGCCGCCGTCGTCCGTTTCGTCACCGATGTGCTCGCCCAAGGCATCGCGGACCAGGCCACCGACGTTCACTTCGAGCCCCAGGAGGAAGCCCTCCGCATCCGCTACCGCATCGACGGCCTCCTCGTCCCCGTCCCCGTCCCCGACAATCTCCGCCGTTTCCAGGACGCCATCCTCTCGCGCCTCAAGATCATGGCGCGGCTCAACATCTCCGAAAAACGCCTCCCGCAGGACGGCCGCATCAACTTCAAGGCCGGCAACACCGCCCTCGACATCCGCGTCTCCACCTTTCCCTGCATGTACGGCGAGTCCGTCTCGCTCCGCCTCCTCAACCAGAAGAAGGAGGCCTACAACATGGACAAGCTCGGCATGTCCCCCGCGGAGCAGGCCCAGATCAACAAGGTGCTCGATTACCCCCACGGCATCATCCTCGTCACCGGCCCCACCGGCTCCGGCAAGAGCACCTCGCTCAACGCCTTCCTTCGAAAGATCAACTCCCCGGACCTGCGCATCATCACCATCGAGGACCCGGTCGAGTATGAGGTCCCCGGCGCCAACCAGATGCAGACCCGTGCCGAGATCGGCCTCACCTTCGCTTCCGCTCTCCGCTCCGTCCTCCGCCAGGACCCCGACGTGATCATGGTGGGCGAAATCCGCGACCTCGAGACCGCCGAGATCGCCATCCGCGCCTCCCTCACCGGTCACTTGGTGTTCTCCACCCTCCACACCAACGACGCACCCGGCGCGATCACCCGCCTGATCGACATGGGCGTCGAGCCCTTCCTCGTCGCTTCCGCCGTCGAGCTCGTCATCGCCCAGCGCCTCGTCCGCCGCCTTTGCCCCGCCTGCTCGAAGCCCGCCCCCGTGGAGCACGACCGGATCCAGGCCGATCTCGTCGCCCTCGGCCTTCCGCCCGAACTCGCCGACGGCGTCACCGAGCTGGCCGCCCCCGTCGGCTGCCGCGCCTGCCGCGGCACCGGCTACCGCGGCCGTGTTGGCGTCTTCGAGATCCTCCACCCCAAACCGCTCCACGACCTCATCGTCAAACGCGAGTCCGGCCACGCCCTCACCCAGCAGGCCGTCGCCAATGGCATGACCACCCTCGCCCAGTCCGGCTGGGACCGCGTGCTCAAGGGCCAGACCACCTTCGACGAGCTCCTCAAAGCCCTCAGCACCACGGACTGAGCTTGCCCAGTCCGTGGAATGACCAATGTCCAATGTCCAATGACCAATGGTCGGAAACGCCGCTTCCGTCATGGAGCACGCGTTTAGGCCGTGACGTCCTGCCCATGAAGCTTTCTCCCGCCCATCGCATACCGCGCTCCCGGCTTCTTTCATTGGTCCCTGGTCATCGGTCCTTGGTCATTCAGGGAGCCTAGCGACCGCCCCCATGCCCACCTTTACTTACAACGCCCGCGACCAATCCGGCTCCGCCACCAGCGGCACGCTCGACGCGCCCTCGCGTCGCGACGCCCTCCGCCGTCTGCAGGCCCGCGGCCTCCAGCCCACCAGCCTCTCCGAGTCCGGTGCCGCCGCCAAATCCCCCCGGGCCCGCAAAACCTCCTCCCCTGCCGGCCCGGCCAAACCTGCCGCCCCCGCGCCCGCCCCCGGCCGCTCGAAAAAAGACGCGGCCGCCGTTCCCACCCGCAAGGAAGTGCTGCCCTTCATGGAGGCGCTCGCCGACCTCGTGCGCGGCGGCCTCTCCGCCGGCGAGGCCGTGCGCCTCCTCTCTGTCCGCGTTTCCCAACCCCGCCTGCGCGCCCTCGCCACCTCCCTGTGGACCAGCCTCAGCGAAGGGCAGACCCTTTCCGTCGCCCTTGCCCAGCACCCGGATATTTTCGACGGACAGACCATCAACCTCGTCGCCGCCGGCGAAGCCACCGGTAACCTGCGCGATGTCCTCGAGCGCCTCATCGCCCACTTTACCGAACAAAAGGAGCTGCGGGCGAAACTCGCCTCCGCGATGGCCTATCCCATCTTCGTCTGCATCCTTTCCGTCGGCGTCGTACTGTTTTTCCTCTTTTTCCTCCTCCCCCGCCTCAAAGCCCTCCTCGACTCGCTCGGCGGAGATCTGCCCTGGGCGACGAAGCTGCTCGTCAACAGCTCGGAATTTCTTCTCCGCTACGGCCTCTTCGGCCTGATCGCCGTCGTCGTCGGGGGGATCTTTTTCTTCCAGTGGCGCCGCACCTCCGCCGGCCGCCTCGCCACCGACCAGCTCGCCCTGCGCCTGCCCGTCTTCAGCGGCTTCGCCATTCGCGGCACGGTTCTTAACTTCGCCCACACCCTGGCCGTCCTCCTCGAAAACGGCATCACCACCGCCGAGGCCCTCCGCCTCGCCGAAAAAACGATCGAAAACGAGGCCCTGCGCGCCCGTCTGCGCGACGCCACCGACCGCGTGCTCGAAGGCGAAGCCCTCTCCGTCGCGCTCGGCCGCACCGGCATCTTCGATCCGCTTCTGCTCGACCGCCTCTCCGTTTCCGAACAAACCGGCAGCCTCGCCCCCGGCCTGCGCGACATCGCCCGCACCTGCCGCACCCAGCTCGACAAGTTCCTCAACACCTTCACCACCTCGATCAGCACGGGGGTGCTCGTCGCGGCTTTCAGTTTCGTGGGCTTCATCGCCTACGCCATCGTCACCGCCGTCTTCCAGGTGAGCAGCAGCTTCCGCTTCTGAGCCCATCCCGTTCGGGAGCCTGGTTCCGCCTTTTTGGCGGGCCCGCGGGCCCCGGCTCGCCCGCGGGGTTCCCGGAAGCCCGCCTGCGCCTTTGACCTCTCTCTGCGGAACCGTTCGCCTTGGCCGCCTCTCCGTGATGCCGCCCGCCGATCCTCCCGCCGCCCGCCCCGTTTCCTCCGCGTCTTCCGCGCAGGTGCTTGCCGGCGGGAAAAAACTCCTCGCCCGCCTCGCCGGCCTCGTCGTGCGCGCCTGGGGCTTTTCGCTGCGCATTACGCTCTCCGACGCCTCGCGCCAGCTGCTCGTCGAAGTGTCCGAGCCCACCCTGTTTGTGCTTTGGCACAACCGCCTCTTCGTCGCCGCCGAGCTCTGCCGCCGCTTCCGCTCCGGTCGCCCCATCCACAGCCTGATCAGCGCGAGCAAGGACGGCGCCTGGCTCGCCGCCTTCTTCGAAAGCATGGGCCTGCGCGCCGTGCGCGGCTCCAGTTCGAAAGGCGGGCGCGAGGCCGCCGCCGAACTCGTCCGCGTGCTCCGCGAGGGCCATGACGCCGGGATCACGCCCGATGGCCCCCGCGGCCCGATCTATGTCTGCAAGCCCGGCGCGCTCGTCGTCGCCCGCCGCGCAGGCGCGCGCGTCCTGGTCATCGGCGTCACCTACTCGTCCGCCTGGCACCTTCGCAGTTGGGACCGGTTCCTCCTGCCCCTCCCCTTCAGCCAGGTGCGCCTCACCCTCCGCGAGTTGCCGCCTGCCACGCTGGAAGGCGGCGAAGCCCTTGCCCGTCTCGAATCCGCGCTGCACGAGCTCAACCCCGGCGAATAAGGCCTCCTGATTTTTGACGCAAAGGACGCGAAGACCTCGCAAAGAACGCAAAGGCGGGAGCGAACAAATTCTTCCCGGTCTTTCTTCGCGATCTTTGCGGCCTTTGCGTTGAAAAATCCGGTTCCGAACGGCTGGGGCCTGCCCCACGGGCGATGTCCTACGGTGACTTCGGTCGGACACCTCTTTCGGCTCAGTCGCCGCGGTGCTAGATTCAGGCATGAATAACACCGCCCTGATGATCATTGTCCTCGGCACCGTGCTGCGTGTCCTGCCGGCGCTTTTTGTTCTCTATCTGATCCTCAAACCCCGCCACGCCGTGGTTACGGGATACGTCAGGGAACATGATACCGACCTCGCGCATCAACCGTATCATCATCCCCATTTCGCTGGGGCATGATTAGCGAAAGATGTAGGCCCGGCCGCTGGCCGGGCGGTTCGGAGCTCGGAGACCGAAAGCCAAGCCCTTGGCCTGGCAACCCGGCCAGCGGCCGGGTCTACGGCGGAGCTGGGCCTGCAAAACTCACTTGCCGGCACGCGCCAGCTCGATCGCCCGTGCGTACTGCGCCCGAAACCTCGCGCCCAATTCGCGCGCGAGTGTCAGTTCCTCCACTTTATCCCGGGCACGCAGAGCCGTTTTGATGCGCCCGAGCGACTCCGCGTAGCTGACCGCGTCCATGTCGCGCAGCGCCGCCAGGGCCTGCGGGGGGCTGCCCGCGGCCCGCACCTCGCGCCACGCCGCCCTCAGCTCCGGATGCGCGTCCAGGCACATCACGCGCAGGATAAAACGCAGCTCGCCAAACAGCGCGCCCGTCCATTCCGAACGATAGACCAAGGGCTCCGCGATCGCATAGGGATTCTCCGCCGGGTCGCTCCGCCTCAGCGCCTCGTCCGGCTCGCCGTAGGCGTCCTTGCGCACCGGCAGGCGGCGGAGCGCGTAGCGCTCCGGCCCGCCTTCCGTGCCCGGCTTCTGGTTCCAGAGCCGCTGGCCTTCCCGCGACATCACGTAGTCGATGAAAGCCTTCCCGCCGTCCGCATTCGGCGCCCCGCGGAGAAGACCGATGGGATCGACCGAAAACACCGTTCCGCCCGCGGGCGAAACGTAGCGCACGCGGTCGCTTTCGGCTCGCCGCGTCAACGCTTCCGCTTGTTGCCGCCCGTAAAAGTCGATGCACATGCCCGCCGCGCAGTTTCCCGCCGCCACGTCGATCGGCACCTTTTGGGCGCTGTCGGTGAAATACCGCGCGTTGGCCGAGATCGCTTGCAGCAACCGCAGGCCTTCGGCCCAGCCCTCCTCGACCGCCGCCCGCTCCGCCGTTTTGCGCGCATCTTCGCTCGCGAAGCGCGCCACGCTCAGACGCGCGTTGACCACTTGGTGAATCTTCTGCTGCACCACGTTCTCGAAGGCTTTGTTCATCGAGCCGCTCTTCGTGGGATCCGCCAGCGCCACCTGGCCGAAATAGCGCGGATCGGTCAGATCCGCCCACGCCGCGGGCGCGGGGAGGCCGAGACGCGCCAGCGCGTCGCGGTTGTACACGATGCCGAAGGAACTGAGCACCGCGCCGGTCCAGCGTCCCTGCGGGTCGCGGAAGTCGTCGCCCGCATGCTTCACCGGCACCACTTCCTCGTTCATCCAATCCGGCCTTGCCTCGCCCTCGCCGCGCAGCGCGACGAGCCGCCCGGCGCGCGCCTGCGAGATGAAATCGTAGGCGCCGCCGCCGAAAAACACGTCGATGCCGCAGCCCGCGTCCGAGGCGAGGAAGGCCTCGCGCGCGGCCTGGGCCTCCGGCGGCGCATCCTTCGGCAAGCGGCCGTCCGCGAAGGCCGCCTGCACCGTCGCGCTCCAGGGCCGGCCGAGCGTGCGCGTCCAGTGGTTCTGGAACGAGGCGGTGTATTCCCCTTCCAGATACCGCGTGATCTCGCTCGTGCCGCCGATCAGGCGCCAGTCGAGCCGCGCATCGCGGCCGGTGCGCTCCCGGTGCCAGCGCCGGAAGCCCGCCTCGAACTCGTGGCGGATCGCCTCGTTGTGCGGCGAGATGACGACGATCTTCTCGTCCCCGGCGCCGGCTGCCCCCGCCTCCGGGCGCGGCCGCAGCGCGAAGGGCAGGGCCAGCACCGCCGCCAGCAGGACGAAGAGGCACAGGTTGCGGACCATGGCAGTCAGCGCTCCAACACCACGACGTCCTCGGCCGCCACGCCCGCGTGCAGTTCCCCCGCGCCGGCCGCCGCCAGATGACGCGGATTCAACTCGTACACTTTCAACGCCTGGCCGCCCGCCGAGGGCACGAACCCGTATTGCGCCACTTCGCCAAGGTAGACCGCTTCGCCGATTTTTCCGCGCACGCTGTTCAGATCCGCGCCGCGCTCGCCCAGCACCCAACACTCCGGGCGGATCGAAAGTGTCACCTTTGCCCCCGCCGCGGGACGGGCCGCCGGGTCGCCCAGCACGCCGGCGAAGCGGCCGATGGCCGTCTCCACGTCGGCCTCGCGGCCCCGCAAGGCGGCCAGCTTGCCCTCGATGAAATCCGTCTCGCCGATGAAATTGGCCACCGTCCTGCACACCGGCCGCCCGTAGACTTCGCGCGGCGAGCCCACCTGCAGGATGCGGCCGCCGTCGAGAATAGCCATGCGGTCCGCGATGGAGAGCGCCTCCTTCTGGTCATGGGTCACGTAGACCGTGGTGAGCTTGAACTCCTTGCAAACCCGGCGGATCTCCGAACGCATCTCGAGGCGCAGGCGCGCGTCGAGATTGCTCAGCGGTTCGTCGAGCAACAGGCAGCGCGGCCGGATCACCAGCGCACGCGCCAGGGCCACGCGCTGCTGCTGGCCGCCCGAAAGCTGGTTCGGTTTCCGCTCCGCATACTTCTCCATCCGCACCGAGGCGAGCGCCTCGGCCACGCGCCGGTCGATCTCCGCCTTCGCCACCTTCCTCTCCACCAGGCCGAAGGCCACGTTTTCCGCCACCGACAGATGCGGCCAGAGCGCGTAGCTTTGGAACATCATGCCCGTATTCCGCAAATGCGGCTCCAGCCGCGTCACGTCGTCGTCGCCGAAACGGATCGAACCCTCCTCCGGAATATAAAAACCCGCGATGCTGCGCAGCAGGGTCGTCTTCCCGCAGCCGCTGGGCCCCAGCAGGAAGAACAGCTCCCCCGCCCCGATCGTAAGGTCCAGCCCGTGCAGGGCGGTCGTCTGGCCAAAACGTTTGGTGAGCTGCGAGATTCGGATTGGGATCATGCGGGATCGTCGGCAGCCGCCAGCAAGCCCCGCGCCTCCGGCGAGTCAAAATGTTTGCCCGCCGCTTCCGCCCTGCGTCCGCGATCGTCACGCCACCGTCACCATCCCCGCCCTTGCCCGCCTGCGCCGCGGCCTCCAGCATGCCGCCTTCCCGTACCATGCCGCCCACCCTCGCCAAGGCCGAGCCCTCGACCTATCCCGCCCTCGAATCCGTCCTCGTTTCCGAAGCGGACATCAAAAAGCGTCTCAAGAAACTCGGCACCGAGATCATGGCCCTCTACGGGCACGAGGAGATCACCGTCATCTCCGTCATCAACGGCGCCATCCTCTTCACCGCCGACCTGCTCCGCCACATCGACAATCCCATCCGCCTGGATTGCATCCGCATCTCCAGCTACCGGAACGAGACCAGGTCCAGCGGCAAGCCCCAGGTCCTCGGCAACCTCTCCCTCGACCTCGCCAACCGCCACGTGCTGCTCATCGACGACATCCTCGATACCGGCAAGACCCTCTCCCTGATCGTCTCGATGATCCAGAAGATGCACCCCGCCAGCGTCCGCACCTGCGTGTTGCTCGACAAGCGCGGCCGCCGCGAGGTCGAGTTCGAGGCCGACTTCGTGGGCTTCCAGATCCCCGACAAGTTCGTCGTCGGCTACGGCCTCGATTTCGCCGAGCGCTACCGCAACCTCCCTTGCATCGGCGTGCTCAAGCCCCACCTGCAAAACCCGCCCGAGTGGGCCTGAACGCCGGGCCGGGCGGGGCCAGCCAAAGCTTCTCGGCCCCCGCGTTCGTTCCCGGATCGTTTTTCTCGCGCCAAGCCAGGCCTCCCCGGCCTCGCGAGACCCTGCCCCGCGCTGGAGCGAACGGCCACAAAACGGACCGAGGCTCATCGCCCCGGCATTTTTTGCGCATCTTTGCGCCTTTTTTCGGCCATTTCCCGCCCTGAGGCCGTCTTAATCCTGGCTTAAGGTCCGTTCCCGTAAAGTGGCGGCGAAGAACTTCGCACTCCCCTTCGCCAATGAACCGCCCGAGCCCCTCTCTCTCGCCCGCCGCCTCCCGCGCCGATACCCGCGCCATCCCTGTCCTCCCACCCGGCCCCGTCCGGCGCTGGACCGGGCGCTCCGCCCTCACGATCCCGCTTCCGAGCATCGCCGCGCTTCGGCTCGCGTCGATCCCCACCGCCTCCTTCCGGCCCTCCGGCTCTTAATGTCGGCTTAAGGTTGAGATCGCTACGATCCGCGCGTTTCTCGTGAAGCCTCCTCGTTTTTTTCTGCTTCCGGATGCTCCCCGCCTCCGGCTCTGCGGCACGGTCGCCCTGCTCCTCGCCGCTTCCTCGGCCCCCGCCACCACCACCGATCCGGTCGGCGCCATGCTCTACAACTTCCCCGCCACCACCGGAGGCACCACCACCACCTACCTCGCGATCCCGCTCGACAACCCCGCCGTCTACTCCGGCTCCGCCAGCGCGGTCACCGCCGACACCGTCACCCTTTCCGACGCCGCTTTTTCCGCCGGCGAACTCTCCGTCTCCGGCAGCCCCTATTTCCTCCGCATCGCCGGCGGCGCCCAGGCCGGCCGCCTCCTCCGCGTCACCGCCAACACCGCCGACACCGTCACGCTCGATACCAGCGACAACTCCACCAAGACCACCGCGCTCACCACCGCCGGCTTCGCCCTTTCTCCCGGCGACGCCGTGCAGCTCGTCCCCGGCGACACCCTCGCCAGTCTCTTCGGCGACGCCAGCGCCGGGAACCCGCTCCTCTTCGTCGGCGGCACCTCCGCCTTCTCCGCCGATACCGTCAGCATCTACAACAAGACCAGCGGCAAGTTCGACACCTACTTCTATAGCACCACCTCCGGCTGCTGGCGCCTCAGCACCGTAGACGCCAGCGCCAACGACGTCGTGATCTACCCCGAGGCCGCCATCGGCATCGCCCGCCGCGGTGTCCGTTCCGCCGCCACCCTCGCGGTCGTGGGCGAGGTCCCCGTCGTCGCCCCGCTCACCAAGGTCGTCGGCGGCAGCCGCTCCGTCTACGCCTCCACCCGCTTCCCGGTAAGCCTCACTCTCGCCGACCTCGACCTCGCGAACTGGACCAAGGCCAATAACGCCTTCACCGCCGACACGGTCCAGCTCTACAACACCACCACCGGCCGCTTCGACACCTATTACCAGCGCCTGGACGCGACCTGGCGGAAGAGCACCGATGCCGCCACCGACCAGTCCGGCCTCGTCCTGACCGCCGGCTCCATCGTGGTTTTTTTCAAACGCGCCTCCGTCGCCGACGCAGCCTCCTACCTTTCCTCCCCCCTGCCCTACTCCCTCTGACCTCTTTCGCCCCGCTCTCGCCCAACCCGATGAAAAACCGCGTCCAACTCGCCCTCCTCGTCTTCTCCGGCCTCGCGCCGCTCTCCGCCCAGACCGTCTGGAACGATGCCGGCCTCGACGCCAGCTGGTCCAACTCCGCCAACTGGAGCAACGGCGTCCCCTCCACCGCCACCGCCGTTCAGATCGGCACCCAGCCCTCCCTCGGCCTCATAGGCATCGATACCGGCAACGTCACCAACACCATCGCAACCCTGAGTTTCAACAACACCCTCTCCGACGACTTCGCCATCGTGCCCCTCGGCATCGAAACGCTCACCGTCACCGGCGCCATAACGAACAACTCCTCCATCACGCCGAGCTTCCAGATCCAACTCGAGGCCGGCGGCAACGCCACCTGGTCGGGTTCCTTCAGCTACGAGAGCATCGTCAACATCGGCACCCGCTCCGTCACCCTCTCCGGGTCCCACGCCTTCACCGCCGCCAGCAGCCTCAACTTCGACATCAACGGCACCGCCTCCTATGGCCGCCTTCTCGGCTCCGGCTCCGTCTCCCTTGCCGGCGCCACCATCAGCATCGGCGGCACCTACGCCGGCCTCGCGGGCGATTCCTTCGATCTCACCACCGGCGACTTCAGCGGTGCCACCCTCGGCTCGCTCCCGACCCTCGGCTCCGGCCTCGCCTGGAACACGTCCGCTTTCCTCTCGGACGGCATCCTTTCCGTCTCCGCCATTCCCGAGCCTTCCACCTGGGCCGCCCTCTGCGGCCTGGCGGTCCTGAGCTTCTCCGGGCGCCGCCGGCGGGGCCCGGCGCAGTAATCCGCGCGAAAGCTTCCACGCCTCGCCGGCGCGCCCACGGCTTTTCGGTCGCAGGCCGTGCTGCTGCCTCCGCCTCTCAGCGGCCGCCCTTGCCGCGGCCTTCTTTCGCGCGAAGCCGCCCCGGGAATCGATCCCCGCCACTTCACCTATCGATGAACTTTGGACGCGGTAAATCCCCGTCCAAAGCCAGGCCAGCCCGCCGGCCTTAATCTCCGCTTAAGCCTCCGCCTGCTACCCTTCTCCCCATGTTCCCGCTTCGCTCCCGCGTCCTCGCGCTCCTCGCCCTCGCCGCCTGTCTCTTGCTGCTCGTCCGACTCACCCCTCGCGGAGCCCGTCCGCAGGTTCCTGCACCCACCGTCCCCGCATTCTCTCCCTCCCCCGCTCCTTCACCCTCCTTTACCGCCCTCCACGCCGCCACCTCGGCGGCTCAGGTTTCAGATCTCCGCCCTCAGCCTTCTCCTACGCCCCCTCGGCCTTCGGCGTCCCTTTCCACTCATCGCCCTCCCTCCGAGCCCCGCGTCCGTCCCAATATTCCCCGCGACTTCCCCGCCGACGCCGACCGCGATCGCATAGAGGACGCGCTGGCTTCCCGTTACCTCCGCGCCGCGTCCGCCGCCCCGGGCGATCCGGCCGCCGCCGACCTCGACGCCCTCGTCGAGGTCGAACTTGTTTTCGAGCGCCAGGTCACCCAGCACCAGCTCGATTCCTTTGTCGCCGAGGGCGGCCGCATCGCCCACGTCTTCGCTTCCGTTTCCTACGGCTGGACCGGCCGCATCCCACTCCGCCAGGTCCCCGGCCTGCCCGCCCGCCTCGGCGCCGCCCTCCTCCAGATCGAGGAGGCGAAGATCGCGAAAAGCTTCCTCATGCAGGCCACCCGCAACGGCCGCGCCCGCGCCGTCTGGTCCTCCACGTTCAACGGCTCCACCGGCTACGACGGCTCGTCGAATATCGCCATCGCCATTCTCGATTCCGGCGTGGACTCGTCTCACACCGATCTCAGCGGCCGCCGCGTTTACTTCGAGGACTACAGCACCGAGGCGCTCTCCTCCGCCGCCGACTACAACGGCCATGGCACCCACGTCGCCGGCATCGCCACCGGCACCGGCTCGGTCGGCGGCAGCGGCTCCGCCACCTTCTATTTTTCCGAACACGGCGATCTCTCGGGCGTCGGCTCCGGCAGCTTTCTCGCCGGCGTCCTTCCCCTCACCGCCGTCTCCACCACCTGGGCTGCCACCGCCAAGTGGACCGGCGGCGGAAGCGACACCCTCAAATTCGTCTACAATTCCCTCGGCTCCAATTCGTTTACCATCGCTACCTCGGGCACCACCGGCACCTCCACCAGTTCCTTCTCGTATACCTTCACCCCCAGCACCTCCCGCGGTTACAGCAACGACCTCCCCAGCGTCGGCGGCAGCACCGTCTCCGACTACGTCATCAGCACCTCCGTCACCAACCACGCCGGCGTCGGCGATGGTTTCAACAAGTTCCGCGGCGTCGCCCCCGGCTGCAACTGGATCGACGCCAAGGTCGCCACCGGCGCCGGCACCGCCACCACCACCGCCATCGGCGCCGCCCTCGACGACATGGTCAGCCTCCGCGAAACCTACGACATCAAGGTCCTCAACATGAGCCTCGGCCTCACCGCCGGCACCACCTCCGGCACCCTGCGCGCCAAGGTCAACACCGCCGTCGACAACGGCATCGTCGTCGTCGCCGCCGCCGGCAACGACGGCGAAAGCAGCTCCACCATCACCGACCCCGGCGCCGCCGCCAAGGCCATCACCGTCGGCGCCGCCAACGGCAACATCGCCCTCACCAGCTACACCAGCCTCGGCGAAACCTCCCTCGTCACCACCTCCGGCCAGGAAACCGACTACAAACCCGACCTCATCGCCCCCGGCGGCTCCGCCCGCTACGGCTACATTTTCTCCACCGACAGCAACACCGCCGACGGCGCCAGCGGCACCACCGCCACCTTCGCCGATCAGCGCAGCAACGACTATACGCCGGCGCTCGGCACCTCCATGGCCACGCCCTTCGTCGCCGGCGTCGCCGCCCTCGTCATCGACGCCCTCGAAACTTCCGGCGCCTACACCTGGGACTTCGACTCCGACGACTCCCCCACCCTCGTCAAACTTCTCCTCAACGCCACCGCCACCGAGACCAACGCCAACCGCGAGGGCAGTTCCAACAACCCCAGTCTCCAGCGCGCCACCTCCGGCCCGAACAGCTTCCCCGTCGGCAAGGATCGCTACGAGGGCTACGGCATGGTCAACGCCGATGCCGCCGTCGAAGCCTGCGTCCGCACCCTCTCCAGCAACGGTTCCGTCACCGAGTCCTTCGACGGCACCGCCACCGGCCGCCGCGCCTTCGCGCGCAAGGTCACCCTCGCCGCCAACCAGACGACCGCCTGGTCCCTCACCGTCCCCAGCACCGGCGACTACGATCTCTATCTCTACAGCATGACTCCCGGCACCTACGGCAAGCCGACCGTCCTCGCTTCCAGCACCAACGCCGCCACCGACACCGACGAAAGCATCAGCTACACCCCTTCCGCCGCCACCACCGCCTTTGTCGTCGTGAAACGCGTCTCCGGCTCCGGCAGTTGCACGCTCGCGTCCACCATCTCGGGCGACAGTTTCTCCAATCCCCTCGTCGTCTCCAACCTCAGCACGGGCTCCACCACCTCGTTCAACGCCAACTTCAGCACCTCCGGCAGCAACAACAGCCTCACCACGGAAACCAACGAGCCCTCCGAAATCACCTCCAACGGCGGCCAGAGCGTATGGTATTCCTGGACGTCTAACTACACCGGCACCGCCTCCCTCGCCATCACCGGCGGCCAGAAGGCCCAGGTGTATACCGGCACCGCCATCAATGCGCTGACCACCAGGGGCGGCAGCACCAACAGCGCCACCCAGACATTCGCCGTCGCCGCCGGCACCACCTACCGCATCGCCGTCTTCGGCTCCACCGCCGGCAGCTTCACGCTGGCCATCACGCCGACCACCCTCACCCAGCTCGTCGTCACCAACAGCACCTCCTACGTCGGCAACGTCTCTGGCACCGGCTCGGCCTCGCCCAGCTACACCACCATCACGCTCTCCAACGTCACCGGCACCATCGCCGCGACCAAGCTCGCCCTCAACAACATCACCACGACGAACATTTCCGATTTCGACATCCACCTCCTGCCTGCTTCCGGCGACTCCTGCTGGGTCATCTCCGACGTCGGGGGAAACAACTCCGTCAGCGGCATCACCCTGACCCTCAGCGACAGCGCCTCCGGTTCGATCAGCGGCACCACCGCCCCCGCCACCGGCAGCTACAAGCCGACGGACATCGACGCGTCGGACAGCGACGTCGATCTTTCCGGCACCTTTTCCAGTTACACCGGCAGTTCTCCCAACGGCAACTGGCGGCTCTGGGTCAAAGACGACACCAACACCTCCACCTACGGCGACATCACCGGTGGCTGGACCCTGACCTTCGACATCAGCAACGGGCCCGTCCTCGGCTCCACCTCCTCTACCGCCAGCTACACCGAGGACGACAGCGCCACTCTCCTGCAAAGCTCGCTCACCGTCACGGACACCACCTCGGACTACAACTCCGGCTCGCTCACCGTCCAGACCACCGCCAACAGCGAGACCGCGGATGTGATCGCCATCAGTTCCCAGGGCACCGGCAGCGGCCAGATCGGCACCTCCGGCTCCAACGTCACCTACGGCGGTACCACCATCGGAACCTACACCGGCGGCAGCGGCTCCACCGCGCTGGTGATCACTTTCAACGCCAGCTCCACCCCCGCCGCCGCCCAGGCCCTCCTGCGGCGCATCACCTACGCCAGCACCTCGCAGGCACCTTCCTCCACCGACCGTACCGTCACCTTCACGCTCGCGGACGGAAACGGCGGCAGCAGCTCGCTCATCCAGACGGTCAGCGTCGTTCCCCAGAACGACACCCCCACCCTCACGACCGTCTCCACCCTCACCGGCGCCAGCGAGGACACCGCGTTCACCATCTCCTACACCACCCTCGCCGCCGCCGCCAACGAAGCCGACGCGGACGGCACCACGCCCTCCTTCCGCATCGAGGCCGTCTCCTCCGGCACCCTCACCAAGAACGGCTCCTCCGTCACCGCCGGCTCCACCACCCTCGCCTCCGGCGAATCCCTCGTCTGGACCCCCGCCTCCAACGCCAACGGCACCCTCAACGCCTTCACGGTCAAAGCCTACGACGGCACCGCCGCCTCCTCCACCGCCGTCCAGGTCAAGGTCACCGTCACCGCGGTCAACGACAACCCCACGCTCACCGCCATCTCCACTCTCTCCGGCGCCATTGAGGACAGCGCCTTCACCATCAGCTACACCACCCTCGCCGCCGCCTCCGACGAGGCCGATGTCGAGACGGCCTCCCCTTCCTTCCGCATCGAGGCCGTCTCCTCCGGCACCCTCACCAAGAACGGCTCCTCCGTCACCGCCGGCTCCACCACCCTCGCCTCCGGCGAATCCCTCGTCTGGACCCCCGCCTCCAACGCCAACGGCACCCTCAACGCCTTCACGGTCAAAGCCTACGACGGCACCGCCGCCTCCTCCACCGCCGTCCAGGTCAAGGTCACCGCCACCGCGGTCAACGACAGCCCCACGCTCACCGCCATCTCCACCCTCACCGGCGCCACCGAGGACACCGCCTTCTCCATCAGCTACACCACCCTCGCCGCCGCCGCCAACGAAGCCGATGTGGACGGCACCACGCCCTCCTTCCGCATCGAGGCCATCTCCTCCGGCACCCTCACCAAGTCCGGCTCCGCCGTCACCGCCGGCTCCACCACCCTCGCCTCCGGCGAATCCCTCGTCTGGACTCCCGCCGCCAACGCCAACGGCACCCTCTCCGCCTTCACCGTCGTCGCCACCGACGGCATCGCCACCTCCACCCCCGCAGCCACGGTCAGCGTCACCGTCACCGCGGTGAACGACGCGCCCACCCTTACCAGCATCGGCACGATCAACGGCGCCACCGAGGACACCGCCTTCACCCTCAGCTACACTGCCCTCGCTGCCGTGGCCGACGAGGCCGACGTGGACGGCACCACGCCCTCCTTCCGCATCGAATCCGTCTCCTCCGGCACGCTCACCAAATCCGGCTCCGCCGTCACCGCCGGCTCCACCACCCTCGCCTCCGGCGAATCCCTCGTCTGGACCCCCGCCGCCAATGCGAACGGCACCCTCGCCGCCTTCACCGTCAAAGCCTACGACGGCACCGTCGCCTCCGCCACCGCCTACACCGTCAACGTCGCCGTCGCCTCCGTCGCCGACCCCGCCCTCTGGGACGGCGGCGCCGCCACCGGCGCCTGGGGCACCGCCGCCAACTGGCTCGACAACTCCGTCCCCCTTTCCACCGACAACGTCTCCCTCACCGGCGCCACCCCGGTCTCCCTCACCCTCGACGCCGACCGCACCGTCGCCGGCCTCAGCCTCTCCGGCGACACCGCCTACACCCTCGCCTCCGGCACGCCTTCCACCAGCAAGCTCATCCTCTCCGCCGGCGGCACCTTCAGCACCACCGCCCCCGCCAGCGGCAGCCTCACCCACACGATCTCCGCGCCCGTCGCCCTCGGCGACCTCGCCAACGCCTCCGTCGCCGCCAACGCCTCCCTCAAGCTCTCCGGAGCCGTCACCGGCTCCGGCACGCTCACCAAGACCGGCGCCGGCACCCTCGTGCTGACCGGCGGCGGCACCATGGCGGGCAATACCACCGTCTCCGAGGGCACCCTCCAGATCGGCGATTCCACCGCCACCGCTTTCAACGGCAACATCGTCAACAACTCCACCGTCGTCTTCAAATACAGCACCCTTCTCGACTACTCCGGCGTCATCAGCGGCCCCGGCAACGTCACCCAGAACGGCTCCAGCAACCTCCGCTTCACCGCCGACAACACCTTCACCGGTACCCTCAACGTCGTCACCGGCAACGTCGCCGTCGGCGGCGGCGGCGCCACCGGCTCCCTCGCCACCGCGTCCATCGTCAATGCCGGCAATCTCATCTTCAACCGCACCACCGACTACAGCTACGCGGGCAACATCGGCGGCACCGGCACCCTCTACAAGGTCAACACCAACACCCTCACCCTCACCGGCAGCAACACCTACAACGGCAACACCAACATTGAGGGCGGCACCCTCCTCTTCTCCGGCCTCGGCAACCTCGGCACCGGGGTCGGTTATTTCCGCCTGAACAACGGCACCCTCAAGTGGGCCGCCGGCAACACCGCCGACCTCACCTACCGCTCCGACGGCGCCACCGTCCGCAGCGTGCGGGTCGACGATGGAGGCGGCACCTTCGACACCAACGGCAACGAGGTCACCCTCGCCAACCCCATCGCCAACGCCGACACCGACGCCGGCCCGCTCACCAAAACCGGTTCCGGCACCCTCACCCTCTCCGCCGCCAACACCTACACCGGCGCCACCACCGTGAAAGGCGGCGTCCTCGCCTTCTCGACCCTCAACAATCTCGGCGCCGGCACCGCCCTCGCCCTCGATGGCGGCACCTTCCGCTGGCTCCCCGGCAGCACCGTCGACCTCTCCGCCCGCACCCTGACCGTTTCCTCCGGCGGCGGCACGCTCGATACCAACGGCAACGACGTCACCCTCGCCTCCGCCATCGGCAACGCGGGCTCCGGCGCCTTCACCAAGGCCGGCTCCGGCATCCTCACCCTCTCCGCCGCGCCCACCTACACCGGCGCCACCACCGTTTCCGCCGGGACCCTCCGCGTCGGCAATGGCGGCACCGCCGGCGGCCTTCCCGCCTCGATCACCACCGTCAGCGGCGGCGCCACCCTCGCCTTCAACCGCTCCGACTCCTTCACCCACGCCGGCATCCTCGCCGGCACCGGCGATATCACCAAGCTCGGCGTCGGCACCCTCACCCTCACGGGCGCCAATACGTTCGCCGGCACGACCACCATCTCCGCCGGCATCCTGAAGATCGGAGCCGGGGGCACCGCCGGCTCCCTCGCCGGCTCCGTCATCAACAACGGCACGCTTACCTTCAGCCGTTCCGACGCCTACGCCTACTCCGGCACCCTTTCCGGCTCCGGCTTCATTTTCCAGTCCGGCACCGGCACGCTCACGCTTTCCGGTTCGGGCCACAGCGCCTCCGGCCAGCTCGGCGTCTCCGCCGGCTCGCTCATCCTCGGCGGCTCCGGCTCCTTCGGAAGCCTGTCGGTCAACGACGGCACTTCCGCCACCCTCGCCGCCGGCGTCTCCGCCACCCTCGGCACCGTCAGCCTCGGCGGCGACAGCGGCGCCAATTCCTTCACCCTCGAAACCAATTCCTCCCTCTCCTCCACCAACGCCTACCTCGCCTACGCCTCCGGCGCCTCCGGCTCCGCCACCGTCTTCGGCGGCGAGTGGACCATCTCCGGCACCCTCGGCCGCACTCCTTTCATCAACGGCGGCACCGCCAGCCTCACCATCTCCGGTGCCGGCACCGTCACCGCCGCCGACCTTGCCGGCGGCTCTTCCTTCACCACCACGCTCAACGAAGGCACCTTCGTCTTCAGCGGCGCCGACACCGCCGACACGAACTGGATCGTCGCCTCCGGCGCCGGCATCATCCAAAACGATTCCTCCGTCACCCTCTCCGGCGTCATCTCCGGCACCGGCGCGCTCACCAAGGCCGGCTCCGGCACCCTCACCCTCACCGGCGCCAACACCCATTCCGGCACCACCACCGTCAATGCCGGCACGCTGCAGGTCGGCTCCGGTGGCACCGTCGGCTCCGTCGCCGGTCACCTCAACCTCTCCGTCGGCACCCATCTCATCTTCGATCGTTCCGACGCCCACACCTTCCCCGGCAACCTCTCCGGCTCCGGCGACCTCGCCAAAAACGGCGCCGGCACCCTCACCCTCAACGGCGACGCCGCCCACGGTGGCGGTACCGTCGTCAACGCCGGCACCCTCCAGGTCGGCGACGGCGGCGCCACCGGCTCGCTCTCCGGGTCCGTCGAGCTCACCACCGGCACCGGTCTCGCCTTTAACCGCAGCGGCAGCTCCACCTTCGCCGGCACGCTTTCCGGCCCGGGCACGCTTTCCAAATCCGGTCCCGGCACCGTGAGCCTCGCCGGCAACGTCGCCCACACCGGCGGCACCACGATCGAGGCCGGCACGCTCCAGGTCGGCAACGGCGGCACCGAGGGCGCCCTCTCGAGCGACGTCACCATCAACGGCTCCGGCACCCTCGCCTTCGCCCGCACCGACGATTATTCCTTCGACAGCGTCATCACCAGTTCCGCCCAGTCCACCCTCGCCCACAACGGCTCCGGCACGCTCACCCTTACCCAGCCCGCCACCGTCCGCACCCTCACGGTCCAAGGCGGAGGCATCCTCCGCCCGGAAACCACGCTCTCCGCCACCGGCGATACCTACATCGGCAGTCCCACCGGGGCCGGCACCCTCGTCCTCGACGGCTCCTCCGCCCAGCTCGCGCTTTCCGGCACCTACGTCGGTTTCACCTCCGCCGGTCGGCTCGAAATCCTCGCGGGCGCCAGCCTCTCAGCCGGCAACCTCGCCGCCGGAGTCGACACCACCGGCGAAATCTTGGTCAGCGGCGCCGGCAGTACCCTCACCGCCACGCACCTCTTCGCCGACACCGGCACCGCTTCGCTCACCGTGTCCAGCGATGCCCTCGCCACCGTCGGTACGCTCACCGCCATTCCCGTCTCGCTCGACGATGCCACCCTCGCCTTCTCCGACGCCACCACCAGCGACGCGCCCATCACCCTCGCCGCCGGCGGCGGCACCGTGAGCAACGACCTCGCCGTCACCCTCTCCACCGCCCTCTCCGGCGCGGGCGCCTTCACCAAGACCGGCGCCGGCACGCTGACTCTCTCCGCCGCCCCCGCCCATACCGGCGGCACCGCGGTGAACGCCGGCACCCTCTCCCTGCCCGCCGCCACCCACGCCGGCGCCATCACCGTCGGCAGCGAGGCCGCGCTCATCGCCGGCAGCGGCGCCACGTTCTCCGGCGATCTCTACGTCAACGGCTCCCTCGACGCGCCCAACGCCACCTTCTCCGGCTCGCTCACCGGCACCGGCGACATCGACCAGGACGCGACCGTCAGCGGCGGGCTGAGCCCGCACGGCCAGAATGGCGATTCTCTCCGTTTCCTCGGCGACCTCGCCCTCGCCCCGACCGCCTTCACCGAAATCGAACTCCACAGCGCGGCGGCCTACGACTACCTCCACGTCGGCAATGTCCTCACCCTCGACGGCAGAATCAACATCGTCCTCGACTACACGCCCGACGCGGTCGCGACCTTCCAGCTTCTCAATGCCGAATCGATCGCCGGTTCCGGCTTCGACGTCGCCACGGATCTCCTCCTCCCCGAGCTGCCCGGCGGCTTCGCGTGGGACACTTCCGCCCTCCTCACCGCTGGCGAGCTCTCCATCGTCGTCGCCAGCACCGCGCCCACCTTCGCGGAGTTCCAGGCCGAGCACTTCAGCGCTGCGGAACTCGCCGACGAATCGGTCTCCGGCGCCGATGCCGACCCCGATGGCGACGGCCTCACCAACCTCGATGAATACGCCTTTTTCCTCGATCCCCGCTACGCCAATCCTTCGCCAATCGCCGCCTCCGTGACCACCGACGACGGCTCCACTTACCTCACCCTTACCTACACCCGGATCAAGGACGCCTCCGACCTCGTCTTCGCCACCCACTTCAGCTCCGATCTCGGGACCTGGAGCACCGACTCCACGACCGTTTCCGTCACCGAAAATCAGAACGGCAGCGAAACCGTCGTCATCCGCGACACGATCCCCCTCTCCACCGCCACCCCCCGCCGCTTCGGCCGGATCGAGGTGACGCAGTGAGCCTTTGCTAAGCGCAGGATCGGAGAAGCCCAGGTCCCGGGAACTCCGGCGTCTCGGCGGCTACTCCCTGGCCGCGGGCGAAGGCGACAGCGCACCGGCTGGATGGCCGGCCCAGACCAGCGTCGTCTTCCGCGAAATCGCCCTCGCTCCGGTTAGTTCACCTTCTTAGCAAGTCGCTTATTAGCATTCTCTAATAAATCGGGATTGCTTAAGGTAAAATTCTTTACCTTACTCTCTTTCATCTCATGTCCGCCGCTTGGAGTTTCTATGGTCGCCGCACCGAACTAAGCCAGTTGCAGGCGATCTTGGCCCGTCGCCGTTGGTTTTTTCTCCAAATCTCCGGCCGCCGCCGCATTGGCAAAACCACTCTCATCCAGGAAGCCCTTAGCGCCGAGCAGCAGGCCCGCACACTCTACATGCAGATCCCCGACTCCGACCCGGTCGGCGTCGTGGCCGCCTGCAACGGCTACCTTGAAACCTTCGGCCGGCCCGAACGCGTTTCCGATCTTGGCGACCTCGCCAAGCTTGTCGGACGCCTGGCCGAGAGCGGGCACATCGTCGCCATCGACGAGTTCCAATACTTCCACCGAAAACCCCTCAGCGATTTCTGTTCCCTGCTGCAAGCCGAGGTGGATCGTCTCGCCGCCCGCGCCTCCGAGGTCACCGGGGGGCTCATCGTGCTAGGCTCCCTACACGCCGAAATGACCGCCCTCCTAGAGGATCGCGACGCCCCGCTTTTCAACCGCGCAACTGACCGACTCGACCTCGGTCACCTCGACATCGCCTCGATCCTCGAAATCTTGCGCGCCCACGCCGACACCGCTCCCGAGCGGCTCCTCTTCCTCTGGAATCTCTTCGAGGGCGTGCCCAAGTTTTATCGTGACGCCTTCGAGCAGGGCGTCCTCGGCGCGGCCCGTCGCGAACTGCTCCACCGCCTGTTCTTCGCCAGCTCTTCTCCACTCCGCGGCGAGGCCGACAACTGGTTCCTGCGCGAACTGCGCGGGCGCTACGACATGGTGCTCCAGCACCTCTCCAAAAATCCGGGCTGCACCAACGCCGAGATCGAGGCCGCCATCGCCCAAGTGTCTCGCGGCGGCGAGGCCAAACAGATCGGTGGTTACCTCAAAATCCTCACCGAGCGCTACCGGATGATCGAGCGCAAGCTTCCCATCTTTGCCCCGGCCAAGGCCCGCACCGGCCGCTACTACATCCGAGACAATTTTCTCCGCGCCTGGCTCTCAGCCCTCCAGCGCCCCGTCTCCGCCACCGCCTTCCGCCCCTTGGAGGAACTAATTACGCAGGCCGACGAACGCCTCGCCACCGTCGAGGGCTTCGCCTTGGAAGCCCTTGCCGGCCAGCTCTACGAGGAACGCAGTCGCCTCGGCCGCGGCGATTTTCCCCTCAGCGACCGGATACGCGGTTACTGGGATCGCGGCGATGTGGAGATCGACCTCGTCGCCGTCTCGGAATCCGAGCAGCGCATCCGCTTCGGCACCTGCCGTCGCAACCCCGACAAACTCTTCGCCTCGCTCGACGGACTCCGCAGCGGAGCCGGGGCCTTCATCGCCACCCACGGTCGTTTCCGCAACTGGCGCCATGAATTCGTCGCCATCGCCCCCGCGATCACGCCCGAACTCCGCGCCCGGCTGCACCAAGCTGACACCATCGCCCAAGACCTCCACGATCTCACCGCTGGTCTTTAAACTTAACCTCTCTCTCCGCCATGTCCGAAGCCCTCCGGTCCGCCCTCTCCACCTTCGCCGCCAAGCCCAAAACAAGGACGCCGTCATTCTGAAAATCCAGGCTTGGTGGCCCCCCCCCCTCGCCAACCGACCGATCCGACGCCTCACCATCAGATCTCCCAGGGCCCCCGGTGCGGGCCCGATTGGAAAGTACGACCGCTTTTTCCCTGGCGACAGCATCGGCTTGTTTCATCTCGGAATTTCTCCGCTCAATCCTTCCTCAGTCAGACAGCTTCCCCCAACCAACCTTTACACCCAATGAAAACCTGGTTCTACGCCGATTCCGAAAACCAAAGCCACTCGATCAGCGAGGAGCAGCTCCAATCCCTCGTCGCGGCCGGGATCGTCCGGCCCGCCACCCTGCTCTGGACCGAAGGACAGGCCGGATGGCAACCCGCCTCCGCGGTCCTTCCCTCTCTGTTTCAAACCGCCGCGCCCTCGGCCCCGCCTCCGCTTCCGGGCGGCCGTCCGCCCTCGCTCCCGATGCGCTCGCACGACGTGGACTACGAGATCCACGGCAACGAAATGCAGATCGTGGAAGTCGAGCTCGACCCGGGCGAGACCGTCATCGCCGAAGCCGGCGGCATGAACTACCTCGAGGACGGCATCGTTTTCGAAACCAAGATGGGCGACGGCTCCGCCGCCAGCGGCAGCGGCTTCATGAGCCTCCTCAAGAACGTCGGCAAACGCATGCTCACCGGTGAATCGATCTTCATGACGCATTTCACCAACCGCGCCCCGGCCGGAAAGAAGCGCGTCGCCTTCGCCGCCCCCTATCCCGGCAAGATCATTCCCCTGAAACTGAGCGACTACGGCGGCGAGATTCTCTGCGAAAAGGACGCCTTCCTCTGCGCCGCCTTCGGCACCTCCGTCGGCATCGCCTTCCAAAAGCGTTTCGGCGCCGGCCTCTTCGGCGGCGAAGGCTTTATCCTCCAAAAACTCCAGGGCGACGGCATGGCCTTCATCCACGCCGGCGGTACCATCATCAAGAAGGAGCTCAGAGGCCAGACCCTCCGCGTCGACACCGGCTGCCTCGTCGCCTTCACCTCGGGCGTGAGCTACGACATCCAGCGCGCCGGCAACCTGAAGAGCATGCTCTTCGGCGGCGAAGGCCTCTTCCTCACCACGCTCACCGGCCACGGCACGGTCTGGCTGCAAAGCCTGCCCTTCTCGCGCCTGGCCGACCGCATCCTCGCCAACGCCCCGTCCGCCGGCGGCCAGTCCACCGGCGAAGGCTCCGTCCTCGGCGGCCTCGGCCGCATGCTCGACGGCGATTGAGCCGGACTCATGCGACTGTGAGGGTCGCATCGAGGCGAACTGCCGGCCCCTTTTCGGTGGGGCCCCCGGCTCGAAATACCCGGTTATTGTTCGCCCTGCGGGCTCACCCTCCGCCTTCGGCCCCGGGCTGCGTCATCTCCGCTTCGCTCCGTCCTTCGCTCGGTCCGCACCGAAATCCGCTCGCCATTTCTCCTCGTTGCTCCGCCACCCGACTCCATGAGTCCGGCGGAGCCTGCAAACGACGGCCGCCTACCTGGCCGTTCCAGCCGCCGCCTGCGGGTGTCCCGGAAAAATCGTGGGCAGGCAGGCCGCGGCCAGGGGTTTTACGAAATAGCCGTTCGCCCCGGCCGCCTCGGCCCGGCTTCGATCTCGAGGCTCGCCCGACGAGGTGAGGATATGGACACTCAATCCTCTCAGCTCCGGCTGCGCCCGGATCCACTCCAGCACCTGATGACCGGTGAAGAGCGGCATCTTCAGATCCAGTAGCACCACGTCTGGCAATGGGTGCCGGGTCCGGTCCCCGTAGGCTCCTCGGCCGGCCAGATAATCCATCGCCTCCTGGCCATCTTTCACGTGGTGAACCCCTCGGATGCCGGCCTTGCCCAGCACGCGCTTGGTGAGGAATAAATCATCCTCGTCGTCTTCAGCGATCAGGACCGTGACAGGGGAGCTCATGAAAAACAGCCGGAAGAACAGCTCACGATGCCATCTTCAACGCGGATCCGAGGACGGGGACGACCCGCTCCGCGTCCGCTCTTTGCAGGTCGAACCAGAAACGCGAACCGCGGCCCGGTTCGGATTCGACCCCGACCAGGCCTCCCATTCGCTCCACCGCCTTTTTCACGATGGCGAGGCCTATGCCGGTGCCCGGTACCTGCTTGTGCGCGGCGACCCGCTCGAACATGCCGAAAATCCTTTGCTGGTGAGCCGGATCGATGCCCATGCCCTGGTCGCGCACCGTCACCCGGAGACGGTCGCCCCGCGGCTCTGCATAGACTTCCACCCGCGGGACTTCGCCGTCGCGCACGAACTTGATGGCGTTTTCGAGGAGGTTGGAAAAGCACTGCGCCAGGGAGGGCCCGTGCGCGATCACGCGCCCCAACGGTGGGCGCACGTGAATATGATCCCGGGAGGCGTTGAGCGAGGGATACTGCTCGATCACCTCGACCAAGATCGTCCTCAGGTCCAAAGGCTCGAGCGTCAGCTCGGCGCGCGACACCCGGGTGTAGGCAAGCACGTCCTGGGTCAGCCGGTCCATCCGCCGCGCCGCGCGGGAGATGCGGTCCAGCATGTCTCTGGCTGCGGGCTCCAACGAGGCGCCGTGATCCTCCATCAGCGCCCGCGCATAACCGTCCAACACGCGCAGGGGCGCCCGCAGATCGTGCGAAACGCTGTAGGAAAACGCCTCCAGCTCCTCCACCATCTGCCGGAGCTTGGCGGTGCGCTCCGCCACCCGCTCCTCGAGCGAGGCCATCAGCTTCTCCCGGTCCGCAAGCAGGTCCCGGATCTGGTATTGCCGGCCGCGCGCCCGCAAGGCGGCCCGCACCGCCGCCAGCAGGGTCGCAGTGCGCAAGGGACGTTCGATCAGGGTGAGGTTCGCCCGCGGCCCGAGCATCGCCATCGCGCGGGTGCTGGCCGCGCTGGACCGGCCTCCAGTCGTGATGAGGACGACCGGGATGTCGGACCAGGGCGCTTGCTCGCCCAGCCGGGCGGACAGCAGGGAATGTTGAGGGGAATCCATGGATTCCTCCGTGAGCAGCAGCACCCCGCAGCCTTCGTCCAAGGCCGCCGTCGCCGCCGCGAGGTCGCGGCAGATGACGGCCTCGAAGCCCGCGCCGGCCAGCACGTCGCGAATGTTGGCCGCATCCGCCCCCAGCGGGGCGACGATCGACACGCGGGACTCGGAGGCAGAACGGCTCACGACGCGACGGGCGTTTCAGGCAGCATCTCGGCCGCTTTGCCCCGGAAGACGGGAATGCCGGTCAGCACCCCGTGGAAGTTGGTCAGCGGCACGCCAACCCGGATTCCCGCCTGGTCCAGCTTGAATTCGCGAATCGTGTCCTCATGCGGTCCGATGCGTTTCTTCACCACCGAGAGAGCCTTCCGGATGCGGCCATGCTGCTCGAAGTAACGCAGGAGCACCACAGTGTCCGCCAGATAGGTCAGGTCGATGGGCGTGTTCATCTGCCCCACGATCCCGTGCTGCGCCACCGTCATGATCGTGACGACGCCGTGGTGACTGAGGAAGGCGAGCATCTCATGCAGCTGGATGTTGAGGAACTTCACGTCCGGCATCGCCTGCAGATATCCGTTCAGGCTGTCGATCACCAGCATCCGCCGCTTCTCCTTCAGCACCTGCTCCTTGACCTCGTGCACGAATTCCCCCGGGGCCAGCATGACCGGATCCACCTGGAGCACCTTCAGAGTTCCCCGGTCGATGAAGGGCTGAATCTCCATCCCTACCGATCTGGCCCGCGCCAGCATCGTGTTCTGCTGCTCCTCGAAGAGGCAAAGGAGGACCGGTTCCCCCCGCCGCGCGGCGGCATGGGCAAACTGGAGCGCGAGAGTGGATTTGCCCGTGCCCGCCGGCCCGAGCAGCAGACAGCTCGTGCCCAGCTCCAGGCCGCCCCCGATCAGCGCATCGAGTTCCGCGATATCCGTCCTGGCCACCCCCGACTTGTAAGGCAGGCTGTGATCCTTTGCCACCAGACGCGGGAAGATCCGCAGGCCGCCCTCCACGATCACGGCATCGTGGAAACCGCCGATAAAATTCACGCCGCGGAGTTTGTTGATTTTCACCCGCCTCCGCTCGACCCCGTAATCGGATTCCAACTGCTCGAGGGTGATCACCCCGTGCGCGATGCTTTGCACATGCAGGTCGCCGCCGTCCACCGCATGGTCGTCCAAAAGAATCACGGTGGTATCCCGGACGCTGAGAAACTGCTTGAGAGACAACATCTGCCGCCGGTAGCGCAGAGCCGTGTCCGAGAGCAGCCGCAGCTCCGACAGCGAGTCGATCACCAGGCGGAGCGGCTTCACGTTGTCGATCTGCTGCAACAGGACGTCCGTCGTCTTGTTGAGCTCGATTTCCGCGGGATGAAACACCGTGTTTTGCGACTCCTGCGCCAGTTGATGCTCGAGCGCGGACAGCTCGAAAATGCTCAGCCCCTCCAGGTTCCAGCCGTGGGACCGGGCGACCGCGTTGATTTCATCCCGCGTTTCCGAGAGCGTGATATAGAGCCCCGGCTCCCCGCGCCTGAGTCCTTCGATCAGATACTGGAGGGCCAGCGTGGTTTTTCCCACGCCCGGATCGCCCTTGAGCAGATAAAGGCGGCGCCTGGGCAGGCCTCCCTTCAGAATTTCATCCAAACCCTCGATCCCGGTGGGGCAGAGGTGGCTCGATGACGCAGACTTCATGAACGGAAACGGAGGAGATAGGTTAAAGGAATTTTTCCCGTATCCATTTTCGACAAGATCGAGGCCGGCAAAGCTACTGAGATTTCCCATCCCGGCGATTTTCGAGCCCGCGCCCGGGGACTACCTAGAGCTGGCGCCTGATGCCGCAACCGGAACGCCAGCCGATGGTTTTTCGACTCCCCGGGGCCGCGCGGACGCAAGCCACGCTCAGCCAGGGTCCTGCCTCACGCCGCCCACTGCGGCCTCGCGTCCTGCTTTTAATCCGAGCTTAAGCTTCGTTGGTGTAGGATGCCGGGGCAGCCCTTGGACCGTCCTGGCCAAAGCCTGCCTCGCCCCGCCTTTTTTCCCTCAAAACCACCTGACCGGATGAAACTCCTGCTCATCGAAGACGAGGACGACCTTCGCGCCACGCTCGCCGATTCCCTTCGCGAGCAGGGCTACGCCGTCGACTCCTCCGCCGACGGCGAGGAAGGCCTCTATCGCGCCCTCGAGGCCGACTACGACGCTATCGTCCTCGATCTCATGCTGCCCCGGCTCGACGGCTGGGAGCTGCTCCGCCGCCTCCGCGCGCGCAAAGCCACTCCCGTCCTGCTCCTCACCGCCCGCCGCGCCCTCCAGGACCGTGTCCGCGGGCTGGACCTCGGCGCCGACGACTACCTGGTCAAGCCCTTCGACCTCGACGAGGCTCACGCGCGCCTCCGCGCCCTCATCCGCCGTTCCAAGGGCGCCGCCTCCAACCGGGTGCCCATCGCCGCCGGCGTGGTCCTCGACACCGCCCGCCGGGAGGTCCTCCTCGACGGCCGCCCGCTCGATCTCACCGCCCGCGAGTATTCGTTGATCGAATACCTGGCCCTCCATCGGGGCGAAGTCGTCACCCGCTCCCGCCTCTACGAGCACCTCTTCGCCGAGGACGACGAGACCTTTTCCAACCTCCTCGAGGTCCACGTCTGCAACGTCCGCAAAAAGCTCGGCAAGGATTTCATCCAGACCCGCCGCGGCCACGGCTACGCGCTGGCGGAGCCCTGAAAAAGAGAGCGACAGAACGACAGAGAACAGAGCGACAGCAGCCGATCCCAGCACCCTCTTTTCCGCCCTTTCCTTTCTGTCCGCCCCTGCCCTTTCCTTCTGTCGCTCCGTATTTCTGTCGCTCGGTCGCTCCTTCGTTCTGTCCCTCTGTCGCTCTGTCCCTCTGTCGCTCTGTATTTCTGTCGCTCCGTCGCTCCGTCCCTCTGTCCCTCTGTCGCTCGGTCGCTCCGTCGTTCTGTCCCCCGCATGTCCCTCCGCTCCCTCCGCTGGCAGATCCAGCTCTGGCACGCCGGCCTTCTCGTGGCCCTGGTCTCCGCCGTCCTCGTCGTCTTCTACGGCTACGAAAACCGGGCCCGGATCGCCCGCATCGACGCGGAACTCACCGGCCCGCTCATCTCGCTGCTTCCCCGCCACGTCCGGCTGCCCGGCCGCCCGCCGCCCTCGCGCGACTCCGCCGCGCCCTCCGCCCCGGTCCTCGAGCCCGACGTCGAAAAAAAACTGGAAGCCTCCGGCCACTACATCTTTGTCCGCCGTTCCGACGGCACCGTCGCCTATTCCTCGGCCGACGCCCCCGCGATCGCGCCCCTCCCCGAGGGCCTCGGCCGATCCATGTTCGGCCGCTGGAACGGCGCCCACCGCGAGCTCGTCAGCCTCAGCCCCCGGGGCGACCTCGTCATCCTCGCCCGGCGCGATACCCGCATCGCCGCCGACCTCCACGCCTTCATCCTCAGACTCGTCCTCCTCGGCCTGGCCGTCATCGCCGCCGGGCTCCTCGGCGGCCACCTGATCGCCGGCCGCGCCATGCGCCCCCTGCGCACCATCGGCGTCTCCGCCCGCCGCATCGCCGACGGGCATTGGGACGAGCGCATCCCGCCGGGCCAGGCCCCCGTCGAGCTCGAGCAGCTCCGCGTCGTACTCAACACCACTTTCGAACGCCTCGCCGCCGCCTACGATCAGCAGCGCCGTTTCACCGCGGACGCCTCCCACGAGCTCGGCACGCCCGTCGCCGTCATTACGGCCAAGACCCAGCATGCCCTCGCCCGCCCCCGCAGCCCCGAGGACTATGTCGAGGCCCTCGCCGCCTGCCGCCGCGCGGGCGACCGCATGCGCGCCCTCACCCGCGACCTCCTCGAACTCGCCGCCTACGACTCCGGCTCCGCCGCCCCCCGCCGGGTGGAGTGCGACCTCTCGGAAGTCGCCCGCGAAGCCCTGGCCCTCGTCGCCCCACTCGCGGAGGAACGGCAGGCCGTGCTCGTCGAGAACATCGAGCCCCTCACCGCCCGCATCGATCCCCTCGGGCTCAGCCAAGTGCTGGTCAACTTCCTCAACAACGCCCTCCGTCACAATGCCCCCGGCGTGCGGGTTACCCTCGCCGTCCGCCGCGAAGGCGACTCCGCCGTCCTGTCCGTGAGCGACAACGGACGGGGCATCCCGCCCGAAGCCTTGCCGCACGTTTTCGAGCGTTTCTACCGCGCCGACCAGGCCCGCGCCCGCGACACCGGCGGCAACGGCCTCGGCCTCGCCATCACGAAAAAAATCGTCGAGCTCCACGACGGCGAGATCGCGGCCGCCAACCAGCCCGCCGGCGGCGCCGTTTTCACCGTCCGCCTGCCGCTGGCGCCGCCGGCCGAACGGTAGGGCCGTGGCGAAACCCAGCGGTGACCGTGCCGGTCCAGCCGTCGGCCCTTACATCCAGGTCCGCCAGGCCCAGCCCGCCGCATGCAGGGTGACGCTCGTCGCGAGCGCCGCGGCCAGGTCGTCGGCCACCACGCCCCAGCCGCCGGGAAGCTCCTGCAGGCGCGAGATGCCCAGCGGTTTCGCGATGTCGAAGACCCGGAACACCAGGAACCCGCCCAGGAAAATCGCCCAGCGCCAGTCCGCCACCCACGCCGCCGGCAGCGCCGGCCAGCCGAGGAAACACAGCGGCATCACCACGAATTCGTCCAGCACCACGCTGCCCGGATCGCGCTGCCCGAGGCGGAACTCCGCCTCGCCGCAGATCGCCACCGCCAGGTAGAGAGCCGGCAGGCTGAGCAAAACCGTCAGCCACCACGCGTGCGCCGCCGGCAGCCGGGCGAACAGCACCGTGAAGTACAAAAGCCCCGCGAAAGAGCCCGCCGTGCCCGGCCCGCGCCGCACCCGGCCCACCGGGCCGACCGTCGCCAGGTTCAGCACCCACGGCGTGGGCAGAAACCGGGGCCACAAAGGTTGTCCGCGGATCATTCGGTAAACAGCGCCCAGTTGCGCGCGAGATAACGATACCCCGACCAGACGGCCAGGAAGGTACCGATCACGAAACCGGCGATGCCGGCCTTGTGCGTCCAATCGGCGACGCGGTGCACCGGCCAGCCCGTCCATATCGCGATGTCGTTCTCGAGCATCGGCACCGCCAGCAGGCAGCCGATCGCCACCATTTGGGAAACGGTCTTCATCTTGCCGCCGCTGTCCGCCGCCACCACCACGCCCTTCGCCGCCACCACCATCCGCATGCCCGAGACCATGAACTCGCGTCCGATCGTGAGCAGTACGAAGGTGATCGGCAGGTCCTCGTCATGCCGCACCAGCGCTACCATGATGCCGATCACCAGAATCTTGTCGGTGAGCGCGTCCATGAACTTGCCGAAGTTCGACACGATGCCCCGCCGCCGCGCGATCGCCCCGTCCAGCCAGTCCGTGAGCGCCGCCGCGATGAACAGCCAAAAAGCCAGCGTCGCCGCGCCCGTCCAGCCGCCCGTGGTGTGGTCCACATACATCAGCCCCACGATCACGAACATCAGCGGGACGCGTGAAAGGGTGAGGACGTTCGGTAGGTTCCACATGGCTTGAACGACAACGGGGGCGGGAAAAGGATCGCCCCAAGGCAGCGTCCGCCCGCGTCCGAGGCAAGGGACATTATCGGCCGCCTCTCCACATCGATGGAACGGGAAGTGAGGCCGGCATCGGCCGGACGGGCTCACGGTGTGGTTTGACCTGGGAGTGCCGGCTTTCCAGCCGGCCGGCTGCGGTTTCCTACGCTTCCGGGAGTATCCCCAGGTCCGCCCCCTCCGCATTTGCGGGCGCTTTCTCGTTCTCTTTCTCTCCGCTTTCTTCTTTGTCTCCCGGGCGGCCGTCGCCCTCGCGCCGGCGCCCGTCCCTTCCGCTATGCGCCATTGCATCTATCCCGGCACCTTCGATCCCATCACCTTCGGCCACCTCGACGTCCTCGAACGCGCCGCCCGGCTCTTCGACCAGGTCACCGTGGCCATCGCCCACAACCCGGGCAAAGGGCCCCTCTTCTCCCCCCAACAGCGCCTGGAGCTCGTCCGCGCCGTCGCCGCGGGGATCCCCAACGTCCGCGCCATCGTCTTCGACGGCCTGCTCGTCGAGTTCGCCCGCCAGCAAAAAGCCATCGCCGTCATCCGCGGCATCCGCGCCCTCTCCGATTTCGAATTCGAGTTCAACATGGCCCTCATGAACCGGCACTTGGAACCGCAGCTGGAAACGATCTTCGTCATGCCCCGCGAGACCTACAGCTACACCAGCTCCCATCTCGTCAAACAGGTCGCCAAACTCGGCGGCGACGTCTCCCATTTCGTCCCGCCCGAGGTCAGCGCCGCCCTCCGCGCCGCCTACGCAACGCCGCCGGCCGCTTCCCGGACGGCGGAAATGTAAAAAGAAAATTCCCCACCGCCGGCTTTTTCCTGCAACCCGCCGCCTCCCGGCGCGTCTAGCGGTTGCCGCCGCTGCATCCCGCGTCCGAACCGCCGCCCATCTCCGGCGCCGGCCGTCGGACCTCGGCCGCTCCCCTCTTCTCTCTTCGTTTTTGCAATGCCCTTCCGCCCTCGCCGTCTCATCCTTCCCCTCGTCGTCCTCGTCGCCGTCGGCGGCGCCGTGCTTTGGTGGCGGGACCGCCAGAAGCCCGAAGCCGTGAGCTTCAACACCGTCCCGGTCTCCCGCGGCACCCTCACCCAGAGCGTCACCGCCACCGGCGACCTCCAGCCGGTGGAAACGGTCGAGGTCAGCTCCCAGATTTCCGGCCTCCTCACCTCCGTCCCGGTCGACTACAATTCCCAGGTCAAGGCCGGCGACGTCCTCGCCCGCATCGATCCCGCCACCTACCAGAGCCGGCTCCGCCAGGCCGAGGCCGAGCTGGCCAACACCACCGCCAACCACCGCCTCGTCTCGCTGAACGCCGAGCGCATCAAGGCCCTCTACGACCGCAATCTCGTCTCCCAGCAGGAGCTCGATCAGGCCGTGGCCCAGCTCGCCCAGGCCGAAGCCCAGCTCCTCATTCGCACCGCCGCGGTGGAAACCGCCAAGGTGGACCTCGGCCGCTGCACCATCACCGCCCCCATCGACGGCATCATCCTCGACCGTCCCGCCATCGCCGGCAAAACCGTCTCCGCCAGCACCTCCGCCCCTGTGCTCTTCATCCTGGTCAACGACCTGCGCCGGCTTCAGATCAAGGCCTCCATCGCCGAGGCCGACATCGGCAACGTGAAGGAAGGCCAGGAGGTTTCCTTCACCGTGGACGCCTTCCCCAACCAGTCCTTCCGCGGTGTCGTGCGCCAGATCCGCAACCAGCCCGTCGTCTCCTCCAACGTCGTCACCTACGCCACCCTGATCGACGTCCAGAACGACAACCTTACCCTCAAGCCCGGCATGACCGCCAACGTCTCGGTCACCATCCAGGAACGCCCCGACGCCTTGCTCGTCCCCAACTCCGCCCTCCGCGCCCGCATCCCCGACGAACTCAAGCTCCCCGCCGATCCGAAACCCGCCGCCGCCTCCGGCGAAGCCGCCCCCAACAGCCCCGAGGAGTCCCTGCGCAAGCTGCTCGCCGAGGTCGGCTACGTCGCCTCCGAGGGCAGCCGCCCCTCCCGCGAGCAAATGACCCGGGTGCGCGCCCTCGCCGCCGAGCGCGGCATCACCCTGCCCGAACGCCGGGGCGGCCGCCGCGGCGGCGCCGGCGGTGCCTCCGGCGAAACCGTGCGCACCCTCTACCTCGTCGCCGGCACTCCCGACAAACCCATGGCCAAACCCGTCGAGGTCCGCCTCGGCATCACCGATGGCCTCAACACCGAGGTGATCTCCGGCCTGGATGAAAAGGCGGTCCTCATCAGCGGCATCGCCGAACAGACCACCGCGGCCCCCTCCGCCGCGCGCAATCCCTTCGCCCCCGGTGGCGGCGGCCGCCGCTTCTGAACGCCGCGCGTCCCAGATTTCCGGTTTTCGCCCTCAGCCCTCTCCTCCTTTGTCCATCCCCGTCGTCCAACTCCGCGACATCCGCAAGACCTACCGCAACGGCGACCTCGAGG
>CBINGR010000023.1:0-63072 GCA_966250295.1 uncultured Akkermansia sp. | reverse complement strand
CGGGGCGCGCGGTGCTGGTGGGGGAAAAAACCTTCGGCAAGGGCTCGGTGCAGACGCTTTTCCCACTGGGTGGGGACGCGGCGATCCGGGTGACGACGGCGAAGTATTACACGCCCTCCGGGGTGACGATTCATGAAAAAGGCATCGAGCCGGACGTGAAGGAGCCGCTGACGCCGGAGCAGGAGAAGGCGGTGTTCTTGCAACGTTTGCGGCCGGATGTGACCGATCCGGCGGCTTTTTTGGAGCGCTTCGGCGTGGCGATGGTGGAGGACTCGCAACTGGCGGCGGCGCTCAAGGAACTGAAGGCGGAACTGAACGGCGCGCCGCCGACCCGGCGGGTTGCGACCGCGGCCGCAGAGGAGGAGCCGGTGAAAACCCCGGACAAGTCCGGGGCCAAGGCGGACCAACCCGGGGCGGAGGCGTCTCCGGTGCCGGAGGCGGCAAAGTGATCCTCGCGATCGAGACGTCCTGCGACGAAAGCGCGGTGGCCTTGTTCGACCCCGCGTGCGGGCTGAAGGCGGAGTGGGTCCACAGCCAGATCGCGATCCATGAGCGGCACGGCGGCGTAGTGCCCGACTTGGCCACGCGCGAGCATCTGCGCACGGTGGAGCCGCTGCTGACGAAGGCGAGGGAGGCTTCGGAGGGTTTTGCCCGCATCACCGAGATCGCGGTGACCCAGGGGCCGGGCCTGGCGGGCTGCCTGGCGGTGGGGCTGGCCTCGGCCAAGGCTCTGGCCCTGGCGCTGGAGCGGCCGCTCAAGGGCGTAAATCACCTGCGCGGGCACGTGTGGTCGCCTTTCATCGCGATACACGCGACGGCTCCGGAAGAATTCGACGAGCGGGTACGCGCGCTGCTGCCGCACTTGGCGCTGGTCGTGTCGGGCGGCAACACGCTGCTGGCGGAACTGGATACGGAGCGGCGGATCCGGGTGCTGGCTTCGACGCGCGACGACGCGGCGGGAGAGGCGCTGGACAAAGGGGCGAAGTTGCTCGGCCTGGGTTACCCGGGCGGGCCCCTGGTGGAACGGCGGGCCGTGGGCGGCCGGGCGGACGCCTTTGATTTTCCGCGCGGGCTGGGGCCGCGGGCGGAGCTGGATTTCAGTTTTTCGGGACTGAAGACGGCTCTGCGCTACCAGTTGGAAAAAATGAGCACCCAGGCGGTGGAAGCGGCGATGGCGGACATTTGCGCGAGTTACCAACAGGCGGTGATCGACGCCCTGGTCCGCAAGGCCGGCGCGGCGCTGGAGCGCGGAACCTTCCGGAGCATTGGCCTGTCGGGTGGCGTGGCGAACAACAAGACCCTGCGCGCCGCCATGGCGGCGCTGGCGGCGAAGAAGAAAGTGCCGCTGCTGGCCGCGGAGCCGAAGCACACGGGCGACAACGCGGGGATGATCGCGTTCGCCGCCTGGGCGGATCCGGCGGCGCGGGCTCTGGGCGTGGACGAGGAAGGAGGCGGAGCGTCGCTGGAGATTCAGCCTGGCTGGGAGCTGGGGAGTACGTAGATGCGGCGCGCGAAAGGACGCGCTCCGTCCGTGGCTTGCGGGAGGCGTCCCAGCGACCCCCCCTTGGTCAATCAAGGCGTCAGACCCAGGGCGCCCAAGTCGCGCTGGAAGCGGGCGAGGGCGCGGGCGGCATCGGCATTGTCGATCGATACCAGGCGCCAGTCCCAGGGCTTCCAAGAATTGCGGCGCCAGCGGAAGGCGGTGGGCGTTTGGCTGGAGGTTGAGGCTTGGATGGCGGCCTGCGCCGCCGGGCTGCCCTGCCCGCCGAGGCGGATGAAGCCGCGGGTGACGGCGCTCTTTTTGGAGGGATCGAGGACCAGCTCGGATTGTTCGCGGCGGACCGTGCAGACGACGAACTGCCCCCGAATCGAGGCGGCCAGCTTGAGGCATTCGGCGCGGTCGAGACCGAAGCCGTCGGCATAATCATCGCCGAGGAGCCGGCCCAGTTCGGTCATGTCGTTGTCCTCGAGAGCAGACAGAAAATCGTCCCAGGCCCGCTCCACCCCGCGGCTGGCGCTGAGGAAGGGCAGGGCAAGCCATAGCGCGAGGGCGAGGAGCAGACCGCCGATGGTGAGGAGGACGCGGCGGGAGGGAAGGGAGAGGTTCACGCGGTGAAAAGGACCAAGGACCAATGTCCAATGACCAATGAAAACCCGGCCGGGGGGCGGGGCCGGGCATCGGACGCGAAGGCTTACTTGAAGGCCGCCCAGACGCGCTGGACGTCGTCGTTGTCTTCCAAGGCGTGAAGGAACTCGCCGACCTCGGCGCGGGCGGCTTCGTCGAGCTCGGGATAGGTCTTGGCAAGGTAGCCCATTTCCGAGGTGACGACGTGCCAGCCGTTGTTCTTGAGCCAGGTGGAGACGGCGTGAATGGCGCTGAGGTCGCAGAGGAAACGCGCGCCCGAAGCGCCCTCGGCCGGGATGTCGTCGTTCTCGGCGTGGGTGAGGGGGGCGAAGTCGTTGGCGCCGGCCTCTATGGCGGCGGCCTCGAGATCGGGGGAGGCGGCGGCGGTGTAGGCCTCGACGATGCCGAGATGCTCGAAGAGGAACTTGTTGGAGCCGGTGGTGCCGAGGATGCCCTTCTTGAAGAGGACGCGCATCTCGGGGGCGAGGCGTTGGACGTTGTCGGTGTAGCACTCGATAACGACGGGCACCTTGTGCGGGGCGTAGCCTTCGAAGGTGACGGCGGTGAGCTCCATCTTCTCGCCACCGGTGCCGGCACCCTTGTGGATCGCGCGCTCGATGACGTCGCGGGTGACGGAAGCCTTCTTGGCCTTTTCGACGGCGGTGAAAAGGCGGGCGTTCGCGTGGATGTCGCCGCCGCCGAGCTTGGCGGCGACGGTGATTTCCTTCACCAGTTTGCCGACGATCTGACCCTTTTTGTTGTTAACGATCGCGCGTTTCGCGTGAAGCCATTGGCGTCCCATAAAAAATGTGGAGTAGTAGGGTTAAAGGCGGGTTTTAACCACGGATTGCACGGATGGGCACGGATAAAGATTGGATGACCCGGAAGATTTTTTATCCGTGGAAATCCGTCTGATCCGTGGTGCTCAGGCCGGCTTTTTTCCGCTGGCGAGGAGGGTTTCGAAATGTGGGGGCTGTTCCTCGCGGGCGACGGTGACCACCTCGATGGCCTGGAAACCGGCCTTCTGAAGGAAGGCGTGGAGAGTGTTTTCGGTGAAGCCCAGCCAGACATCGGCGTAAAGTTCGCGGGCCTTTTCGAAATCGTGTTCGCGAAGATCGAGGATAAGGAGCTGGCCGCCGGATTTGAGGATGCGGAAGGCCTCGGCGACCGCTTTTTGCGGATGCTGGGCGTGGTGAAGAGCCTGGCTGAGGATGGCGAGATCCACCGATGCGTCGGGAAGCGGGACCTGCTCGATGTCACCGAGCTTGTAGGCGAGGTTCGCGAGGCCGTTTTTCTCGGCGAGCGCGGTGCCGACCTCGACCATCTTGGGCGAACTGTCGATGCACCAGACCTGCCTGGCGCGGCGGGCGAGGAGTTGGGAGACCAGACCCTCGCCGGCGCCGAGGTCGGCGATGACGATGGGCGGGGCGAGACGAAGCGCGAGGTGGCCGATGGCTTCCCAAGAGCGGCCGGGGCAGTAGTGTTTACCCAGGCGGCCGGCGATGAGGTTGAAGTATTCCTCCTGGTGGGCGCGGCGCTTGGCGAGGGCGCGGGCGAGGCCGGCGCGGTCGGCGGCGAGCTCGGGCTGCTCGGCAACGGCGTCGGTCGCGGAGCGGAGGAGGGCGAGGGTGGCGGAGGGGAGAGGGGAGCGGAGGCTGTAATAAGCGCGCTTGCCGTCGCGGCGGTCGATGACGAGTTCGGCGGAGCGGAGGAGGGCGAGCTGGGAGGAGATGCGCGACTGGGCCATGTCGAGGATCTCCTGGAGTTCGGCGACGGAAAGCTCCTCGCGGAGCAGGAGGGCGAGGATGCGCAGGCGGGTGGGCTCGGCGACGAGCTTGAGGGTGTCCCAGGAGGTGTTCACGCGAGGTTTGGTTTTTAACCGCAGATTACGCAGATGGGAGCAGATAAAGGCCGGCGGGGCCGGGTGGCGAGGAGCGGGTGAAATCCGGATACGAAAAAGCCGCGTCGGAAAAACGGACGCGGCTTCGGGGCGGTGATGTCCGCGAGCGGACGGCTGCCGGCTTAGGAGGCGTAGCGACCGAGGGAGGAGATGGTGTAGCTCTCCTCGGCGGAGCCGATCTTCACCTTGACGGTGTCGCCCACCTTCTTGCCGACCAAGGCCTGGCCGAGCGGGGTCTTGTAGGAAACGACGTTCTGCTCGGGGATGCTGTCCCAGGCGCCCAGGACGGTGTAGCGGGCCGGCTTGCCGGAGGAGCCGATCCGAACCTCGACGATGCTGCCGACGCCGACGGTATCGAGGGTGGCTTCCTTGAAGTCGGTGATGCGAGCGCGGCTGAGATCCTTCTCGAGCTGAGCTTTTTGGGCCATGAGGACCTGCTGGTCCTGCTTGGCCATCTTGTACTCGGAATTCTCCTTGAGGTCGCCGTGCTCGCGGGCGGCGGCGATGGCCTTGGAATTGTCGGGGATCTTCTTGGAGATGATCGCCTCGTATTCCTCGCGTTTGCGCTCGTAGCTGTCGCGGGAGACGAGGAGCTGCTCCTCCTTGGCCTCGTTCTCGCCGGTGAGGACGGTGGAGATGGAGGGAAACAGCTTGATGAAACGGGCGAGGAGGGACTTTTTGGTGAGGTCCTCGAAACCCTGGTTGAGCAGGAGGGAGTGGGCGAGGTCGCGGGCGTTCTCGGCGGAGGCGGTCTGGAGGAGGTCGGGGATGAGCTCGGCGTCCTCGGAGAGGGCGTCGGCGAGCGGGATGCGCCGGGCGGAAGCGGCCTGAAGGGCCTCGTAATCGATCGCGTAGAAGATGGCGGACAGAAGGCGGGGAGAAACGAGGTTGCCGAGGATCTTGGAGAACTTCTTGGAGTTACGGTTCTTCACGATCCAGTGGAGCACCGGGGCGCGAAGATTTTGCTCGGCCAGCCAACGGACGAAGGTGGCGGCCAGCTCCTCGCCGTGATCGTTCTCGATCAGGAAGTTGATACACTCGGTGGTGAATTTGCCCTGGGAGACCTTGAGGAGGTTGATGACGATGTCGCGGTGCTCGAGCGGGTGAGCCTCCTTCAGGAGTTCCAGGAAGGAGCCCTGGAAGTTGACCGGCAGCTTCTCGACGATGGCGGGGAGATCGCGGACGTTGGCGACGAGGGAGACCTGGCTGGGCTCGAGGGTGGCGGTGTCGACGCCGGCGAGCTTGGCCAGGCGGTCGCGGATGGAGGCGGCGTAGAGGCGCTCGGCGGTGTCGAACTGGTTGGAGGTCTTGATGGCTTCGGTTACGCCGGCGAGGATGGCAGGGAGGTCGGCCTTGATCTCCTGCTTGCCGGCGGTCTCCACCAGTTGCTCGGCGAGCTGGACGCGGAGGCGGGCGGAACGGGTGCCGTTGAACTTCTCGGTGATCTCGTCCTCGGTGGAAACCGGGGTTTCACGGATGAAGTAGCACTCGGTTTTCTTGGCGGGAACGCCGATGCGCGGGTCCTTGGCGATGGCTTTCTTGGCGGTGGACCACCATTTCTTGAACTTCTCCTCGCCGAGGACCTGGGCGAAGACGATCTCGATTTCGATCTGGGTGGCGGCGTGGTTGGGGTAGGCGGCCAGGGCCTCGATCAGGAGCTGGGCGGGATCGTTGGCGACCAGTTTGGCGAGGGCCGCGGGATCGGTCTCCTTGCGCACGAGGAGGTGGTTGGGGGCGAGAACCTCGAGGGTGTTGACGCAAAAGGCCGGGTCCATGGCGTGGCCCGGTTTGGTCTTAAAATCGATGATGAGCTTACCGGACGCCTCGTCGTAGGATTTGATCTGCCCGAAGCCCCAGCTCTTATGAATGCAATAGGCACCCGGCTCCATGGCCTCCAGCTTGGCTTTGGCCGTCTTGAGGGACGGGTTTTTGGCGACGAGCGTGGAGATGGCTTCGGAATTCATGGCGGAAAGGTTACGGGACAGGGTTGTTCAGCAAAACGGGCGGGGGCCGGGGCTGTCAACGTCGGGGGCGGCAGGGCATTTTCCGGTGCGAGGGCAAATCGCGCTTGCCTGGAGCGGCGCCTTCGTTTTTGTCGCGCGCTGCCTGTAGGGGTGCCCGATGCGTTGGGCTGAGATTGCGGCGCGACCGGCTGCTCGACCCTTCGAACCTGAAACGGATTATACCGGCGAAGGAAACAGCAGGGCGTCTTTTCCACCGTGCGGCCGTCGCGCGGGCGGCGCCCTCTTTCTCCCGGGAGTCCGATTTGGGTCGGGCCACCGTCACCATGCGACTCCCGACACAGATCCTTCTCCTCGGCGCCATTCTCACGAATGGCGCCCGAGCTTCCGAAACCGCGTCCGCCGTTCCCGCGGAGCCGGCTTCCGATGCGCCGACCGCGTCCCCGGCGGGGCAAAATGCTCCGGTCGTGGAACTCGAGCCGGTGCGCGTTACCGCCGATCTCTGGCAAGCGCCGCTCGACCGCATCGCCGCCAGCGTGAGCGTTTATGGCGCGGAGACGCTGGAGGATGGCGGGGTGAAGCACTTCGGCGACCTTGCCGACGAGATCCCGAACCTTACCTACACCGGCGGGACTTCCCGGCCGCGTTATTTTCAGATCCGCGGCATCGGCGAGAACTCGCAGTTCGAGGGCGAGACGCCCGACTCCACCGTGCGCTTCCTCGTGGACGACCTCGACTTCACCGGCCTCGGCACGGTGGGCAGCACCTTCGACCTGCGGCAGGTCGAGGTGCTGCGCGGACCCCAGGCGGGTGCTTTCGGCGCGAACGCCGCCGGCGGCGTCATCCGCCTGGTGACCGAGGACCCCACGCCCTACACGACCGGCCAGGTCGAGGGCTCGGTGGGCAGCGACAGTCTCCGCGAGGCCGGAGCCGCGATCGGCGGCCCCCTGATGCCGGCCGATCCGGAAAAACTCATGTTCCGGGTCGCGGTACAGAAGCACGAGAGCGACGGCTTTCGCCGCAACGCCTTTCTCGATGCCGACACCAATGCCCGCGACGAGCTGATGTCCCGTCTCAAGCTGACGTGGAATCCCTCCGCCGCCTGGCGCTGGGATGCGGCGGTGTTTTATGCCGAGGCGGACAACGGCTTCGACGAGTTCGCCCTCGATAACAACGGCCGTTTCACCTTCAGCGACCAGCCCGGCCAGGACCGGCAGGACTCGCTGGCGGGCAGCCTGCGCGGCACCTACACGGGCTGGCAGGATGTGCGCCTCACCACGGTGACCACCGGCGCGTGGACCGACTCGACCTACAGCTACGACAGCGACTGGAACTCGGTCTACACGCATCCGGACGCCTACAAGAGCTTCGCCGCCATCGACCGAGACCGGACGACGGCAGCGGAGGAGCTTCGCTTCGATTCGGCGGACACGGAGGACGCGCTGGGCTGGATCGACCGCTGGACGCTCGGCGCCTACTTTTCGCACCTCGGGGAGGAGAGCACCTTCGCCACCGATTTCACGCCGGACGCCGATTCGGATTACGTGGCGGATAACTACGCGCTTTTCGCCCAGGCCGGCCACGACTTCAGCGAGCGCACGCGCGTGATCCTCGGCCTTCGCGCCGAGTATGTGGACCAGCACAGCCGGGTGGATGCCGACGCGTCGGGCACCGTGGATTTTCGCCCGAAGTTCAACGACACCCTCTTCGGCGGCAAACTTACGCTGGAGCAGGACCTGTCCCGGCGGCACGTGGTCTTTGCCTCGGTGGCGCGCGGTTACAAGGCCGGCGGCGTGAGCGTGGATGCGAACATCGACCCCGCGACCGACCCGCTGACCTTCGACACGGAGGAGCTTTGGAACTACGAGGCCGGCTGGCGCGGGCGCTGGTGGGAGGACCGCCTGGTCGGCGAGTTCACCGCTTTCTACCTCGACCGGAGCGACACGCAGGTGCGCGGTTCGGTGGGAGACACGGACGAGTTTCGCTACTACACCGCGAACGGCGAGGATGCTTACGTCTACGGCCTGGAATCCGCGCTCCAATACCACCTGACGGAAACCTGGTCGGTTTATGGCACGCTGGCCCTGATGCAGTCGGAGCGCGATACCTTCACGCTGCCCAACGGCACCGTGGCTGCAGGGCGGGAGCTGGCGGCGACGCCGGCCTACGGCTACACCCTCGGCCTCCGCCGCCGCGCCCCGCACGGCTGGTTCGGCAACGTGGAGCTGGTGGCCCGCGACGACTATTACGAGTCGGAGAGCAACGACGAGAAGCGCAGCGCCTTCGAAGTGGTCAACGCCAGCCTGGGCTACGCCTGGCGCGACTGGACCTTCACCGTGTGGGGACGGAACCTCTTCGACGAGGAATACGAGAAGCGGGTGTTCTTCTTCGGCAACGATCCGGTCAGCGGTTACGCGCCCACGCGCTACGAGAGCCGCGCCGATCCGCGCCAGGTGGGCGCGAGCGTGGCGTATCAGTTCTAATACCGGCCCTTTTGGATTTTAACGCGAAGACGCGAAGACCGATCCGAAGGACGCGAAGGCAATCGCGGCATCGTTCTGCGTCCTTTACGAGGTCTTCGCGTTCTCTGCGTTAAAAATCCGATTCACGGCCCGGCGGCCGCAGGCGCGGGCGCGGCGGCGTCGCCGAGGGGCGCCACGAGATCGTCCGCGGTGTAGGCTTCGCGGTCCGGGCCGGCGCTGCGGATTTCCAGGCCGGTGCGCGAAATGGCGTGGAAAACGTAAGGCGTGCCCCAACGATCTAGGAGCTCGCCGGTGGCGGCGGACACGGCAGGGGCCTCGCGGGGCAGCAGCGCGATGCGGTGGGGATTGGCGCCGGCGAGGGCGTTGACGAGCTGGGCGTTGTCACCGAAAGCCGGATACGCGCCGAAGCGCTCGCGGTAGAGCGCGAGCATCCGGCCTACGGCGCGGAGATCGTCCTGTGCGGTGGTGGCGGGGGAGTTGAGCGCGTCGGCGAGCGGCGAGCGGGGAAACGACGCGGAGGGTTCGACCGCGTGGAGGGCGGGGCGGCCGGCCGGATCGGGAGATGGGGGAAGGCGAGGGGCCGGGGACGGTGTGGGAGCCGGCTCGGGTTGCTCGGGCGCGGGCGGAGGGGCGCCGCGTTTTGCGCAAAGGGGGATGACGATCGCCGCGATCAAGCCGAGGATGAGCAGCGGAATCTGCGGGAACAGGGGAAGGCGGGCGAAGCGGGTCATGCGGCTCGAAAACCTGGAACCACAGATTACACGGAGAGCACAGATGGATGACTTTTTATCTGCGCCTATCTGTGAAATCTGCGGTTCATCTTCAGAAATTCATGAAGCCCAGGTCGCGGCGGGCGAAGCGGCCGATGTTGGGCAGCACGAGCGGGAGGTTGGCGTCGCTCACGCCGAACCAGCGCGCGAGGGTGGCGGCGTATTCGTCGGTCGAGATGCCGGGGATCCAGGCGCCGCGATCGCCCGTGTCGTCGGGGCCGCCGGATTGGAGAACGGGCATGCGCCCGACGAGACGGCCGCCGTCGACGCCGCCGCCGAGCACGAGGTGGTGGGAACCCCAGGCGTGGTCGCTGCCCTTGCCGTTGGTGGAGTAGGTGCGGTTGAAATCGGAAGCGGTGAAGAGCGTCACTTCCTCGCTGATGCCGAGGGTGACAGTGGCGTTGTAGAAATCCGCCATGGCGTTGGCGAGCTGGGCAAGCAGGGCGGAGTGGTCGTTGAGCTGGTCGTCGTGGGTGTCCCAGCCGCCGAGGGAGCAGAAGAAAACCTGGCGGCGAAGGGCCAGCGCGCCGTGGGAGGCGATGAGGCGCAGGATCATGTGGAGCTGCCCGGCGATCCGGGTAAGGCCGCCCGTGGCGGTGTGGCAGCGGGGAAAGAGATCGAGATCGCCTGACTGATAGCCGGACGAGCCGGGGGCGCGGTCGTAGCGCGGGATGCCGGCGAGGGTGGTCTTGAGCAGGGCATCGTTGCGGATGGAACGCTTCATGATGTTCGCGTACTCCTGCTCGAAGAGATGGCCGTAGCTGCGCGCGAGGGTGTCGTCCACTGACTGCTTGAACTGCGGATTGGGTGCCCAGGTGGCGTCGCGGCCTTGCAAGCCGATGCTGCCCTCCGGCGTGACGTGGTATTGGAAAACCTCCTCGCCGACCTGGAAAAAATTGTTCCCCGCGAGGGAAACGTTCATCGAGATCTGCGAGCCGGCGTTGAGCGCCTGGAGGTGATCGGCGAGACGGCCGCCCCAGCCGACGCGCTTGTTGGAATCGGGGACCGAGGTCTGCCACTGGACCTGCTGGTCGTTGTGGGAAAACAAATACGGCGGGATGGCGGCGCCGCCGGACTTGTACTCGGCCTGGGTGATGGGCGCGACCAGCGTGCCGACGTTGGCGAGGACGGCCATCTTGCCGGCGTTGAAGACCGGGCCGAGCGAGGCGAGCGAGGGGTGGAGAGCCCATTCGCGTCCGTCGGTGCCGTCGGCGAGCGTGAGGCGGACGAGGTCGGTGCGCGGCAGGGCGAGGATGCCCCTGGAGGCGGCGTAGGCCTGGTAGCCGGCGGCATCGTAGGGAATGAGGGTGTTGTTGCCGTCGTTGCCGCCGAAGAGGAAGAGGCAGACCAGGGCCTTGTGGTCGTCGCCCGGCACCGTCTGGGCGGAGAGGGTCGAGTTGAAGAGGCGCAGCGTGCCCATGGTGCTGAGCAGGCCGGCGAGGCCGAGGCCGGCGCAGGCGCCCTGGCCGAGAAATTCGCGACGGGTGAGGAGTTGGCCCATGGGAAAAAGGTTACTTGTCGATGGCGGTCTCCGGCGCGGTGAGCAGGAGGGTGAGGGCAAAGCGGATGACGGTGAGGCGCCGGTCGCGAAGGTCGTCGCCGGTGGTCTGCCAATACCACGAGGGCAGGGCGGCGTGGAACTCGAGGAGCTCGGTGCGCAGAGCGGGGCTGACGCGGCCGCCGAGCAGCTTTTCGCCGAGGTGATCGACGAGCGCGGCGTAGTTCTCCGCCGGCGTGGTCGGGGTGCGGGCGAGGATGGCGAGCTCGGCATCGAGCGGGATGGTGAGGTAAAGAACCTCGGATTCAGGATCGGAAGGGTCGGAGGGTTCGGCGGTCCATTTGCCCCAGTTCAGGCCCTCGTAGAAGCGGTTGGATTCGCCGATGAGGGTCGTTTCGGAGGCGATCTGGAACTCGGGCGAAACGAGGCCGGCGGCGGCGATGGGGCCGGGCTGGGAGTAAACGGGCTGGTAGAAGTTGAACACGGAGGGCGAGCCGAGTGGCACCTGGTGGGCGGTGTCGTATTGATGGGTCAGAAAGTAGCGCGGATCGCCGGCGCGCGGCAGGGCCGGTGGGAAGGCCCGGTAGAAGCGCGAGAGCCGGAGCACGGGCTCGGCCCGCTTGCCGTAGGAGATGGAGTTCGCGGGCGCCGGGTTGCGGGCTTCCGGATCGAGGAGGATGGCACGGACGGTGGCGAAGAGATCGCCGCGCACGCCGGCGCCGTTGTCGGCGAAGACCGAGGCGACGCGATACACATAGCCGGGCGAGGGATTGGCCGTGACGAGCTTTTGGATGAGCTGGCGCCCGAGGAAGGGGCCGGCGTTGGGGTGGTTGAAGAGCGTGTCCAGCGCGGTGTTGAGGGCGGTGACGCCATTGGTCCCGGCGGGAATGACCACGCCTCGCACGATGCGCTTGGTTCCGGTGTCGTGAAACCCGGGATAGAAGGTCATGGGCCGGTCCAGATCCCAGCCATAAAGGAACCAGTCCTCGGGGCTGGCGGCGTTGCCGGGACTCCATTCGGGTGGATCGGCCTCGTCGTAGTGCGGACCCCAGCCGGTGAAGACATGGGCGAGGCCGGCGATGTCAGCCTGAGTGTAGGTCGGCCGGGGCAGGCCCTGGGCGTCGAGGCGGAGGGTTCCGTCGGGATGGAGTTCGTTGAGCCCGATGGAGAAAAGCTGCATGATCTCGCGCGCGTAGTTTTCGTCGGGGCGCTGGCCGGTCTCCGGATTCGGTTTCTGGTTGCGCAGCATGCTCAGGTAGAGGCCCATGACGGGGCTGCGAGTGACTTCGCCGAGGAGGTCGCGGTAGTTGCCGAAGGCGTGGGCGAGCAGAAGGTCGTAGTAGGCCGTGATGGACTCGTGGTGGTCGGCGAGCGCGCCTTCTTGGGAGGTAACGAGGATCTGGGAGAGCGCCCAGGCGACGCGCTGGCGGAGCTGATCGGGGGCGGTGAGGGCATTTTGCCACCACGTTTCGTGGATGGGGCTTTGCCAGCCGTCGCCGGTGCCGCGGGCGATCAGCTCGGCGCGCCGGGCCTGGACCCGGGGCAGCAGATAGGTCGCGGGCACGGTGCGCTGGGCTTCGATCCAGGCTGAGTAGCCCTGGCTGCGGAGGGTCGCGACGGTGTCCGGCGAAGCGCCGAAGGTGGCTTGATTGAGGAAACGCGAGGCTTCCGCCACGGTGGGCGTGCCGCCCGGGGAGGCGGGGGGGACGGGCGGCGTGGGCATGGTGGCGGAGCCGGTCGCGGGCAGAAGCTGGCCGAGCAGTTCGCCGTCCGGCACGACGGCGGAGGGGATGGCCACCCAGAGGCGACCTTCGCGCAGCGCGGCGAGAATGTCCTCGTGTGACTGACCGGCGGCGGCAGGCAGGGACCAGGGTTGGGCGGCGACGGGGCCCGGGGGAAGCGTCAGGACGACCGGGCCGGTGCCCCCGGTCGGGGAAATGCGGAGGCGGGAATCGGTCTGCGCGGCCTGGAGGGCGCTGGCGGACACGGAGACGCGGGCGGAAAGGCCGTTGCCCATGAGGCGTACCGCGGCGTAGCCCCAGGCGCCGGAAACGATGCCGGCAGGCGGGCGGAGTTGAGCGAGGAACAATTCGTCGGGGGCGTCGTCCACCGTGACCGTGGCCGAGGCGGGTGTGCCCAATTCGTAGCCGGGATCGGCCGAGAGGGTGATCGTGACCGATTCCGTGTCCTCGAGCAGCAGATCGGAGAGCGGACCGACGTCGAACTCGGCGCGGTCGGCCCCGGCGGGGACAACCAGGGTGCCGGACAGGGCGGCGTAGTCGGCGCCGGACTGGGCGGTGCCGGAGACGGTGTAGCGGGCGGTGAGCGGGTTCAGGTTGCCCGAGCGGAAAATCGTGACGCGTGCCGGGACGGAGCCGAGCTCGTAGGCGCGCGGGGAGGCGGAGCCGAGGGTGAGCCGGTTGGCGGCGCCGAGGCGGGCCAGGGCGGCATCGCGGTCCGCGACGCGCGGCTGGGTGGTGGCGTCGAGCGGGTCGGTGCCGAGGAAGCGCTCGTCATGGTCGCTCAAGCCGTCGCCATCGCGGTCGATATCCTCGGCGCGGACGCGGAAGAAGGCCCGGCCGGACTGGCCGAGGAGCTCGGAGAGCGGATGCGGGTCGTCGGCATAGTAGCGGGCATCGAGGATCTCCTTGTCCGGGTCGAGGCCGGGACCGGTCCAGGCGAGGGCGAAATGGTCACCCCAGCCGCCCTCAATGTGGAAAAATTCGAAGTAATAGGGCCGCCCGGCCTGGAGCGTGATCGAGGCCGAGGTCTGCTCCGGATATTTCGTCCATTCGCGGATCGAGGTCCAGCCGGGCAGGTAGGCGACACGCTGGCGGCCGGTGGCGGAGGCGGTGGGCGAAAGCCAAAATTCGGCGGCGTCGTCGCCGGCGACGAAGAAGCGGTAGGCGCCGTCCGCGGGCGGCACGATCCAGCCGCGGATGTAATGGCCGAAATGATCGAGATTGGGGACGCTTTGAACGAGCTCGAAGCGCGGGAGCCGGAGCGTGCGGCTGGCGGGGGGAGTGCCTGCAGCGATGATGTTCTTGAAGGCCCAGAGCCAGACATCGTCGGCGAGGTCATCCCAGCGGGAGACGGCGAAGCTGCCGCCGGAGTAGGTACGGTCCAGCGGGAGCGTGAGGCTTATTTCGCCGCTCTCGCTCTCGCCCTCGCGAGTGACGCCCAGATCGATCCAGGTGGCGAGGTCGGCCGAGGCCTGGACGCGGTACAGCTTGGACGGAACCGAGGGCCAGCGCAGTTCGGCCTCGGTAGGCGAGGGCAGGGAGAAGGAGCGGATGGCGAGACGAGACTGTGGATCGCGCGGGTCGGTGCCGGCGATGGCCTCGTGGGAGTTGGGCAGGCCATCTCCGTCGGGATCCGCGGCGGGCGGGAGAGCGCCGCCGTAGCGAGCGGCCCAAATGTCGTTGATGCCGTCGCCGTTGGCGTCGATCGGGGTCTGAGCGGCGGAGAAAGAGACGGGCAGCAGGGCCGCAAACAGGACGGCGGGCAAAAGGCGGTTCAACATTGCGCTGATAGGAACGGAAAAGAATGGGCGAAACCTAGGCCTGCACGCCCTCAAAATCGACCGTGTTGGCCAATTTTGAAGGGCCCTTGACCAGCGGTGTCCCGCGGGCGCGCTTGCACGGCGACGGGGCTCTGCTCTCGTGGTCGGGCATGCCGCTCGACCACGCTGTCCTGAAAGAAGCCTTCGCCGCCACGTCGCTTTTCGAAGCGAAAAGCTGGCGGCTCGCCCCCGAGGCCTGGCCCCTGACCCCGGCGCAGGCGGACGAGCTTCGCGAGATCGGCACCGCATGTCTGGACTATCACCGCGCACTGGAGACGCTTTATCTCCGCAGCGCCGCGGGCAAGAACCTGCTGCGCAACAAAGCCCTGCTCGCCCCCTGGGTGGCGGAGTACTTGGACCGGGGAAAACCGGAGGCATTGGTCGCCCATGCACGCGATCCGAGGAACCGGGGGGCCTTTCCGGCCGTGCTCCGGCCGGACCTGCTCCTCACCGACGAGGGCTGGGCGCTGACCGAGCTCGATTCCGTGCCGGGCGGCATCGGCCTGACCGCTTTCCTGAACCGGCTGTATTCGAAAACTGGCGACGTGCTCGGCTCCGGGGAGGCGATGGTGCGGAATTTCCACGACGCCGTGTCATCCCTGCGTGCGGACATCCGCAACCCGCTCATCGCGCTGGTAGTGAGCGACGAAGCCGCCACCTACCGTCCCGAGATGGAATGGCTGGCCGAGCAGCTACAGCGGCAGGGCAAACGGGTATTCTGCCTCTCGCCGGACGATATTTTCCCGCTCGGCACGGCCCTCTGCTTCGATGTCGAGGGCAATCCCGAGAAGATCGACATCATCTACCGATTTTTCGAGCTCTTCGACCTCGAGCATATCCCGACCGCGCATTATTTTTTCGAGTCCTGGGCGGCAGGCGAGGTGGTGATCACACCGCCGATGCGGCCCTTCCAAGAGGAGAAGCTGGGGCTCGCCCTGTTCCACCACCACCTGCTGCAGGAATTCTGGGCGGAGGCACTGGGCGCGAAGTCCCGCGAGCGCCTGCGAGCGCTCATCCCCGCTTCCTGGGCGGTCGACCCGGCGCCGCTGCCGCCGGGGGCGACCCTGGTCGGGCCATCGGTCGGCGGGCGCGCGCTGACCGACTGGCGCGGGTTGGCCGAGGCCTCGAAAAAAGAACGCGAGCTGATCCTGAAGATCTCCGGATTTCACGAGACCGCCTGGGGCGCGCGCAGCGTGGCCTACGGTGCGGACTGCTCGCGCGAGGAGTGGCAGGCGGCGGTGGACATCGCGATCGCCGATGCGCCGAACAACCTGCACGTCCTGCAAGCCTACCGGAAGCCGCGCCGCGCGCAGCACGCGCTTTACCCCGAAACGGGCGGGCCGGCCGCGGGGGAATCGGGTCGCCTGCGCCTCTGCCCCTACTACTTCGTACGCGGCGACAAGGCCGAGTTGAGTGGCGCGCTCGCGACCTTCTGCCCGCCGGACAAAAAGATCATCCACGGCATGCAGGATGCCGCGTTGCTGCCTTGCGTGGTAAAGACGACGGAGGAAGTTCCGGTGTCCGTTGTCCGATGAGGTTTCTGCCCGCCAAGACCCAGCTTGAACCCGATGCCGGGTGAGAACGGGGCTCCGATTTGGGCCCACGCGCAAGCGTTCAGACCCGCAGAACTCCATCTGAGGTTTCCCAGGTGAAAATTGATGTTTACTCCCCGGCGGAGGTGGCCCCATAACGACCGCCCTTCTGGTTTTTGGGGCAGTAGCTCAGTTGATAGAGCGCTTCGTTCGCAATGAAGAGGTCGTGGGTTTGATTCCCATCTGCTCCACCAGAAACTTAGAGGAGAAAGGCTCCTTAATCGGGGTCCTGCGTTTGTCAGCTGACGCCCCGGGGGAGTGAATCGGGAAGCAAGGCGTAATAAAAGCCCCTGCACCCGAAAGGGCGGAGGGGCTGCGATTAAGGGAAGTCTATCCGGAGTAGTCAGGTGCCGGTTCCGGAAGACGCCGCGCCGTTCGCGCCGCTGATGAGCTCTTGGGTCATCTTGCGGCTGCTTTTGATGGTATTCTTGATGTCCCAGGTCCTGCTGCCGTCGGTTTTGATCAGTTCGCCAGCGGCGTCGCTGCTACCGAGATTGCGGTAGAACTGAACGTTGCCTCCGAGGAAGACGATATGGCCGCCATCGTCCCTGTACACACCGGACGCCGGGTCCCATTTGCCGCCCGTTCCGGTCAAAAGGCCTCGGGTAAAAGCGACGGGAGTGGTGGAGGAATCGTTGGAGTTGAGGCCAAGCGTGACGCCGTAGGCCAGGCACAGGGCGGTGAAGCTACCGGGCGCGCCGAGAAAATCCTGCCGGTTCGCATTCAGAACCGTCGAGGCTCCCGCGTTGGCCTGAGTGGTGGTGACATCGCTCGCCGAAATCCAGACGCTGGCATCGTTCAAGCCGCCGCCGACCGCCAGGGCCGCAGCGAACCCGTCCACGCTTTCACCCGTGGCGCTGCTGGCCGGCGTGCCGAAGGCGGGACCGCTCGTGAGGTTGGTCCACTTCGGAAGCTGGTCGCGATTGTCGGTCGCGTAAATCAGCGCAGCGTGGCCTATCTGGCGAAGGTTGGAGCCATCGACGGCGCGACGGGCGGTCTCGCGGACCTTGCCGACGGTCGGGATGATGATGGCGGCCAGGATGCCGATGATCGCGATGACCGTCAGCAGTTCTATTAGCGTGAAGCCTTTGGGGCGGCGCTGAACCACGCGGCGGGAGCGTTCGCCGGGTTCTGGCGGCGCGATGCCGGCCACCGGCACTGAGGAAGACACAGCCGCGGGGAGGCGAGAGCAGGACAGGCCGAGGTGGGCCTGGGACAGACGGCCGAAAAGAGGGCCGTTTGATTGGCGGGAAGCGAATGTGGAGTGCATAGGGGAAGGGGACGTGAGGTCCCCATTGGGAGAACACGCGGGGTGCGGGTTTTCTTATCGGAAATTTTGAAAGAATTTTTGGTTATCCCAAAACTCATTGATAAACAGAATGTAGTATATGATTATTGGTTGATTGCCCCTCTCCGCTGTCCGACTCGCGGAGTGGCCATGAAGCGAGCCTGTGTTCTACCACCGCCACGGATCGCCCATGGCGTTGCCAGGCAGACCGCGCCGAAAAGCGCCAACAGCGCCGCGCTCCGAAAACGCGGACAGGATGTATTGAGAAAATGACTACGCCTTTAAGGCCTGAAACCGGAGGCGCTCGTCGTTTGCGTTCCGCCCCGATGCCCGGACGGCGGAGGGAATTTTATTGTATCGTAATACGATAAAAATTATCCTTTGCGCCTATGCTGTCCGACGAGACCATCGCCACCGTAAAAGCCACCGCGCCCGTTTTGGAGCAGAACGGGGAACTGCTGACCCGGCACTTCTATGCCCGGATGTTCAGGCACCACCCGGACGTGATTCCGTTTTTTAATCCGGCCAATCAAGCCGCGGGCTCGCAGCAGAAGGCGCTCGCGGCCGCGATCTGCGCCTATGCGGCCAACATCGACCGGCTGGACGTCTTGGGAAACGCGGTGGAATTGATCGCGCAAAAACACGCGTCGCTGCAGATAAAGCCTGAGCACTACCCGATCGTCGGCGAGAATTTGCTGGCATCGATTCGCGAGGTGCTGGGCGAGGCGGCGACCGACGAGATCATCGCCGCCTGGAGCGAGGCCTATCAGTTTCTCGCGGGCATCCTGATCGGCCGGGAAAAACAAATTTACCACGATCACGCCGCCGCTCCTCACGGATGGGCGGGATTCAAGCGGTTCCGGTTGGACCGAAAGACGCCCGAGAGCGAATCGATCACGTCCTTCTATCTCGTGCCGGAGGACGGCGGAGCGGTGCCGCCCTTCAAGCCAGGTCAATACATTACGGTGCGCGTGCCGAGCCCGTGCGGCCATCCGACAATGCGCAACTACAGTTTGTCGGGCGCTCCCGGCCAACCATGGTTCCGCATCAGCGTGAAGCGGGAACCGGCGCGCGAGGCGCATATCCCAGACGGCTTCGTTTCTAACTTCCTCCACGACGGCGTGAAAGTCGGCGATTCGCTCGAAGTGGGGCCTCCGTGCGGGGAATTTTTTCTAGATACGACGGAACATCATGCGCGGCCGCTCGTGCTGTTGTCCGCGGGAGTCGGCATCACGCCGGTGTTGAGCATGTTGCAGGCCGCGTTGAATGAGATGCCGGAACGGCGCATCTTTTTCGTCCATTGCGCGCTGAACGGCCGCGTCCATGCCTTTCGCCAGGAGGTGCGTGAGCTCGCAAAGAATCACCCCAAGCTCGCCGTTCACTATCGCTACAGCGCACCTGAGGCGGCGGATCGGGCGGAAAAACGCCACGATAGCGAAGGGATGATCGATGCGGAACTGGTCGAGTCGATGGTGCCGGAGCGTGACGCTGATTTTTATTTCTGCGGACCGAAGCCGTTTATGGTGGGGGTCTATCAGCACCTGATCGAGTGGGGCGTCCCAGCATCGCAGGTCCGTCTGGAGTTCTTCGGCCCGCGGCAGGAGCTGGAGAAACCGAAGCGCTGCCCGTTTTGACCACCCTCACCCGCGGCGAGCGGCCGCGATTTTGGCGATGTCGATTTTCCCGTCTCCATCATCGCCTCGAAGGCGCGTTTGGCTTCCGGTCCGCCCGCTGCGAGGGCGTCGGTCAAAACCCGCGGGGTGATCTGCCAGGACAAACCCCAGCGGTCTTTGCACCAGCCGCAGGCGCTTTCCTGGCCGCCATTGCCGACGATCGCGTTCCAGTAGCGGTCCGTTTCCTCCTGGGTGTTCGTCGCGACCTGGAAGGAGAAGGCTTTGCTATGCCGGAAGGTCGGTCCGCCATTGAGGCCCACGCATGGGATGCCGAGAACGGTGAACTCCACGGTCAGCACGTCACCGGCCTTGCCCGAGCGGTAATCGCCCGGGCATGATGGATCGCCGTCATTTTGCTGTCTGGAAAAGTCGCGGCGTAGAAGCGGGCTGCGTGGAGCGCGTCCTTGTTATACCAAAGGCAGATTGTGTTTCGGGTTTTTGAGGTATTCATGAGTCAGGCAGGGCAACGCAGGTGAAAGCGTAGCGAACTTTCCCCATTTTACCCGGGGGCAACCCAGAGGCGCTTCTTGGCTGTCCTATGCCGCTGGAAAGTGCCGAGCTCGGGAGATCAGTGCCGGGGAAGCCGCACGATGGAGAGCGAAAAAGGCGGGGCGGCGTGCTCGAAGACGGGACCGGAAAACGCGATCGGGCGGGTGTCGATCACGACGGGCGAAGGCTGGTTGTCCTCGTTCGCGACCGTCTCGGCGGGGCCGGAAAGCACGATGAGGCGAGCCTCGGACGCGGGACGTGACGCGCCGTCGAAGCGCAGCTGGACCGGAACGGGTTCGGCGGAGCCGTTTACGATCTTCACGACGAGATCGCCCGAGGCGGAGTCGCGCAGGGTGGAGACGGCGAAACGCTGCGGGACCGCGCCGGTGGCCGCTTCGACGCGCGTCTCGAACCAGCGGTCACCGCGGTTTTCCGCAAAGAGGCGTTGAACCTGGTAGTTGATCGAAGGATACACCGAGGTGTTGGTGAAATAGATGAGATCGGGACTCCAATGCGTGTGGCCGCGTTTGGCGAGGAGCGGGGCGTAGGAGGCGAAACGAACGACATCGGCGTTGCGTTCGAGCGAGGTCAGGTAAGCGGCTTCGGCGAGCGCGGAGCGCAGGGTGTTGCGGCGCCTTTCGTCGTGGGCGGCGTATTCGCCGAGGTAGACGGCGGATTTGCTGCGGTCGTAGGCGTCGTAACGGCGAAGGTTGTCCCAGAACCACTGTGGGGACTGGTAGTAGTGCTCGTCGACCATCGGCAGGTGAAGCTCATCGGCGATTTTCCAGCCGTTTTCATAGTCCGGCCCGTCCGGCGACGGGCCGACCGTGCCGATAACGACGATCTCGGGATGTTTCGCCTTCACCGCTTCGTAGATCAGGGTGAAGCGCTCCTTGAAACCCGGAGTGATATGGTCCTCGTTGCCCACGCCGAGGTACTTCAGGCCGAAGGGGGCGGGATGGCCGGCGGCGGCGCGTTTGGCTCCCCATTTCGATTCGGCGGGGCCGTTGGCCCACTCGATGAGATCGAGCACCTCCTGGATGTAAGCGGGCATGTCCTCCAAGGGAACGCATTGCTGTCCGGTGCCGCCGGTGTGGCCGGAGTTCTGGCAGCTGACGGCGGCGGGCACGACGGGCAGCGGCATGGCGCCGATATCCTCGCAGAACTGGAAATACTCGAAGTAGCCGAGGCCGGCGGTCTGGTGGTAGCCCCAGAGATTGTGTTGCTGGCGGCGCTGCTCGATGGGGCCGATGGTATCCTTCCAGCGGTAAAAATTCGGGATGCCGTTGCCGTGGACCAGGCAGCCGCCGGGGAAGCGCACGAAGCGCGGCTTCAGGTCGGCGATGACCTGGGCGAGGTCGGCGCGGAGGCCGTTCTTGCGGCCCTTGAAGGTCTTTTCCGGGAAGAGCGAAACCTCGTCGAGCGCGAGGCCGCCGCGTTCGCGCGCGACGAGCACGAGCCGCGCATCGTCGTTGGAGGCGGAAGGGGTGAAGGTTGCGGAAAACCGGGTCCACTCGGCGGCGGCGATCTCGAGCGGGACCTCGGCGAGCACGGTTCCGTCCCCGGCCTCGAGACGAGCGAGGAGCGGAAGGGGTGCGGTGGATTTATGGCGGTCCCAGCGGCCCCCGGTGTAGAGGCGGCGGGCAAAGAAGGAGAGTTCGTAGCGATCGCCGGCACGGACGACGATGCCGCCGAAGCCGGCGTTGATGAGGGCGGTTTCGCCGGCCTCCCGGAGCTCGAGCACGCCGTAATGTGGATTGTTCGGATGAAGCGGGAAGGCGCCGTCGACATCGAGCGTGGCCTTGCCCCCGCCGCGGGTGGCGAGTTCCCAGCCGGTGAGATTGTTCCACTCGCGGCGGGCAAGCGGGCTGTATTCGAAAGAGCGATTCTGGACGAGTTCGGCGTAGAGACCGCCGTCGGCGGCGTAGCTGAGATCCTCGAAAAAGATGCCGACCAGGTCGGGGCTGACCGGCTTGCCGGGGCCGGACAGGTCGACGCTCAGCGTGAGAGGGGCGGCGTGCGCGGCGGCCAGCAGGCTGAGCGCTGCGAGGGAGGTGGCGAAGGATTTCATGAAAAAGAAAAGGACCGGCGAGCCAGCGGAGCCTTTGCAGAGAGGGCAGGCGCAAAACCGGCAGCGTGCGGTAAGGCATGACCATAGCAAATCCAGCCGCAGCGGGAATCGGCGGGACACACATGAACTTAAGCGAAATCCACCTCCCCGGCTCATGGTGCGGGGGGAGCGTCGCCCGGGAACTCAGGGGCGAATCAAGGCAAGGGGCGTAGGTCGGGGCCGAGCGTGATTCCCTGGCCGGCGCCGAGGGCGAGATCGAGGGAGCGCCCGCCGACGCGCAGCCTGGCAGGGCGGCCCAGGGTGGAGCGAAGGACGGCGCGCTCGAGCGCGCCGTCCTTCCACGCCAGCTCGAATTCGAAGCCATCCCGTGCGCGCAGGCCTCTGACGGAGCCCGAAGGCCAGGCCTTGGGCAGGGCAGGGAGCAGGTCGATCAAGATGGAGCCGTCGGCGTTGCGCTGGTGGCTTTGCAGGAGCATTTCGGCGATGCCGGCGGGAGCACCGAAGTTGCCGTCGATCTGGAAGGGGCCACAGAGATCGAAGAGATTGGGCAGGGTGCGCTTGCCGATGAGCAGGCTGAATTGACGGTAGGCCATCTCGCCGTCGCCGACGCGAGCCCAGAGCGGCATACGCCAGGCGTAGCTCCAGCCGGTGGAGCCGTCGCCGCGCCATTTGAGCAGGAGCTTGGCGGCTTCGTAGACCTTCGGGTCGGCCGGGGTGAGGTCCGCACCCGGATAGAGCGCCCACAGGGGAGACATGTGGCGGTGGGTGTTGTCGGGCGTGTCCACGTCGTCGAGCCACTCCTGGAGCTGGCCATGTTTGCCGATCCGATTGGGCGGAAGTTTGGGCAGGAGGCTTTCGAGCTGGGCGGCGAAGTCGGCGTCTTGTTTCAACTCGCGCGCCGCGGCGATGGTGGCGGTCCAGAGGAAGCGGATAAGCTGGTTGTCCATCGTGGGCCCGGCGGTGGTGGGACCCTGCTCGGGCGAGTGGGAGGGCGAGGTGAGGAGCCAGTCCCGCCCGTGGCGGGAATCGTGCACGAGGTAGTCGACGAAGAAGAGCGAGGCCTCGCGCAGGGCTGGGTAGGCGCGGCGTTCGAGGAACGCGCGGTCGCGGGTGAAGAGCCAGCGTTCCCAGAGATGGTGGCAAAGCCAGGCGCCGCCGGTTGGCCAGAGGCCGTCGATGTTATTGATCGGTGCGGTGCCGCGCCAGAGGTCGAAGTTGTGGTGCAGAACCCAGCCGCGGCTGCGGTACAGTTGTTCGGCGGTGCGGGCGCCGCTGACGCGGAGGTCGTCGATGGCGTCGAAGAGGGGCTCGTGGCATTCGCCGAGGCCGGTGAGCTCGGCGATCCAGTAGTTCATTTCCACGTTGATGTTCGTGGTGTACTTGCCCTCCCAGGGCGGGTTGAGCAGCTCGTTCCAGACGCCCTGGAGGTTGGCGGGCTGGGAGCCGGGGCGGCTGCAGGCGATGAGGAGGTAGCGGCCGTAGTTGAAGTGGAGGGCGGCGAGGGCGGGGTCGTCGTCGAGTTTTCCGCCCTGCCGGATGCGGCGCACGCGCTCGTCGGTGGGAAGGGCGGCGAAATCGGTTTTGCCGAGATCGAGGGAGGCGCGGCGGTAGAGCCTGCGATGATCGGCGATGTGCGTCTCGCGGATGGCGGCGTAGTCGCGCGAGCCGAGGGCCGCGAGATAAGCGGCGCAGCGGCCTTCGGGATCGGCGGAAAGGTCCTCCCAGGTCTTGAAGTTGGTGGCGGCAACGAGCAGCAGGGTGGCGGAGTCGGCTCCGTCGACGGCGAGCGCAGGGCCGTCGACGCGCAGGGATCCGCCTTCGGCGACAACGCGCAGGCGCGAAGCGAAACGCATGCCTCCGGCCTGGACCTGACCGTCGAGGGCGAGGAGGCCGGAGCTGCTGCCGGATGGAAGGCCGGCAGCGGAACGCGAGTCTTTATGGGGCGAATCCAGGCGCACGCCGAAACGGAGCCGGCCCGGCTGGCTGGCGGTGAGGCGGACGGCGATGACGTTGTCGGGATAGCTGGCGAGGACCTCGCGGGTGTAGGTGACGCCATCCACCTCGTAGCGCGTGGTTGCGACGGCGCGGTCGAGGTCGAGCTCGCGCCGATAACCGGTCGCGGCTTCGTGACCGGGGAAGGCGAGGCGGATATCGCCGAAGGGCTGGTAGGCTTTTTGGCGGACGGGGTCGCTCAGCATCTTGGCGCGGGCGAGGTCCTGAGCTTCGGTTACCTTGCCGTCGGCGAGAAGCTGGCGGACTTCGGGCACGATATCGGCCGAGCCGGCGCGAACGTAGTTGTGGGGCTGGCCGGTCCAGAGCGTGTCTTCGTTGAACTGGATGCGCTCCTCGGCGGTGCCGCCGAAGACCATGGCACCGAGGCGTCCGGAACCGACAGGAAGCGCTTCCTCCCATTTGGCGGCGGGCCTTTCATACCAGAGGCAGGCAGCGCCCTCGGCGGGGGCGCCGACGGGGGTTTCCGTGCTTGCAGGCGCAGATGACGGGGCGGGTGGGCGCGTTGCCGAAGAAGTGTTGGCGCAGGCGCCGAGAAACGGGAGGGCGATTGCGATAACGAAGAACGGGCGGGGCAGGCGCATGAGGGGCGGGGCGGAACGCGGGGTCAGTTTTTGCCGGGTGCGGCGGATTTCGCGCCGGCCTTGCCGAGGATGCGGACGCCGACCGTTCGGGTCATGGAATCGCCGGCGGAATCGGTGACGGTGTAGGTGAAGCCGCCGAGCGCATCGGTGGTGACCGAGGGGGTGAAGCGGGCGTAGCGTCCGCCGATCAAGGTGACGGTGCCCTTGACGGGATCGGCGAAGGTGAAGCCCGGCTTGGTCGTCAGGTAGCCGAGACTCAGGGCAAAAAGGTCGATGTCCACGGAGGCGCCGACGACGCAGTCCGCGTGGGGCTGGGCCAGCCAGCTCAGGTAGTCCTCCAGCGCAGTGTAGCCATCGCCGTCGGCATCGGCATTGCATTCGGAAAAATCCCGGGCGGGGGAGCGGGGATTGGAGCCGTGGAGGGTCTCCCACCAGTCGGGCAGACCATCGTTGTCGGTATCCCAGTCTGCGGGGCGGGCGGCCTTGCCGTAGTCTTCCCAGCCGCCGATGTCGTCGGTGGTGTCGGGCAGACCTTTTTTTCCGCTGACGCTGCCGGTGTAGGTGTGGGTGCCATCGATCGTCTCGCGGAGGATGCGGGCGTCATGGTTGTCGACCGCCGGTTGGTTGCAGCCGACGTCGGAGAGCACCTGCTTGTAGGCGTTGACGGCGGTGTGGATCGCGGCGTGCGACGGGAAGAAGGGGGCGTCCACCCAGGCGCGGTAGGGCGGCTTGGAGTCTTCCGGGAGAACTCCGCCGCTTTCGGTGCCAAGCTTGCGGCCGGCGGCTTGGTGGGACTCGTCGAAGTGCCCGGGCATGAGATTGCCGGACATGTAATACCGCTGCGTGCCGGGGAAGCCGCCGTATTGCGGGTTCAGCGCAGTAAAGATCTTCGAGGCGGGGCCGGGCTTGTAGTAGTTGTTGACGAAGTTGACCTCGTGCGCGCCGCCATCGGTGGTGCGGCCGCCCCAGTTGTAGACCACGTTGTTGAAGATATCCAAACGGCCGGAGTAACGGCCGTCGCCCTCGAGGCCCCCGGCCATGCTCCAGTTTCGGCCTTCGTTGTGGGCGAGGAGATTGTGGTGAAACGAGCCGATGTCGCCGCCGATGCTGGCGGCGAAACCGTGCGTCGCGCCCGGCTTCTTTTTGTCGTGGCCGGCGACGTTGAGCATCTCGGCGATGATGCTGCGCTGGAAGGTGAGATTTTTTCCGCCGCGCGTACTCAAGCCCTCGTCGAGCCCCCAGCCGGCGGAGACGTGGTCCATGATGCAGTGATCCACGCCGGCCATGCCGGTGGCGTTTTGGGTCTCGCCGCTTTCCTTGCCCGGAAAGATGCGCACGAAACGAACGATGGCGTCGCGCGCGCCGCTGAGGGCGAACTGCTGCCGTTTGACGCAGATGCCTTTGCCCGGGGCGGTCTGGCCGGCGACCGTGATAAAGGGGCGGCTGCCGTCGATCACGACATCCTTCTCCAAGGTGATGAGGCCGCCCACATCGAAGACCACGGTGCGCGGACCGTAATCGCCCTCGATTGCGTCGCGCAGGCTGCCGGGGCCGGAGTCGTTGAGGTTGGTGACCTTGACCACCACGCCTCCGCGCCCGCCGCGGGCGAAACGGCCGTAGCCCTCGGCGCCGGGGAAGGCGAGGTGGCGCGGACGGAAATACCAGACGGAGCCCTTGGTCACGGAGCCGTCGGACGCGACCTCGTCGACCCGCCAGTAGTAGGTCAGCTGCGGTTTAATGCCATCGAGCGCATAGGTCTTGTCGGCGCGGTTACCTTTGAACTCAGGCGAATCGTGGGTGGCGGCGGCGACGGCTTCGGCGACGGTGCCGACATAGACATCGTGGGACGCGGCGCCGAGCACCGCGCTATTCCAACGGAGGGTCAGCGAGCCCCGGTCGGCATCGACGTGCTCGTCTGCGTGGGCAGGGACCGGAGTGTTGGCCTGCGCCTTGGCGTCGGGCGCGTCGAGTTCGAAGCCGTTGATGTGGACGTTGCGGCTCTTTGCGTTTCCGGAGGTCTCCGCCTTGATCAAGACCACGACATCCTGGCCGGACCGGGCGGAGAACTTGAGGTAGGCCGTGGCGGCCTGATTCGTGTCGGTGACGCGGGTGGAGACCGGCAGGTCGTCGATTACCGCGACGCCGTCCACGGAGATATCGAGCGGCGCGGCGGAGGACGCCTCGTCCCAATTGTTGAGATAGAGGAGGAGGCTGTGTTCTCCGGGAGAGAGTCCGGAGAGACGCATCTCGAGCTGCGCGCCGGCCTCGCCGTCGGCAACCTTGAGGCCGTCGCTGGTGAGTCTGAGGTTGCGGGTCGCGTCTTGGACGCCGGTTTTCCAATAACCGCTTTGCAGGGCGGTGCCCGCTGGGCCGACCCGGGTGAAACGCACTGTCACGCCGCCGAAGGTCGAGACGGTGGTGTCGCCGCCGCCGAGCCAGTTTTGCGTGGCGGACCAAGGCGTGAAGGCAGGATCGAGACCTTCCTTCAGCGGGCGCCCGCTGTTGCTGATATCCACCTTCAGGCCGGAGGCGAAAGTGATGTTGGCTGCGACCAGAATACCGGCCGCCGCAGAGGTGAAGGAATGGCTCCACTTCGGAACAGAAGCGAAATGCATAGGGAGGGGGTGGGGACCTCCGCGATTTTCGCGGGGGCAGGGGCGGCGGCAATGATCTTGGGGGCGGGGAAACGCGAAAAAACTTCCGGCATCCTCAGGTGCCGGGATGGCGGGAGGAAATTCGCTGCGCGACGGCGCACCAGGGTGCGCCGTCGGAAAAGCGGCACCAGGGGGTGCCGCAGTCCAAGGGAGGGGAAGTCAGGCTCAGCGCGAGAGGGTGCGGGGATCGATGTTGTTCTTCAAGTCGGTCCAATCGACCTTCGGCGCGCGGGGATCGAGGCCGTTGAGGAAGTCCTCGATGTTGGCGTAACCGTCGCCATTGAGATCGGCGGTGGCGTCGGCGGGGTTCTTCGGGTCGAGGCCATGGGCGCTTTCCCAGGCATCGGGCAGGCCGTCGCCGTCGGAGTCCGGGTAAGGCTCGCCCTTGTATTCGGGATAGCCGCCAACCTGGGCCGGATTGGTGATGAAGCCCTTGGTCACGCCCTCCTCGAGTTCCTTCACCCATTTCTCGGCGTAGCCGACGGCGGAGGCGCGGGCGGAGTCCTCGGGGGTGGCGTGCGCCTCGCCGACCGTGCCGGTGCGGACCATGCCGATCACGCGTGTATCCACGGCGTCACGACGGGGAAGGGTGGCGCCGGCGTTGGCGAGGACGAGTTCGTAGGACTCGGCGGCGCTCTGGATGGTAATCGGGGCGTGCGCGAAGGGCGCGTCGGCGCGGATGGCCTTGAGCACCTCCGCGAGGGGCTTCGACTTCACGTCGGGTTGGACGCCGCCGTCCCAGTTGTCGCGGGTGACGCGCTCGTTGCCCACGACGACGTTGCCGGCGACGTAAGCCTTGCCGAAGTTGTCGACGACCGTCTTGGAACGTTCGGACTCGGGCTTGAGGATACGGAAGGCGACATCGCTGTCCGGGGTGCCGGGGCCGGGTTTGAAAGTGTTGTTGAGGATGGTGTAGAAGCTGCGGTGGTCGCCGCCGTCGATGGTGCGGTGGCGCCAGTTGAAGAGCACGTTGTTCACGAAAGTGAAGTCGTGGATCATGCCGACGCTGGGGTTGCGGCCGGTGTTGCAGGCCCAGAGGTTGTGGTGGAAGGTGCTGTTGGCGCCGCCGATGGTGGAGCCGAAGGCATGGTGATAGGTATTGAGGCCTTCGGAAAAGATGGAGTTCTGGATGGTGATGTTGACCGTCGGCAGCTTGTGCTCGGGCGTCTTCGGGTCGCCGTCATGGTCGTGCATGTGGCGGTACATCGACATGTTCTCGTCCAGGCCCCAGGAGGCGGAGACGTGGTCGATCATGATGTTGCCGACCGGATTGCCGCCGATGGAGTCGTTGCGCTCGGTGGCGTCGAGGGCGCCGCGGCGGAAGCGCAGGTGGCGGATGACGACATCGTGGGTTTCGAGCTCGACGGTGTTGCCGGCGACGCAAACGCCGTCGCCGGGCGCGGTGGCGCCGGAGATCGTGACGTAAGGGGCGCGGATGACGACGCGGTTTTCCAGGCGGATGACGCCGGCGACGTTGAAGACGATGATGCGCGGGCCGACGGCCTCGCAGGCCTCGCGAAAGGAGCCGGGGCCCGAGTCGTTGAGATTGGTGACGACAAGCACGCGTCCGCCGTGCCCGCCGAAGGAATACATGCCGCCGCCCTCGGCGCCGGGGAAGGCGGGGATGGATGCCTGGGGCAGGTCGGAGGGCTTTTCGGCGCCGGGAATGTAGGGCTTCCCCTTTTTGGCCCAGGCGGCGAGTTCTGCCTGCCGAGAGGCCCAGAGTTCTCTGGCGCGGCGGGCATCCTCGCCGCGCTTGGCGTCGGCGGCGGCCTGAACGTCGGAGGGGATTCTGGGATAGCCCTGGGCGAAGGCGTCGGCGGCAAAGAGCAGGCCGGCCGAGGCAAGGAGGGCGAGGGACTTGGAGGGGAGCGGGGATTTCATTTTGTCGGGGATGAGGGTGTGTCGGCGCCGGCATCGGCGGCCTTTTTGCGGGCGAACATATCGCGCTCGGCCTTTTTCATGTCGTAACCGGCCTTGGAGAGGTAGTTGTTGATCCGGCCCTTGTATTTGCCGAACCAGGCGTGTTTTTCCTTGGAGGTGCCGGCATCCATGGCGTGTTCGCGGGCCTCGGTCAGCCAGGCGAGGATCTGGGTGCGTTGTTCGGCGCTGAGGTCGGGGAGCATTTCCCGGTAGACCTTGAAGGTGTTGGGCAGGACGCCGTAGGTCATGCCGTCCTTGATCTTCTCGACCTGGTCCGGGGAAAGCTCGACGGCGAGGCGGGCGAGAAAAGCGTAGTGCAACTCGGCCTGGCGGGCGGCGGCGGTGTCGCGAGCGGCCTGGGTGGCGGCATCAACCGCGGCTTTTTCGGGTCGGGCCTTGGCGGCCTGGATGGCGGCGTCGCGCGCGTCGTGCACGGGGCGAAGCACGGCGTATTGACCGGCCACTACGTCGCGGATGCGGGCGGCCTGCGCGGGGTCGGCGAGTTCGAGAGCGGCGACGATTTTTCCGGCCCGTTCGACGAGAGCCGCGTCGGGCGCGGGCGGGGCGTCCTGGGCGCAAAGCGGCAGGGGAAGGATGGCGATGAGAACGAGCAGCCAGCGGGGGGAGGTCATGGTGGGGGCAGGGGACGATCAGGCCTGAATGACGGATGCCGGACGAAAAAGTCTCGGACCGGGCGGGGAACGCCGGGGAAGACGGCGGATGAAGGGGGGCGAAAAACGAAGAGACGAAAGACAGGGAGACGGCGGACGGGGACGGCGGGTTGCGCCTCAAACGCACGACTTCGGAGCCCGGGCATCGGGCCGGAAGGGGCAGAGAAAACGGCGAGCTAAGGTTTGGCGGCGTGTTGCAGCCGATAGGCGCGCGGCGTGCAGCCGCATTCGCGGCGGAACGCCTCGTTGAAGCGACTGATCGAGTTGAAGCCCGAGCCGAACGCGATCTCGACGATCTTCTCGTCGGTCGTCGCGAGGAGGCGTTGCGCGTGCGACACCCGGTGGTGGGTGAGGTAATCGATGAGCGTCGTGCCGAAGGTCTTTTTGAAAAGGCCCATGGCGTAGTTCGGGTGGAGGCCGACCTGGCGGCCGATTTCCTCGACCGTCAGCCGTTCGGTGTAACGCCGGGCGATGAGGCAGGCCATTTGCTCGACCTTGTTCAGGACCCGGCCGTGCAGGCTTGCGGAGCGGCCGCGGCGCGGCCGGGCGGCGTCCCCCTCCGCCGGGAGCGTGTTTATCATGCGGCGCAGCCGGGCCTCCATTTCGAGCATCACCACCCGGTGGACCTCGTCGCTGGGCTTGGCCAGGTCGTGCTCCCACTGGGCGAACAACTCCTGGTCGTGCCGCAGGCGCCCGGAGCTGAGTTTTTGGCGAAGCACCTCGCCCCGCAGCAGTGGCTGCACGAAGCGATCCGGCAGCTGGCATTGGAGAAACCAGGCAAAGGGAATCGTCGCCACGAAGTAGTTTATGCCCGGCGAAAATCCGAGGATCTGATGCGGGATCGCGGCCCAGAACACCCCGAGCTGACCGCCCTCGATACGCACTTTGCGCCCGCCGAGCAGATAGGTCACCCAGCCTTCGGTCAGCACGTTCACCTCGATCTCGTCGTGATGATCGGGGCGCTTCATCGGCGAGGGGGTCCAGCGCACGCAGGAGAAGCCGTAGGGAGCGAAATCGGGCCGGTTGGGGTCGAAGGAAACCATGAGGGGCTTAGAATACCGGAATTAATAAAAGGAAAACCGTCAGATTCTGAAATCCAGCGCCCGATTAGCGTCAATTGGCGGTTTTGTTTCAAGCCGTCTCATTGAAAATATCTGCGGAATTCTCAGGTAGGGTGGCGGTGTGGTTGTTGCGTAATTTATTATTTTATAAAATGATATATTTGTTTGTTGGGGGCGTTTTCGAGTGTCTGTAAATCGAGGGCGACGCAATTACGTCCTTGTGCGCCGACAAATCCCCGGCATTTGCTAAATGTGTCGTTCCGAGAGCGACGTTGGCCGCCCCTCCATCTGCTGATTTCTAATACGTTCCCCTCTGTACACCCCGTTCATTTTTGCCGTCTTCCGGCGTTCTTACCGCTCCGCGCCTTGGGTCGACGTGCCCTGACGATTTTGTCTGCGCATTTGATATAGCCTCCAAAACCTCAGCTAAAAATGATTAATAAAAATATCGCCCGCAGAAACCACGCCCGGATCCTCCTGGGCTCGATCGCCGCCCTCGGTTTTGCTGGGCTGTCGGCGTCCTCCGCGTTCGCCGTCTCGTATACCCTCGTGCCTGACGGCCTCGGTTCCCCGCTCGACTGGAACACCGCTGCCAACTGGTCTCCAGCGGGAGTTCCCGGCGGCACCGTCGCGGCCGACATCGCGACGGTGAGCGGGGCTTTCGGCGGCGTCTCCCAAACCGTCGATATATCCGCCACTTTGACGAGCGGCTTGACCGCCCTCACGCTGGGCGACACGTCGGGCACGGGGACGACGACCATCCAGACTTCGAACGGCAGCAGCTTGGTTTTGGCCGGCGGCGCGACTGTCACCAGCGCGGGCACCGTCGGTGCGGTTAACGCCATTTCGGCGCCGATCTCCTATGCTGGCGGCCTAAACTTCCTGGCCGGGAACAACAGCCTGACGATCACCGGAAAACTCAGCCCGACTGTCGCTTCGGCGAAGACCATCGACAATTCCAGCCTCAACACAGTGACGCTCGGCGCCATCGATCTTTCCGTCGGTGCCAGCGCTTCCACCATCACCATCCGAAACGGCAACAACAGCGCCGCCAATACGACCATCTTGGCTGGGGTCATCGCCGACGGAAGTTCGGTCGCCTCGAATCTGATTCTTGGCGGCAGGAGCACTGGCGCGCAGGGACCCTCGACCATTCGTATCGACGGCACGAACACCTACACCGGCAGCACCACCCTCGGGGTGCAGGGCAACTCCCCGACCCTTTATCAGATCAATAGCGACCAGCCCTTCGGCCCGGCGGGAACTGTCAGCGCCAACGGCCTCACCATCGGCGGCCCCAGCGGCGCGGTGAACATCCTCGAGGCTCTGGGCAGCGACCGGACGATCACCAAAACCGTCACGACGATCAATCGCAGCGCCACCTTCCAAGGCTCCAACAGCATCGCGATTGCCGCCACCACCCTGAACATCGGCAACACGCCCCTCCTTACCAATAATATCACGGCAACGGGCAAGACTGTCACCCTGGGTTCGGCTGGGGGCAGCATGTTTCTGAATAATAACAACACCGACTTCTATCGGTTGCGCGAGTTTACCGGCGCGGGCACGACGGTCATCGACTCCAATATCGTGGAGAACTCCGGCAGCGCTCCCACGGCCCAATCCAAAATGGTGATCCAGATGAGCGGCACCGGAACCCTGCTCCTCACCGGCACCAACACGCACCAAGGCGGCACGCGTATCACCGGCACCGGAACCGTCCAGGTCGGCAATGGCGGCACCACCGGTTCGCTGGATTCCGGCAACGGCCTGACTCCCGTCGTGAACAGCACCGCGGCCGGCACCCTGGTGATGAATCGCTCGGATGCGGTGGTCACGCCGCTTACTGTCAATGGTCCGGCAAACCTCGTCCAGAAAGGCGCCGGTTCGCTTACCCTGAGCAACAGCCAGTTCCACAGCGGCGCCAACACGGTCGGCGACGGCATTACGGCCAGCAAGCTGGTGGTGACAGGCTCTCTCGTGCCCAGTACGGCCACGACCTCGAACGCGAACGTCGCGGCCACGGCCGTCGGCACCCTTACCTACCGCACCGTCACTCTCGCGGGCTCCGACACCGTCGCCAGCCTGAACCTCAAGGTGGGCCAACCGGTCTATGTCACCGGCCAGAGTGCAAGTGCAGGCTCCTACATCGACGCCATCATAAGCCCCACTCAATTCTCCGTGTTCGGTCCGACCCTCCTCACCGCGGGCAGCTCCGCCCTGACCTTTGGCGAAGGCTCCGCGCTCGGCACCAGCGCGGCCATCACCACCGTCAACAATCTCTCCACCCTCGGCGGTACCGGTGAGATCTCCGGCGCGGTCAACGGCCTCGCCGGCTCGCATCTCGCCCCGGGCGTGAACACCGTCGATGGCGATCTTAGCGGACGCTTCAACTTCGGTGTGGCGGGAACGCTCGCCACCGGCTCGCTCACGCTCACCGGCGCCACGCTCGACTTCGACCTCGCGGCCACGGCGGGCGGCACGAGCGACCTCATCTCGGTCGGCAGCGGCGCCCTCTCGTTCAACTCGCTGAGCTTTACCTTCGATGCGCTGACCGCCGGCGTGTTGGAGATGGGCACGCCCTATAATTTGGTGAGCGGCACCGGGGTCTTCACCGGGGACGCGAGCCTCATCGCCACCGACTTCAGCGCGAGCCTGCAAGGGCTCTATACGCCTGTTTATTCCGTTAACAATCTGGCCGGCACCAACTATCTGCAGGTGACTTTTGCCCCCATCCCCGAGCCCGCCAGCGCGGGGCTCGTCCTGGGCCTGGTCACCTTGGGTGGAGGTCTGGTTCGCCGCCGGCGCAAGCCGCAGGCCTGATCCGTTCGCTGGCCGGCCGGCCGGTCGTTCTTTGCGTCCGCCTGCATGGGATCATGCGGCGGACGTTTTTTGTTCACGCGGGCGCCTGCGGCCCGGCGGGCGGTGCCTTGTCGCCGTTGTGCTGGCGGCCGGACGCAGCCCGCGCCCATTGACAATTCTCCGTTCCTGCGCGGCCTGCCGGGCCGATATTACTATCCCGCAAGAGATGTGGGCCCGGGGCGGAGAATCAGCCTGGATTCTTGTGCTACTATGCTCGTTTCCCCACCCGCGTCGCCCCGGTCACGCCTTCTTTCGATTCTTTCATGAAACCCGTCCCCCTCACGCTCGGTGTCATCTTCGGCAACCGGGATTTTTTTCCTGACAAGCTCGTGCCCGAGGCGCGTGCCGATGTCGTCAAACTCTTCGACGAACTCGGCATCGAAGCGGTCATGCTCGATCTGTCGGAAACCAAGCTGGGCGGAGTCGAAACGCATACCGACGCCCGCAAATGCGCGGACCTTTTTCGTCGGAATCGCGATCGCATCGCCGGTGTACTCGTCTGCCTGCCCAACTTTGGCGACGAGAAAGGGGTGGCGGATACCCTGAAGATCGCCGGCCTCGACGTCCCCGTGCTCGTGCAGGGCTATCCCGACGATCTCGACAAGCTCGACGTCATCCGCCGCCGCGACGCCTTCTGCGGAAAAATTTCCGTTTGTAACAATCTCCGCCAGGCGGGCATCCCCTATTCGCTGACGGCGAAGCACGTCGTCCACCCGCTCGACGCCTCCTTCCGCGCCGACCTCCTGAAATTCGTGGCCGTCTGCCGGGTCGTCCGCGGCCTCCGCGGCGTGCGTATCGGCGCCGTCGGCGCGCGTCCCGGCGCCTTCAACACCGTGCGTTATTCCGAAAAAATCCTCGAGCGCCATGGCGTCAGCGTCACCACGGTGGACCTCTCCGAGATCCTCGGCGCCGCCGGCAAGATCGCCGAGGGCGACCGGCGCCTCGTTTCCAAGGTCGACGAAATCAGGGCCTACGCCAACGCCAGCGCCGTCCCGCCCGCCAAACTCGCGCAGATGGCCCGTCTGGGCATCGTGCTCGACGATTTCGTCGCGGCCAACCACCTCGATGCCACCGCCATCCAGTGCTGGACGTCCGTGCAGGCCAACCACGGCTGCAACGTCTGCACCTCGATGAGCATGATGAGCGAGAATTTCCTCCCCAGCGCCTGCGAAGTGGACGTCACCGGCGTGCTCACCATGTATGCGATGCAGCTCGCCGCGCTTTCTCCCTCGGCCCTCGTGGATTGGAACAACAACTACGGCGCGGCCGACGACAAGTGCGTCCTCTTTCACTGCGGCAACTGGGCGAAATCCTTCCTTCCCGACATCAAGGTACTCAACGCCCCCATCCTCGGCTCCACGCTCGGCGTCGAAAACACCTGGGGCGCCCTTGACGGCCGCACCCCGGCCGCGCCGCTCACCTACGGCCGCATCACGACCGACGATGCCGCCGGCGTGATCCGCACCTACGTCGGCGAGGGCGAGTTGACCAACGACGAACTCAAGACTTTCGGCAACCGCGCCGTCGCCCGCGTGCCCAAGCTCCAGAAACTCATGCGCCACGTCTGCCGCGAGGGTTTCGAGCACCATGTCGTGATGAACGCCTCCCATACCGCCGGCGTCCTCGCCGAGGCCTTCGGACCTTACCTCGGCTGGGAAGTCTATCACCACGAGGCCCCGCAGGAATGACATGACCGACCGTGACCTCGCGCTGAAGTCCTTCGCTCTCCGCCGGCGCATGCTTCGCCTCATTCACGAGGCCGGGGCGGGCCACACCGGCGGCGGGCTTTCCTGCCTCGATATCCTCAATCTGCTCTACAACCGCGTGCTGAACGTCTCGCCCGAGACGGTCGATTCGCCTACCCGCGACCGTTACGTGCAGAGCAAGGGCCATTGCGTCGAGGCGCTCTACACCGTCATGTCCGACCGCGGCTACTTCCCCGACGCCGATCTCGACACGGTCTGCCGCTACAAGAGCTATTACGTCGGCCACCCCACGAGGAAGATCCGCGGCATCGAGATGAACACCGGCGCGCTCGGCCATGGCCTGCCGATCTGCCTCGGCATGGCGCTCGCCGCGAAAATGGACGGCGTCGCCTTCCGCGTGTTCACGCTGCTCGGCGACGGCGAACTTGCGGAGGGTTCAAACTGGGAAGCGGCCATGGCCGCCGCCCACTACGACTTGGACAACCTCGTCGCCATCCTCGATCACAACACCCTCCAGATCACCGGCCATACGCGCGACGTCCTTTCGAACGAGCCGCTGGACGAAAAGTGGCGGGCCTTCGGCTGGGAGGTTCGTTCCATCGACGGCCACGATTACGCCGCGCTCTCCGCCGCGCTCTCCGCGCCGCATCCCGGCAGGCCGCTTTTCGTCATCGCCAACACGGTGAAGGGCAGGGGCGTCAGCTTCATGGAAAACGTCGGAAAATGGCACCACGGCGTGCCGAGCGATGCCGAGCTTGCCCTCGCCCTCGCCGAGCTCGAGGCCGCCGAGCAAAAATTCCAGGAGGCCGCCGCGTGAATCTGCGTTTCCAAAGAGGGTTTGTGCGATTCAGCCAAGGCCTGTTCATGCTGGCTGTGGCGGCCGTCTCGCTGCCGGCGGTCGAGCCGAAGGAATCCCGCCCCCGCATCGTCGTGACGACCGATATCGGGGGTTCCGACTTCGACGATTTTCAGTCGTTGGTGCACCTGTTCGTCTATGCGGACAGTTTCGACCTCGAGGGTATTGTCTCGTCGCCGATGGGAGGAACGGGGCGCGTCGGGCAGATTCTTCGGGTGATAGACGAATATCAGAAAGACTATCCGAACCTTCGGACTTATTCGGCCGGCTATCCTGACCCGGACGCGCTTCGTGCCATTTCCAAACAGGGGGCGACCGAGGCCTCGGGGCTGGCCGGGTACGGCCGGCCGACGGAGGGTTCCGAATGGATTATCCGCTGTGCCAGGCGTGACGATTCGCGTCCGCTCTGGCTGCTCATGTGGGGCGGGCTCGATGATCTCGCCCAGGCGCTGCACGACGATCCGGCCATCGAATCCAAGCTACGGGTCTATTTCATCGGCGGACCGAACAAGAAGTGGAACCCGACGGCCTACGACTACATCGCCCGGGCGCATCCCGGCCTGTGGATGATCGAGGCCAATTCCACTTACTTCGGCTGGTTCGTGGGCGGAAACCAGGAGGGGGAGTGGGGCAATGCAGGCTTTGTCGCCCGACAGGTGGCGGGGCACGGCGCCCTCGGCGATTTTTTCGCCAACTTCAACTGGGGAGGGAAAGTTCGCGACGGGATCAAGATGGGCGATACGCCCTCACTCGCCTATCTCCTGAACGGCACGCCGGAAGATCCGGTGAACACGCGTTCCTGGGGTGGCTCCTTCGTGCGCGCCTGGGACCGTCCGAGGCAGATCTTCGACGATGCTCAGGCGAAGCCGCCGGCGGCCGGCGACAAAGTAGAAACCTACGCCATCGTCGAAATCGTCTATCGTCCGGCCGTGCCTGCGCCGACGGGGACGAAGTGCACCCTGCTGGTCGATGGCCAGGAGTTTCCCGCCTTCGTCGATGATGCGGGCGCCGGCCACTTCGTTTATTGCCCCAAGCTGGCGAAGACTTGGAGCTATCAGACAAAGAGCAGCTTCCCCGGCCTGGATGGGCTGACCGGCGGTTTCACTTCGGTCGATCCAAGGCCGGAACAGGCGGCGAACCCTTCGCTCCGCTATCCGCAGTGGTGGACCGACAACCCCGATCCAGCCTTGACGGAACGTGGCCAGCAGGGAGCCAGGACCATCAACCGCTATCGCGAAGCCTACCTGCGCGACTTCGCCCTGCGGATGGAGCGGTGCCGGGCGCCGAAACAGCCGTGAGCCCTGCGGATAATTGACATGCTAAGAATTGATCCAATCGACCGCGAATTCGAGACCGCGGGACAAAAATCTGGAAGGGCTTCCGCATGAGTGCGCCCGCCCCATCCATGTTCTCGCCGGCCGCAAAAGCCATGGCTGAAAAGCTGGGTTTCCGGAAAGGTCGCGCCAATCTCGAAGAATTTGCCGACACGCTCCAGGCGCTCGCCACGGCCGATCGCAACATCGTCGCGGTGACCTCGGATTCGCGCGGTTCCGGCAAGCTCGCCCCCTACGGGAAGGCCCTGCCGAAGCAGATCGTCGAGGTCGGCATCGCCGAGCAGAACCTCGTCGGCATCGCAGCCGGCCTCGCCGCCTGCGGCAAAAAGGCCTTCGGCGTGTCGCCTTCCTGTTTCCTCACCGCCCGCTCGCTCGAGCAGATCAAGAACGATGTCTGCTACTCGAACGTCCCCGCCGTGCTTGTCGGCATCAGTTCCGGCGTCAGCTACGGCGCCCTCGGCTCGACGCACCATTCCCTGCACGACCTCGCCGTGCTGCGCGCCATTCACAACGTCACGATCATCGTCCCGGCCGACAACTTCGAGACTCGGGAGACGATCCGCTACGCGGCGCGGGCCGACCGTCCCGTCTTCGTGCGTTTCGGCAAGGCCGCCATGCCTGACCTTGCGCCGGCCGGCACGACTTTCGAAGCCGGTAAAGCCATCACGCTGCGCGAGGGCCGCGACGTCGCCTTCATCGCCAACGGCGAGACCGTCGTCCATGCGCTTCTTGCCGCCGCGTCGCTCGCCGAGCAAGGTATCTCCGCCCGCGTCCTCAGCCTGCACACCGTGAAGCCGCTCGACACCGCCGCCGTGCTGGCCGCCGGCCGCGAGTGTCGTGCCGTCATCACCGTGGAGGAGCACATGATCGCAGGCGGGGTGGGGGACGCGGTCGCCTCCACGCTCTTGCAGGCCGGCCTCGCTCCGCGTTTCAGGAAGGTCGGCTTTCCCGACGAGGACACCGTCACCGGCGCCCAGGCCGATCTTTTCCGCCACTACGGTATCTCGATGGAGGGGCTCGCCGGCGCCGCCCGCGAGCTTCTGTGCTAGCCATGCTCTTCCTCGCCATCGACCAAAGCACCTCCGCAACGAAGGCCTTGCTCTTCGACGCGGACGGGCGCGCGCTCGATCGCGAGTCGCGCGAGCATCAGCAGCACTACCCGAGGCCCGGCTGGGTGGAGCACGATGCCGAGGAGATCTGGCAGAACACCCTCGCCGTCCTGCACGGCCTGCTCGCCCGCCAGGCCGCCCGGGTCGGCGCGATCTCCTCCCTCTCGATCACGAACCAGCGCGAGACCATCGTCGTCTTCGAGCGCGGCACCGGCCGCCCCCTGCATCGCGCTCTCGTCTGGCAGTGCCGGCGCGGCGACGAGTTTTGCGCCGCTCACGCCGCCGCCGGCCGCGAGGCTCTCGTCCACGCCAAGACCGGCCTCAGGCTCGACGCTTATTTTTCCGCCTCGAAGCTCCAGTGGCTCCTGCGAAACCAGCCTGGCTTGCGTGACCGGCTCGCCGACGGTTCCGCGCTCATCGGCACCATCGACGCCTACCTCATCTATCGGCTCACGCAGGGCCGGGTCTTCGCGACCGACGCCACCAACGCCTCGCGGACCCTGCTCTTCGATATCGCGCGCCTCGCCTGGGATGACGAGCTTTGCGCCCTCTGGGAGGTGCCGCGCCAGGCTCTGCCCGAGGTGCGCGACAGCTCGGCCGCTTTCGGCGAAACCACGCTCGAGGGCACCTTTGTCAATCCGCTGCCGATTCGGGGAGTGATGGGCGACTCCCAGGCCTCCCTTTTCGCCCAACGTTGCTTCGCTCCGGGCGCGGCCAAGGTGACCTTCGGCACCGGCTCCTCGCTCCTGCTGAACATCGGCGCCACGCCGCGTTTTTCCAAACAGGGCGTGCTGACCGCGCTGGCCTGGACCCATGCCGGGGTGCCGACCTACGCCTTCGAGGGCATCGTCATTTCCTCCGCCTCCACGCTCACCTGGCTGCGCGACCAGCTCGGGCTCGCCGCCGACGTGCCGGCCCTCGAGGAACTCGCGCTTTCCGTGCCGGACAATGGCGGCGTCCATCTCGTGCCCGCCTTCACCGGCCTCGGCCTCCCACACTGGCGGCCCGAGGCGCGGGGAGCGATCCTCGGCCTCTCCAGCCACAGCGACCGGCGCCACGTGGCCCGCGCGGCCTTCGAATCCATTGCGTTCCAGATCCGCGACGCCCTGGACGCCATGCGTGCCGAGGCCGGCGTTCCGCTCGTGGCCCTCCACGGCGATGGCGGTTCCACCGCCAGCCGGTTTCTCATGCAGTTCTGCGCCGATATCTGCGGCGTCGAGCTGTATGTAGCCACGATGTCTGACTGCTCGCCGCTCGGCGCCGTGCTGGCCGGCCAGCTTGGTCTCGGCGTCGCAGCCTCGCTCGGGGCGCTGGCCGCGCAACCGCGCGAGGATGTCGTGTATTCGCCCCGGCTCGAAGCCGCGGAAGGCAATCGTTTGACGGAGGGCTGGCGTCGTGCCGTAGGACGGGTCATCCAATCCTGACGATTTTCCCCCAACTCATCCCCAAGATGATGCATCTGCGCCGCTCGTTGTCCGTCGTCCTGACCCTCGCCGCCGCGGGCGCTCCCCTCGCCCCGGCCGGCGAAAAGGCCTTGATCGACACGACCCGTTCGCCGCACGCGGTGATGTATATGCCCGATCTGGCGGACGTGCGCTGGAACGGCGGCCTGCTCGGCGAACGCTTCGAGGTCGCCCGCGACGTGATGGTGCCTCACCTCTGGACCATCTTGTCCGATCCGCAGGAGAGCCACGCCTGGGACAACTTCCTCATGGCGGCCGGCCTCGGCGAGGGGCGCGGCGACGGCAAGCCCCATGGCCCGCCCTTCAACGACGGGGACTTTCTCAAGTGGTTCGAGGCTCTTGTGCAGGTCTACGCCGTCACCCGGGATCCGGCCCTGCTGCGGCAGATCGACGAGATCGTCCCCGTCATCGCGAAGGCCCAGCGCGAGGATGGCTACCTGCATACCCAGAAAATCGTCCCGCAACGCCGTGGCCAGACCGGCGCCGTCGCGAAGGAATTCGAGGACCGCGAGCACTTCGAGACCTACAACATGGGTCACCTGATCACGGCCGCGTGCATCCATTATCGCGTCACCGGCCAGACGACCTTACTCGACTGCGCGCGCAAGGCCGCCGACTACATCGACCGGCTCTGCCGCGAGCGCCCGGAGGAACTCGCGCGCAACGCTATCTGCCCTTCGCATTACATGGGCGTGGTCGAGCTCTATCGCGTCACCCGCGAGCCGCGTTACCTCGAGCTCGCCAAACAGCTCATCGAGATTCGCAGCCTCGTTCCGCCCGAGGTCGCGTCCGACCATAACCAGGACCGCGTGCCCTTCCGCCAAAGCACCGAGGCGGTCGGCCACGCCGTGCGTGCCAATTATCTCTACGCGGGTGTCGCCGACCTCTACGCCGAGGATGGCGACGCCACGCTCTTCGTCCCTCTCGCGGCGCTTTCCGACGACGTGGCCGGTCAGAAGCTCTACATTACGGGAATGACCGGCGCGCTCTACGACGGCGCTTCGCCCGATGGCGCGCCGGCCAGGCTCCACCCGCAGATCAAGACCGTCCACCAGGCCTACGGGCGCGATTACCAGCTTCCCAACCTCACCGCCTACAACGAGACCTGCGCCACCATCGGCTACGGCATGTGGATGTGGCGCCAACTCGCGCTCACGGGCGACGCGCATCTCGCCGACCTTTTCGAGCAGACCCTCTATAACGGCATCCTTCCGGGCATCAGCCTCGAGGGCAGGGATTACTTCTACGTCAATCCGCTGAAGAAGTTGAACGACTTCGACTATCCCCTGCGCTGGTCGCGCAAGCGCGAGCCCAACATCAAGTCCTCCTTCTGCTGTCCGCCCAACGTGGTCCGCACCATCGCCGAGGCGCACAATTACGTCTACGCGCTCTCGGCCGACGCCGTCTGGGTGAACCTCTACGCCGCCAGCACGCTCGACACCGCCTGGCTCGACGGCTCACGCATCAAGCTCCGCCAGCAGACCGATTATCCCTGGTCGGGCGCGGTTAAGCTCATCGTCGACGAGGCGCCGGCCCGCGACGTCACGCTCAAGCTTCGTGTCCCCGGCTGGCTGCGCGACGGAGCCAGCCTGCGCGTCAACGGCGAGCCCTTCGCCGCCGAGCTCAAGCCCGGCGCCTACGCCGACGTGAAACGCACGTGGAAAGCGGGCGACTCGATGGACTTCGTCCTGGCGTTCAAACCCACGCTCTGGGAGGCCAACCCGCTCGTCGAGGAGACCCTCAATCAGGTCGCCATCAAATACGGTCCGCTGGTGTATTGCCTCGAATCGAACGATCTGCCCGAGGGCGTGAGGCTAAAGGACGTCGCCCTTTCCCTTTCGTCCCCCGCGGACTTCGTCGCGAAACGCGAGAAAATCGCCGGTGCCGAAGTCCTCACCTTCACCCTCGACGCTCTTTCCGTGCCGCGAGCCGACTGGAGCGGGAAGCAGCTCTACCGCGAGGTCGATTCTCGCGCGCCGCGCCCGATTACCGTCAAGGCCGTGCCCTACTATGCCTGGGGCAATCGCGGCGACACCGAGATGACTGTCTGGATTCCGGCCCGCTGAGCCGTCCTTTTCGATCGAGCGCCCCCTTTTTTTCCAGCCCCATGAGCCCAAGCCCCGCATCCTCCCCGGCCGACGCCGGAACCATCACCCGTCAGCAATGGAAATGGTCCGCGCTCGCCGGCATGGCCTCCTACCTGGACGCCGGTTCCATCGTAGCCCTCGGGGTCGGCATGGTGAATTTCGAGAAGGCCTTCGCTCTGTCCAAAGGCGAGGTCGGCACCCTCGCCGCCATCGGCCCCAACGCCATCGGTTGCGCGGTCGGCGCCATCATCGGCGGCTGGCTGGGCGACAAGCTCGGCCGCAAGCGCATTTACCAGTTCGACCTGATCGTCTACGCGATCGGCATCCTGCTCGCCGCCTTCGCCGTGAACCGCGAGATGCTCTTCCTCGGCACCGTGATCGTCGGCCTCGCGGTCGGCGCCGACGTGCCCACCTCGCTCGCCCTCGTCGGCGAGTTCGCCCCGGCCAAGGCCCGCGGCAAATTGCTCGGCTTCACCCAAGTCTCCTGGTGCCTCGGTCCGGTGATGGTCTTCGTCCTCGCCGCCCTATTCTCGTCCGTGTTGCCGCCCGAGAAGCAGCTGCTCGGGACGCGCGTCGTGCTGCTGCACCTTTTTGTCGTCTCGGTCGTCACCTGGGCGATGCGCCAGGGCCTGACGGAATCCGCCCGCTGGAAGGAGGCCGCCAACTCCGCCGCCGTCCGGAAAAGCATCGGCGCCCTCTTTTCCGGGCGTAATTTTCGCGCTCTCGTCTGGACCGCCACGATCTATCTTTTCTGGAACCTCGCCGCCGGCACCGCCGGCCTTTTCAACCCTTACATCATCGAGACGCTCAAGGCCGGCGGTCCCGTGGCCAGCGTGTTGCTCTCCTGCTCCGGCTTCGTGATCGCCATGCTCGTCACCGTGTTCGTCTTCATGCGCCACTCGGACGGCGCCTACCGGACCCGCCGCCTGCTTTGGGGCATCGGCGCGCTCATCCAGATCGTCGCCTACGGCATGCTGCTCTTCCTTCCCTTCAGCATCCCGGTGGTGCTCGCCAATATCGTCCTCTTCTCGGCCGGTGGCGCGCTCGCCGGCGAGGCCTTCTACAAGGTTTTCAGCCAGGAGCTCTTTCCGACCATGCTGCGCAGCACCGCCCAGGGCGTGACCTTCGGCGTCGCGCGCGTGATCCTCGGCATCTGGAGCTTCTTCGTGCCCGTGCTCGCCGACAAGGGCATCGGCCAGATCGCCGGCCTGCTGACCCTCTTCCTCGCCATCAGCGGCGCGGTGGGCTTTTTCTTCATGCCCGACACCTCCGGAAAATCCCTCGAGCAGATCGAGTCCGAGCGCGCTTGATCGCGCGTTTTCCTTCGCATGTCCGATCTCCGCGTCACCCATCTTCGCTGCGAATATCTCGTCGACCCGCTCGGCATCGACGAAACCGCCCCGCGCCTTTCGTGGGGCCTGGAAACGCCCCGCCGGGGGGCGCGCCAGCTCGCCTACCGCATCCGCGTCGCCAGCACGGCGGAACGGCTCGCCGCCGGCGAGGCCGACCGCTGGGATAGCGGCCGCGTCGAGAGCGGCGAGACCACGCATCTCGCCTACGCCGGCGCGTCGCTTCGCTCCCGCGAGGCCTGCCATTGGACGGTCGAGGTGTGGGACGAAACCGGGGCTGCCGTGCGTTCCGCCCCGGCGCTTTGGACGATGGGGCTGTTGGAAAAATCCGATTGGTCCGCGCGCTGGATCGCCGCCGATCCAGAGATCATCCGCCGCGACCCGCAGGCCGCGGGCCCGACGCTCACGGAGCCGGGCACGCCCGCGGTTTTTCGCCGAGCCTTCGAGCTCGGCGCCCCCGTGCGCCGCGCGACAGTCTACGCCAGTGCGCGCGGCCTTTTCGAACTGCGCCTCGGCGGCAGGCGGGTGGGGGAGGACCTTTTTGCCCCGGAGTGGACCGATTATTTCAAGCGCATCCACTATCGCACCTACGACGTCACCGCCCTCCTCACGGCCGGCCGCAACGAACTCTCCGCCACCCTCGGCGACGGCTGGTGGTCCGGCTACGTCGGCTGGCAGGAGCAGCGCGGCCGCTACGGCTCGCTGGAGAACAGCCTGCTCGTGCAGCTCGAGGTCGAACTCGCCGACGGCTCGCGCCTCACGCTCGGCACCGACGGTTCCTGGCAATGCGCCACCGGCCCGATCCTTTCCTCCGATTTCATGATGGGCGAAACTTGCGACGCCCGCCGCGAGCCGAACGGCTGGCTGCCGGCTCTCGAGGTCGCCGCCCCATCCGCCGCTTTGGTCGCACAGCGCGCCGAACCCGTGCGCATCACCGAGATCCTTGCTCCTGTTTCCCGCGTCGAGATCCGGCCTGGCGTCTGGATCTACGATCTCGGCCAGAACATCACCGGCTGGGTCCGGCTCAAGGTCGAGGCCCCCGCCGGCACGCACATCCAGCTTCGCCACGGCGAACGGCTCTGCCCCGATGGCACGCTTTACACCGAGAACCTGCGCCGCGCCAAATCCGTGGACATGTATGTCTGCCGGGGCGGAGGCCTCGAGACCTGGGAACCGTCTTTCACCTTCCACGGTTTCCAGTTTGTCGAACTCACCGGCCTGCCCGGCGCACCGCTGCCGGACGCCGTCACCGGCTGCGTCATCCACTCGGACACTCCTCCTGCCGGCCATTTCGAGTGCTCCCATCCCGGCGTGAACCGCCTCTGGCTGAACGGCCTCTGGTCGCAGAAGGACAATTTTCTCACCGTCCCCACCGACTGCCCGCAACGCGACGAACGCCTCGGCTGGATGGGCGACGCGCAGGTCTTTTGCCGCACTGCCTCGTGCAACATGGACGTCGCCGCCTTCTTCACGAAGTGGCTCATCGACGTCGAGGACGCGCAGACGCCCGAGGGCATCTTCCCCGACGTCGCCCCGCGCCTGTGCGAAGACATCAACTGGGTCGGCCTGCCCAACCTGGGCGGCTCCGCCGGCTGGGCCGATGCCGGCGTGGTCATCCCCTACACGATGTGGCGCGTCTACGGCGATCGCCGCGTCATCGAGCGCCATTACGACGCTATGGTGAAGTGGGTCGACTGGATCGACCGCCACAACCCTTCCGGCCTTCGCCTCAACCAGCTCGCCAACAACTACGGCGACTGGCTCTGCATTCCGAGCGATACCTCCTTCGGCACGCATTCGCCGATGAAGAACCTGCTCGCCACCGCCTACTGGGCCGACGACTGCGCCAAACTCGCCCGCATCGCCCGCGAACTCGGTCGGTCGGCCGATGCCGCGCGCTTCGCCGCGATGTTCGAGAAGGTCCGCTCGGCTTTTCAAAAGGAGTGGGTGAGGCCCGACGGACGCGTCACGACCGACACCCAGACCGGTTATCTCCTCGCGCTCGCCTTCGATCTGCTGCCGCATGAGCTGCGCGAGGCCGCGGTCGGCCGCCTCGTCGCCAACATCGAGTCGCTCGGCTGGCACCTCAGCACCGGCTTCATCGGCATCAGCCACCTCAATCCCCAGCTTACCCTCGCCGGCCGCGCCGACGTCGCCTACCGGCTCCTTTTGCAGGAAAGCTACCCGTCCTGGCTCTATCCGGTGAAGCACGGCGCCACCACCATCTGGGAACGCTGGAACGGGTGGACGCACGAGGACGGTTTTTTCAACCCGCACATGAACTCCTTCAACCACTACTCGCTCGGCTCCGTCGGCGAGTGGTTGTTCCGCCACGTCGCCGGCATCGAGCTCGATCCGGAGGTGCCGGGCTTCCGGCGCTTTGTCCTGCAGCCTCACCTTGGTGCCGGGCTGGAATTCGCGCGCGGCCGCTACCGGACTTTGCACGGCGAGATCCGCAGCGAATGGAAACGGGATGGCGACCGTTTCACCTGGACGGTTCTTATTCCGGCGAACACGTCCGCCCGCGTGTGCGTTCCGAGCGAGGCCGGCACCCCGGTCGAAACCGACGGGTTCGCCGTGTCCCGCCGCGAGGGTCGCTTCGCCGTCATCGCCGACGTTCCCGCCGGCGCTTACACCTTCGCCGGCATTTGCCGCGTAGCCCCGTGAAAATAATCGGGCTCACGCCGATCATCCTCCACGCCCCGGTCACTCGCGGCGGCATCGCCGATAGCACGCATAGCATCACGCACTGGGGCGCGCCGGGCGTTGCCATTCACGCCGACAACGGTCTCGTGGGTTACGGTTTTTCCGGCACGCACGCCCACCTGCCGACCGACCGGCTGATCGTGGATTGTGCGGTGCACAGCTACGGGCCGCTCCTGCTCGGCGAGGATCCCCTCGAGGTTCGAGCGCTCTGGGAGAAGCTCCACCAACATTCGCCGGTGCAGTGGGTCGGCCGTGCCGGCATCGCGCATCTCGCGCTCGGGGCCGTGGACATCGCGCTTTGGGATCTCAAGGCGAAAGCCGCCGGTCTTCCGCTCTGGAAACTCCTCGGCGGCTCCGCCGCCAAAAAGGTCGAAGCTTACAATACCGACGGCGGCTGGCTCAACTGGCCGCTCGAGACGCTCGTCTCCGACTGCAAGCGCCTGATCGAGGTCGAGGGTTACCGGGCCGTGAAGATCAAGGTCGGCAACCCGGACCTGTCCACCGACCTGCGCCGCCTCGAAGCCGTCCGCGCCGCGCTTGGCCCCGGCGTCCGCATCATGACCGACGCGAACGGCAAGCTCACTTTGCCCGAGGCCCTCCGTCTCGGCCGCCGTCTCGCCGAGTTCGACATCGTATGGTTCGAGGAGCCGACCGCCTTCGATGACGTGATCGCGCACCGCCGGCTCGCGGAGGCGATCGAAACGCCGGTCGCGCTCGGGGAGCAGCTTTATCTCGCTGCGCAGTTTCGCGATTTTATCCACGCCGGCGCCGTCCATTTCGTGCAGCCCGACGTCGTGCGCCTCGCGGGCGTGACCGAATTCTGGCAGGTCGCCGACCTCGCCCACAGCTACAGCCTGCCGGTGGTTCCCCACGTCGGCGACATGTGCCAGGTGCATCAACATTTGTGCTTCGCCCATCCGGGTTGCCGCCTGCTCGAATATATCCCCTGGCTGCGCGACTGGATGCTTCACCCCGCGCAGATCCGGGACGGTCACTTCGTCGCCCCCGACACGCCTGGCGCGGGCATGGAACCCACGCCTGAAGCCCTCGCCAGAATCAACCTCGCCTGACATGGAACGCGTTTCCGCCACTTATCTGATCGAAACGCCGCTGCCCATCGCCAAGGCGGCCGGCACCCTCGCGGGCGAACAGTCCTCCGGGACCTTCGTCGCCGTCCCCGGCGAGACCGCCGAGCTCAGGGAACGCTTCGCCGCCCGCGTGGAGCGAATCAACGAGCTGGATACCGTTGCCGCGCCCTCCTTGCCCACCGGCCGCGCCCCGGCTTCCGCTTACCGCCGCGCCGAGGTCGTGATTTCCTGGCCGGTCGAAAATTTCGGCACCAACCTGCCCGCGCTCGTCTCTACCCTTCAGGGCAACCTCTACGAGCTCGCGCAGTTTTCCGGCCTCAAGCTGGCGGACTTCGAGGTGCCGCCGTCCTTTGCCGCCGCCTTTCGCGGCCCGGCCTTCGGTATTCTCGGCTGCCGCCGGCTCACCGGCGCCGAGGGGCGTCCCCTCATCGGTACCATCATCAAGCCCAGCATCGGTCTCTCGCCCGAGCGGACCGCCGCCATGGTGAAGGAGCTCGTCGAGGCGGGCATCGACTTCCTCAAGGACGACGAGCTGATGGCCGACCCTCCGCACTCACCCTTCGACGCCCGGGTGGACGCGGTCATGGCGGTCATCAACGGCCACGCCCAGCGCACCGGAAAAAAGGCCATGTATGCCTTCAACGTCAGCGACGAGCTCGACGCCATGCAGCGTCATTACGACAAGGTCGTCGCCGCCGGCGGCACCTGCGCGATGCTCAGCCTCAACAGCGTCGGTTTGGCCGCGGCCAAGAAGATCTGCGACCGTGGCCAGCTTGCCATCCACGGTCATCGCAACGGCTGGGGCATGCTCAACCGGCATCCGCTGCTCGGCGTGGAGTTTCCGGCCTACCAGAAGCTCTGGCGCCTCGCCGGCGTGGACCAGCTCCACGTCAACGGCATCGCCAACAAGTTCTGGGAACCGGACGATTCCGTCGTCCGCTCCATCGCGTCCTGCCTGGCAAGCGAGCCGCTGGGCAAACCGCTGCTGCCTGTCGTTTCCTCCGGCCAGTGGGGCGGCCAGGCGCCTGAGACCTGGCGCCGCACCCGAACCACCGACCTGCTCTACATGGCCGGCGGCGGCATCCAGGCCCACCCCGACGGTCCCGCCGCAGGCGTGCGCTCGCTCCAGCTCTGGTGGGAGGCGGCCGTGGCGGGCCTGAGCTACGAGCAGGCGATCACGAAGTATCCAGCGCTCGCTACCTCCGCCGCCAAGTTCGGGGAGTCTTCATGAGATCGGTCCGATCCGTCTAATCCGTCCGATCTCCTGCCCCCGCCATGCTCCGCCTCGCCTACTTCGCCGACGATTTCACGGGAGCCACCGATGCCCTCGAATCGCTCGCGCGCGCCGGCTTGCGGACGCGGCTTTTCCTCGACCCGCCCGCCGCCGCGCAATGCACCGGCCTGGATGCCGTCGGCATCGCCGGGCTCACCCGCGCACTGGCGCCCGATGCGATGGAGGCCGTGCTGCGGCCGGCCTTCGCGGTCTTGCGCGCTCTCGGCCCGCGACACGTCCACTACAAGGTCTGCTCGACCTTCGACTCCTCGCCGGCGATCGGCAGCATCGGCCGCGCGATCGAGGTTGGCGCCTCGGTTTTCGGCGGTCCGGTCGTGCCGCTCCTCGTGGCGGCGCCTGCGCTCGGCCGCTATTGCACCTTCGGCAACCTTTACGCCCGCTACGGGATTGGCAGCGCGGGCGCGATCCATCGCCTCGACCGGCATCCGTCGGTGAGCCGGCACCCCGTCACGCCCATGACGGAAGCCGACCTGCGCGTGCACCTCGCGAAGCAGACCGCCAGATCCATTGGACTCCTCGACGTGCTCGCCCTGGAACGTCCGCCCGGGGAAAGCGCCGCCGCGCTTCGCTCGCTCATCGACGCGGGCCACGCCGTCGTGCTCTTCGACGGCATCAACACCGGGCATCTGCAACGCGCCGGCGCCTTGATCGACGGGCTCGCGGGCGGTGCGCCGCTGTTCTCCGTCGGCTCGTCCGGCGTCGGCGCGGCGCTGACCGCGCATTGGGGTGGCGTGGAGAATCCGGCCTGGCCATCGCCCGGCGCCGTTACGCCTCTGCTGGTCGTTTCGGGGAGCTGCTCGCCCGTCACCGCCGCCCAGATCGACTGGGCGCAGGCGAACGGCTTCGTCGCGCAGCCGCTGGACCCCTTCGCGCCGGACCACGCCGCCGCGCTCGACGAGGTCGTGGCTCATCTGCGGGCAGGGCGAAACGTCGTCGCCTACACCAGCCTCGGCCGCCCCGATGGCGAAGCGTCGGCCGCAGGGCTGGGCGCGGCGCTCGGACGCTTCGCGCGCCAGGCCATCGTCGCGACCGGCCTCCGCCGCCTCGTGATCGCCGGCGGCGACACCTCGAGCTACGCCGGTCGCGCGCTCGGCATCGAGTCGCTGGAAATGTTGGCCCCGCTCGCGCCCGGCGCGCCGCTTTGCCGGGTCCGCGCGCCCGGTTCTCCCGCCGATGGCCTGGAAATCGTTTTCAAGGGTGGCCAGGTCGGCGCACCCGACTTCTTCGGCGCCGCCGCGCGCGGCGCGTTCTGAGCTTATGCCCCGCAAAATTCTCGCCCTCATCCACACCTCGGCGACCCTCGTTCCGGTCTTCCAGCAGCTTTGCAAGGCCAGGCTGCCCCAGGTCGACACCTTCAACATCGTGGACGACAGCCTCGTGCGCGCCATCGGCGCCAAGGGCGCGCTTACCGCCGACATCGCGCGCCGTGTCGAGGCTTACATCACGTCCGCCGAGGCGGGCGGTGCCGACCATATCCTCGTCACCTGTTCTTCCATCGGCCCCGCGGTCGAGGCTTCGGCGCCGTTCTGCGCGGTGCCGGTGCTGCGCGTCGACCAGCCCATGGCCGACGCCGCCGTGGCCGCCGGCCGGCGCATCGGCGTCATCGCCACGCTGCCCACCACGCTCAATCCCACCTCCGACCTGGTGCGCCGCCGCGCGGCTCGCGCCGGGAAAGAAATTGAGCTCACCGCGCGGCTCGTTTCCGGTGCCTTCGAGGCACTCATGGCCGGAGACACCGCCACGCACGACATGCTGGTAGCCACCGCCTTGCGTGAGCTGTCCGTACAGGTGGACGTCGTCTTGCTCGCGCAGGCTTCCATGGCGCGCGTCGTCGACTCGCTGCCCGAGGCCGACAAACGCGTGCCGATCTTCGCCAGCCCGCCGCTGGCTATCGATCACCTGGCCTCCGTGCTCTGAGCCTGGCCCATGCTCGCGTTCCGTCCGCTCCCTCTTGTGTCCGCCGCTCTCGCCATGCTGGCGCTGTGCGGCGTCGGCCGCGCCGAAGGCTGGACCAGCCTCGCTACCGGGCGGCCCATCCCGCTCGAGATTCTCGAACCCCTGCCCCCGCCCGCCGAGGATGCGCCGGTGCCGGTGGTTTTCTACCTGGAGAACCTCGTCGCGCCGCGCGTCGGGACCGAGCCGGACGAGTCCATCCTGCGCGACCTGCGCGCCGCCGGGCACCTCGTCGTGGTGCTCGACTATGCCGGCCATCCACGCTCGGGCCTCCCGTCGATTTATCCGGATCTCGTGCGGCTTCGCGAGGATGTCCGCGCCGGGCGCCTGCTCGCCGGTCGGAAGACCGACGCCGCCCGCATCTACCTCGTCCCCGCCGGCTGCCGCCTGCGGCGCGACGTCGTGTTCTACCGCGACACGGCCCGCACGCTGGCCCTCGACCTCATCTACCCCTCGCGCCCGGCCAGGCCGGCAGGGGCGGTCCTGGAGTTTTCCTGCGACAATGCGGACCGCATGGGCAATTTCTCGCTGACCTTTTGCACCGACGCGCTGCTGCCGGCCGCCGCCATCGACGGCCACGCCGCGGCCATGGCCGACCACCCCGTCGCCGCGCCCTACAAAGGCCTCGACCCGATGCCCGACTGCGCCTGGAAGGCCAAGGCTGCGGTCCGCACCCTGCGCGCGCTCGGGCCGGAGCTCGGCCTCAACGGCCGCATCGCCTCCGCCGGTTTTTCCCGCGGCAGCGGCATGGCCCTGCTCGCGGCGACCACCGGCGGAAGCCAGGAATTCGAGCCTCGCGGCGAACACCCTGACACCGATGACACCGTGCAGGGCGCGGTGGTGATGTCGGGCCGCTTCACCTACCTCGACCTGCTGCCGGAGGACAAAATGATTCCCCGCTACGCCAAGGCCTGGGGCGAACGCGCGGCCAATGAGGAGGCTTGGCGCCGCCACGGCGCGCTCGACTATCTGCGCGGGCCGACGGTCCCGCTCTTTCTCACCATCAACGCCACCGAGTCGCCCGACGCGTTGCACCAGATGGACGTTCTGCGCCGCCGGCTGACGGAGCTGGGCAGCCCGTTTGTCTATCACCGCGAGACGGAGCCGCGCGGCCACAAGATGCCGCTCGATCCCGCCGTGCTCGAGCCCCTGCACGCCTACCTGCGAGAACGTCTGGTGAGCCCCGCCGGCGCGCCCTGAAACGCGCGGCGCCGCCGAACCCTTAGCCCGATCCCCATGATACACTTTCGCAAACTATGCCTGGCCTTGTCGGCCCTTGGGCTTCTCGGCGTCTTGGGCGGGCTCCTCGCGGGTTCCCAGGCCTTGTGGCCGCCCTGCGCTGTGGTCGCCGCCCTCGGGCTCGCGATCGGGCTCGGCGCCGTGCCGGCGCTGAAAAGCTATCAATACACCGCGTGGATCATCGTGGCCGTGGTCGCGGCGATGATCTATCCGGCCGCTTTCCTCAAATGGGGAAATTTCGACCTGCGCCACAAGTGGGTCGTGCTCGTGGTGGTGCAGACGGTGATGTTTGGCATGGGCACGCAGATGAGTCTGAAAGACTTTGTCGGTATCATGAAGATGCCTTGGGGCGTGGTTGTCGCGGTGGCCTGCCAGTTCATCGTCATGCCGCTTTCTGGGTGGGCGCTGACAAAACTCTTTCCCTTGCCGTATGAGATCGCGGCCGGAGTCATCCTTATCGGGTGCTGCTCCAGCGGCCTCGCCTCGAACGTCATGTGCTACATCGCCAAGGCCAACCTCGCCCTGTCGATCACCGCCACGGCCATCACCACGATGATCGCTCCGATCATGACCCCCTTTTGGATGAAGTTGCTGGCCGGCTCGCTCGTCGAAGTGCGCTTCCTCCCGATGATGACGGAGATCGTCAAAATCGTCATAGTTCCCATCGGCGCTGCCTTGCTCCACGAATACCTGAAAGGCGTGTCCCCGGTCGGCAAACGGCGTTTTGCCCCGGCGGAGGCTGCTTGCGCCGCGGCGGCCGGATTTCTGTTTGCAAATCGAAACGCCGCCTGGGTCTCCGCCCTGCCGCCCGATGCGGCTCTCGGATTGGAGCTTGCGGGCTTCCTGCTCGGGGCGGTGGCCTTCGGCGGGCTCTACCATCGGCTGGCCAGGGCGTGTCCCGGGCTCGATTCCTTCATGCCGTTCCTCTCGATGGCGGGCATCGTCTATTTTACCACCATCACGACCGCCGCCGGCCGGGATAACCTGCTCCTCGTCGGCGGCGCGCTGATCCTCGTCGCGATGCTGCACAACACGGCCGGCTATTTCTTCGGCTACTGGCTGGCCCGGTTGGCCCGCCTCGACAAGGCCTCCTGCCGGACTGTCGCCATCGAGGTCGGCCTGCAAAACGGCGGCATGGCTTCCGGTCTCGCGGGCGCGATGGGCAAGCTCGGCACCGTTGGCCTCGCCGCCGCGGTTTTCAGTCCGTGGATGAACATCTCCGGCTCCCTCCTCGCCAATCTCTGGCGACGCCGGCCCGTGGGCGATGCGAGCGATGCCGGCCAATCCTGAAAGCTTCTTTCGCATGTCCGCCGTCCGCCGGCTTCTTCGTTCCGCTGTGCTGCTCGCCGCGCTCGCCGGGCTGCCCGCGTGCGTCCTTTCCGTCCGGGCAGCCGATCCGCTCGCGGAGGGTTTCGCCACGCCGCCGGCCGATGCCCGCCCCCGGACCTTCTGGCTGTGGATGAACGGCAACGTCACCCGCGAAGGTATCACGCTCGATCTCGAAGCCATGCAGCGCGTCGGCGTGGCCGGCGTGATGATGTTCGACGGCAGCGATTACCTGCCGGCCGGCCCCGCCAGCTACCTGGACACGCACTGGCGCGGGCTGATGACCCACGCAGTCCAGGAGGGTAATCGTCTCGGCATCGACATCGGGGTGCACAACGCCCCCGGCTGGTCCAGCAGCGGCGGCCCCTGGGTGACGCCCGAACTGTCCATGCAGCAACTGGTGTGGACCGAAACCGCCGTCACCGGCGGCGGACACCTGGAGCTCGACCTCACTCGGCCACAGGCGAACCGGGATTTCTACCGCGACGCTTTCGTCATCGCGTTCCCTTCGCCGCCCGCCGAGGCCGTGCCCTATGACCAGGCGCTGAAGCGGGTGAGCGCCGGCGGCGCGGAACTCGCGGACCGGACCGTCCTGAACGACGGCCTCTTCGCCACCACGGTGCCGCTCTCGCCCGAGGCGCCGCTGCTCTTCGAGTTCACCGAGCCGGTTGAACTGCACGCGCTCACCGTCCTGCCCGCGCTCAAGGCCCGTTTCCCGCGCCTGCAGGTCGAGGCCTCCGCCGACGGTGTGAGCTTCGCGCCGCTGTGCACCGTGTCCTCGCCCGGCCGCCATGGCATCGTCGCGCCCGGCGCGCGGGCCTTCGCCCCAGTGCGGGCGCGTTTCGTGCGGGCCACGGCTTCGGGCCAGGGCGAAGTCGCCGACCTCGTTTTCCACCGCGCGCCGCGTATCGTGGACTGGGTGGCCAAGGCGAACTTCGACTACCGTGTCACCGGCCAGCTCGCCTTGCCCGCGCCCGTGCCGGCCTCGGCGGCGATCGATCCCGCGGACGTTGTCGATCTGACCGCGAAGCTCCGGGGCGACCGGCTGGTTTGGGACGCTCCCGCCGGCGCATGGACCATCCTGCGTATCGGCCACACCAGCACGGGACAGAACAACGTGGCCGCCTCCGCCGCCGGGCGCGGGCTCGAGATCGACAAGTTCAATCCCGCCGCCGCCGAGTTTCATTTCCGCCATGTCATCGATCAGGTCGCAGCCGATGCCGCGGCCGTCGGCGCCAAGGGGCCCGCGACCGTGCTGATCGACAGCTACGAGGCCGGCATGCAGAACTGGACGGCGGATTTCCCGGCCGAGTTCCGCCGCCGCGCCGGCTACGATCTCACCGGCTGGCTGCCCGCGCTTTTCGGCCGCGTGGTGGGCGACGCCGGAATTTCCGAGCGGTTCCTCTTCGATTTTCGCCGCGTGCAGGCCGACTTGATGGCGGAGAACTACTACGAACGGATGCACCAGCTCGCCCGCGAGCGCGGGCTGCGGTTTTTCGTCGAGGGCTACGGCCCGGGCAACTTCGACGAGCTGCGCATCGCCGGCCTGGCGGATGTGCCCATGGCCGAATTCTGGACCCGCACGCCCTGGACGCCCAACCGCGTGGTGAAAATGGTCAGCTCCGCCGCCCATGTTTACGGCAAGCCTGTCGTCGGCGCGGAGTCCTTCACCGGCGAGTTCAAGACCTCCCGCTGGCTCGAGTATCCCTACGCGCTGAAGATCCTAGGTGACGAGATGGCCGCGCAGGGCGTGAACCTGACCGTCTTTCATCGCTACGCGCACCAGCCGCATCCCGACGCAGCACCCGGCATGGCGATGGGACCCTACGGGTTTTTCTTCGACCGCACCAACACCTGGTTCGAGCAGAGCCGCGACTGGATCGAAACGGTCACGCGCACCGGTTTCCTGCTGCGTCAGGGCACTTTCGCCGCCGACGTGCTCTACTACACGGGCGAACGTTCCCCCGATCCCTCGCAGTATTCGATGCCAGTCCTGCCTGCCGGGCATACCTACGACTTGGTCAACACCGACGTACTGCTGAATCGCCTCGCCGTGCGAGACGGCGCCTACCAGTTGCCCGAGGGCGGACGCTACCGCCTCCTCGTGCTGCCGCCCGACCTGAAGGCCATGCGCCCGGCGCTGTTGCGCAAGCTGCGCGACTTCGTGGCCGCCGGCGGGGCCTTGCTTGGGCCCAAACCCGTCTTCTCGCCCACGCTGGCGGATTATCCGGCGGGCGAACGGGAGATGCTTCGCCTGGCGGACGGACTCTGGGACCCGGAACGGAGGGGGCCGGGCCGCGTGTTCGCCACCGGTGCCATCGGCGAGACGCTCGCCGCGCTCGGCGTGGCGCCGGATGTGACGTGGCGCGGCTCGCGGCCCGATGCCGATCTTTCGTGGCAACATCGCAAGCTGCCGGACGGCGATCTCTTCTTCCTCGGCAACCGGCAGCGGCGCGACGAGTCCGTGGTCGTGTCCTTCCGCGGCATGGCCGGCCGCCAGCCCGAACTCTGGTTGCCGGAAACCGGTCAAAACCGCCTCGCCCCCGTGCACGACATCGAAGGCGATCGGGCGCTCGTGCCGCTGGCCTTCGAGCCGGGCGAATCCGTCTTCGTGCTCTTCCGCCATCCCGCGCCAACCGCGCCGGCGCCCCTGCGCAAGGATGGCCGCGACCTCATGACGCCCGCGCTCGCCACCGTGCCCGCCCCGGACGCGAGCGGCGATTTTGCCATGGCGATCTGGGTGAAGCCCGACACCGACCTGCGCGCCATGCCGAAGGAGTCGGCCACCGGCCGCATCGACGAGGTGGGCAAGTTCTACGCCATTCCGGCCGATCCCGGCGACCTGCGTTTCGGTCCCGGCCACGCCACGGCTGGCCTCGCGGTCGGACGCAACGGCATCTTCGTCGTGGAGCGGACGAACGAATCGTGCCCGGCGGTGTTGGTAGCCGACGTGAAGGTCTCCGGCTGGACACACGTAACGGTCGTCTATCGGGATGGCAGACCGCGGCTTTACGTGAACGGAGCCTTCGTCCGCGAAGGCCTGGCCTCGGGCAAGACCGTGCACTCCGGTGTCGGTTCGCCGATTCCTCCGGTGGACTACACGCTGCATTTCCCGGGCATCGAGTCGCTCACGCGCGCGGCCGGGCAGCCGGCGCCACCGTCCCGTGGGCAGGTCTTTTATTTCGAGGGCAACTCCGTCCCGCCGGTGACGATCTCCGGCTCGGTAAACGATGCCGCCGTTGCCGCGCTCGCCTCCAAAGGGCTGCCCGCGCCAGCTTTGCCGGTGATCACGGAGCCGGCCCGCCGCGCCGACGGCGGCGGCGCGACTGCGCTGGCCTGGGAAAGCGGCCGCTACGCGCTCGGCGAGGGCCCGGCCGCCGAGGCCGTGGTGCCTGCGCCGCTCACGCTCGGCGGCCCGTGGCGGGTGGGCTTTCAGCCCGGCCGCGGTGCGCCGGACTCGGTGGAATTGCCCGAACTGCGCTCGCTGCATCTGCACGCCGACGCGGGCGTGAAGTATTTTGCCGGGACCGCCGCCTATTCGCATACGCTCGACGTCCCCGCCGCTTATCTGACGCCGGGCCGCCGCGTGGTGCTCGACCTGGGCCGGGTCGAAGTGATCGCCGAAGTATGGATCAACGGCCGCCGCGGCGGGGCGGCCTGGAAGGAGCCTTATCGCGTGGATGTCACCGACGCCGTGCGTGCGGGCGCCAACCGGCTCGAGGTGCGCGTGACCACCCTCTGGCCGAATCGCCTGATCGGTGACGAGCGACTGCCGCCGGAGGATCAGTTCGGCATTCGCGACGAGCAGGGAAAGGATCCGCACGGCATCGTGAAGCTGCCCGACTGGTATAAAGAAGGCAGGCCCAAGCCCCCCGGCGGCCGCGTGACCTTTACCACCTGGCGCTTTTACGAAGCCGACGAACCCCTCGTCGCTTCCGGCCTGCTGGGGCCGGTGCGGCTGCTGAACCCGGTGCGCGTGGAGCTGAAGTAGGGTGTTCCATGGAGTGCGGAGACGCGTCGCCGCTTTCGACGACGAGACGCGTCTCGTCGCCCACCCTCCGTTTCGCGAGCCGACGTGTCGGCTCGTCAAGGCGGCGACGTGTCGCCGCACTCCATAGGGCGCAGCGTGCGTGATTCGCCTCGCTGGATCTCCAGCGGGATGCTGCGGTTGCCAGAACGGACCATGGTCCGCGTGCCGCCGACGCTGCGGATCGTCGCCTCGCGCACGCGGCCGTCGCTCCAGGCCAGGTCGACCTCGAAGCCGCCGCGGGCGCGCAGCCCGCGGACGGAGCCCTCGGGCCACGCGGCGGGGAGCGCGGGAAGCAGGACGATCTCGTCTGGCGTGCTCTGCACCAGCAACTCGGCGATGGCGGCCGTGCCGCCGAAGTTGCCGTCGATCTGGAAGGGCGGGTGCGAGTCGAAGAGATTGGCGTAGGTGCCGCCGCTCCAGCGTATTTTGGTCGTGGCGGCATCGGCCGGCTTGAGGGCGTTGCGGAAGATTTTGTGCGCGCGGTCGCCGTCGCCGAGACGGGCCCACAGCGCCATTTTGAAGGCGAGGCTCCAGCCGGTGGAGCCGTCGCCGCGCACCTCGAGGGTCTTGCGCGCGCCGGCGGCGAGTTCCGGAGTTCGGTGCGGCGCGATTTCCTGGCCGGGATAGAGGCCCCAGAGGTGGGCGACGTGACGGTGTTGCGGATCGGCCTCCAGATACTCTTCGAGCCACTCCATCACCCGGCCGTCCGACCCGAGGCGGGTCGGCGCCAGGCGGGGCAGGGCGGCGTCGAGCTCGGCACGCAACGCCGGGTCGCGATCCAAAAGCGCGGAGGATTCGCGCGTGGCGGCGAAGAGATAGCGCAGCATCTGCATGTCGGCGGTCGGTCCGAGGCAGACGTGGGCGGGTTTGCCGTCGAGGAGGAAGGCGTTTTCGGGCGAGTTCGACGGAGCGGTGACGAGCTGGCCGGTGTTCGGCTCGACGATGAGCATGTCGAGGTAGAACTCGGACGAGCCCTTGAGGATCGGGAATATTCGCGCGAGAAAGGCGCGGTCCCCGGTGAAGAGGTAGTGGTCCCAGAGGTGCTGGCAGAGCCAGGCGGAACAGGAAACGCTCGAGCCCCAGGAGGCGGACTCGCCGGGCGAGGTGAAGCCCCAGGGATTGGCGAGCAGGAAGGAAACCCAGCCGCGCGCGCCGTAGTAGGCCTTGGCGGTTTTTTCGCCGGGGGCGACGAGCGATTCGATGAGAGCGAAGAGCGGTTCGTGCAGCTCGGAGAGGTTGGTCACCTCGGCGGGCCAGTAATTCATCTGCACGTTGATGTTGGTGTGCCAGTCGCCGTTCCAGGCGGTCTGGATCTTGTCGGCCCAGATGCCCTGCAGGTTGGCGGGCAGGCCGCCGGGCCGGGAGGAGGAGATGAGGAGATAGCGGCCGAAATGGAAGTAGAGCGCGGCGAGGGCGGGATCGGAGCCGCCCTCGTGGAAGGCCTTCAGCCGCTCCGGGGTCGGGCGCGCGGCTGCGGCGGGATCGGGCGCGCCCAGATCGAGGGCGACGCGGTCGAAATAGCGGCGGTAGTCGGCCAGGTGAGCCGCGCGGAGCGTGTCGAAATCGCGGGTGATGGCACGGGCGAGGTCGGCCTCGGCGGCGGCGCGGGCATCGTCTACCTTGCGGCCGGCGAAGGTCTTGATGTCGGTGGCGGCGGTGACGAAGACCAGCGCCTCGTCGGCGGCGCGCACGCGCACGAGGCCGTCCCTGGCCTCGACGGTACCGCCGCGCGGGACGACCTTGAGCCGGGCGGCGTAGCGCACGCCGGTTTCGCCCCCGCGACCGTCGTTGAGCTGGCCGGCCATGAGGAGGCCATCGGCGCCGACGGTTTCGACGGTGGAACGCTCGGGCCGGTCGAGGCGCGCATCGAAGGAGATGCGGCCGGAAGAACTGGCGGTGAGGCGGAGCACGAAAACTTCGTCCGGCGCGCTGACGAAGGCCTCGCGGGTAAAGACCACGCCGTCCCGCTCGTAGGTCAGACGTCCGACGGCTTCGGCGAGATCGAGCATGCGGCGGTAGTTCGCGACGGGCGCGAGGGCCGCGGCATCGGTGAAGGCAAGACGCAGGTTTCCCAGGGTTTGGTAGCAGCCGAAGGGGGTGTCGGCTCCGACGCCCTTGCCGGAACCTTTGCCGGCGCAGGTGAAACGGGCGTTCACCAAGGCCTCGGCCTCATGGTTTTTGCCTTCGAGGAGAAGGCGACGAATCTCGGGCAGGACCTTGTGCGCGTCCGGGCGGTCGGCCTCCTGCGGCGAGCCGGACCACATTCCGCTTTCGTTGAGCACGATGCGTTCCTCGGCGATGCCGCCATAGAAAGCGGCGCCGAGGCGGCCGTTGCCGAGCGGAATGGCTTCGAAGAGGTGCTCGCCGGGCGCAGTCAGGAGGAGGTAGCGCGCCTCGTCGCGCGGTGCGGCGGCGAACGCGGCTGCGGCCAGCAGGACCAGAGAGAGCAGGAGGCGGCTGGTCATGGCGAGGCGGCCGGGGCGGCGGCTGCGGCGGGTGCGCGGAGGTCCCTGGACGTGGCGAGTGCGATGACGCGGCCCCGGTCGCCGACCGCGCAATAGAAGTGGTAGACGACGCCCTCGTGTTTCAACAGCCAGGGCTTGTGGGCGAACTGCTTGTCGTAAGGCTCGCCCGGCTCGACGAGATGGGGGCCGTCCCACTTGGCCCAGTGAACGAGATCGTAGGAGCAGGCGAAGGTGTCGAAGGCGCCCGGTTTCCAGAACGCACCGAAGTAAAACATCACCCATACGTCGCCGATCTTCGCGAGCTGAGGGTCGCCGCTGATCGACCAGGGTATGGCGCCGACGTTGCTGAGCACGGGGCCGTGGCCGTAGCGCCGCCAGACGTGCAGGTCGTCGGAGATGGCGAGGCCGATGCTTTCCTGGCCGTAGGGCGGGGCCTTGCCGTTGTAGAGCATCACGAAGGGCGCGCCGAGGGTGCGGGCCTCGTCGCGGACGATGGCGCTTTTGTAAAGCGTGAGGTGTTCGAAGTCGCGGGTATCGGACTGGGCGGGGGAGAGGACGGGGTTTTCCGGCAGGCGGGTCCACGCGAGGGCGGCGGCGGGGTCTTCGGTGTGAGCGAGACCGATGGCGAGCGGGTCGGTTTCGTAGCCCTGGAGCGCGCCGCCGAGGTAGGAGAGCCAGAATTTTCCCTCGTGGGTGCCGAGTTCGTGGGTGGCCTCGTCCCAGCGCGTATCGTAGAGCGCGAGTCCGCCGGCGGCCTGCCAGGCGTCCCAACCCTCTTTGGAAAAAGGCAGGACCGGCCCGAGGCGCTGCCAGTGGAGCAGATCGTCGCTGACGGCGAGGTGGGTCTCGTAGCCGACCTTGTCCTTGTTGGCGGCGAAGACCATGAACCAGCGGCCGTCGCGCCGGAAGACATTGGGGCAGTCGAGAATTTCGTCCGGGCCGGCGGGGAGCACGACGCCGTATTTGAACGGCGTCTTTACCTCTTCGTGGATCTGGCGCAGGATCTTGCCGGAGACGAAACGCGGCTTGCCGGCCGGAAAGGCAATGACGGCGGGGCGCGGCGGTGCCTCGGCACACAGGCTGGTGGGGAGCGGCGCGGCCAGGAGGAGGCAGAGTGCGGCGAGCAGGCGCATCGTTTTCGGATTTCAACGCGAAGGACGCAAAGAAGGTGGGATAGGGGGCGGTTCGGTTCTTCGCGACCTTTGCGATCTTTGCGTTGAAAAATCTGGTTCTGGATGGATTCGGCTCAGACCGGCTCGAGGGCGACCGGGTTCGTGAGGGTGCCGATTTTTTCGATCTCGATGCTCACGGTGTCGCCGGAGCGCAGCCAGCGCGGGGCAGGTTTGGCGGCCATGCCGACGCCCTGCGGAGTGCCGGTGAGAATGACGGTGCCGGGGACGAGCGTGGTGCTGCCGCTGAGGTATTCGATGAGGGCGGGCACGTCGAAGATCATGTCGCCGGTGTTCCAGTCCTGCACCCGCTCTCCGTTGAGGATTGTGGCGATCCGGAGGGCATTGGGATTTGGAATGTCCTCGGGGGTGACGAGGCAGGGGCCGAGCGGGGCGAAGGTGTCGAAGAACTTGCCGCGACACCACTGCCCGCCGCCGAGCCGGATCTGGTGGTCGCGGGCGGAGACGTCGTTGCAGCAGGTGTAGCCGAGGACGTGGTCGAGGGCGCGGGCGCGGGGAATGTTTTTGCCGGCCTTGCCGATGACGACGGCGAGTTCGCATTCGTAGTCGACCTCCTCGCTGGGAAGGTGCTGCGGGATGAGGATCGGCTCGCCGGGGTGCTGGAGGGTGTTGATGCCCTTGACGAAGAGGATGGGGCGCTCGGGGACCTTGGCGTTGGTCTCGGCGGCGTGCTGGCGGTAGTTGAGGCCGATGCAGAGGATCTGCGCCGGCGCGACCGGGGCAAGGAGCCGGGAGATCCGGGCGGGTTCGGCGGTGACGCGGCGGGCGCCGTAAATGTCGCCTTCGATGCGGAGGGCGGAGCCGTCGGTCTGTTCGGCGGCATGGTGGATGGCGCCGGCGGAGTCGGCGTAGCGGATGATCTTCATGGAGGAAAGGGAGACGGGTTTATTTGCCGGCGCTCCAGCCGCCGTCGATCATGAGGCAGCTGCCGGTGACCATGGCGGCCTCGTCGCTGGCGAGGTAGAGGGCGGCGGAGCCGACCTCGTCGGGGCGGGCCATGCGACCGGTGAGCTGGGTAGCGGACATCTCGCGGTAGGCGCGGGCCGGATCGGGATACTCGGCGAGGCGGGATTTCACGAAGGGCGTTTCGACGCGGCCGGGGCAGATGGCGTTGAAGCGCACGCCGGTGTGCGAGTGGTCGAGGGCGAGGGACTTCGTGAGGCCGACAACCGCGTGCTTGGTGACGGTGTAGGCCAGCCGGTCGCGCACGGCGACGACGCCGCCGATGGAAGCGAGGTTGATCACGCTGCCGGAGCGGCGTTCCAGCATGGCGGGGACGAAGGCCTTGCAGAGGTTGAACACGCCCCGGACGTTGACCGCGTGGAGCCGGTCGAGGTCGGCGGCCGCGGTGTTGAGCAGGTTGCCGACGTGACCGATGCCGGCGTTGTTGACGAGGATGTCGACCGGGCCGAGGCGGGCAGCCAGCTCGAGGGCATCGGCTTCCGAGGAGACATCGAGCGCGGCGAAGTCGGCGGAGCCTCCGGCGGCGCGGATGGCGGCGACCGTGCCCTCGCCGGCGGCGGCGTTGAGATCGACGACGACGACGCGGGCGCCAGCGGCGGAGAAGGTTTGGGCGACGGCCTGGCCGATGCCGGAGCCGGCGCCGGTGACGAGGGCGGTTTTGGCGGTAAGTTTAAACACGGTAGAGTTTTTCGGCGTTGCGATGGTAGAGCCTGGCGCGTTCGTCGGCGCTGGCGTCGGCGGTGAGCTTCAGGGTGGCTTCTACCCAACGGGCAAGGGGCGCGCCGAGCGTGCAGACCGGCCAGTCGCCGCCCCAGACCACGCGGTCCCAGCCGAAGCAGGCGACGACGTGGTGCACCCAGGGGCGCAGGTCGGCTATGGTCCAGCCGGCGCCGGCGTAGGCGACGAGGCCGCTGATTTTGCAGTGGACGTTGGGACGCTCGGCGAGGGCGCGGATTTCGGTTCGCCAGGGCTCGAAGGCGCGGCCCTTGACGTCGGGCACGCCGCAGTGGTCGAGGACGAACGTCACGTCGGGGCAGGCGTCGGCGAGTTTGCGGGCGATAGGAAGCTGGTGCGCGAGCACGCAGAGATCGAAGATGAAGCCGAAAGCCGGGAGACGGCGGAGATTTTCGCGGAAGAGCGGCTGTTGCGACACGGCGTCGGGCACGACGTGCAGCACGCGGCGCAGCCCGCGAAGCTTGGGCAGGGCGGCGAGTTGTTCGAGATGGGCGGGAAAGCCGGCGTCCTCCGGCCGGCCGCTGGCGACGATGCCGGAAACGAGCGGATAGGTGTCGGCGAGTTTCTGGGCGGCCCGGGCCTCGGCGAGCTGGTTCGGGTCATCCACATCGCACTCCATAAAAATCGTTTTGGCGATCGGGGTGCCGGCGGAAGCGACCAGGTAGTCGGCGAGGCGGAAGCTGCGGTTGAGCACGGGGATGCCCGCGCACCACGAGCAGGGCAGGCGGTCGAGGTCCCAGAGGTGTTGATGGGTGTCGACGAGATGCATAGGGATGCGGGCGGTTCAATGCGCCGCGGCAGCGGGCGGGGCGGCGAGGTAGTTGCCGTAGGTGAGGAGGCCGACGGCGGCGAAGAGCAGGGCGATGGCGGCGGCGATGATGGTCTTGGTGGAAGGGCGGCAGGATTTCCATTCCCCGATGATGACGCCGAAGCCGCAGCCGAGCAGGATCAGGATGATCATGTGGATCGCCCAGCTGGAGAACTTGAACTCGCCCATGCGGA
>CBINGR010000022.1:0-65549 GCA_966250295.1 uncultured Akkermansia sp. | reverse complement strand
GCCGAGTCGTGCCCGTCCTGGTCAGACCGGCGGGGACCCCGCTGCGCCCGGCTGACCGGGCGCCCCCTCAACCTCGCGCAGCCGAGGCGCGCAAGCGCGCCCCGCGCGGCGCGAGGGTCGGGGGTCGCCCTCGCCCTGGCGGGCGTCAGCGGTGCGTGTTACCGACCGGGGCGCGGATCTCGCCACCTTGCCCGGACTCCGGAATGCGGCTGTCGGGCGATTAATCCCGGATCGCATTCGCACTGAACTGGAAGAGGACGAAGCCGAGGACGAAGAGGGCGAGCAGACCGCCGCCGCTGCCCGACGTGAACGCGAGGACGTAGGCCGAGACCGCGAGCGCGGCCAACGCGGCGGTCGCGATGCCCAGGATCCTCCGCCCGCGCGGGCCGCGGGTCACCGTGGCGGCGACACACACTGAAAGCAGGGCGGCCACGACGATCGCGTCGCGTGCCATGCCCGTGCGCACCCTGAACCACCAGCCGGCGGCGGCGAGGATGAGCAGCACCGAGGCGCCGTAGAAATTCGTCGCGCGCCGCTCGTCGGAGGAAAGGACGTAACGGCCGTAGCGGTCGAGTCGCAGCAGGAGGTTGAACATCGGCACCGCCGTCCAAGTCAGGTAGACGAAGAGGTAAAAGAGGATGAGCAACGGCCAGAGTACCAGGCCGAGCGCAGGACTCGAGAAGGCCAGTTTGCGCACGAAAGGCTGGCCGAAAAAGGTGACGAGGATGAAGGTCCACTGGAGGTGGCGGCTTTGGCGGCCCATCCACAGGAAATAGGCCAGCATGCCGCGGTAGAGGGGGTTGCGGGCCTTGAGCGCTTCGAGCATGCCCTGGCGCGCGGATTCGAAGTCGGGGCGCAGGCGCAGGGCCTCGCGGAAGTGGTCTTGGGCGCGGCGGAATTCGCCGCGGTGCAGCAGGGTCCAGCCCTGGGTCGAATGGCTGAGGGCATCCTCCGGGTCCTGTTCCAGGATGCGCGCCCCGGCGTCGGCGGCCTCGGCCGCGCGGCCGAGCTGGCGGAGCGCAGTGGCGCGGATGTTCTGGGCAAAGGTATCCTCCGCCTGGATACTCAGGGCGGCCTCGCTGTCGGAGAGGGCGCCGGCCCAGTCCCGCAGGGACAGGCGGATGGCGGCGCGGTGGCCGAGCAACTCGGCTTCGCCGGGGGCGAGGCGGATGGCCCGCTCGATGGCGGCGAGAGCGGGCTTGGGCTGGTCGAGCCGGTGAAGGACGTGCGCGAGCACGTGATGGGACCAGGGAGCGTCGGGCGCGGCGGCGACGGCCGCGCTCGCGGGCGGAAGCGCCTGCCTGGCTTTTTCCTGAGCGACCAGGGCGCGGGCCAGGACGGTGAGCGCGAGGGCATCGCCGGGATCCTGCCCGAGCGCGAGCCGCGCCTCGCGCTCGGCGTCGGCCGGACGCGACTGGGCGAGCAGGATTTCGGCGCGGGAAAGGTGCTGGCTCATGGGCGGGAGGAAGACGATCCTTCGGATTTTAATCGCGGATGGCGCAGATGGACGCGGATAAAAACGGCGGATGGGAGCATCGGTTGAAAGCCGGTGGCCGGTTGCGAAAGCGTCGGAAGTTTTTGCAAGGAAAGGCGACTGGAACGATTCAGTCCTGGCCTGATGGCGGTTTCGCGCCCTTTGCGATCTTTGCGTTGAAAAATCCGGGCAGGTCAGGGCTTGGTGATCTTCAGGTATTCGAGGATGTCGTCGTAGAGGCCGCTTTGATTGGCGTAGAGGGCGTAGTTGCGGGCATTTTCGAACCAGTCCCGGGTGGTGGGGCGGTGCTTTTTCACCGCGTCGAGCAGGTCTCGCGTCGTCAGCGGGGCGAGTTTGCCGGACTTCATCGCGGCGCGGAGCTTCTCCTCCACGGCAAGTTCGACCACGGCGCGGAGGTCGGCGCCGGAGTAGGAGTCGGTCTTTTTCGCGACGGTCTCGGGGTCGAGGTCGGCGACGGGTTTGCCCTTGAGCAGGATGCGCAGGATTTCGGCGCGCGCTGCCTGGTCGGGCGGGGCGACGAAGAGAATGCGGTCGAAGCGGCCGGGGCGGCGGAAGGCAGGGTCGAGGTGCCAGGGCGCGTTGGTGGCGGCGAGGACGAGCACGCCCTCGTTGGAGGCCTGCACGCCGTCGAGCTCGTTGAGGAACTGGTTGATGAGATGACGGCCGCCGGACTTGAGCATGTCGGTGCGGCTGGCGCCGAGGGCGTCGACTTCGTCGAAGAAGAGGACGCAGGGCCGGTGGGAGCGGGCCTGCTCGAAGAGGGCGTGGAGGTTGCGCTCGCTCTGGCCGGTCCACATGTCGAGCACGTCGCTGATGCCGACCGCCATGAAGCCGGCGCGGATCTCGCCGGCGGTGGCGCGGGCGAGATGGGTCTTGCCGCAACCGGGCGGGCCGTAGAGCAGCACGCCGCCGCCGGCCTTCTTGCCGTAGGCGGCGAACATCTCCGGATGCTGCGAGGGGAGAATGATCTTCATGCGGATCTCCTCCTTCATGCGCTCCATGCCGCCGAGGTCCGCGAAGGTAACGCGGGGACGCTCGATCTCGCCGGAGGCGGCCGCGGCGGGCAGGTCGCCGGCGGGCTGGCGTTCGCGCCCGTCCTCGTCGCCGCCGGCGGCATCCTCCGCGTCGTCCCCGATGTCTTCCGCGGCGGGGAAGGGCGGCGGGGCAGGCTTGGGTGCGAGCGGGGCGGGGGCGGGCAGGTGCGGGGCGAGTTCCTCCTCGAGGTGAGGGTCGGAGGCGGCCGGGCGGGCGGCGCGGGCGCGCTGGTAGAGGCGGGCGGCGAGGCGGGCTTCGCCGGCCTTGAGGGCGAGGCGGGCGTGGAGCAGGAGAGCGCGGCCCGGAGCCTCGGGGGCGGCGGTGAGGGGCTCGACGATCACGAGTGCGGCCGAGTGCTTGCCGAGATGGTAAAAGGCATGGGCGAGGCCGAGCTTCGCCTCGGGATCCTGGGGGGCGAGGGCGAGCGCGCGCTTGAAAAGCGCTTCGGCCTCGGAGAAGCCGCCGAGACCCAGGACATGGGCGGCGACGTGGCTGAGGAGGGGAGCATTGTCGGGGCTCAGGCGCAGGGCTTCGCGCAGGGCGGCGGGCACCAGTTCCGAGGCGAGCGGATCTTCGGCGGACATGACCCGATGCAAGCCGGCCGCGGCGGGGCGAGTCGAGCGGCAAGAAGGGGGACCTCGCCGCCGGATTTGCGTCGGTCCGCCCGCTGCGTTTGGTGGGCCGCATGCACTTCGATGTCGTGATCGCGGGCGGAGGCTTCGCCGGCGCCCATGCCGCGCGGGCGCTGGCGGCGGTGCTGGGGCGGGCGGAGGCCACCCGCCGCGTCGCGCTGATCGCGGAGCGCAACGTGCTCGTGTTTCACCCCATGCTGGCCGAGGTGGCGGGCGCGGCCCTCAGCCCGGCCGACGTGGTCAACCCGCTGCGGCAGTTCTGTCGGGGCGTGACCGTGCTCCAGGGCGCGGTCACCGCCGTGGATCTGGCCGCGAAGTCCCTTACGGTGGACGGCGGGCGCTTCACGCGGAATCAGGCCGTCGGTTTCCGGCACCTGGCGATCACGCTAGGGAGCATCACCGATCTTTCCAAGGTGCCCGGCATGTCCGAACACGGCTGGCCGTTGAAGAGCGTGGCGGACGCGCTGCGGCTGCGCGCGGCGGTGATCAACCGCCTGGAGGAGGCCAACCTGGTGGGGGACGCGGTCGTGCGCGCGCGGCTGCTCACCTTCGTGGTCGTGGGCGGCGGCTACACCGGCGTGGAGGTGGCGGGGCAGCTTTTCGACCTGCTGCACGAGGTGAAACATTTCTATACGCGGCTGGCGGGCGCGCCGATCCGCGTGGCCCTGGTACATGGGCACGGGCGGCTGCTGGCCGAAATCGGGCCGGAGCTGGGCGACTACACGGCCCGGGTGCTGCGCGAGCGCGGCATCGAGCTCTTCCTCGAAAAACGCGTGGCCGAGGCGACGGCCTCGCGGGTGGTCTTCACCGACGGCGGCGCGATCGAGACGCACACCATCATCTCGACCATCGGCAACGCGCCCAGCCCGGTCGTGCTCGAGGTGGCGCGCCAGCTCGGGTTGGAGACGGAGCGCGGGCGCCTGCCGACGGAGCCGACCTTCCGCCTGAAGGGGCAGCGCGAACTATGGTCGGCCGGGGACTGCGCGGCAGTGCCGTGGAACGACCGCGGCACCGTAAAAATCGCGCCGCCGACCGCGCAGCTGGCGCAGCGGGCGGGAACGCAGCTCGGGAAAAACCTCGCGCGCGTGTTGCGGGCGGAGGCAGCCGGGACGGAGCCGGAGCTGCGGCCCTTCACCCACCGCTACCTCGGACAGCTCGCCTCGATCGGTGCGCGCCAGGCGGTGGCGGAGGTGCTGGGTTTCCATTTCCGCGGCTTCCTGGCCTGGTGGTTGTGGCGGACCATCTATCTGGCGAAGCTGCCCGGCGTATTGCGCCGCCTGCGGGTGACGATCGACTGGACCTTCGAGGCGATTTTCACACGCGACATCTCGGTGGTGCTGCCGCCGCCCGACGAGCCCCTGCGGCTGATCCACGTGCAGGCGGGGGAACGGCTTTTCCGCCGCGGCGAGCCGATGCGGTCGGTGGGCTACGTGCGGCGCGGCGTGGTCGAGGCACACGAGCCCGGCGGTGCGGCGACCCCGCTGCCCGCCGGCTCGGTGATCGACCAGGACTGGGGCGACGCCGCCGGGCGCTGGCGGGCGGACATCGCGGCGCGGGAGAGCAGCGACGTCGTGTTGTTCCGCGGCCGCGCGCTGGAGCTGCTCAAGGGCGAACTGCGGCTGAGCCCGCGCGGACGGTAGCGAACGATAAGCCATGGCTGCAAAAGGTACAGCGGGCACAAAAGGATACCCTGTTTTGCGTCTTCCGCGCCCTTTGTGGCCATTTCAGTGGTTGCCGTTCCCCCGATCGGCGCGGGCGGCGGCCAAGGATTCGATTGCGCGGCGGACGGACTCGCGTTGACGCTGGCGCATGCAACTCGATCTGGCGACGATGCCGGCCCGCGAGGCCTACGGGTGGATGACCAGCCTCATCACCCCGCGGCCGATCGCGTGGGTCTCGACGATGGACGCCGCCGGCCGGAGCAACCTCGCCCCGTTTTCCTTTTTCAACGGCGTGGCTTCGCACCCGCCCACGCTGTTGTTCATCCCGGTGAACCTGCGCGACGGTTCGAGGAAGGACACGGTCCTGAACCTGGAGGAAGTGCCCGAGTGCGTGGTGCACATCGTGCCCTACGCGCTGGCGGAAAAGATGAACGCCTGTGCGGCGCGCCTGCCGCGGGGCGAGAGCGAGTTTGCGGCCTTCGGGATCGAGGCGGTGCCGAGCGAGACCGTGCGGCCGCCGCGGGTGGCCGCGGCGCCGGCGGCCTTCGAGTGCCGGGTGCGCCAGATCGTGCCGGTGGGCGAGGGGGCGATGGCGGCGCACGTGGTGATCTGCGACATCGTGCGCGTGCACGTGCGCGACGAGGTGCTCGGTTCGGACGGCCGGGTGGACCCGGCCCGCCTCGACACGGTGGGCCGGCTCGGCGGCGAGGGCTACGCCACCACCCGGGACCGTTTCGAGCTGGAGCGGCCGGACCGCCGGCCTTGAGCGCGCGGAGGCACGCGACCGGACGACGACCATGGGAAAAGCCACGCGCCGAGAATTACCCCGGTTTTCCGATTTCCGGCCGGATACCCTGCGCGGTACGCCGGGCTTTTTCCGGCTGGGCCGCACCCTGGACGGGATTTGGTGGCTGCTCACGCCGGAGGACGAGCCGGTGCTGCTGCGTGCGGTGGCCGGGGTGAACCGCCATGGGCGGGCCGGGCCGGCACCGGTGTTGCGAGGAGGCTATGCCAACACGGTGCAGAGCCTCTACGGCAACGCGCCGGGCGCCTGGGAAAAAAGCACGGCGGCGCGGCTGCACGCCTGGGGGGTGGATACGGTGGGACCCTGGGCGGACCCTGGAATGGTGGAGCGGGGATTCTATTTCACGGCGCGGGCGGATTTCGTGCGCGCGGCGGTGCCGACCTTGCATGGACCGGGTTTGCGGTTGCCGGACGTGTTCGACCCGCGCTGGCCGGCGGCGGCGGAGGCGCACGCGGCGGCGGTGGCCTCGCCCTGGGCCGCCCGGCGCGAACTGGCGGGTTGGTTCACCGACGACGCGCTCGGCTGGGGCGAGACGGACGAGGGACGAGTGGGGCTGTTGCAGGCTTGCCTGAGCCTGGAACCTTCGCTTGCGGCGCATCACGCCGCCTGGGAATTCGTCCTGGCGGCAAACGGCGGCGGACTGGAGCGGCTGGCGCGGGCCTGGGGCGTGGCGCTGGGGCACCGCGAGCATGTGCGGCAGATGACGCACGAGGACCGGGCGCTCCGCGGGCCGGCCTTCACCCGGGATGCGCGGCTTTTCGCCCGTGAGCTGGCACGACGATATTTTTCGGTGACGGCACGGGTCCTGCGCGCGGCGGATCCCGCCCACTTGATACTGGGCTGCCGCTTCGCCTCCACGCCGCCGGAAGGCGTGCGCGAGGCCTGCGCAGGCCCGGAGGCCGACGCGGTTTCCTGGCGTTTGCGCGCGGGTTCGCCCTTCGCCGCGCAGGCGGACGGCGCGGCCGGGGACCTGCCGCAATGGGTGACGGGGGGTGGCCTGAACCATGGGGATTTTAGGAAACTGCCGCTGCGCGACGGCACCGGGCCGACGCGCCTGGAACGCCTTCTGCGCTCGGGCCGGGAGGGCCTCGTGGCGGCGTGCCGCGACCCGCGCACGATCGGGGTGGAGTGGGCGCACTGGGCGGACGGCGGCGAAGACCAGCCACCCTTCGGCGCGGGGCTGGTCCACGCCGACGACCACGAAGCGGTCGAGCACACGGAGCTGTTGTCCCATGTCCACGCCCGGGCGCGGGCCCTGCATGCGCGGGGGGGGCCTGAAAAGGCCTGACAGGCTCCCGCGTAGCAACGTCTTCAATACATCCGGAATTTTTGACGCAAAGGGCGCAAAGACCTCGCAAAGATCGCAAAGGCGGAAGGGTGAGGCCGCCGGTTCTTCCCGGTCTTTCTTCGCGTCCTTTGCGATCTTTGCGTTAAAAAATCAGCGTCCCCGACGCAGCCGCAACACGAGCGGGAGCAGGAGGGCGGGCGCGAGGGCCGAGGTGGCGAGGCCCCAGGCGAGGGAACTTCGGTCAGCGATCCAGCCGACGAGCCAGGGCATGAACACGCCCCCTGCGTTGCCCAGCGCGGCGAGGGCGCCGAACATCGTCGCGCCCCCTTCGGGATGACGATCGGCGGTGACGGCCAGCAAGGTCGGCCAGAGGCTGCTGCCGGTGAAGCCGGCCGCGACGCAGGCGGCGAGCGCTACCTCGGGTCTCGGGAAAAAGGAGGCGGCGAGGAAGAGCACGACGGTGATCGCGCAACTCCAGGCCATGACCAGATAGGAGTCGCGACGCGGGTCGAACTGGCCCACGACCATGCGGCCGAGTGCCATTGCGACGGAGAAACCGAGGAAGGCGGCTCCGCCGACCCAGGTGGGGTAGCCGAGTTCGCGCTCGGCATAGGCGGGCAGCCACTGGGCCATGCCGAGTTCGGTGGCGCCGCCGAGGAAAATGGCGAGCAGCGCGCCGGCGAACCAGCGCGAGCGGGCGAGGTCGCGAAGCCGGGTGCGGCGGCCTTCCGCGCTCATGGCGGGAAAGCGCTCGCGCATCAGCAGCAGGAAGAGAGCGAGCGGAAGCGCGAGCAGGGCCAGGCAAGCCGCGCGCCAGCCGAAACCGGCCCGCAGCAGGAGCGTGCCGACCAGGATAGTGAAGGCCGCACCCACGCAGTAAAAGGAGTGCAGCCAGTTCATCGCGGCGGCCCGGCGTTCCGGGTTGAGCGCGGCGACCACAGGGCTGAGCACCATGTCGAGGATGCCCGCGCCAAGGCCGAGCGCGAAAAGCGCGGCGGCCAGCGAAACATAGCTCGGGGCGAAAGCGGCGGCGAGAAGCGCGAGGGCGCCGAGGGCGTTGCCGGCGAGCGCGAAGGGCCGCGCGCCCCAGCGGTCGGCGAGCGGGCCGGTGAGGAGGATGCCGGCCACGAGGCCCGCGAACATGACCGCACCGAGGCGTCCGAGCTGTTCGTCCGTCAGGGAAACGCCGTCCGCGCCAAAGGCGGAGGCCAGGGCGGTGAGGTAGACGGGCAGGAGATTGAGCCCGATGGCGAGAGCCATCATCGCGCCGTAGCAGAGCGTGGTGAGCCAGCGGGGATGGACGGAGGACATGGGGCGGAATGACGAGTGACCCATGACGAATGCCGATTGGCCCGGTCGGCAAGTAATGCATCGCAGCGCAAACATTCGTCATTAGACATTCGACCTTCGTCATTTTCCAAAATGCCCAACATCGATCCCGCTGCCGAACTGAAGTCCCGGATTCGCACCGTGCGCGACTGGCCCAAGCCGGGCATCAATTTCCGCGACGTGACGACCTTGTTCCAGGATCCCGAAGCTTTCCGTATACTGGTGGAGAGCATCGCCTGGGACGCCACCCGTCTGGGCGTGAACCTGATCGCGGCGGTGGACGCGCGCGGTTTTATCCTCGGCGGCGCCCTGGCCTACCAGTTGCACCGGCCGTTCATGCTGGTGCGGAAGAAAGGCAAGCTGCCGCACCGCACGGTGGGGGCGGACTACGCGTTGGAATACGGCAGCGCCTCGATCGAGATCCACGCCGACGCCTGCAAGCCGGGCGACCGGGTATTGATCGTGGACGACCTGATCGCGACCGGCGGCACCGTGCTGGCGACGGCGGGGCTCATCCGGTCCCTGGGCGCGGAGGTGGCGGGCGTGGCGGCGATCGTGGACCTGCCCGAACTGGGCGGCTCGGAAAAATTGCGAGCGGCCGGGCTCCGGGTGCACACGGTATGCTGTTTCGCCGAGGCGGAGTGATCGGCCGAAAACACGAAACCAACAACGGGAAGTGATTTTATGAATACGAAGGGCGGGCTGACGATCTGGACCAATGCGGCGTTGGCGCCGGAAGCGCGGGGGCGGGTCGAGGCGGCGCTGGCGGCGGGCGGCCACCGGCTCATTTTGTCGGCGCAGGCCTCGGCCTCGGTGCTGGCGGCGGCGGGGCCCGACCCGGCGTTGGCGGAGGCCGACGTGGCCTTCGGCCAGCCCGACGCGGATTCCTGCCGGCGGTCCGCGAGGCTAAAATGGATCGCGCTCACGACGGCGGGTTACACGCGCTACGACAACGAGGAGACGCTGGGAACCTTTCGCGCGCGCGGGATGGCGCTGACCAACGCGTCGTCGGTCTTTGCCGAGCCCTGCGCGCAACATGCGCTGGCGATGATGCTGGGGCTGAGCCGGGCTTTGCCCGCCTCGCTGGCGGAGCAGCTCGGCGAGCGGCGCTGGAAGTATCTCGAGCATCGCGCCGCCTCGCGCCTGATGAACGGGCAGACCGTGCTGTTGCTCAGCTACGGCGCGATCGCGAAGCGGCTGGTCGAGCTGCTGGCACCCTTCGGGATGAAGATCTACGCGCTGCGCCGCCGGGCCTACAGCGAGGCGGGCGTGCACGTGATCGCGGAGGAAAAGCTATCGGCGGTGCTGCCCTTGGCGGACCACATCGTGAACATCCTGCCGGAGAACGAGGCGACGCACCGCTACGTGAACGCGCGGCGGCTGGCCTTGGTGAAGCCGGGCGCCTTTTTCTACAACCTCGGACGCGGCCCGACGGTGGACGAGCGGGCGCTGATCGAGGCGCTGGCCAGCGGGCGGCTGGGCGGGGCTTATCTCGATGTGTTCGAGACCGAGCCATTGCCGCCTTCGAACCCCTTGTGGGCCACGAAGAACTGTTGGATTACCCCGCACACGGCGGGCGGCCGAAGTGACCAGGATGCGGCGCTGGCGGAACTGTTTCTGGGCAACCTGGAGAAGTTTGTCGCCGGCGAGCGCGAGGCGATGCGGGATCGGGTGGTGTGACATGTAGGCCCGGCCGCTGGCCGGGCTTTTCTTGGTAGGGACGGACCGCCGGGCCGTCCGCGCAACGTTTCGGCGGGCCCAGCGGTCCCGCCCTACCTTGTCCGGACCGGAGCGCGGCCAGCGGTCGGGCCTACAACACGACATTCAGACTGGCTGAATTTGGGCCCGGTGACCGATCGACCTCCGCCGCCGTCTTTGGGATCATGAACCTACCCCTCCGCCTGGTATTCCTGAGTCTCGGTCTATCGGCGTCCGGCCTGCGGGCGGATGCGCTTTCTCCGACGGAGGCAAAGCCGCTTCCCGCCTTTCCGGGCGCGGAGGGTTTCGGCGCCGTCGCCACAGGCGGGAGGAGTGGCGAGGTTTACCAGGTGACTACCTTGGCCGACGCAGGCCCGGGCTCGTTTCGGGACGCCGTGAGCCAGCCGCGCCGCACGGTGGTCTTCGAGGTCGGAGGGGTCATCAAGCTGGAGTCGAACGTCGTGATGGAAAGCGATCTCACGATCGCGGGGCAGACGGCGCCGGGCGAGGGCATCTGCCTCTACGGCGGGTGCGTGTCGCTAAGCGGCAAGTCCAACATCGTCGTGCGTTACCTGCGTTTTCGCGGCGGCATGGCGAGCGACCGAGGCAAAAAACCCCTCGGGATGAGCGAGGCTTCGCGGATCGTCGTCGACCATTGCTCGATCCAGTGGGGGCGTTGGGACGACCTCGGCATCACGGTGAAGAGCCACGACATCACCGTGCAGGATTGCCTGATCGCCGAGGCGATCCATCCGCAAAGTTTTGGCGCGCTGGTCGACAGCGTGCAGAACGTCACCCTGGCCCGGAACCTTTGGATGAGCAACGAGAGCCGCAATCCGAAGGCCAAGGGCACGATCCAGTACATCAACAACGTGGTATACAACTGGGGCATCACCGGTCTTTGCGGCGGCCACTCCGCGGCGGATCACTCGCTCGATGTGGTGGGGAATTACTTCATCAAGGGCCCGTCCTCGAACGACAATTTCGCCGGCCAGTTCACCGCGACCGATCATGTCTACCAGGCGGATAACTTCGTGGATCTGAACCGCGACGGGAAGCTGAACGGCCGGCTCACCGGGAATGCGGATTTCCGCGAGGCGGATCCGGTGAAGGGCAGCGAGAAGTACACGCTGCCGACCTTTGTGGAGGAGCCCGCGATGCACCCGGCGATCCCGGTGACGGTGCGGCCGGCGGCCGAAGCTTATGCCGTGGCGCTGGCCGGCGCGGGATGCTCGCTGCGGCGCGACGCGGTCGACCGGCGTCTGATCGAGGAACTGGCTTCCCTTGGCGAAAAGGGAGCGACCCTGCCGCACACCGATGAGCGCGGCGAGGCCCTGGTTGGCGGGCAGGGGGTGGTCCTGGGCGACGCGGCCCCGGTCGACACCGATCGTGACGGGATGCCTGACGCGTGGGAGGAGTCGCACCAGCTCGATCCGAAGGATCCCGCCGACGGCGCCGCGATCGACGCCTCGGGTTACAGCCGGCTGGAGCTTTATCTGAACGAACTCGCGGCGCGGCGGAGCTGATCCCGAAGGTAGGGCGGGACCGCCGGGACCGCCGAAACGTTGCGCGGACGGCCCAGCGGTCCGTCCCTACCTTTCGGACAAAATCCCGGGCCTCACTCCTCCCGATGGTGTTGATGGCGGAAGGGTTTGGCGGCGCGTTCCTCGGCCTTTTTTTTCCAGCCGGGCTTGCTGGCGACGGCGCTCGGCTTGCGGAGGGAAGGGGCCTTGGCGGCCTGTTCGGCCTTGAGCTTGCGATAGCTGGCGAGGCGTTCCGCCGGGAGCGTGCCGGCCTCGAGCGCGGCGCGGACGGCGCAACCGGGCTCGTCTTCGTGGCGGCAACTGGTGAAGCGGCAGCGGAGCGCGATTTCGGCGATGTCTGCGTAGGCCTCCTCGACGGCTTCGTCGGCATCCCAGAGCTGGAGCTCGCGCATGCCGGGGGTGTCGATGATGAGCGCACCGCTGGGGGCGAGCACGAGTTCGCGGCGGGTGGTGGTGTGGCGGCCCTTGGCGTCTTTTTCGCGGACCTCGCCGGTGGGGAGTTCGGCGTCGCGGGCGAGGCGGTTGATGAGGCTGCTTTTGCCCACGCCGGAGCTGCCGACGAAGGCGAGGGTGCGGCCGGGTGCGGCGTGGCCGCCGAGGAGTTTCAGGCCGCGGCGGGTGTGGCTGCTGGTGACGACCACGGGGACGCCCGGGACCAGGCGCTCGATCTCGGCGCGCACGGCCTCGGGGGCGGGGTGGAGGTCGGCTTTGTTGAGTACGATGACGGGAGCTGCGCCGGAATCGCGGGCGGCGACGAGGAAGCGCTGGATGCGCTTCGGGTTGTAGTTCCGGTCGAGGCCGCTGACGAGGAAGACGGTGTCGATATTGGCGGCGATGATCTGCTGCGTCTGCTCGCCGCCGGCGGCCTGGCGGGAGAAGCGGCTGCGGCGCGGGAGCAAGGCGTGGAGTTGGGCCCGGCCTTCGGCGCCGGCGATGGGGGAGACCGCGACCCAGTCGCCGACGGCGGGGTAGGCATCCGGTGCGCGGCGCGCCTCGTGGTGGAACTTGCCGGTGCATTCGGCGAGGAGTTCGCCGGAGGCGGTGATGACGGCGTAGTAGTGGCGGCGCAGCTCGACGACGACCCGTGCCGGCTCGAGGCCGGCGGCGGCGTGGGGAGCGAAGGCGGCGTCCCAGGCGGCATCCCAGCCGTAAGGCGCGAGCGAGTGATCAATCTCAGACATCGGGGGAATCGCCGCAAAAAAGCGGAGGAGACGCAAAAAGCGAAAAGGCGGAGACTACGTCGAGGGTGGGCTGCTTTCTTGCGAAGTTTGCGCGTTTTCGCGGTCGATATCCGGTTCGTGGCTCAGGGCAGGGTGATGCTGCGTTTTTCCGGATCGGGGTTTTGGCGGAAAAAGAGGGCGGTGTGGCCGACGGCGCCGACGCAAGGCGCGCCGCAGGCGGATTCGATCTGGGAAATGAGGGCGGCGCGCTCGTGGCGGTCGGCACCCTCGAAGCGGAGTTTCACCAGCTCGCGGGAGTCGAGCAGGCGGGCGAACTCGCGTTGCAGGGCCGGGGTAAGGCCGGCCTTGCCGACCTTGAGGGCGGCTTCGAGATTCTGGCCGAGGCCGCGAAGGCGGGTTTTTTGTGCGCCGGTGAGGGAGACGTTTTCCATGCGGGCGCGAAAGTGGACGAGGCGCGCGGGACGTCCACCCCGGAAGCGAGGGCCGGCCGGCAAGGTCACCACGTATAGCTCAGCTCGGCGCGGGCGAGGCGGGGCGGGGCGACGTTCACGACCCCGGTGGCGGTGCGGCCCGTTTCGATCCCGGCGTCCAGCAGGTTCTCCACGGCGAGCGTCAGGCGCCAGCGGGCGGCAAACGCGTAGTGCGCGGCGAAGTCGAGCCGGGTGGCGGAGCCGAGGGAAAGTGTGTTGAGATCGTCCTCGTATTGTTTCGAAAACCAGCGGGCACGTAGGTCGAGCGAAAGGGCGGGGACGGCTTGCCAGACGGCGCCGGCGGAAAGGGTGTGGCGGGGGACCTGGGCCAGGCGTTTTCCGTCCAGATCCTCGGCACCGGGGCCACCGGAGTGCACCCGGGCGTCGGAAAGCAGATAGTCCGCCTCGAGGCGCAGGTCGGCTGCGGGTTTCCAATGGCCGCCGAGTTCCAGGCCGCGAATGCGGGCGGCGTCGAGGTTGCGGCGCTGGCGGGTGGTGGCGTTGAGCGTGACATTCGCCACGGCGTCGGAGAGCTCGTTCTGAAACACCGTGGCGCGCAGCCCGTGACGGCGCTCGGGCGAGATCCAGTCGAGGCCGGCTTCGCCGCCGAGCAAGGTTTCGGGGTCAAGATTCGGGTTGGCCAGGGTGGTGACCGGCCCGACGCGGAAGGGCCGGTAGAGCTCGTTGAGGGTGGGCGTGCGGTAGGCGGAGTAGGCGGTGGCGCGGGCGGTGAGCGTGTCGGTGGCGCGCCAGGCGAGGCCGAGCCGGGGCGAGAAAGCGAGATCGTCGCGGTCGGCGTAGTGTTCGTCGAGCAGCACGGCCCCCGTGGCGCGGGTGGTTTCGCGGCGGAAGCCGTCGGCGAGCCAGGTGGAATCGAGTCGGCCGGCCAGGTCGAGCGTGAGCCCGGGGGCAAGGGGGCGGGCATGGCTGGCGAAGAGACCGGCGACGGTCTGGGCACCGCCGGCGCGGCGTTCGCGGGTGAAGTCGCCGGCGGTGAAAAAGTAGTGCTCGCGAGTCTCGCCGTCCACGTGGCGGGCGTCGAGGCCCAGCGTAGTGACGGCGTCGCCGGGGGCGGCGTCGCGCCCGGCGAGCGCGGCGGGATCGCCCCAGGTGGCCTGCAAGGATACGCCGGCGGCAGCGGCGGGCACGGCGTATTGGTCGCTGGCAGGGGTTTCGGCATCGCGGTCGGCGTTCACCGCGGAGAAGGTGCTGCGGTAGTCCTGGTCCTGGGCGTAGACAGTGGCGGACCAGGCGGGGCCGGAGACGGCCGTGCCGGTCAGCGTGGCCGAGGCGAAAAGCTCCTCGGAGGCGTTGCGCTGGTAGGGCGTGCCGTTACCGCGCTCTTCCTCCCAGGCGCGGACCGTAGTGGTGAGCGTGGCGGCCGGCGCAAGGCGGTGGGCCCAGGCCAGTTGGGCGCGCCGGTGTTCGGAATCGGCCGGCCGGTCGATGGGGCCCGGATCGCGTACGAGATGCACGCCATCGGTCGCAAAGGCAGCGGCATCGAGGCGGAAGGCGTCACGCCCGCCGGAGCCTGCGACGGTGGCGGAAGCCTCGGCGCCGCGGGTGCGAAAATCGCCGAGAGTCGCCGACACTTGCCCGGTGGTGTCCTCCGCGCGTTTTGTCACCCATTGGGTGACATTCCCGGCGGGTTCCGAGGCTGTTTTCGGAGGCGGATTTGTCACCAAATGGGTGACATTGTCGCCTGCGGAGGAATCGGCGAGGAGAGGCTGGGATAGGAGGTGGACGACACCGCCGAGGGAGGAGCTGCCCCAGGCGGGAGAGCCGCCGCCGCGCACGATCTCGACGCGTTCGAGCGAGGCGGCGGGGAGTTTGGTCCAGGCGACCCAGCCGCCGAAGGGATCGTTCACCGGCACGCCGTCGAGCAGTACGAGAGCGCGGCTGGCGCCGCTCGGGCCGATACCGCGGAGCGAGACCCCCTGCGCGGTGGGATTGGCGGTGAGCGAGCCGGTGCGGCGGAAAAGCGAGAAGGCAGCGGAGCCGCGCAGGGTGTCGTCGAGCGTGAGTGCGGGGGTGTCGCGCAAGTCCGCGGCGGTAAAGACATCGACGGAAAGCGGCAGGGTAACGGGATCCTGCGCGACGCGTGTGGCGGTGACGACGAGGGGCGGCAGCGGCGTGGCTGGCGGCTCGGGGGCGGCGGCGAAGGCGGAAGCGAGAGGCGCGGCGGATAAGAGGAGGCGCGAGGCGAAGGGGGGCACGGGAAGGAGAGGGACGGTGCGGACGGAAAAAGGGTCGTGGAAAGGGCAGGGCGAAAAGTCACACCCAAGCACCGGAGTCTATTACGAGAAACAGGAAAATTCCCTTCGAGCCCGACGGGACGTGTGCGCACTGGTGGGCTCACCGTGCGAAGCACGCGTCGGACGCCGGAGCGAGCTCGGTCACCGCCCACCAGGGGCCGGCAGCCCGGCCGAAAGCCGAGGACCAGTACCAGGCGGAGGCATCGGTCCAGCGGCGGCCGTCGGTGCCGAGCAGGCGTTCCCGCACCCGGAGCCGTTCTCCGACCCGGGTGGCGACCAGGGTGCTCCACTCGCTGGTGTCGGCGTCGCGCTGAAGCGGGCCGGGCGCGATCGCGTAGCCGAGCGCCCGCAGGCAGTCGGAGGCGGGATGGAGCCGGCGGGTAGGCCGGAAGACCTGGCGAACGATGACCACGCGTCCATCCGGGGTGGCGAATACGCCGACGCGACCGGGGAAATCGCGGGCGAAGCGGGCCTCGCGCGGACCGAGCGGAAGCGGTGTCCAGTCGGCGGCGATCGGCGCGGCCGGCCAGCCGGTGGAGGCCGGCCCGGACGCGGGGCCGTCCGCCGGGGCGGGGCGAATCTGCGGCCAGAGCGGGGCCGTGGCGGCGAGGACGGCGAGCGCGAGGAAGGCGGCGAGGGCTTTCATCAGGCGGCGGGCGTTTGGCGCGCGGCGAGGGTCAGGACGGCGGCAAGCGCTGCGGCGAACAGGGCGAGGCCGACGGTTTCGTGCGCCCAGGAGGGATTGGGCCAGCGGTTGGTCTCGAGTTGGAACAGCACGGCGGCCCGCAGGAGATTGGCGACGAAGAGGAGGAAAGCGGTCCGGCGGAAAAGCCCGAAGGCGGCGCGGGCGCCGAGGCGGTGCAGGCAGGCGGCGACAGCGGCGCAGAGGAGGCCGGTCCAGAGCATGTGCAGGCCGCTGCAGGGGGCGTCGATGACGACCCGTTCCCCGGCCTGGAGCAGCGTGGCGCCCTGGGCGGCCACCGGCGGACCGCCGAGGGAAAGCAGCGGGGCGCAGAGCCGGGCGGTAAACGCACGCAACGGATAGCCGAGATAAAACTGGAGCGTGGCGACGAAGGGGAGGGAGAGCGCGAGCAAGGTCCACCAGGCGAACGCAAATCCGCGCGGCGCGGCGGCGAGACCGAGCAGGGAGACGAAGAGCAGGGCGCGGGCGAGCGGCGGCACGAAGGGAAAGGCCACGCAGTAAACCAGCAGGCCGAGGGCGAGCGCGGCATGGTCACGGGACGGTAGCGGATCGCGCCAGGTGCGCCAGGGGGCGAGGGCAAGGGCGGCGGCGAGGGCGAGCAGGCCGGCGGGCTCGTCGGATCCGTCGTCAAGCCGCAGAACGTACCAGCGGAGCACAGGCCAGCCGGCCAGGAGCAGGAGCAAAACGGCTACCGCGCGGGTGCCGGCAAACGGGCCCGCGCGGCGGACGGTGTGGAGCAGGGCTCGCATCGATCAGCGGCGGAAGCGGCGGCGGAACGCGGCGAGGAGCAGGGCGCTGGCCGTGACGATCAGCCCGTAGGTCGACGGTTCGGGGACAATAGGAGTTCCGCCGCCGACCGCCTGGTTCGTGACACCCTGCGGAAGCGGAAGGGGCTGCCTGACCGTCTCGAGTCCGGGCGTGGCGCGGCGGATTTCGGTATCGATCGCGACGAAGGAGGTGAAGCGGGTGAGCAGCCGGTGTTCGAGGCCGAGGTGGGTGATGGCGGCCTTAAGTGCCTCGTCGCCGGGACGCAGGGCCAGTTCATCCTCGAGGTCGGCGATGCGATGGCGGGCCCAGAGGTGGGAGAGCGCGGAGGTGCCGGTGAGCGGAGCCGCGGCGGCGGGCAGAATTGTGGTTTGAAAGGGAGCGGCGCCGGTGCGGCCGGAGAGCGTGATGGCGCCGGCGCGGGGCCCGCGCCATTTGCCGAAAAAAATCATGGGACGCCGGGCGAAGACATCAGGAAGGGAGACGGGCTCGACCTCGTAGGCCTCGAAACCCTCGATGCTCACGGTGATGCCGGTGAGGATGGGCGAGGCGACGTAATCGCGGAACCGCGCGGCGGCGGCGGCGGCGCTTTCCGCGTCGGTGACGACGAACGGCTCGCCGCGGCCGGCGCGGGCGAGACCCTCGATCAACTCGCGGTTCACGCTGGCCCCGATGCCGAAGGCGAAGACGTTGCCGCGCTGCAGATTTTGGCGCACCAGGGTATAGGCCTCGGATTCGACGGTCACGTAGCCGTCGGTGATGACGGAGATCACGCGCGCCGTGTTCTCGGCGGGGCGGGGGAGATCGAGGGCGCGGCGGAGGGCGGGGAGGAGCTCGGTGCCGCCACCGGCGGCGTTGGCATCGAGAAAGGCGAGGGCGCGGGCGAGATTGGCGGGCGTCGCGGGGAGGGAGGTTTCGGAGAGAGCGCGGTTGTCGCCCGCGAAGAGCAGCAGGTTGAAGGTATCTCCTGGGCGCGGCGCGGCGAGCAGGTCGCGAAGCAGGCCGCGGGCGACGTCGAGCGGGAAGCCGTTCATCGAACCGGAGACGTCGAGGACGAAGACATGATCGCGCGGGGGCAGCTCGGCCGGGGCGGGGCGCTCGGGCGGCTGGATCATGGCGAGGAAGAAGTTTTCCCCTTCGCCTTCGGAGAGGAGGAGACCGGCGGCGAGCGCGGGGCCGGCGAGACGATAGCGGAGGAGGAAGTCGCGGTCGCCAGGATTGGGCTCGCCGGGGGCCAGCGTGACGCGGGCATCGGTCGTGGTGGAATATTGGATACGGGTGGCGTGGGTCGGGCAGGCCATGTCCTGGATGGGCACGCCGGCGGCGAGGCGCACGGCGAGGTCGAAACCGGCGGGATCGACCGTGCCCTGGGGGAAATACGGGTTCTGCACCCAGGCGCTGTCGCCCGCGCCTGCCCCCGGAGCGGGAGCCCGGGAATAGCGTGGGCCCACGACGCCGGGATAAACGAAGGTGTAGACGCCTTCCACGGGGGAGAGCAGTTCGGTGTAGCGCAACTCGACCTGGACAAGGTCGCCCGGGAGGATGTTGGCCACGGCCATCTGGAAGACGTTGGGACGCTGCTGTTCGAGCAAGGAGGCGGTGCGGCCCTCGGATTTGGCCGTCTCGTAGGCCTGGCGGGCGGCGCCGCGCTCCCGGATGGCCGCCTCGATGCGGCGATCGCCGACGGTGAGCGTGAGCCCGTGCACGGCGGCGCGGGTGGAGCCGGGAAAGACATAAACCGCCTCGAGCGGAACCGCGCCGGTATTGGCGTAGGTCTGGGTAACCTGCACTTCGGCGATGACGCCGGCGAGGGTGGCCTCGACGCGGGTGGACTTGAGTGGGAGCGGGTCGGGCGCCTGGCCGGTTTCGGTCTCGGAGACGGCGGTTTTCACCCAGAAATACGGCGAAGGGGTGCGATCGTCGGGCACGTCGGCGGTTTGCGCCGGGAGGACAAGCGGGGCGAGCAGGCCGAGACAAAGCGAGATCGGGATAAGGAGCCGGGCCAGCCGGAGGGCACGGGCCGGTCCGGGCAGGCAGTCTCCGAGAGCGCGAAGGAGGCGGGGGAGGAGATGGGGATGCGGGAAGGTTTCCATGCCGCCGAGGATGCGCCCCGCGGATGAAGCGGGTATGAAGCGGAGATGAAGTCGGCATGAAATCGGAACCTGAGCCGCGGCGAAGGAGACCGATGGTCCGGGGGTAAAACGAAAAAGCCACGGGCAAGGCGCCCGTGGCTGAAGTTAAAGCAGGCCCCCGACCTTATTCGGTGGGCAGGGGCGGGGGCTCGGAGGAGGTAGCGCCGGCGTTTTGTCCCCAGTCCAGCTTGCGGGTGGTGAACATCACGAGGCCGAGGACGGCGAAGAGCGCTGCGGTGCCGGCGAGCAGGGACTGGTCCTGCATCTGGAGGACGAAAAAGAGGAATCCATAGATGCCGCCGAGTGCGGCGGCGATGACGAGGGCGCGCCGTCCGCCCCGCAGGATGCTGACGCTGTAGAGCGCGATGAGCAGGGTGGAAGCGAGGGCGGCGGAGAGGTAGGCGGCGGCGAAGGGGATGAACTCGGAGAGCGAAAGCAGGCCGAGGTAGAAGAGAACGAGGGCGGCGCCAACCAGGGAGTAGTGCAGAACGTGCAGCCGCAGGGCGGCGAGGACCTCGAAGAGGAAGAACGCGGTGAAAATCAGGACGATGAAAAGCAGGCCGTATTTGGCGGCGCGCTCGACGATGCGGTAAGTGTCCACCACGTCGACGAGTTCGACGCCGAAGGCGGAGCGGGCGAGGGTTTCGCGCGACGGGCCGGCGTCGCTTGCCCATTGCTGGCCGTAGTCGCGGCCATAGTACGAGACGTGCCACGCGGCCTCGAAACCCTCCGGGCCGAGTTTCCGTTCCGAGGGCAGGAGGCCGCCGGTAAAGCCCGGATCGGCCCAGGTGGATTTCAGGATAACGTCGGTCTGGCGGCCGGCCGGAGTGAAGGCGAGCAGGCCGCTGCCGTTGAGCGCGAGCTCGAGGGAAAACTCCCCCGGGGCCTCAGCGGCGGAGAGCGGAGGGAGCGGAGCATGGACGCCGTTCTCGAGCAGAGGATGGCGCGCGCCGGGCACGAAGGGGCGGGACTGGCCGTTCCAAGTAACGGAGAGCGCCTCGCGCGCTCCGCGCAGGTCGTCCACGCCGAGCGCCAGGTAGGCGCGATCCCAGAGGAAATCGCCGGCGGAGACGCCGAGGGCGGTGAGATCGGGCGCGGCGAAACGGCCGCTAAGCCGGAGCCGCGCGGTGTAGACGACCGCCTCGTAGATGCCGCGGTGGCGGCGTTCGGGATCCAGCTGCCCGTCGACGACGAGGGCCTCGGGGAGAAAGACGGCTAGCTTTTCCGCGGGACGCTCCTCGGTGGTTTGGATGACCCGTCCGTTGACGAGGGTCTCCCGGACGGCGGTGGCGACGCTGCGGTAAGGAACGACGAGGAAGGGGCCGGTGATTCGCTGCGAGCGGCCCCAGGTATCGGTGATCTCGGCGATCGCGGTGTCGCGGCGCGCGGCGCGTTCGTGGAGGAGGCCGTTGACGGACAAGAGCGGGATCTGCAGAAGGGCAACGAGCAGCAGGATGCCGAGGAGTTTAAGGACCGTGGAATGGCGGCGAAGGAAGGGCGAGTTCATGACCCGCAGCCTGCCCGGCGGGCATGAACGGAGCATGAAGCGACGATGAAATCAGAATGAAATCGCGCCCGCGAAACGACGACGGCCCGGCTCAGCTCTTCAGGTATTTCGCCACCGCTTCCGTGCGCGACTGGACCTGCAATTTCTTGTAGATCCCGTGCAGGCGGTTGTGGACCGTGTAAGGGCTCAGGCCGAGCCGTTCGGCGATGAGCTTGTAGGTCAGCCCCTTGGACAGGAGCGCGAGGATTTCCCGTTCCCGGTTGCTGAGGTTCTCCTCGTCCAGAGCCGGCTGGCGTATCTGGTGAAAATGCGACACCACCCGTCGCGCGATCTCCATCGACATCGGCGAACCGCCGCGGCTGACCTCGTCGATGGCCTCCACCAACTCCCCGGCGGCCGCCCGCTTCAACAGATACCCCGAGGCCCCGGCACGCAACGCGTCGAAAATCAGATCGGTGTCGTCGTAGGTGGTCAGCACGACGAATTCGATCTGCGGATGATCCCGCTTGAGGGTGCGTACACACTCGATGCCGCCCAGTCCGGGCAGGTGCAGGTCCATGAGCACGACGTCGGGCCGGAGCCGCGGAATCTCCGCCAGGGCCTTCCTGCCATCGCCGAAAGCGCCGAGGCATACGATGCCCTCTTCGCGCCGCAGCAGCTTGAGCAGGAACTCACGCGTGCCCTCGTGATCCTCCACGAGGCAGAGCCGGATGGGGGTGCTGCGTTGGTCGCCGGAGGGACTCATGGGCGGAGGGGTGCGTCTATCCGCCGCCGCGCTCAAGCAGAATTCCCCGGCTGCGCTTCATTGCGCAGGGGCAGCTCGAATACGACGCGGCAACCCGTGCCGGCGCGGCTTTCGACGCGGCAGCTTCCGCCGATGCCCGCCATGCGTGCCTGCATGTTGTCCAGCCCGTTGGAGAAGGGATCCGGAGTGCCCGGGACCAGGCCTCGTCCGTTATCCGCTACCGCGATCTCCAGCCGCTCGGCACGCACCTGGATATCCAGGCGCACGTTCGTCGCGCCCGAGTGTTTCACGACGTTACCCAGGCTCTCTTTGACCGCGAGGAAGAGCTGGTGCCGCAACTCGGCGGAAACCGGTCGATGGGAAACGACTTCCGGTAAAAGGACCTCGATTTCCACGCCGGCACGGGAGAGGAAGCCGGTCGCGAACTTGCCGATGTATTCGACCGTGCCGGCCAGGGTGTCGTTGCGCGGGTTCACGGCCCAGACGATCTCGTCCATCGACTCCACTGTCTGACGCGCGGTGTTTTCGATTTCGCCGAGCTGCCGAGCTTCCCCGCCCGGTTCGGACGCGGAGAAACGCGCCATGGCGGCGATGAGCGTTAGGTTGGCGCCAAGTTCGTCATGCATGTCGCGGGCGATGCGGGCGCGCTCGCGTTCCACCGCCCGTTCCTGTTCGAGCCGGCGGATTTTCGCCCGCATGCGCCGCATGACGATCCCCCTGGCGGCGGCCACGAGGGTTCCCGCGAAGGCCAGCGCGGCGGCGCCGCGAAAAAGTCCGGTCTGCCACCACGCTGGACCGACCGCGAATTCCAGGACCGCCGACGGCGAAAGCCACGGACCCTCATCGACCGCGGCGGTTACCTCGAACCGATAGCGGCCCGGTTCCGGGCGCACGATCGTCGCCTCGCGCTGGGGGCCAGCATCGATCCAGGGGCCTTCGCCGGTCCCATCGCCCAGCCGGTAACGAAAACGCACCCGTTCCGGCACGCCGAGCTCCGGCAGCGTGTAGCGGAGGCGAATCGCGTCGGGGCGGGGTGGCAGCTGGGCGGGGAAGGGGCCCGGGGAAAACGCGAAGGAAGCCACGCGCCCTTCCTCGACCAGGACACGCGCTCCGACCGGTTTTTCCGACCACGCGCCCGGCTGGATTTCGAGCAGGCCGCGGTTGGTCGCGAAACACAGACGTCCGTCCTTCGTCCGCACCGCGGCGTTCGCCACGGCGAATTCCAGCGTCGGCAGACCTTCGTTGCTGCCGCAGGACGCCAGATTCAGGCCGACGCGCCGGCCGTCGAGGAAACCCTCGAGATCCTCGCGCGTGATCCGCAGCAAGCCCGTCGCGGTGCCGATCCAGAAGACATCGCGCGCGGATCCTTCGGCACGCTCCTGCCCGGCAACGCGCGTTTCGGGCTCGATGAGCAGGGACCGCACCTCCGCGAGCGAGTCTCCGGACGGGGCCGGCACCCGAACGACCTGGCCGTCTTTCCAGCGGAAGAGGCCGCCGAGCAAGGTGCCGATCCACATCGTGTCCCTTCCGTCCGACACCAGGAAACGCACCGTCTCGTCCCCTCCCGCCCGCGGCAGGGCGACGGCCGAAAAGTGGTCATTCTTCCGGAAATACAGGTCGCCGCGTTGATCGCCTACCCACAGCCGCCCTTGTGCGTCTTCCGCGAGGGAGCGCGGCTGGCGCGGGCCCTCCACCGCCGTGGTCTGTCCGTCGCGGTGGCGAAAGAGCCCGGCCGCTTCCGTCGCGACCCAGAGCGCGCCATCCCGGGCGGTGAAGAGCGCGGCCACCGGTTCCGTCAGGGAGGTGCGATGCCACTGTCCATCGCGCCACCGTGCCACCCCGTCCGAGGCTCCCAGCCAGACATCGCCTTCCGGGCCGGCGCACACCACGGTCGGCCGTCGTTCGGCGGGCCAGCCGGGTGCCGGGGAAAAGGCCTGCCCCTCGGAATCTGAAACACGGACCGGTTTTGCGCCGCGACCGACGGCCCACAGCCTGCCGTTCGCGTCTTCGCACAGCGAGCGCAGCGCATCGTGCGGACGCTCCGGTTGGGTTTGCCGGAGAAAAAAGTGCCGCGGGGACAGGCGGTTCAGGCCTCCGCCCCAGGTGCCGGCCCAAAGGTGCCCCTCCTGGTCCTCCGTCAGGAAGGAGATGTCGCCGAACGAGGTGGGCACGCGCTCGAAGTTGCCGCCGCGGAAGCGCAGGAGACCGAAATCTCGCGTGCCGATCCAAAGCGCGCCGCTCCGATCCTCGAGCAACGCGTTCACTTGCTCGATCTCGCGCAACCAAGGCGGAGCGATCGTTTCCAGGCGGGCTCCGACGGAGTCGTAACGAAGCAGCTTTCCGCCGCGGATCGCCCACATGCCGCCCTTCCCGGCCGGGGCCAGTATCAGGCGGATCGCACCGCCTGCGCCGGGATCGATTTCCTGAAAGCGTTCGCCGTCGAAGACTGCGCATCCCCTGGACGTGGCCGCCCACACCTTCCCGTCCGACGCCACCCCGACCGTCGTCCTTCCGCCCTCGGGAATCCCTTCCGGGATCGAGAAGGTGCGCGCCCGGCCCCCGGCGAATCGCGACACGCGCGACTCGTTACCCGTTCCCCACCAAATCCCGCCGGCGCCATCCTCCGCGAAGGACCAGGGCCAGATCTCCGTCGTCGGGCGCGGCCGGATTGGAACCAGAGTATCGATTTTTTCCCTACGCCAGCGGGCGACGCCCCCGCGTTCCAGGCCGAGCCAGAGCGAGCCGTCCCGCGCGGAAAACACCGGCGCGACCCAGGGGGTCGGCAGGCCGGGCAGGGCGGCCTGGTCCATTTGGACGAAGCGGACGCCGTCGAAGCGGAAAAGCCCGCTGAAGTTGGTCACCCAGAGATAACCGTCCGGACCGCGGGCGATGCTGGAGATATGGTTGTCGCGCAGGCCGTCCGCGACCTCCCAGGTCCGCAGCACGCAATCCTCGGCGAGAGGGATCTCGTTCACCGATTCGATGGCGCCCCGCGCCGCGGCGAGGGAAAGGAGGAAGGCGATAAACCGTGCGATCACCGGAGAGGTCGTCAGGAGCCGGGAAAACCGACTCCGGAGGCGGGAGGTTTCCAGCGTCGGGGCGCCGAGGCAAGTGCGCCAGGCATGGGACCATTCGGTTCCATTGCCGCCCTCCGCGCGGGAGGATATTCTCGGCTGCTCCCACCCTGAAATCACCCATGAATGTCCCGCTTCGCTTCGCCGCGCTTCTCGCCGCGCTCGTCCTCCCGGCCCGAGCCCAGGTCACCACCGTCCTCTTCTCCGACACTTTCACCACCTCGGCGCAGAGTGACGACGTGAATGCCCAATACACCGCCGGCCGCCAGTCCGGCACGCTCGGCAACCTGCAATACCGGCAGGGCAACGGCTCGATCGCGGCCGCCCTTACCGGCACCTTCGCCAACGAGGGCAGCAACGGCTTCAAGACCCAGATCGGCAACGCCTCCGGCCCTGGCACGCTCTGGCTGGTCGGCGGCAACGCCGCCAACACGATCGGCAGCATCTCGCCCGAACACGATTTCGCCGCCGATCCGGGCGTCGGCGGTTACCTTTCCATCTCCTTTACCCTCAACCCGGTGACCGGCGCGGCCGGAACCAGCGCCGACTGGGGCGCGATCACCCTCGGCGCCGCCGACAACGCCAGCTTCGGCAGCTCCGGCTCGGGCGCGCGCGGGCAGGGCCTCATTTCCTCCGCCGCCCACTTTGGGATCCTGTTCCGCGACAATGGCGGCTACCAGGCCTTCGACGGCGCCACGAACGTCTCGACCGGCACCTACAGTTCCACGCCGACGACCATCCTGACGCACACCATCGAGTTGCGGGTCAGCGGCCTGGACGACGGCAATCCCTGGGATGGCAGCGGCGACGCCCAGATCAGCGTCCACGCCGACGGCTCGCTCGTCTACACCTTCACCAAGACCGGCGGCTACACCAACAACTACGTGACGCTCCAGGCGCTCGGAGGCGGCAGCGGGTTCAGCATCAGCCAGTTCGACGACCTGCAGATCTCCACCGTCACCGCCGTGCCCGAGCCCTCCAGCTTTGCCCTGGCGGCCGGCGGCGTCATGATGCTGGCCGCCGTTTCCCGGCGCCGCCCGCGCCGCTGACCCGGCTCCGTTCCCCGCCGCAACCCGGTCCGGGAGGCCTCACGAGGCGGTGTCTTCGAAATAGATCAGGCCGGCGTGAGAGGTAAACGCGGCTCGGCCAAGGCGGCCTAGGTAGAGGTGGGCCGGAGGCCCATGCCACCGAGGACAACGCCGGCCCAGCGGCGTTTACCCTCACCCGCAGGGCTCGACGGTCTGAGGTATTTCGAAGACACCGCCCAGGCCTCCCGGCCTTTTCATTTTTCCCCTCATGACCCCGTTTCCCTGCCGCGCCGCCCTCCTTTTCTGTTTCCTCATGTCCTTTGTGGCGTTGTCCCCGGCCGCGCCTGGCGCCGAAACCGGCGGCGCCCCCGCCCTCGCGAAGCTCACGACCAACGGTCGGACCAATCCTCTGGGCGTCGCGGCGCAAAACATCTCATTCGGCTGGACCGCGACCTCCGCGGAGCGCGGCGTGACCCAGCAGGCCTACCAGCTTCGTGTCGGCACGAGCGCCGGCCTCGCCGACCTGTGGGATTCCGAGCGGACCGAGTCGGCGCGGCAGGTCGACATCGTGCTGCCCGCGTCGGTCGCGCTGGCTCCGGCGACGCGCTACCACTGGCAGGTGCGGATCTGGGATCAGGCGAATCGCGCGAGCGAGTGGAGCGAAGCGGCTTGGTTCGAAACCGGCCTTCTCACCGCATCGGACTGGGCCGGCGCGGAGTGGCTCGTCCGCCCCACCGCCAGCCCGGATATCGCCACCTGGACCGATTACACCGCCACGGTTGAATTCACGCTCCAGAACGAGGCTTTCGGCGTGTTCCTGCGCAGCTCCGCCGACGCCCGGAACGCCTATCTGTTCCAGGTGAACCTCACCGGCGCCACCCCGGTTTTCAAACCCCACCGCCGGAGCAATGGAGCCTACTCGGTGCTCGCGACCGTCGATCTCTCGCCCTTCGGCTTCACGAACGCTGCACTCAAGGGTTCGCGGCACACGCTCCGCTTCGACGTCACCGGCACCACGATCGTCACCCGGCTCGACGGCATCGCGATTGACACGCGTTCGGGCATCGCGCTGCCGAGCGGCTTTATCGGCTTCCGCACCAACGCCGCCGAGGCGGGCCTGGTCCACCGGGTCGAGGTTGTCGGCCAGGCCGGCGCCATCCTGGCCGCCCCCGATTTTTCCCGCGGCGAAAACGGCTTTGGCGGCGGGGTTGTCGTCGATGGCGCTCTCCGGGTTTCCGGCACCACCGACGCCGTGTTCGGCAATTTTCCGCCCTCGCTGCCGCTGCTCCGCGGGGAGTTCACCGCCCGCGCCGGCATCGCCTCCGCGCGCCTCTACGCCTCGGCGCAGGGCCTCTACGAAGCCTCGGTCAACGGCCACAAGGCCGGCGACCAGTTCCTCGCCCCCGGCTGGACCGACTACAACAAGCGCATCCAGCACCAGACCTACGACATCACTTCGTTCGTGCAGCCCGGCGTGAACGTCGTCGGCGCGGCGCTCGCCGACGGCTGGTTTCGCGGCAAGGTCGGCCTCAACTGGACCCGGGTCTACGGCACCGAGCCCGCTTTCGTCGCGAAGATCAGGATCGCCTACACCGACGGTTCCGTGGAGTGGTTCGCGACCGGCCCGGGATGGAAGGCAGGCGACGGCCCCTTCGTCCAGGGCGACAACCAGGACGGCGAAACCTACAACGCGTACCTCGAACAACCTGGCTGGAACGCCCCCGGTTTCGACGCCTCACGCTGGCGCGCCGTCGCGATCGCAACCAACGTTTCCGCCTGCCTCGTCCCGCAGCCCGACGAGCCCGTCCGCGCGCTCACGGTGCTGACGGCGAAGAGCCGCACCGAGATCCTGCCCGGGACCTGGATCTATGACCTCGGCCAGAACATGGTCGGCGTCCCGCGCGTCGTGTTGGGCGGCACGCGGGGGCAGACCGTCACCCTGCGCCATGCCGAAGAACTCTACCGTACCGGCGCGAAGACGGGGCAGATCTACACGGACAACCTCCGCACCGCGAAAGCCACCGACCGTTACATCTTCGCCGCCGACGGGATCGTCACCTACCAGCCCACCTTCACCCAGCACGGCTTCCGTTACATCGAGATCACCGGCACGACCATCCCCCCGGCTGCCGCCGAGGTGCAGGGCGTGGTCCTCGGCTCCGACCTGCCTGGCGACGGCGACCTCCGGACCTCGCACGCGATGCTGAACCAGCTCGTGAGCAACATTCGCTGGGGCCAGCGCGGCAACTTCCTCTCCATCCCGACCGACACCCCCGCGCGCGACGAACGCCTCGGCTGGACCGGCGACATCAGTGTCTTCGCGCCCGCCGCCGCGCGTTACAAGGACACCCGCGCCTTCCTCTCCAAATGGATGACCGACGTCCGCGACACGCAGCGGAGCAACGGCAACATCCCCGCCGTCGTGCCGCAGCCGCGCACCGAGTTCGATGCGACCGGCGTGGGCTGGTCCGACGCTTTCGTCACCGTGCCTTACGCGGTTTGGCGAGCCACCGGCGACGAGCGCATCCTCCGCGAGAACTGGGAGGCGATGAAGCGCTTCCATGCCTTCGTCCACGCCAGCGCCACCGGCGACGGCGATCTCCTCGAGCAGGGTCGAAGCTCCTGGTTTTCCGGCGACTGGCTGACCCTCGAAAGCGTGAACCGTCTCGAGGAGCACAAGGTCATCGCCACCGTCTATTTTGCCGAGAACACCCGCATGATGGCCGAGATGGCCGCCGCGCTGGGCGAGACCGCCAGGGCCGCAGAATGGTCGGCGCTGGTCCCGCAGATCCGCGCCGCTTTCGTCGCCGCCTACCGGAGCGCGGACGGCTCGATTTACACCGGCACGCAGACCGCTTATGCGCTGGCCCTCGGCACGGACATGATCGCCGACCCGGCCCAGCGCGCGCAGACCGCGGCGAAGTTCCTCGGAAAGCTCGCGGCCGACAACTATCACCTCAAGACCGGCTTCCTCGGCACGCCCTGGCTCCTGCCCGCGCTCTCGAAGATCGGCCGCGACGACCTGGCCATGCGTCTCCTGCTCAACGAGGACTACCCCTCGTGGGGGTTTCCGATCACCATGGGCGCGACCACGATGTGGGAACGTTGGAACTCGATCCAGCCGGGCGGCGACTTCGGCCCCGTGGACATGAATTCCTTCAACCACTACGCCTACGGCGCGGTCGGCGACTGGATGTTCGCCAAGCTCGGCGGCCTGCAGGCCCTCGAGCCCGGCTACAAGGCCGTGCGCATCGCGCCGCTTCTCGCCTTCGGCGGCCTCGCCCAGGCGCGTTGCACCCAGGAAACCGCCTTCGGGCCGCTCGCGGCGGAGTGGAGCGTTTCCCCCGGCACGGCCCGGCTCGCGGTCGAAATTCCGGTCAACACTTCGGCCATCGTGCACCTGCCTGGCTGCGACGGCGTCGGGGTCAGCGAGGGCGTGGTTCCCGTCGCCACGGCGCCCGGCGTGCGGTTCCTGGGCACGGAGGACGGAGCCGCGTTGTATGCGGTCGGCTCCGGCGCCTATGTGTTCACCTGGACGCCGGGCCTGGAGGCTCCGGCCGGTCTCAAGGCCGTCCCCGGCGCCGGCCAGGTGGCGCTGAGCTGGTCCGTCGCGCTCGGCGCGACCGTTTACGAAGTCCGCCGCTCCACCGCGCCCGGAGGCCCTTACCAGACGATTGCGCAGAATCTCGGAGCGACCGCCTTCACCGATACCAACGTGGCCGACGGTGCCACCTATTACTACGTCGTTTCCTCGCACAACGCCGCCGGCGAGACCCGCGTGTCCGCGGAGGTCTCCGCCACGCCGGCGCTTATCCAGAATGCCGGTTTCGAAACCCCGGCGACCGTCGCCTACGTTTATGCCCCCTCGGGCGCGGGCTGGTCCTTCAGCGCGCAATCGGGCAACAACGGCTCCGGCCTCAGCGCCGACGGCAGCCTCTTTACCTCCGGCAGCGCGGGCGCCCCGGAGGGCCGGCAGCTCGCCTTCCTCCAAGGCACCGGGAGCATCGCGCAGACGCTTTCCGGTCTCTCGCCCGGCGTCACCTATCACCTGCTCTTCGCGGCGGCGCAGCGCGCCTCCGGCTCCACCTGGAACGCCGGCGGCCAGACCTGGAAAGTCACGCTTGACGGCAACACCATCGCCACCTGTGCCCCCGGCCAGGCTGCGACCGGGTTCGTGACCTACACCGCCACCTTCATGGCGACCGCGAGCGCCCACACGCTGGCCTTCGTCGGCACGAACACCCGCGGGGGCGACAACACCGTTTTCCTCGACGAGGTGCGCCTCGTTCGCGCCGCGCCGGTCGCAGTGCCGAATGCCGGTTTCGAGGCGCCGGCCACCGCGGCTTTCGCCTACAATCCCGCCGGCGCGGCCTGGAGCTTCAGCGCGCAGTCGGGCAACAACGGCTCCGGCCTGGCGCGCAACGCGAGCCTTTTCACCTCCGCCAATCCCGTCGCGCCCGAAGGCGTGCAGGTGGCCTTTCTGCAGGGCGTCTCGTCGGCCGCGCAGAGCATTTCGGGCCTCGTGCCGGGCATGCGTTACCACCTGCTCTTCTCCTCGGCCCAGCGCGCCACCTATGTGAACGGCGGCCAGACCTGGAACGTCACGCTCGACGGTGCGACGATCGCCTCCTTCAAGCCCGGCGCCAGCGCGGTCGCCTACACCGGCTACGCCGCGAGTTTCACCGCCACCGCGGCCACCCATACGCTCGCCTTCGTCGGCACCAATGCCAACGGCGGCGACAACACCGCCTTCCTCGACGACATCCGCCTGGTCCCCGCCTCACCCTTCGCCCCGGCGGGCGCGACCGCCACCGCGGGCAACAAGCAGGCGATGCTACAATGGACGCCGGTGAGCGGAGCCACCGCCTATCTGATCGTGCGGAGGGCGGATGGCGGGGCCGAGACGCTCTTTCGGGTCGGCGCCGGGCAGACCAGTTTCATCGACGCCCCGCTCCTCAACGGGGTCGCCTACCTCTACCGCATCACGCCGGCCGACGAGAGCGGCGCGGGGTTATTCTCCGCCTCGGTGACCGCGACGCCCGTGGCGCCACCGGTGAGCGAACGGGAAAAATCCGCGCCGCGCATCGCGCTCGAGGCTGATGATGCCGGGCATGGGCAGATCGTGGTCACCGTGGCCGAATCGGTGCCCGGGCATTTTTATACCCTCCAGTTTTGCGACGATCTCGTCTCCGGCGACTGGCAGGCGGTTTCCGGCCAGGGTCCCTGGGAAGGCACGGGCGGAGATCTCGGTTTCATCGCTTCGCTGGATGGCGCGCGGCGTTTTTTCCGGGTTTTGATCGAGAGCTGAGAAAAACGTCCCGTCTTTTAGGTGTAGCGGGGAGCGTCCGCGACCCGTTTTCGAACCCGGCTCACAAACCCGGCGCCCCGGCGGACCTGTGCTTCAGCGCGGCTTCCACGCGCGTGCGGACGTGGAGCTTTTCGTAGATGTGCTTCAAGTGGAAGCGCACCGTTGGCAGGCTCACGCCCAGCGTGGCGGCGATCGCTTTGTCGGGTTGCCCCTTCGCCAGCAGGTCCAGGACCTCGCGCTCCCGTGCCGACAGTTGTCCCGCCTCGCCTGCGCCCGGCGCGGCCGGCTGGAACGCCTCCACCACCTTGCGCGCCACCGCTCCGCTCATCGGTGCGCCGCCCTGGTGCACGTCCGTGATGGCGCGGACGATCTCCTCCGGTTCGGCGCGTTTGAGGAGGTAGCCAAAGGCGCCCGCGCGGAGCGCCTTGAAGATGCTTTCGTTGTCGCGATACACCGTGATGATAATCACGCGCACGGTCGGCAGGAGCTCGCGCAGGCGGCGCGTGCATTCAATGCCCGACATGCCCGGCAGGTGGATGTCCATCAGCACCACCTCGGGCGCACGCCCCGGCAGCTCGCGCAGCGCCTCCTCCGCGTCGGTGAAGACGCCCGCGCAATGCAACCCCGGCGTCTGTTCCAGCAACAGCGTCAGGCTCTGGCGCAAGCCGGCGTTGTCCTCGATCAGGGCGACGGAGATCATGGGGTGGGCCCGCCGCGCGCGGGCAGGCACAGGGAGACCACGGTGCCGCCGGCGGCAAGCGACTCGATTTCGCAGCGGCCGCCGACCCGCGCGAGGCGGCTTCGCAGGTTGGAGATGCCGTCCGCGGTCGCCCCCGCCGGTCCCGCTCGCAACCCCCGGCCATTGTCGGCCACCCTCACGACCAGTTCCGCGCCGGCCGCGGCGACCTGCACGCCGACCTCCGTTGCGGCGGCGTGTTTCACGATGTTCGTCAGCGTCTCCTTGAAGGCGAGAAACAGCTCGTGACGTTGCTGGGTCTGGAGCAGGAGTTCGGGTCCGCCGGGGTCCGCCTCGAACCGGCACCCGATGCCGGCGGCGCGGAGAAACTCCTCCGCATAGTCGCAGAGATAACCGCGGACCGAGCCGGCGGTGTCGTGCTTCGGGTTGAGCGCCCACACGATCTCGTCGAGGGCGGCGACCATCTCGCGCGCCTTGCCCGCGATGACGGCGACCTGTTCCCGGGCCCGCTCCGGCGGGATCTCCGGCCGGGCGGCGAGAGATCCGAGCAGGCCGATCTGGGTCAATCCCGCCCCGAGTTCGTCATGGAGATCCTGCGCGACGCGCGCCCGCTCTTGTTCCAGGACCCGGCGCTGCTCGGCCCGTTCGCGCTCGTGCACTTCAGTTTCCAAAAGCGCGGTGCGGTGCGCCACCGTGCGGCGCAAGGCCGTGATCCACGCCAGCGTGGCGGCCAGGCCGGCTGCCAGCGCGGCCAGCGCAGCCGCGGTGTGACGCGCCGTCCACCAGGGGCCGTTGCGCAGCACCTCGATGTCGGCCGGGGATCCGAGCAGAAGCTCGAAGCCGTCGAAGCTGGCGCGGGCGGCGTCGCCGCGGAGGCTCGCGTAGACACCGGTCAGGCGGAGGCTTGCACCGGCGCGCAACGGGTCCGTGAGCGGCGCCTCGCCCGGCAGGCGGGCCAGGAAGGGAAAACGCCCCGCCTGCAGCTCGAGCACGCGTTCGCCGCGCCGCGTCTGCACGCCGGCCAGGCGCGCCTCCAGCCGCACCCGCGTGGCGTCATGTTTCTCATCCGCCAGCTCCGCCTCGGAAAGATCGCGGGGCGCCGGGAGCGCCTCGCGGCCCGTCCGGCGCGTGATAGCCTCGAGCAGGCTCGGCGAAGGTCCGCCCAACCGGGGAAATCCGACGGCCTCGACGAGCTCGCCCGGGGCCGGCATGGGCGGCCCTTTCGCGCGCACGCGCAGGCTGTTGTCGCCATCGTGCAGGAAATACTCGTCCGGCCGCGCATATAACACCTGCCCCGCCACCTTGAAACGGCGCAACGCGTCCGCGCCCGCGTCGAAGCGGAGCAGTTCCTCCGCGCGCCGCGTGGGCAGCATCCAGGGATCGACGGGCGCCGTCTCCTCGACTTCGAGCCGGGCGTCGCCCAGCAGGAAGCGGGCGGGGACAAGCTGCCGGGTGGCGGGGTCGCGATAGGCGAAGAACACGCCGCGCACGCGGACCAGGGCGCCGGGCGCGGCGGGCGGGCCGTCTCCTTTCGGGCCCCGCTCCGGCAGCGGATAACCCCGATGGGTCACGATCTTCGCCACCCCGCCGGCCAGCAGCAGGGTCATTTCGCGGTCCGAGGCTGCCAGCAGAATCCCGCGCAGCTCGATCAGCTCCACGTCGAGGCTGCCGTTGAGGAGCTGCTCCCAGGCCGGGCGGATCGGGCGCGGCAGATCCTCTTGCCCGATCCATGTGCTGCGCGTCGCCATCACGATGGGGGAGAACTCGCCCGGGTCGGTGACGCCCGCGAACTCCCAGCGCTCGCCCACGAGCGGCTGTTTTGCCCAAGTCCCGCCGGAGGGCACGGCATAGACCGGGCCGCTCGCGTCCTGCACCACGCAGGAAGCGGCGTTGGCCGTCGTCACCACGCCGCGGATCGATACGGGTCGCGGATGGCGGGCCTCCTCCGGCCGCAGCGCGCGCACGCGGGCGGCCTCGACGATAAGCCCGCCGCTTCCTTGCATCGTTACCGTTTCGTTCGCGGCGCCCGGTCCCGCTGCAGGCGGCGGGGGCGGAACCCCGCGGACGTATGGCAAGGCGGACGCCGTCCCCAGCACCAGCCAGCGGTACGCCACACGGAGGGATCGAAGACCGGATCGGGGACGAATCATGCGGGGTGCAAACTTCGTTGGGCCAAAGGTCCCCCGCGTCAAACCGCACGCGCCCCGCGGCGCCGAACTATCATTAGTGATAGGTTACAAACCGGACTCCCTGGCGATAGGATGACACGCCCGTAACCCCACCCCGTCATGAAACCCAGGCCTGCCCCGCTCCCGCATCGTCGCGTCACCCCCGGTCTGCTCTTGCACTTCCAACGCTGGCGTCGAGCTCTGCTCGCCTGGGGCTGCCTCGCCGCGTTTATCCCCGCCCGCGCCAACCCCAGCCAGACCGTCGATCTCGCCGGCACCTGGAACTTCACCCCCATCGCCCCCGCCGGCGCCGCCACGACCATCCAGGTTCCCGGTGGCGGCTGGTACAAACAGGGCTTCACCGAGGTCGACGAGGCCGATTACGCGCGCACGATCACGATTCCCAACCTCGGCCAGCCCCAGGTGACCAAGATCAAATTCGGCGCGGTCAACTACCAGGCTGACCTCTATCTCAACAACACCTTCGTCGCGAGCAGCACCCAGGCCTACACGCCCGCGACCTTCGATCTCACCGGTTTCGTTACCCCCGGCAACAGCTACACCGTCCGGGTCCGCGTGAAGGGCATGGACGCTCTCAAGTCCGGCGGCCGATCGCTCGTGCCCAACGGCGCCGGAAGCTGGTGCAACGTTCTTCCGCAGGGCATCTTCCGCTCCGCCGAGCTCCAGGTCTACCCGCAGGTCCACATCGAGGACGTCTTCGTGAAGACCTCGGTGACCAGCGCCAGCCTCACCTACGACGTCTGGCTGCGCAACGCCTCCTCCACCTCGAAGAGTGTCACCCTCGGCGGCAGCCTCGGTTCTTGGAACGGCGAGGCGTGGGCCTACCCCGCGCTCCCCTCGCAATCTGTCACCCTCGCCGCCAACACCACCACCAAGGTCACCGTCGGTCCCGTCGCCTGGAACCTCGGCTCCGCCTCCTACTGGTGGCCCAACGTGCCCTACGTCGCCGGCTACGCCGCCAGGCTGCACCATCTCAACCTCTCGCTTTCCGGCGCCGCCTCGCACGCCACCTCCGTGCGTTTCGGCTTCCGCGAATGCAGGCAGGCGAGCGACCCCGTCGGCGGCGGCACCGCCTACTTCCTCAACGGCGCCCGCGTGAACTTCCGCGGCGACAGTTTCCAGGGCGCCAACTACGACGGCATCACCTACGCCGGCGGCAAGGGTAACGCCTTCGACACCCACCCGGGCTTCCTCCCCGGCGCCAGCGGCTGGCCCAAGGCCGTGGATAATTTTCAGCGCCTGAACTACAACGTCGTGCGCATCCACCAGATCCCCGCCAGCCCTTACATGCTCGATGTCTGCGACGAGAAGGGCCTCATGATCATCGGCGAGACCGGCATCCGCGGCGCCGGCGATCAGCAGGACTTCGTCGCCGGCCGCGCCAACATGGTGAACCACGTGAAGCAGCTCCTCACGCGCGACCGCAACCACCCGTCCATGGTCCGCTTCAGCATCAGCAACGAGCCCGACTGGGGCTCCACCGACTCCATCGCATTCGAGCAGGATCTCTACAACGCCGCCATGTCCGCGGACGGCACCCGCCCGCTCAGCATCGACGCCGGCCGGGCGACCTACGAGACCATGAAGTACTCGAACTTCTCGGTCTATCGCCACTACGGCTTCAGCGATCTCTGGGGCGACTACACCGACGAGGTACACGCCCGCACGGATCGTCCCTACGGCCAGGGCGAGTTCATCTGGGATGCCGACAACACCCCGCAGGGCTTTGCCTGGTTCGCCACCGCCACCCAGGCGATGCGCGCCAAGAACGCCTCCGACATCCGCCCCTATACCCTGCTCTCCGCCTGGGCCAGCGTCATCCCCGGCGTGACCACCACCCAGATGCAGCTCGAACCGCCGCCTTGGAATCCGACGCCGCTTTTCCCGCTCTACGGCGAGAACAACCTGCCCGATCCTTGGAGCAACGCCCAGATCCAGCGCGTGCAGACCGGATTCCATCCTGTGCTTGTCGCCGATGCCGACTACTGGCGCGTGGTGCAGGGCTCCGACTCCGCCGGCGCCTGGCCGGCCAGCACGCCTATCCTCCCGGCCAACAGCTCCGTGACCCGCACCCTCCGCGTTTACAACGACACCTTCGGCGGCACCTCCGTGCAGGTCGCCTGGGAGCTGCGCCAAGGCTCGCCCACCGGCACCCTCTCCGCTTCGGGCAGTTTCGACGCCACCGTTCCGCTCGGCTCTCGCACGACGCAAAACATCACCTTCACCACGCCCGGCGTCGCCAGCGGCACGCTCCTCTACCTCGTGCTTTCGAGCAAGAAGGGCGGCGTCGAGCTCTTCCGCGAGACAGCGCAGAAGTTCGTCGTCGGCGCGCCCGTGATCGCCAATGGCACCTACAAGATCGTCAATCGCAACAGCGGCATGGCCCTGCACGTCAACGGCACCGCCCTCGGCTCCTACGTGGAACAGCGCCGCTCCTCCACCTCGAACAACCAAAAATGGATCGTGGCGAATATCGGCGGCGACCAGTATTACCTCACCAATGTCGGCAACCCCCGCTATCTCGACGTGTATGGCGTTTCCGACGACGATGGCGCCGCGATCGAGGCCTGGGATTTCACCGCGAAGGACAATCAGAAGTGGATCATCCAGTCCGTATCCGGCGGCTATTACACGATCAAGGCCGCGCACAGCAACAAGCTGCTCGACGTCTACGGCGCCTCGAAGACCAGCGGCGCCTCCGTGGTGCAGTGGAGTTCCAACGGCGGGACGAACCAGCAATGGAGTTTCCAGGCGCAATAGCCCCGACGTCTTTCCCTCCCTCCGCCGGGGCCTCTGATTTTCCCTATGCTCAAAGCCATCCGTAAGCTCGTCCTCTATCTTATGCTTGCCCAAGGCTCCGCGATCCTCGTGTGCGCCGTTTCCCGCGACCAGCCCTTCGATGCCGATTGGCGTTTCCTGCGCGGTGACGCGCCAGGCGCCGACCAGCCTGCCTTCGACGACGCCTCCTGGCGCGTTCTCGACTTGCCGCATGACTGGTCGATCGAAGATCTGCCCGCCACCGCGGCCGCCGTTCCGGAACTCGAGGCCGTCACCGGGGAGTGGCGTTTCCGGCGCGGCGACGATCCCGCCTGGAAAGAACGCGAGCTGGACGAGGGAGCGTGGCAAGCGGTGAGGCTTCCGGACACCTGGGAACGCCATTCCGGCTACACCGCGAACAACGTTTACGGATGGTTTCGGCGTCGCGTTACGATCCCCAAGGAATGCCGGGGAAAGGAGTTCGATTTGCTCATGGGGCGAATCGACGACGTCGACGAAGTGTTTTTCAACGGCCAGCGCATCGGCGGCACCGGCTCCTTTCCTCCTGACTACAAGTGGGCCGACACCGTCGACCGCCGCTACCGCGTGCCCGCCTCGTTCGTCCGCGGCGATGGCACCGACCTGATCGCCGTGCGCGTCTACGACGGTGCCAACAACGGCGGCATCTATTCCACCAACAAGGCCTCCCGCCGCGTCGGCCCCTTCGCCCCCGGCGAAAGCGCGAGCGAGCACTTCACCGCCCACACCCTCGGCGGCATCGGCTGGTATCGGAAACGATTCTCCTCGCCCGGGGCCGGCCGGCAGGTTTCCGTGCGCTTCGACGGCGTTTACATGAACCCCGAGCTCTGGCTCAACGGCCGGCGGCTGGGTGAGCACCCGCACGGCTACACGAGTTTCGAATTCGACCTCACGCCTTACCTCAATCCGGCCGGCTGCGAAAACGTGCTCGCCGTCCGGGTGCGCAACGAGGGCCGCAACAGCCGCTGGTATTCCGGCTCCGGCATCTATCGCCACGTCTGGCTCTCGGTGCGCGACGCCGTGCACGTGCCGACCTGGGGGCTTTTCGTCACCACGCCCGAGCTTTCCAAGGACAATGCCCTCGTGAAAGTCTCGGTCGAGGCGCGCAACACCACCGGCGCGACCGTCCAGGCCCGCGTGCGCGCCCGCGTCCGCGGCGCCGGCGGCCAGGTGCTGGGCGAATCCGAGGGGAACGTTTTCCTCGCGCCCGGCGAGACCCGCGCGACGGAGCGTTTCGTCGAAGTTCGTTCGCCGAAGCTCTGGTCGCCCGACACGCCTGCGCTTTACGCCGCCGAGGCCGAGCTCGTCGTTGACGGCAAAACCACGGATGCCGTCTCGGCCGCCTTCGGCATTCGCAGCATCGAGGCCGACGCCGAGCGCGGTTTTCGCCTCAATGGCGAGTCCCTCAAGCTCAAGGGCGGCTGCGTGCACCACGACAACGGTCCCCTCGGCTCCGCCGCCATCGACCGCGCCGAGGAGCGCAAGGTCGAGCTGCTCAAGGCGAACGGCTACAACGCCGTCCGCACCAGCCATAACCCGCCTTCGCCGGCCTTCCTCGACGCCTGCGACCGCCTCGGCCTGCTCGTGATCGACGAGGCCTTCGACCAGTGGACCCGCTCGAAGGAGCGCAACGAGCAGGACTACCACCGCTTCTTCACTGAATGGTCCGACCGTGACATCGCCGCGATGGTGCGGCGCGACCGCAACCACCCCTCGATCGTCATGTGGTCGATCGGCAACGAGATCCCCGAGCAGTTCCAGGCCGAGGCCACCGCCCGGCGCTTGCGCGGGATCATCCTCTCGCACGACGCCACCCGCTTCGTCACCCAGGCCATCTGCAGCGACTGGGGCAAGGTGATCAAAAATTGGGACGCCCTTTCCGATCCGGCCTTCGTCCCGCTCGACGTCGCAGGCTACAACTACCTCCCGGACAAATACGAGGGCGACCACGCCCGTCATCCGCAGCGAGTCATGTATTGCAGCGAGTCCTACCCGCAGGCTGCCTACGATTATTGGGCGCTCGTCGAGAAGCATCCTTACGTGATCGGCGACTTCGTCTGGACGGCGATGGACTATCTCGGCGAGGCCGGCATCGGCCACAGTGTCCTGAGCAACGAGCCAAACTCCTTCTTCATGCCCTGGCCTTGGTTCAACGCCTGGTGCGGCGATCTCGACCTGACCGGATTCAAAAAACCGCAGTCCCTTTATCGCGACGTGATCTGGCGCCGCAGCCCGCTCGAGCTGCTCGTGCACGCCCCGATCGCCGACGACCTCACGGAAATCGTCAGCGGGTGGGGCTGGCCCAGGCAGGCGCAAAGCTGGAACTGGCCCGGCCAGGAAGGCAAAGCCGTGAAGGTCGCGGTGTATTCGCGCTGCGATGCGGTGCGGCTCGAGCTCAACGGCCGAATCCTCGGCGAGAAACCCGTTTCGGGCGACACAAAGCTCACCGCTACCTTCGAGGTTCCCTACGCGCCCGGCGAACTGCGGGCCTACGGCCTGATCGATGGAAAAGTCGTTGCCCAGGCCGCGCTGAAAACCGCCGGCGCGCCGAAACAGCTCAAGCTTGCCGCCGACCGCGCGGAGATCCGCGCGGATCGCAACGACCTCGCCTACGTCGCGATCGAAGTGGCCGACGCCGAGGGCCGGCGCGTGCCCGATGCGAAAGTGCCGGTGCGTTTCACCGTCCGTGGCGCCGGCGAACTTGCCGGCCATGCCAGCGCGGTGCCCAACCAGCCCGCCAGCTTTCGGGGCCCGCTTCGCGAAACGTGGCAGGGCCGCTGTCTCGCCATTCTCCGTCCGGTCGGCGGCGCGGGCGAGATCCTGCTGACGGCCGAAGCCGAGGGTTTCGCGCCGGCGACCGTGACAGTCCGGACGCGTTGAAAAAGCCAGTGAGGCACGGCAGGCCGGGCCGGTGGCCGGACCGTTTGAGAACCACGGCCGAAAGCCCGGCCACCGGACGGGCCTACAACCCGACGCCGGAGTTGTGTCGCGCCCGAAAGAGTGCGATTCGGTGAATCCCTGCTCGCGCTCGCCCCATGTCCGCCCCCGCTTCCGCCTTCGTTCCCGTGTCTCCTCCGTCTTCGCCTGCCGGTTTCCTTTTCGCCACCTTCAAGGGTGAAGCCACGCCCCTGACCGAGCAGGTCTATTTCGCTCTCAGCACGAACGGGCGCGAATGGACGGCCCTCAACGGCGGCGAGCCCGTGCTCGTCAGCCACGTCGGCGAACGCGGGCTGCGCGATCCCTTCGTGCTTCGGGCGCACGATGGAAAAAAATTCTATCTCATCGGCACCGACCTCTCGATTAATCTGAATCCCGACTGGACCCGCGCGGTCCGCGCCGGCAGCCGCGCCATCATTGTCTGGGAATCGCCCGACCTGGTTCATTGGTCGGCCCCGCGCCGGATCGAGGTCGCCCCGGAGGATGCCGGCTGCGCCTGGGCGCCCGAGGCGGTTTACGACGCGGAAAAGGGCGACTACCTTGTCTTCTGGGCCTCGACCACCGGGCGCGACGATTTCGCGCGCCACCGCATCTGGGCCGCGCGCACGCCGGATTTTCGCCGGTTCTCCGCGTCCTTCGTCTACATCGACAAAGGCACGACCGTCATTGACACGACCATCGTCCACGACGGCCGCGCCTACTACCGCTTCACGAAGGACGAGAAACACAAGGCAATCAGCCTCGAGACCGCGGCCAAGCTCGACGGCGACTGGCGCGAGATCGCCGATTTTTCCCTGCGCACGCTGACCGGTTACGAAGGCCCGGCCTGCTACCTGATCGAGCCCGCCACGGCGGAGCGCCCCCCGCTCTGGGGCTTGATCCTCGACCACTACATCGCGCAACGCGGCTACCAGCCCTATGTGACCCACGACCTCGCCTCCGGCCGCTTCGAGCCCGCCTCGGGTTTCCGCTTCCCGTTTCCCTTCCGGCACGGGTCGGTGTTGCCGCTTAGTGCGGAAGAGATTGTCCGCCTGCGGGCGGCGTACGGCAACCGGGGGACTCCGGCCTCCGCTGGCTGAGGCGAGTTGGGTCGATTTCGATAGAAGCCTCTCCGGTTGCCCATGTTTTGTCGGTTCGGGCTTATGCCACGGATCATGCAAATAAACGGTCCCGGAGACTTGTTGTGGGTCTCCGGGGCCAAAAGGCCCCTCCGCGAGGCCGGACCATGGCACGCCATGCCAGGGCCGCCGGACTCATTCGATCACGAGGCGGGGCAGCCAATCGGGGACGCCGGAGTATTCGGAGGCGGCGAAGCGGACATTCTTCCAGGTGTTGCCGCCGGTGTCGGGGCTTAGGCGAAGGAAGACGTATCGGCCGGCCCCGGCTCCCCCCGAGTATTGGTTATTCAAATACGAGACGAGGGCCGCGTTGGAAAGCGACCTGACGCCGATTGGGACGGGCGTCGCCTGGTCGAGGTCGACCCAGTTGTCCTGCAGCTTGACGGCGCCGGTGGTGTCGTTGGCGCCGGCGAAGGCGTCGGACCCGAGCACGGTGGGCTCGGAGCGGGCGGCGAGCCCGTAGACGTCCACCCGGTAGCCGGTCCAGTTGGAGGCGCTGGTGCTGAGGGCGACGGAAAAGGTGGCCGAAGTGAAGGGAGCGGACACCGCGCCGAGGTCGGGGAGCCGGAAGGCGTAAACGGGCGAGGAGGCGGAGCCGCCGTTGTTGGCGTTGCCGATGAACAGCTCGCCCGCGGCGGTGTTTTCCACGGTGCCGCCGCCGTCGCCGGAGCCAATCCGGCGGGACTCGGCGTCGGCGGAGGAGGCCGGCAGTTCGAATACGTCCGGCACGGGGTTGAGGTCGATGATGCCGCCGTCGGTGTCGGCTATGTAGTAACCGCCGCCCATGGTGCCGGCGACGAGCTCGCTGGTGCCCGGACGAAAGGCGACGGTGCGCACGCGCTGGACGCCGAGTCCGGCGACCTCGCGGCGCCAGGCGTTGGACGCGCCGTTGTTGTCATTCACCCACACGCCGGTCTCGAAGGTGAGGGAGGTGAAGTTGTCCATGCTGGTGGAGGCGACGATGCGGTTGCCGTTGGTGGGATCGACGGCGACGTCCACGATATAGCGGACGGGCGAGGCCGGGTTGCCCCAGGAGGCGAGGCTGCTCCAAGTGCCGGTGGTGGCGCCGGGGGCGGAGAGGGTGAGACGCCACAGGCCGGTGTCCCACGTGTTGATGGACTCGCGCTTGGCGTTGACGGTCCAGATGCGGGCGGGGTTGGTGGGGTCGAGGCGCACGCGGGTGATGGAGCTGGACGCGGAGTTGGGCGCGATTTGGGTGAAGTTCTGGCCGTCGGTCGTGCGGAAAAGGCCGACGGACGAGCCGATCCAGAGCCGGAGGCCGGACGGGTCCGTGGGGTCGGCGGTCAGCTCGTAGATGTTGCCGGCGGTTTGGGCCAGCTGCACCCAGGAGCCGGCGGACCCGGCGGTGGCGGAGTAGTAGAGCTTGTCGCCCCAAACCACCCAGACGCGGGCCGAATCGGAGCGGTGCGTGTGCACGCGGCCCGGGTAGCCCGAGGCCGCCACGCCGTCGACGGAGGGGCGGGCGATGGTGGACCAAGCCGCGCCGGCGGTGGTGGTGCGGAGGAGGGCGTTCTGGTTGCCGTGCTGGCCTTGCAGCGCCCACCAGTGGCCGGAAACGGCGCTGAAGCTGAAGTCGACGAAGGCGAACCAATCGTAAACGCCCTTGCCGGGGCCGCCGCCGGCGAAGGTCCAGGACTGCAAGCCGTCGCGAGAGACGAATTTGCCGGCGTCCATCGCGGCGATGGCGGCTTCATTGGCATTGTAGGGATTCCAGCGGAACTGGTGGGCGACGAGGCCGGAGAAGCCGGTGCCGGCCCAGCCGGAGGCGCGGGGCACGGAGGAGACGTTGGTCCAGAGCGGACCGGTGTAGGGGGCGATGCCGTCGAGATCGTCCGCGGCGGTGGCGTTGCTTATCTGCCAGATGTCGGTCGGGGTGCCGGCGAGGAAGACGCCGGGGGCGGTGGGGTGGGCGGCGAAGCAGTGGACGTCGCGGTAGACGGGGTGGGGGCTGTTGCCGAAGGCGGGCGAGGGCTGGAGAACCCAGGAGGCGCCGCCGTCGATGGAGCGGTAGAGGCGCTTGGCATTGATGTCGGAGGTGAAGAGAATGTTTCCGGCCGCGGGAGAGACGACGAGAGCGTCAAGGGAGGCGTAGGTCGGGCTGGCGATGCCGTTGTTGGCGGCGGTCCAGGTCTCGCCGGCGTCGGTGGATTTGTAGATGCCCGCGTCGTCGACGCTGATCCAGAGGATGGCGCCGTTGGTCGGATGCACGGCGAGAGCGCGGATGTTGCGATCCGGTCCCGGAAGGCCGGCGGATTTTTGCGTCCAGCCCACGCCATTGTCGGTCGACTTGTGAAAACCTTTCCGGCTGGCGACGTAGATCGTGGTGTTGGCGCCGGCGCCGGAGCCGCGGTAGGCGGCGGCGGTGATGAGGCGGGCGCGGCTGTTGGCGCTGTCGCTGACGATGGTGGCGAGCGCGGACCAGTTTTCGCCGTCGTCGGTGCTGACGTAAACCTTGCCGGAATCGACATAGGTGCCGTTGGTGTTCACCAGCCGGTGCGTGCCGAAAAAAGCCAGCAGCCGCGAAGGGACCAGCGGATCGACAAGGATTTTCTGAATGGCTGGCCGGAAGTCGTTCGTGGCCCAGACGGGTTGCGGCATGCCGGTCCGCTTATAGGTCCAAGTCTTGCCGAAGTCGGTGCTTTTCCATGGGCCGGCCATGCTGGCGGCCCACACTTCGCCGTAGTGCGACGAAGCGGAGTTGTTGGCCTGCGGGTGCCAGGTGACCTCCTCCATCATGTAGGAGCCGGTGGGCGGGGTGGAACGGGACCAGGAGCGGCCGCCGTTGATGGAGCGGGCCAAGCCGAGAATATCGCCGGAGGCGATGACTTGGGAGGGGTTGCCGGGATTGTAGGAGAGGCCGGTCACCCAGCCACCGACGCCGGGTTCGCAGAGCGGTCTCCATTGGAGGGCAGGGCCCGTTTGGGCGTGGACGAAGGCCGCCGAAACGCAGGCGGCGAGCATGCAGGTGAACGCGCGCAGGGGCGCGAAGCGTGATGGCTTCATGGTACTGGGGTGGGGTTGAGTGATGCATCAGGGGAGATACACCGGGGCCTCTGCGCTTCATGGGCCTAAGCGCGCGGGCCGCAAATGACGCCACTCGCAAGCCGTTGCGACCGGCGGCATCGGAGCCGCTTTATTTATTGCCCGGCAGCCTGCTCCGGCTGGATGCCGGCGTTACGCGGTGGGATAAGGACGCTCGGCGGTTATACCGAGTTCGACGAGCCGGCGTCCGATCACCTGTCGTTCCCGGTCGCGGAAACGATGAAAAGGTTCCGCCATGTAATCGTCGCAGATGCCGAGGATGCCAAGCGCGCACTTGAGCCCCTTGATAAAGGAAGATCCATGTTGTCCGACACGGTAGAGCGTGGAGGAAATGTGCATCACTTTCGCATGTAGGTCGGTCATGCGCGGAATGTTTTTTTCCAAGGCGGCATCGTACAGATCCACATAGAGCCGCGGACAAAGATTGGCCCCGCCGCAGACGCCCCCTTGTCCCCCCAGCAGAACAGACTCCCCAAGCAACTCCTCCGGCCCCATCAGGAGCGTCCAGTCGGGCCGCTCGCCGAGCAGGCGGATAAGCTGATGAAAATACACCATGTTGCCCGAGCTGTCTTTCATGCCGATGACATTGGGGATGTCCATCGCGCGGCGCACTGTCTCCAGGTCGAAGACGGTTTTGGTGTGTGTCGGCATGTTGTAGAGAAACAACGGCAGCGGAAGATCTGGCGCGAGGTGCCGGACGTACTCCAAAAGCTCGGGCTGGCTATTTGGGTAATAATAGGGTGCAGCCAGCACCAGACCGCCGGCTCCACAGTGGGCAGCGTGTCGGGCGAGGGCGATCGTCTCGGATATGGAGGTGTCGGTCACGCCGACCAAAATGGGAATCCGCCCGGATACCTGCCGACAGGCACGTTCAATTAGTTCGCGTCTTAACCGGTAGCTCAAGCCAGGCGCTTCTCCCGTGGTTCCAAGAAGAAACAATCCATGCACCCCGCCGGCAAGCTGGTGCTCGACCAATCGTTCCAAGCCCGCGATATCCAAAGTGTCGCGGTCGTGCAAGGGGGTGACGAGCGGGGGAATGATCCCTGAGAATTTTCTTTTATTATTCATTGCCAAAACCCTTCGCCGATAAGCGCCGATTTGGATGAGGTCATTTCGCGAAATCCGCGTACACGATGAAACGTCATGAAATTTGCGTCGTGAGCGGTGTGGGCGCCGCCGCAGGGATCGTCAGCCGCTGTGCGGGATACTGCCACGATGTCCTCCCCCTCGAACTGCCAGTCCACATACTGGAAGCCATGCCGTTTCTCGTCGGGATGGTGCAGCAGGACGCCGCGATTTTCCCAATGCCGGAGATCGGTCGAGCATAGCAGCACCAAGGTGTTGCGGATCATGGCGGCACGGCCGGTTCCCCTATAGTGCTTCGGGACCAGGTTGGTAAGCGCCCAGTAGCGGCCGCCACCCGGATCCAACCGTACCGTGAACTTGGTGGCTCCCCCGGGAAAATCGATGAAATCCACCGGTGGGGAAAAGGCCAGTCCATCGCCCCCGCGGTTTGTCGAAACGATGGCTGCCTGCTCTCCTTCAGGGCATGCTACTCGCAACAGGTTCACGACCGTCCCGCTGGGGGAAACGAGGGCATTGCCCTCCATCCAGCCGCCAAAAGTTGCGTCCAACCAAGTCTTGGAATGAGCCAATGCGGGCGTGAGGGTCCAATTTACGCTCCTCAGCAAGTCCGAGCCGGCGGGGGCGGATATCAGCAACGGGCTGTAGCGCTCGCCCCATCTGTTGCCGTTGCTTGCATCTTCCACCGCACGCCAGACACGGCCTTCATGTTCAACTATAGGCACAGGAGCGGTGTGGAACTCTCCGCCCGGGACGAGTCGGCCGCATTCGGCGTCCAGTGGCTCGCTCCAAGTGTGGCCCCCGTCGGTGCTTCGTCTGATAACCAAGAGGCCGTGATGATGGGTCGTGCCCAGAAGATAGAGCGCCCTGCGATGCACAAACAAACCCGCCCAGAACGCCGGCTCGATCCGGGCGATACGCGTCCACGTATTCCCTTGGTCCTCGCTCCGAAAAATCAAGGTGACGCCGGAGACGTATTCCGTGCTGCCCGGGCCAAAGAGGTCATGCGACGCGATATATGCGCCGTCGGGAAGCAGCGCTATACTCGGCGAGCCCACATAGAGCCCGGTGCCGCTAGGCTGATGACTGATCGTTCGGGTTGAGATTTTCGACGACGAAAGCACGCCTTTGTCGAAGAAGGAATCCGCAGTGACCGGGTTTCCGGGGTTGTTCGAAACGAATGTATTCACGTCCCCAGCGCAGCCGTGGTTCCCGCTGCCGGCGAAGGTGGCGGTTCGCAAGCCGTTGCGACCATCCCCGTCATCCGCTCTGCGCCCCGGGCAGTCGCGGTCGCAACGAGTTGCGATTAGCGGCCATTGCCCACGGGCGTGCCGGATTTCAAAACGTTAGGATGAACCCACTGTCCATCCACCGCTACGCGTTTCTGCTCGCGTTGATCTTTACTGCCTTTGTCGTCACCCCGGTCCGCGCCGATTTGCTCAAAAACGGTGACATGAGCGCTGGCGAGAGTTTCCCCATCGGCTGGCAAAACCGGTGGGTGGGCTCCGGCAAACTAGCCTTTGCGCGTGACCTTTCTATCTTTCGATCCCCCCCCGCCTCCCTTCGTATATATGCCGTGGATGGTTCGGCCAAAGGGCAATATTATCAACCCGTGTCGGTCAGCCCCGGCCAGTCGTTGGTCGCTTCCGGCTGGATTAAGTGCGAGGGAGCCGACACCACCGCTCAGCTTGGGCTCCAGTTTTACGACACCAGCTATAAATCCGTCGGTTTCTCCCAACTCCGTTATGTAGCGGGTAATACCGACTGGAGCTCCGGCTCCGCCGTGGTTACCGTGCCCGATGGTGCCGCCAAAGTCGCTTTCCTGATACTTATCGATGGCGATGGGCAGGCTTGGCTGGACGACGCCATGCTTGGTTTAGCGGATGCCGGCGCTTCGCCCACGCAGGCCATAACCCCCGCTTCGCAATCCGAGAGTGCCGATCCCAGCACCGCCGCCCTTGTCGGCGAAGATACACTCATCGCCCTTATTGCTGACTTTAGAAGGAACTCGTTTTCATATGGTTACGGAACGTGGAAGGATCTTTCTGCCACGACCCATCGTGGCGCTGAAGGCTTGAAAATTCAAGCCGCTGCCGACGGCGGAGCCGGGATCGTCTATCCCAACCCGGCTTCCATCGACGGCGCCACTCATATCCGCCTAAGATGTATCCTCCACGACGGCCAGACGGCTGACCGCCTTCAGCTCAAGCTTCTCGGCTCGCCCGAGGCCACGTTGACAATTTCGCTGGCCGGCCTGCCGACTGGTTCCGTGCAGACCCTCTATCTGCCCCTGCCGGCCACGCGGCCCGGACGTGTAAATCAAGTTCAATTCCAGGGGAATTTCACTCCCGGCCACGGATTTCATCTTACGCTCCTGGATGCGGCCTTCGTTCGCCGAAATTGAAAGTAAATCCCCTCCGCAACGAGTTGCGGAGAGCCGGATTTGTCCCGGCTTAGGACATTCGGTTTCTTCCGAGCATGACCCCGGCCCATCCCACCTCTCGCCGCATCCTTGCGTTTACGCTCATCGAACTGCTGACGGTTATTGCCATCATCGGCATTCTGGCCGCCATTATCATTCCTGTCGTCGGGAAAGTCCGCCAAAGCGCCTCTGCCGCGAAGTCTGTATCGAATCTTCGTCAGTTGCAGATGGCAAACCTTGCTTATGCCAACGATAACAAAGGCAGGTTCGTCAAGCCGTACGCGGAAAATAGCGCGAATCAATATGATTTCGGAAAGGGTTGGGTGACAAGCGCGGAACTCAAGCGTTATGCCGGTGCCGAAACGATGGGGCTCGACTGGACCAATCCGGAAAAGCGAATCCCCATGGCGAAATCCGGGTTCCCCACCGCCCAGATAAATTCGATAGGCTACAATCATACCGACTATAACAAGCTGCCCGGCCGGTGGCGCGCGCTCAGCGTAAACGAGATTGTTTCCCCCGGGCGCCATATCGCTTTCGCTGAAGCGAGCGACTGGATCATCGCCTACGCCGGCCGCAGCAATTGGAATTCTTCGACCGATACTGGATCCAATGCGCTGGCCTATCGGGACGGCGCGAATACCATCGTGGTGAGTTACGGGGGAACCGTGCAAAAATTAATCCGGGCCCAGGCCGACGAAAAAGATCGGTGGATTATCGACCCCGCCAAAATCTGATCGTTCGCCCTGCGGAATTTGGCCGCAGGGCGCGAGGGGGGGGGCCGCGTTTTATTTTCAGTCATGCCATTCCTGAATTTCGCCCGCCTGCTTGCGGCCCTTGTTCTCGTTTATCCACCCTCTGCCCACGCGGCCGACAAGTGGCGACAAATCGCAGGGCGGCCCGCTTGTTTCAGCGGCCTCGCTGGTGGTTGGAGGCTGACGCTGGATGCGACTCGCGCCCGCATGGTTTCTATGATCCCTCCCGGTGGCTCGGAAGCCGACAATGTTCTCCTCGCCGGAGGTCACCGAGTCTGGCTGGGGCCGCAGTCCGAATGGCCCGACTTTTGGCCTCCTCCCCGCGACTGGGAATATTCCCCGGCGGCCGGCGTTGTGGTTTCGGAAGATGCCACCGAGGTCGTTTTTGTGCTTCCTCATACAGACACTCGTTCCCCGCCCCTGACCCGCCGTTATAAAATTCTGCCGGATGCCCTCCTCCTTGTCGCAGCGTGGTGCGTTGACCCGGCTGCGCCCGCCCCGGCGGCCCGGCAGGCGGTTCATATTCTCCAGACGCGAACGGACGCGATTATATATCTGGAGAAAAAGTCGTTTCAAGCCGCCCCCTTGGGTTACGGTCTGCTCACTCTTTCCAACCGGCCTGGCCCGCTCCTTGATGCTCCTCTGCCTCACGACGTCGCCACCCAATGTTCGTCCGAAGCCCCTGGCGCCCTCAGTCTGGCCTTTTCAGGCCGGGAAGAGAAACTCGGAGTTGGTCCCCAGCCCATCATCGTACGCTTTTCCGGCGGACATGGCTTCCGCCTCTTCCCGGTAGTTCATAACGGGATTCCAGTTTCGCCGGTCTATGATGCCGATGCGGGCCTCCATACGCAGGCGTATTTCGGTTCCAGCGACTGGCCCATGGTCGAACTTGAACAACTGTCGCCCCGTCTGACGCCGCGCACCGACGAAGGCTGCATAGAAGCGGCGGCCAGATTGGAATTTTTACCCGCCGGGCAGAAGTCCAGCCCCGCGTTATTTTCCAGCGCCACCCGATGAGTACCTCAGTTTCTCCTCCCGCCGAAGACGCTTCCCTTGCATCCCTGACAAACGGCACGGATGCGTCTCGGCTCCATTCCATCGCCCAAGCTCGATCGACCGGCATAAACATTACGGAATCGGAATCCATTCCGTTACGAGAAAAGATCGGCTTCAGCCTGGGTGCCAACGTCGATCTCATCTGCGGCTCGCTCCTGACCGGCCTGTTTATGCAGATATTCAATATCGGCCTTGGCATGAGCCCGGCGGCCATAGGCACGGTGCTTATGATTATGATGGCGTGGAATGCCATGCTGGATCCGATTGCCGGCTACGTGACCGACAACGTCCGTACCCGATGGGGCCGCCGCCGGCCCTACATGATATTCGGAGCGATCGGCTGCGCCGCGATTTATCCGGTTTTTTGGTTCATGCCGCCGACGCTCCCCGAGCAGGGGCGGTTCTTTTACCTTTTGCTTGCCGGCCTGGGTTATTACACGTGCTACAGTTTCTGGGCGATGTCTTATTACGGCCTGCAGCTTGAGCTCACGCCCAACTACCACGAGCGGACGCGTTTGACCGCCTGGATGACCGCCTTCTATAAGATCGCATCGCTCGGGGCCGGATGGAATGGGGCTTTGATCGCCAGCGCTTGGTTCGCGACAGCCGATGGCAGCCCCGATATTGTCGCTGGCATGCGCCACGTATGCTGGCCCTACACGTTGTTTTTGCTGCTCTTCGGGGTCGCGCCCGCCCTTTTGGTCAAGGAGCGCGAATTTGGCTTCGTCCCGCGAAAAGGCGCCGCTGGGCCTGATCGGGAACCGTTTTGGAAGAACATCCGCGAATCCGTCTCCAATCGTCCCCTCTGGATCCTTATTTCTATCTCCTTTCTGCTCGTGGTCGGCACCGCTTCCGTCGGCGCGGTCGGGACCTATGTGGGGATATATTATCTCTTCGACGGGGACTTGGCCAAGGCCGGCATGATCGCCGGCTGGAAAGGCACCGTCATCACCGTCTCGGGCCTTTTGTTGATTCCCTTTTGGACCTGGCTCGGCCGCTTTTATGATAAGCGGACGCTGGTGATCGCCACCCTTTCCCTCACGATCGTCGGGCATCTGATCGGCTACTTTCTTTATACGAGATCAAATCCCTGGTTGTCCATCATCCCGGGCTTCTTCGAGTCCGGGGCGATGTCCGCCATCTGGCTCTTTCTGCCATCGATGAAAGGAGATGTCGCAGATTACGACGAGCAACTGACCGGACGCCGCCGGGAAGGCTCGATCAACTCCTTTTATTCATGGTTCTTCAAGGCCGCGCTTACCCTTTCCGCCGGGCTCGGAGGGTGGGTGGCGAAATCCACCGGCTTCGACGTTAATCTAAACGCGCACGACGCCATATTCCAGCAGCGCGTTTTTATGGTTTATCTTTTTCTTCCGCTTTTCTTCTGGATCGCCGCGCTGGCGCTCGCATTCACCTATCCTCTCACCAGGGATCGCGTGGCCGCGATCCGCGCTGAGAATGAAGCTCGCCGCGGCACCGTTAAAACGGCGGCCTGACAAAACGCCGACAATTTGTCGGCCCAGCCCATCAGCATACTCCACGCCCATGGCCTTTGCGCTGCCGCCTGCCTCCCCGCAAACGAAATGCTCCGCCGAATACTCTGTGACGCTGGGCGGCAGGCCCCTTTTTGTGCACGCTCTTCCCGGTTTCGCTGGTGGCACTGTCTCTTTTGTCTCCATCGATCACGACTTCGCCGATGGCCCACTTGAGTTTCGCATAACCGCCCGGCGCCTCGTGGATGCGGTATCGGTGCGCCCCCTCTCTGCTGGCGTCTTTGCGCGTCTCGAAAACGAGAACACCGCGGTATTCACCGTCTCCCGCCACGGGCATTTCTTCGTGAAGTGGGACGATTCTTTCCAGCTTCCCTTTTATCTCTTTGTCCATCCCCTATGCATTTGCTCCCAAACCGCGCCTATCATCTTCGGCCCTGGCGTACATCATGCGGGCCAGATCCGCCTTCAAAGCGGCCAGACTCTTTACCTCGCTCCCGGCGCCGAGGTCCACGGCACCATTATTGCAGAGGATGCCACCGATATCCGCATCTGCGGTCGCGGCATCCTCCGCGGCTCTCACCTGCCTTTCGGCGGCACCAAGGATGAACGCTACATGATCTGCCTGCGCCGCTGTCGTCGCTCCGTCGTCGAGGGCATCACCGTCATCGATGGTTTCGGTTGGAATATTATCGCCCATCATTGCGAGGATATTGTCTTCCGTTGGCTCAAGGTCCTTGCCGAGCGCCTGTGGTCCACCGATGGCATCAATCCCTGTGTTTCCCGCCGCGTTCTGGTCGAGGATTGCTTCATCCGCTCCAAGGATGACTGCGTCGCGGTAAAAGGCCTCGACTGGGATCATTCCGCGCCCTGCGATTGGCAACCTCTCACCGAGGTCACCGTCCGGCGCGTCGTTGGCTGGAGCGACAACAACAATGGCCTGGTCGTAGGGGCGGAAACCCGCTCCTCCGAGATCTCCCGCATAACCTTTGAAGACTGCGACCTCCTTCACGTCAGCAACACCTGCGGCGATCAGGCTGCCGCCCTCACCATCACCGCCCTCGACGACACCCGTATCCATGACATCGTCTTCCGTAATATTCGCATCGAATATTGTCATGGTCCCTTGTTTAACTTCTACCTGACCGACAATGTCTTTGGAATTCCAGGCCTACGCCGGCCGGAGGGCGGTGTGATCGAAAACATCCTGGTCGAAAATGTAGTCCTGATCGAGGGCCCCTCCCGTCGTAGTTTCCTCAGCGGTCTCGACGATATCCGCCTCGTGCGCGATGTGCGCTTCAAGAATCTGCTCGTGCGCGGCGTTCCCGTGCGCGGCGACTCGGCCCTCAGGCTCGTTACCAACGCGTACGTCCGCGATATTACCTTTTCTTAATTCCTCCACCTCTGTATTTCATTCTGCATACTTGTGCCCAGCGTCAGCCGCGGCCATTCTTTTCACAGGCCTTCCTTCACGCGTGCCCGACGCCCCATCGCATCCTCCCAGCCTGGAGACCGTAGCCCGCCTCGCGCGCGTTTCCCTGAGCACCGCGTCTCGCGCCCTTCGGAACCACCCGGACATCTCGGCGACCACTGTAGAGCGGGTTCGCGCCGCCGCTGAATCCGTCGGCTATCGGCCTAATCCGCTTGTGCGATCTCTCATGACTCAGGTTCGCAGCGGCCACGTGGTCCACACGGGGGCCTGTCTTGCCTACCTCGACATGTCCCCACGTCACGATTTTTGGCGCGGTTACGCCGTCACTAGAAAGTTTTATCAAGGTGCGCGCGACCGCGCCGCCGCTCTTGGTTTCAGCTTCGAGCGATTCTTCCCCGCCGCCGACGGTTTCTCGCGCGAACGGCTTACGTGCATGCTCGAGGCGCGCGGCATTCGGGGTGCGCTTTTGCCTGTTCACGTCGAGCACGAGCCCGCGAAGTTGACCGTGGAGGACTTTCCACTGGATCTCGGGCATTTCGCCTCCGTTGCCATAGGTGGAGAATACATAGACCCGTCCATTCATTTCGCCTCCAACAACCAATACATGAGCGGTCGAACCGCCCGCCGTCATCTTCGCGCTCTCGGCTATACACGGCCAGGGCTGGTCTTGGAACCGAAGGTGGATCGTTCCACCGATTCCCGCTTCCAGTCGGGGTTTTTCTCGCTCGACTGGCCTGTGCCCGAAATGCCTGTGCCTCTGCTCTTCGCCAAGCCTGGCGACGAACAGTCCTTTGCCGCCTGGTATAGCGCCCATCGTCCCGACTGCGTCGTTGCCAATTTTCCTTATATCAAAGACTGGCTAGGCGAACTGGGCATCGATGTGCCCAAACAATGTGCGTTTGCGATTCTGGACCGTGACGAGTCCATGCCCGGGATCGCTGGAATCGACCAGCGCAGCGATGCCGTGGCGGCCGCGGCGGTCGACATGCTTGTCGCGCAACTCGACCGTAATGAAGTCGGGTTTCCCTCGATCGCCAGGGGCGTGTTTATCGACGGGATCTGGATCGACGGCCCCTCCGCTCCCCCGGTCAAAGGTGTGGAAGGTGCGGGGCGCGACAAACGCCCGCAAAGAAGGGGCCTGGGTTCGTCGTCTTAGGGCCCGAATACGTCCTAAGGCTGGACCACGCGGAGGCGAGCGAAGCGGCAGGGACCGGCGGGCGAGGGGTCGGTCCAAGTCACGTGGCCCCCGACTTCGCCGGGGTCGATCGCGCCTTGGGTCCAGGTGACGAGGTCGTTCGAGGTTTCGATAACATAGCGAACATCACCCTGCGCACGAAAGAAACTCAGCGAAAGACGACCTTCAGGCGTGTGTCCGGGACGCGGCAGCTCGACAGGCCCGGTGGGTGTAGAGCCAAGGGCGTAGCGGAGCAGGTTGGGCACACCGTCGCCGGCGGAGTTGGCCTCGGGGGCGTGGAGGCCGGCGGCGAGCTGTTCGGCGCTGAAATGGGCGGAGGCCCAGGTTTCGTAGCCGGAGGCGGATGCGTCGAGGCCCCAGCCGGCGAGGTCCTCGACGACCTCGGCAAGGCTGTAGCGGCGCTCGTCGCCGTAAACCATCGCGGCGTGCCCGTCGGTGGGCGGGTGAGCGGTGGCGGAGTCGTTCCAAGTGTAGGGCTGGTAGGCGAAGCGGTGCAGGGGATCGGCGGCGATGAGCGGATCGACGGCGCCTTGGAACTGGCCGAGGTTGGCGCTGATGAGGGTGTTTGCGGTGAGGAAGGGGACGGAGGAGCCGTAGGCGGCGCGAATGGAGCCCTTGAACTCGGCGTAGCGGCTGTTGAAGGTCGCGAGACCGTTGTTGAATTGGTCGTTGTGGCCGATGGCGCAGAGGACGAGGTGGGGTGTCCAGCGGTTGAAATCCCACGGGAGGCTGCCTGCGGCGGAGGCGTTGAAGACGTTGGGGAAGCTGAGGTTGTCGTAGTAGTTCACCAGGATGTCCTGGCTGGCGAAGCTGGCGGCGACGCCGGTGCCGCCCTTGGAGACGACGTGGATGTCGGCGTCGAGCTCGCGGCCCAGGAGCGGAGCGTAGCCGTTGATGCCGGGCGAGGCGCTGCTGCCGCTGGTGACGGAGTCGCCGTAAAACTCGAGGCGACGGAGCGAGAGGGGTTCGGGGACGAGCAGGCCGCGGCCCTGGTCCACGCGGAAACCGTCCACACGGAAGCTGACGTCGGTCTCGCCAGCCTTGAAAAGGCGGGCGGTGTGCACGCCGTCTTCCAGACCGGAGACGAGGGTGCGCACGAAGTTGAAGGTGTTGAGCGAGACGCCGATCGGCTGGACATAGTTTTCGTCGATGACGACGACCAGGGTGCCGGACTCCGCGCCGCCGTAGCCGTTGTCGGTGACGCTGCCGCGCAGGGCGAGGGAGGTGCCGGAGAAGCGCACGCGGACCTCGCTGCCGAACCAATGCAGCCACTGGCGCCTGGGGTCGGTGTTGTCGACGCGTCCCATGAACTGGACGCGGGGATGGTCGGCATCGAAGTCCATGCCGTTGGCGGCGGTGGAGAACGTGACGCTTTGGTCGCATACGATACCCGGGACATCGCGGGTGGCGACGGCGGGACCGCCGAAGAGCGGCAGGAGCTGGAGACGCCAGAAATAGGTTCCGGCGGGGAGATCGGCGGGGATGGCGACGCCGACCGGGGTGGCGCGAAAGCGGCCGGGGGAAACGGAGGCCTGGCCGGAGGCGTGGACGGCGCCGGTGGCATCCATGAGCGAGGCGCGGAGGAGGCGGTCGCCGGCGGCGACGTGATGGATACGAAGGGCGACGGAGCGGCCGGGCTCGACGAGGCGGGGGACGCGGCGCCAGGCGAGACGGTCGGAGCGGTCGGGGACGAGATACAGGCGGAAGTTATCGAACTCGACGTGGCGGTCCTGGGTGTAGTTTTGCTCGTTGCTGACGAAGCGGCCGATGGGGGCCTCGACGCGTACGCCGACATAGGCGGCGCCGGGCGGAGCGACGGCACGGAGAGAGAAGGTTTCCCAGACATTGGTGGCGTTGGGACCGGCGTATTGGACCAGGTAGTCGCTGGCGACGCTCCAGACCTGTCTGATGCGGACGCCGGCGGCGTCGAAGAACTCGAGGAAGCGGCGGGTGCCGAGTTTCTCGTTCGGAAAGTTACGAACGAGGGAGCGTTGGTCGTAGCGGAGCTCGACGGTCTGGCCGGGACGTATCGGGGGGCGGGAGAGAGCGGCGGTGACGAGAGTGCCGCCCCAGCTCTGGCGGAGAGCGCGCACGCCTTCGGTGACGGAGCCGGCGGCGATGGAGCCGGTGTTGATACCGTGGTAGGAAAAGAGCGCGTTGTTGCCGATCCAGCCGGTGAAGGCGTAGGAGCCGGAGAAGTTGTTCAAGGAGCCGGTCTCGAAGCCGGGGTTGACGGTGAGCAGGTTGCCGTCGGCACCAGCCGCGGGTGGAAGGGCGGGAGCGGGTGGGGTGACGGGCTCGGCGCCGGCGACGACGAGGGAAGCGATCTCGACCAGATTGGCGGAGGAGGCGGAGGCATCGGTGACGCGGAGAAGGACGAGGGTGCGGGTCCAGTCGATGTCGCCGGCGGCGAAGGCGGAGATGACCGGGGCGAGATCGCCGACCGAGACGGTGAGAGTGGGCGTGGTGCCGGAAACGGAGAGGCTGACGGTGACGCGGATGTAGTCGGCGGAGCCGGGCTCGGCGGGACCCTCGAGGTTGACGGTGGAGCCGATCTGAGTGCCGAGAGAACTGGTGCGCGCGGTAAGGGAACCGTCGCGAAAGAAGCGAACGGAGTCGGCGCCGGCCTTGAGGTTGAAAACGGCGGCGACGTGGTTGGAGACATCCTGCGGGTGGGCGAAGAGCACCGAGGCGACGGAATCGGTGGTCGAGGCCCGGACGAGGAAGGAAACGGTGAGCGGCTCGGTGAGGGGGATGGCGGATTGGGTGTCGTGGGCGTCGTCGGCGGGGGTGGTATCGAAGAGGAACGCGGCGGTGGTATTGCCACCGTTGGAGGTGGCGTTGACGACGAGGCGGTCGGCGGAGCCCTGGCCCGCGGTTCCGCCACCGAGGGCGCTGACGGTGCGAAAGCGAGTCTCGAACTGGCCAGGGGTGGCGAAGTCGAAGGAACAGATGGCGGAGCCGGAGACGGCCGTCTGGTTGGAAACCTCGAGGTCGTAGGCAGGGGGGCCCTCGGCGCAGGTGAGCGGCGCAGTGAAAACAATACCGGCGGCGAAGGCCAGAAAGGGAGGGAGGCAGAATCGGGATGGCATGGGTGACGGCGCGCGCGGAGCCACGTAGGACGAGCAAGCGACAGAAAACGAAGGGGGGACGGCCGGGCAAAAGAAGGGGATCGCAAGCCGTTGCGGAAGACGGACGGCCCGGCCCGTCAGCGTCTCGTGGGCCCGTGGTGTGTCGTCGGTACGGGGATTCGAGGGGCTCCTGAAAAAACGCCGCGCGTCCCGAAGGACGTGCGGCGGCGATCGGTCCGAGAGCCGAGAACGTCAGGCGCGGCGGCGGCGCAGGGCGGCGACGCCGAGGGCGCCGAGACCGGCGAGGGCCGCTAAGGCGGAGGGTTCGGGGATGGCGGTGGTGATGCTGATGTAGCCGGTGGCGGGGTTGAAGGTCGCGGCGAGACCGGTGTCGAGGCCGCTTGTGCTGACGGCGAGGAAGGAGCCCGAGATCGAATCGAAGTCGAAGATGCGGGCGACGTTGTCGCCCAGGGCGTAGCCGCCGCCGCTGAAGACGAGGTTGAGCGTGCCGTCGAAGACGACCGATTCGGCGGCGCCGCCGGCGGCGCCGGCCACGCGGTCGTAGGAGCCGAGGCCGAAGGATGCGCTGGTGAACTCGAAGGTGGAGACGGAGCCGGCGCCGAAGGTGAGCGACGCGCCGTCGGCGAGGGCGAGCGTTCCGGGGGAGCTGCCGATGGCGAGGTTGCCGTCGAGGGCGAGGTTGCCGACGGTGCCGGAGCCGACGAGGGAGGCGCCGGAGTCGATGGTGACGGCCTGGACGCGGCCGCCGGCGAGGGCCAGCGTGGCGCCGCTTTGCACGGTGATGTCGCTGGAGGCGACGAGTCCCGCGACGGTGAACCGGCCGGCGGAGACGGTGGTGGCGCCGGTGTAGGATGCGGTCCCGCCGAGGACGAAATCGCCGGAGCCGACTTTGGTGAGCGAGCCGGTCTTGCCCGCGCCCTGGGCGATGGTGCCGAGGAACAGGGTGCTCTCGTTGTTGGCGCCGATGGCGAGGGCGGCCGAGCCGCCCGAGGGATTGATGGTGACGGTGCCGTCGGTGCCGCGGAGGCCGCCGAGTGCGGGAGAGGCGGAGGTGAGGGTGAGCGCGGCGGCGTTGTTGTTCGCGCCCTGCAGGGTGACGGTGCCGGTGCCGAGGGCGGAGTCGTTGGCGGCGGTGACGTTGATGCCTTCGATCTGGGTGCCGCCGGAGTAGGTGTTGGCGCCGCCGAGGCTGAAGCCGGAGGTGCCGGCGCTGGAGGCGTTGTTGATCAGCCGAAGGCGGCCGGGGCCGGAGACGACGCCGTTCCAGGTCACGGTCTGGGTGCTGTTGTTATTGCCCAGGGTGTTGTCGCCGACGTTTGCGAGGAGGGCAAGGCCGCGGGTGGTGGTGACGCCGGCGAAGAAACGGAGTTCGCCGCCGCCGTGGGTGATATTGTTGGCCGCGTTGCCGAAGCGTTGGTCCTGATCGACCGCGACGAAGCCGTTGCCGCCGATGGTGAGCCCGCCGGAGAAACCGGAGGTGGACGTGCCGCCGAGGGAGACGCCGCCGCCGTTGAGCGCATAGATGGAGAGGCCGCCGGTGCCGGTGATCTGGGTGCCAAGGGAGGCGAGGTAGAAGCTGTTGCCGTTTTGGGTGATCACTCCCTCGGCGGAGCCGAAGTCCAGGGTGCCGCTGCCGAGCGTGAGGTTCTGGCCGGCGCTGTGGTGGAGGTGGACGGCGCCGCTGGTGATGGCGAGGGTGTTGCCGTTGAGGCTGTAGGTGGTGGCGGCGGTGGCGCCGGTGTTGTCGACGAGGAGCGCGTTGATCGTCGAGCTGGTCGCGGCGGGCTGGATGGTGGTGGTTCCGGTGGCGGAGCCGGTGACGCGGACGTTGCGGTCGGTGGCGGCGCCGATGACGGCGCTGATCTGGTTGGTGCCGTTGGCCTGCACGAATTCGGTCGTGGTGTTGAGGTTTCGGACGACCTGGTTGGTGGAGTCGAAGGTGACGAAGGTGTTCGCGGCGACGTTCGCACCGCCGCTGGTGTTGCCGCGGGCCCAGGGGAGGATGGACACGTTGGCCGAGCCCTCGGAGCCGCCGCCGCCCACGAGGGAGGGCGCGGCGCCGGTGATCTTGAACGTGTTGCGGTTGGCGACGGAGCCGCCGGCGGAGCCGAAGCTGTCGCCGCGGAAGACGACGACGGCGTTGTTGGCCCGCACGAGGCCGGAGACGGAGAAGCTCTTGGTTCCCGTGGGCGTGTTGGAGAGGTTGACGGCGTTGGCGCCGGCGTTGACCGCGAGGGTGTCGAAAATCTCCACGGGGGGCGTGCCGGTGCCGTTGTTCTGCATGGAGAGCACGCCGCGGTTGAGGGCGACCGTGGCGGAGTCGGCGAAGCGGTTGGTCGCAGTGGCGGCGCCGCCGTTGTTCTCGATGAGGAGGGTGGCGTTGTTGATCGTGATCGCGGAGCTGCCGTTGATGGCGGCGGAGGGGCCGTTGAGAGTGAGGCCGCTGCCGACCGTGGTGGTCCCGGTGTAGCTTTGGGCGGCGTCGAGGCGGAGCGTGCCGCCGCCCTCCACGATCAAGCCGTTCGCGCCGGAGAGGGTGTCGGCGGTCCCGAGGGCGAGGGTGCCCGCTCCGCCGCCGAGCCGGTATGCGGAGTCGGAGCCGGCGCCGAGCGCGCCGTTGTAGGTAATGGTGCCGGTGCTGGCGGAGACGAGGCCGGAGCGCCCGTTGCCGAGGCCGGACTGGTCGTAGCTTTCAGCGATGGTGGCATTGCCACTGCCGGAACCGAGGCCGAGGCGGAGCTGCGAATCGGAGGAGACGAGGCCGGCGACGACCGATTGGGTCTGCGTGGTGGCAAAGCTGAGGCGTCCATTGTTGTGGATACGGGCCCGGGCGCCGGCGACATCGGAGAAATTGGTGGTATCGGTGGCGATGATGTTCGCGGCGTCGGAGATGAGTTCGCCGGAGGAGAACTTGTTGGCGTCCGTGGCGGTGACGGAGCCATTGACGGCGGCGATGGAGCCGGAGCCGGCGGCATTGTTGGCGAGCACGAGGTTCAGGCCGCCGGAAAGCAGGCCGCCGGTGGCGGTTTTGGCGCGGTTGAGGGTGACGGTAGGCGTGCCGGAGGTGGCGGCGAAGAGGACGCTCTGGCCGGCCCCGCCGCTTTCGGCGATGATCTGGTCGAAAGTGAGGCTGGCGCCGCCGACTCGGAGGGTGGAAACGGCGCCGTTCGTGGAGGAGCCGAGGGTGAAGGTGGAGGCGGTCGCGAGGCCGGAGTCGGAGAAGGTGAGGGCGCCGGTCTGGGCGGAGTTGCCGAGGCTGGCGGTGCCGGTGACGACGATATTGTTGTGCAGGGTGCGAGCGGTGGCGCCGTTGCTGCGGAGCGTGCCGCCGTTGAGGGTCACTGCGCCGGTGCCGAGGGGACCGCCGGCCAGAACGCCCGAGGTGACGGTGCTGCCGGCGGCGAGGACGGCGCTGCGCTTATTGATCTGGAAGCCGCCGCTGAAGGTGTTGTCGCCGTTGCCAAAGGTGAAGGCGCCGGTGTTGTCGCTGTTGCCGTCGGTGAGGACGATCTTGCCGGATCCGGTGATCAGGCCATTGACGGTGAGACCGGTTCCGATGTTTGGCAGGTCGCTGCCGCCACCCCAGTTCTGGTCGGCCGTGAGATTGAGAGTCACGCTGCTGGCGATGGTGGCGAGGCCGCCGTTGCGAACGACTATTCCGCCGGAGCCGAGGTTCAGCGTTCCTTGGGAACCGGTGGATTGGATGGTGAAGTTGCTGGCGCTGAAACCGCTCGTGCGCGGGATGAGCGCGAGGCCGGCGACCGAGAAGGTGGCCCCGTTCAGATCGGGGGTGGTATTGCCGGAGGAGAGTCCGCCGATTTGCGCGGTGTCGAGGAAGGTGGGAATCGTGCCGCCGCTCCAGTTGGCGGATGTGCCCCAAGCGCCTCCGCCCGCCGGATTTTGCCAAGTGCGGGTCGTTTGTGCCTGCGACAGCGCGGACATCGCGGCGAAAAGCGCGGCAACGGCGAACGCGGATGGACGGGCGGGATGAAACGAGGGGGAGGAGCTGGTGGAGTGCATTTGGGAGGAGGGATGGGGGTGAACGAAATCGTCGAAGGGCGACGGGAACGGGGTGAATTGAGCTTCATGCCCCGCCTCGAACAACGGGTGCAGGGCGCAAGCCGTTGCGGCGGGCTTTCGGGGTTCTTTCGCTTGATCTTGTCGCGCGGGAGGGCCGTCCACGCGGCGCGCGGTTCGCTTTGCAACGGCTTGCAGCGGTCACGGATTGTTCCGCGCATTCCCTCGTCGAATCTTGTAGGCGTGAATCAGATGCCCCTTCGGTTGCGCGCCCTTACGACCTCTCTGTTGCTTGCTGTTTCTGCACAAGCCCAAGTTTGGGAGCAGGTTCCTATGGTGTCGGCCGAGGCCCGCGCAGCCGGGCACAGCGGTGGGGAAGGGGCTCAATGGCCGCAGGCCATCGCTTTGGATCCCGTGGTGGGCGAAGTGGCGCTGATGGGCACGGATGTGGGCGGCGTATATCGCTCCGCCGACGGAGGTCGCATTTGGGCGCCGTCGAATCGAGGCCTGCTCGCGCGTGGCGCGTGCGATTTTGCTTTCGATCCGAGGAATCCAAAACGGGTGCTCCTCGTCGCGGCGAACTCGCTCGAGATGCCCTTTCATGGGCTGTTTCTTTCCGAGGACGCCGGCTTGAGTTGGCGGCCGGTCCAGCCCTTCGCGAACAAGGGCTATCGCGATTTTCGCGAGCAGATCGCCTTCGACCCTGCCGAGGGCTCGGATGCGGTTTACTGGTCCGCCCAGTCCACCAAGGATCGTCCCGGCGCGCTCTTCAAATCCGACGATCGCGGCGTCACTTGGCGCGAACTGCCTGATTCCTTCGCGTATGGCGACTCCTGGGTGCGAGTCAGCCCCGGGGGCGGGGTGCTTTACGTCGCGAACAAAGACGGACTCTTTGTCAGCCGCGATGGCGGTGCGAGCTTCGCGCACACGCTCGAAGGGGTCGTAAGCGGTCTCGACGTTTCGCCAGCGGCTCCGGACGCGGTCGTCGCGCTGAAAAATCAGCGCGTCTGGGTGTCCGATGACCACGGCTCCCGCTTTACGCCGATGACCGGCGTGCTTCCGCTGGTGAAAGGGCGAGCGGGCGCGCATCGTCTCTATCAGTCGCCGGCCGACGCCAAGGTCATGGTCGCGGACAACGACGAGGGTAGCTACGCCTGGGCCCGCTACGCCACGACCGACGGTGGCGCCACCTGGAGCCGAGCCTCCTTCGATCGGGAGGGCATGCGCCCGGCTTTTCTCCCGAACAACAACCGTCAAATGGTCGCCGCCTGGCATCCATCCGATCCGCACGTGGCCGTGTCGTTTGGCGGCGACATGGTCACCCGCACCGAGGACGGCGGCAGGACGTGGCGGTATTCAAACGACGGTTACACCGGGCTTATGATCGGCGGCAGCTTTCAGTTCAACGTCCATGATCCGGACTTGCTTTACATGCCTTCCCAGGACTACGACGGCGCATTGACGAGCGACGGAGGTCGCACCTGGACTTACGTGAACCTGTCGGGCCATGCGTGGGGCGGCTATTCCTACGGCGGCTACGCCGCCTCTCCCTCGTTCGTTTACACCGGGTCGGCCGACAGTTGGGGCGGCAAACGGCAGGTCGCGCTCACCCGTGACGCCGGGCGCGGTCGCGTTCGTGGACTCGCTGTCTTTGGCGGCGGTGATGTGAGCTTGGGCGATCCCCGGGACGCGAACATCCTCTTCGCCTCTGACCAGCGGAGCGTGGATGGGGGCGCGACCTGGGCTCCGATGGAGGGCTGCATTGGCGTGTTTGACTATGACCGAGCCACGCGGAAGACGCTTTACGGGGCGGCCAGAAGCGGCGTCGTCGTGGCCTCTGACGACCAAGGCGCCACTTGGCGGGAAGTTACCCGCCTGCCGGGCACCGCCGTGCGCGACCTTGCCTACGATCACGCCGGCAGGCGTCTCTTTATCGCGGGCGCCAACGAGAGACTTTATCTCCACGCGTCCATCGACGGGCGGCCCGTCGATATCACGTATCGGCTGCCGGTCTCTTGGCGCGGCGATCGCGGCGCTGTCTCGGTGGCGGTCGACCCGCAGGATTCGCGAGTCGTTTATGCCGTCCGGCCGGGTAACATCTATCTAAACGACGTTTCGGTTGCTCGCTCGCTCGATGGTGGGGAGACTTGGGAAAATCTCACCGCGCTCCCGCAGGGGCCCGACGGCGCGCGGGAGGCCATGTGGGTGCGCGTGCATCCGCGCACCCGTCATGCCTGGATCGGCACCAACTGCTTCGGAGTATGGCGCATGGCTCCCCCGGCCGCGACACGGCTCGCCCCGCCGGCGGCCACGGCCGCCGAATGAGCCGCGACGCGTCCTCTGTTTTTCCGTTCTTCTCCGTGTCTATCATTCTTCTTCAGGATCACCTCCTTGGAGACATAGTCGCTCGCTACGAACACGACCGCATCAGCGGCGCCGTCGCCCTCACCCTGTTGCCACGCGGACGCGTTGGCGACGTGGTCGAGAAGCGAAGCCGGCTCGAAGAGTCGGAGGTGCTGGAAATGCCGCTTCCGTGGTGCGACGCTCCTGCCCGTCGTTTGGACAGCCTCGTGCAGGTCCAATGCGCCGGAGACGAACGCCCTTCGGGCTACGCACAGGGACGGACCTTGCGCAACGGCGCGACCACTCTGGCGCTCCGCTTCGAGCATCAAGAGGTCAAGGAGACATGCGACGGCGGCGCTTCCGTCCGTGAGATCATCACTCGGATGGACGGTCCTCACGGACTGCGCTTGGCGCACCACCTGCGATGGACGCCGGGCGAGCCTGCTCTTTTGGTTTGGGCGACGGTGGAGAACGCCGGGACGGAGACCGTCGCCATTGAGCTGCTGAGCAGTTTCTCGCTTGATGGCATCACCCCTTTCCACCGCGCCGACGCGCCCAGCAGACTATGGTCGCACCGGTTCCGCGGTGGCTGGAGCTCGGAGGGGCGCCTCGAAAGCGCTCCAGTCGAGGCGCTCCACTTGGAACGCGGTTGGCAGGGACACAGCGTGAACGTCGAGCGCTTCGGGCAAGTGGGATCGCTGCCGGCGCGCGGTTTCTTTCCTTGCGCGATGATCGAGGATCGCGGCGCCTGCGTGACCTGGGCGGCGCAGCTGATGTGGCCGGGATCCTGGCAGATGGAAATCTACCGTCAGGGGGATTGCCTCGCCTTAAGCGGCGGCCTGGCCGATCGGGAGTTCGGGCACTGGGTCAAACAGCTCGCGCCCGGCGATGCCGTCGAGTCCCCGCGGGCGCTTCTTACCGTCGCCGAGGGAGGGCTTGACGAGGCTTGCGACCGTTTGCTGGCGGCACGCGAGCACGCGCTGCCGTCGCCGCCGGCTGGCGAGGAGGCGCTTCCGATTGTATTCAATGAATTCTGCACGTCCTGGGGAGATCCCCGGCCGGCGGGAATCCTGGCCACGGCGGAACGCTTGCGCGGCAGCCCGGTGACTTACTTCGTGATCGACGCCGGCTGGTATGCCGGCATCGGGCGGCTTTGGTTCAGCGCACACGGCGACTGGGAGCCGGGTCACGACCGGTTTCCCGACGGCATTGCCGGTGTGGCGGCGGCATTGCGCGAGCGCGGGTTCGTTCCCGGGCTCTGGTTCGAGTGGGAGACCTGCGGGCGGGACAGCGCGGCTTTTGGCGACGAGTCCACACTGCTGCGCCGCGATGGCGTTACGGTGACCGTCTCCGACCGCCGTTTCCTCGACCTGCGCCAGCCGGTGGTGCGCGAGCGGCTGCGCGAGCGCGTGATCGGCCTGCTGGAGCAGGCCGGCTTCGGGTACGCAAAATTCGACTACAACGAGACCCTGGGCCTCGGCGTGGACGGCGCGGAGTCGCCGGGCGAGGGACTGCGCCAGGTGACGCTCTCGACTACCTGTCTTTACGAGGAGTTACGCCGCCGTATGCCTGGGCTTGTGGTGGAGCTTTGCGCTTCAGGCGGGCACCGGCTCGAGCCTTTGCTGCTAGGCCAGGCGCACATGGGCTCTTTTTCCGATGCGCATGAGACGCCAGAACTGCCGATCATCGCCGCCAGTCTGCATCGTCTCGTGCCGGTGCGGCAACTGCAGGTATGGGTGGTGTTGCGCGCGGGCGTGTCGCTTCGGCGACTGCGCTACGCGCTGGCGGGCGGCTTCCTCGGACGGATGTGCCTCTCCGGCGACATTTGCGCTCTGTCCCCCGCCCAGTGGGACGAGACGCGAGCCGCGCTCGAGCTTTATGCGAAGGCAGCTCCTGTCCTGCGAGAGGGTACCACGCGCCGCTTCGGGCCGCCGACACCGGTTTGGCGTCATCCGACGGGTTGGCAGGTGGTGTTGCGTACCGCGCGTGATCGCTCACGTATGCTGGTGGTTGCGCACGCCTTTGGCCATGAGGTGCCGGAAGAACTGGACTTCGAGCTGCCGCCGGGCGAATGGCGCCTGCGCGGCGAACTTGGCGGAACTCTCAGCGTGTGTGTCCGCGGGTCCGATCCCGCCCCGTCGCCGGCAGGCGAGCTTGTCCGCACGGGTGGCGTCGCGGCTATGAAACCCGAAACGTTTGTCTTGCGGCGCCTGGTCTGGCGTCCGGAAGGCGTTTTCTCGGCTGCCGTTGCTCTGCTGGAGCGCGCGTGACGAGGTTTGTCTGTCTGTGGTCCGCATGGCGTTTCCCTCATGAAATCCTTCCTCCGCCTATTCGGTTTTTGCAGCCTGCTCGCCAGCGTGATCCCCGTTGCACCGGCTGCGCCGGTTACCATCATGTTTGTGGGTGATTCGCTCACTCAAAACGATCCCGGCTACCGCGGGCCGCTTGCGGAGAAGCTGCGTGCGGCAGGGCACGAGGTGAGGTTTGTCGGCCGGAAAGCGGGGATTACAAACCATGAGGGGCACGGGGGGTTCACGATAGGGCCTGGCCCGTCCAAAGCCGACGACTGGAGCGGTGGCAAGGGCAACATCCATGCACAGCTCGACGACATGCTGGCGAAGAACCAGCCGGATATCCTCTTGTTGCTCGTCGGCGTGAACGACTTCTTCAACATACAGAAGGACCGCGATCCAGAATACGACGTGAACCGTACCGGTCCAGCGCGTCTGGCAGGCGTGCTCGACAAGATTCATCTGCTGAGTCCCAAAACCCGGGTGATCTATTCTTCAGTCCTACCTGTGGGTTGGGACCCCGGCTTCGCGAAGAAATACAACGCACAACTTCCGGCGCTGAGGGAATCAAGGCCTTTTGCCATCTTCGCCGATCTCGCCGCCGCGGTTTGCTTCACAAAGGGCGATTGGTCTCCGGACAACGTGCATCTCAGCAAATCGGGGGACGAGAAGCTGGCTAAAGCCTGGTTCATCGCACTGGAGCCGCTACTGTGAAATGAGAAAACGACTGTTGGCGGCTGACGAAGCGATTGACGCGCCTTGACGATCATCCGCCGCGATCGGTAATGCCCGGGTTCAATCGCGCCCTGTGACTCTGTTGCGGCCGGCTGCAATGTCTCAGGCTTTGCAGCCAGGGCCGCCATCGCTTAGGCGCTGTCTTCGAAATAGACCGGTGCTCCGTGGTCGGGAAACCAGGCT
>CBINGR010000021.1:0-66942 GCA_966250295.1 uncultured Akkermansia sp. | reverse complement strand
GTCTTCCCGCCGTGGTTCAGCGCGCTGCCCTTGATCACGGCGTGGATGTGGTCGCCGTCCGCCTCCGCGTCGCGCAGCCGCTTCAACAGCACCGCGCCCACGCCCTCGCCCGGCACGTAGCCGTCGCCGCCCTCGCCGAAGCTCCGGCACAGCCCGTCGCTCGACGCGAAACGCCCCTGGCTCAGCAGCACGTATTTGTTGGGATGGATCGTGACATTCACCCCGCCCGCCACCGCCGCGTCGCTCTCGCCGCGCCGCAGGCTCTCGCAGGCGAGGTGGATCGAGGTCAGCGACGACGAGCACATCGTGTCCACCGCCAGGCTCGGCCCCTGGAAGTCGAAAGTGTAGGACACGCGGTTCGCGATCGAGGCATACGAGGAACCCAGCGCCATGTTGCGCCCTTTCAACGACTCCTCGGCGCCGTAGAGCTGGTAATGCCCATACATTACGCCGACAAACACGCCGACCTTGCCGCCCGCCAGCGCGCGCCGGCTGTAGCCCGCGTTCTCGAGTGTGTGCCACACCGTCTCGAGGAAGAGCCGCTCCTGCGGATCCATGAACTGCGCCTCGCGCGGCGAGATGTTGAAAAACGCGGCGTCGAAGCGGTCCACGCCGCTCAGGAAACCGCCCCACTTCGCGTAGATGGCCCCCGGCTTGGTCTTGTCCGGGTCGAAATCCCGCCCCGCGTCCCAGCGGTCCGCCGGGATCTCCGTGATGCAGTTCCGGCCCGCCAGCAGGTTCGCCCAGAACTCGTCCAGGTCCTCCGCCATCGGGTAGCGCCCGCTCACCCCCACGATCGCGATGTCCTCCACCTCCGCGCGCCGGCCCTCGTCGCGCCGTGCCCGTTTGCGCCGCGGCGCCAGCGGCTCCGCTTCCGCCACCCGTTCCACCGCCGCCGGCCTCAGCGCCGCTTTTGTGCCGAGCCGCGACAACAGGGCCGCCCGGTGATGCGTCAGAAAATAGGTCGCCAGCTCCGCGATCGAGCGATGCTCGAAAAACAGCGTTTTTGGCAATTCCCCGAAGTGCGCCTCCAGTTCGCGCGTCAGGTTCATCACCAGCATCGAGTCGATGCCATAGCGCTCCAACGGCTCCCGGGCCACCAGCCGCTCCGGCGGCACCCGCAGTTCGCGCGAAAGCAAGCCCTTGAAATGCTCCTCCGCCTCGCGCTGCCATTCGCCCGCCGCCGCGGCCGCCGCCGCAGGCACCTCACGCGCAATACCCGCGACCGCCGCCGGTTCCGTCCGCCACGCGCGCAGGGCCAGCCGGCGAATCCGCAGCGACACCGTCCCGTCCGGCCACGCCAGCGTGACATCGAAATACCTCACGCCTTCCGCCGCTGTGCCGGTCGGCCTCGACACCGTCACATGCGCCACCATCTCGGCCTCCAGCGCGGCCGCGCCGCGCGTGAGCTCATCCAGCGCAAAGGGCACCCACAAACCGCCGCCGTCACCCGCTCTTTCCCCCTGTGCAGCCGCGCCGCCGACCAGCGTCACCAGCGCTTGCCAGGCCCCGTCTAGCAGCGCCGGATGCCAGCCGAAAGCTCCCCGCTCCGCGCGCAACTCCGCCGGCAGTTCGAGCCGCGCCAGCGCCTCGCCTTCGCCGGCCCAGACCTCGCGCAAGGCCTGCCAACGCCGGCCGAAACCCAGCCCGCGCGCCGCGAAGCCGCGGTAAAGCGCCTCGCCCTCCGTGTGTCGGCCGCAACGCGCCCGGATCGCTTCGACGTCGATGCCCTCCGGTTCCACTCCGCCCTCGCCCAGCACCACCCGACCCTGCGCATGCAGCCGGTCAGTCGCGGCCGTCACCAGTTCGAAAGCCAGCGCACCGCCCTCCGGATACAGCCGCAGCGCCACCCTCAGCGGCGCTCCGTCCACCACCACCGGCGAGCCCCACATCACGCCCTCAATGCGCTCCGCCACCCTGCCCGGCGCCACCAGCTCCGCCGCCGCCCGCGCCATCTCCAGAGTCGCCACGCCTGGCAGGGTGGGCTTCCCCGCCACCCGGTGGTCGGCCAGGAAAAATTCCGTCCCGCTCAGCTCGGTCAAAAACTCCAGCGTCTCCCAGGTGGACGCGTTTCGCCCCAGCAAGGGGTGCAGGTTCACCCCGCCGCCCGCCGCCGGACTCGTCGTCGGTTTTTCCTCCACCCAATAACGCTCCCGCGCGAAAGGATAGACCGGCAGCGGCACGCGCCGGCAGGGCATCCCCGCAAACCATTCCTTCCACGCCACGGAGGCGCCCGCCACGAAGGCCCGTGCCAGTTCCTCCAGCGCGGAGCGATCCGTCCGAGCCGGCGCCATCAGCCGGCGCGCCCGCCCGGTGCCTTCCTTCGCCACCGCCACCTCCACCTCCCCCGCCGCGACGCCGTCGCTCGCCAAGGCCTGTTCCAGCGCCCGCACCAGCCCGGCCGCGTCGTCCACCACCGCCGTCCAGCGCTGTGCGAAATGCCGGCGTCCACAGAGCAATGTGTGGGAAATGTCCGCCATCTCGGCCGCACCTTTCGCCTTCAACCAGGCCAGCAGATCCCGCTGCCGCTCCCGCAAGGCCTCCGCCGTCTGCGCCGACAACGCCGTCGGCCAGCCCGGCCGCCGGCTCTTGCCGCCCCTCTCGCGCCACGCCCGCTCCGCCTCGCGGTCCGCCGCCGGCGCCTCCTCGACCACCACGTGCGCGTTCATTCCGCTGAAGCCGAAGGCGCTGATCGCCGCCCGCCGCCGACCATCCGCCGTCGTCGGCAGCCACTCGCGCCCTTCGGTTGCCACGAAAAAAGGCCCGCCCGCGAAATCGATGTGCTCGTTGCCGCGCTGGAAGTTCAGCGTGGGCACGAGGCGCCCGTAACGCAGGCACAAGAGGACCTTTAGCAGGCTCGCCATGCCCGCCGCTTCCAGCGTGTGCCCGATGTTGGTCTTCACCGAGCCGATCGCGCAAAATTGCCGCCTTGGCGTGAACTTCCGGAAGGCGTCGCTCAGCGCGTCCACCTCGATCGGGTCGCCCAGTTTCGTGCCCGTGCCATGCGCTTCCACGTAGCCGATCGTCGCGGGGTCGATCCCATGCCGCGTGTACACCTCCGTCGCGAGCGCCGTTTGCGCCGGCCCGCTGGGAGCGGTGATGCCGTTGGTCTTGCCGTCCTGGTTGACGCCCGTGCCTTTGATCACGCCGTGGATGTGGTCGCCGTCGCGCCGCGCATCCTCCAGCCGTTTCAGGATCACCACGCCCACGCCCTCGCCGGGCACGAAGCCGTCCGCGCCCTGGTCGAAGGTCGCGCAACGTCCCGCGGGCGAGAGCATCTTGGTTTTGCTCAGGACGATGTGGTTGCCGGGGGTCGTCATCAGCGACACCCCGCCCGCGATCGCCAGCCGGCAGGTGCCTTTGCGCAACGTCTCGCAGGCCAGGTCCAGCGCCACCAGCGACGAGGAGCAGGCCGTGTCCACCGGCATGCAGGGCCCGCGCAGGTTCAGGAAATACGAGATGCGCGCCGCGAGGATCGAGAGGTTGCCCCCGCTCATCGTAAAGCTGTCCGCCTCCGCCCCGCGCAGCTTGTACTGATAGTCGCCCTCCTTGCAGCCGATGAACACGCTGCACGCCGCCTCTTCCAGATCGTCGGGCGAGCAGCCCGCGTCTTCGAGCGCACGCCACACTTCCTGCAGAATCAGCCGCTGCTGGGGATCCATCTGCTCGGCCTCGCGCGGCGAGATGGAGAAAAACAGCGGGTCGAACTCCGCCGCGTCCGCCAGGAAGCCGCCCCATTTGCCGTAGCTCTTGTTCGGCGCCGCCGGATCGGGGTGGTAGTGCCGGGCCATGTCCCAGCGCTCCGCCGGCACCTCGCCCACCGTGCCGCGCCCGGCCGCGAGATTCGCCCAATACTCGTCCAGGTTGCGCGCCCCCGGAAAACGCCCGGACATTCCGATCACCGCGATGTCCACCGTGCCATGCCTGCGATCCGTCCGATCGTTCACCTCTGTCCCCGCCCGGTCCGCCTGATCCGTCTTTGCCGTCTGCGCCGTCCCGCCGGTCCGCGCCGCCTCCATCCGCTTGAGCAGCGCCAGTCCTTCCGCCGGCACCAGTTTCCGCGCGGCGATCAGCTCGAAGATTTTCTTCGCCGAGGGCGTCGGATCACTCTGTGCGGGCACGTTTCGCCTCCCATGCTTGCGCCACCTGTTCGGCGCTCAGTTTTCCGGCCCCCAGTTGCTCGAGCAGTCCGAGCATCAGGGTGTCGTCGTCCGGGGCCGCCACCGCTGCCCCACGACCGTCCGGTGCCCCACCCGCCGGTGTCGCCGCCAACCGTTCCTCCTGTGTCTTCACGATATGCAGGTTCAGCTTCGCCAGGGTAGCGTAGTTGAACAGGTCGGTCGGACGCAGCTCGATGGACAACCGCATGTTGATCGCGCGGATGATTTCCACCGCCAGCACCGAATCCACGCCAAACTCCAGGAAGGGCGTGCCCTCGTCCAGCGCCGCCGCCGTCGTGCCAAGCACCCGCGCCACGCTTTCCCGCGTGGCCTCCGCCACTCGGCCGGCCGGGTCGGGGGCCTTGTCCGTCCGATCAGTCCGATCCGTCCGCTCCGTCCGATCGGCCCGACCAGTCCCACGCCGCCGCAGCTCCGGCGTCCGCTCTCCCGCCACAAACACCAGTGTCTCCTCCAGGTCGGCGCCCATCATCTCGAGCACCGCGTCGTCCACTTTCAGCGCCAGCGCCTGGTTCACCGGCCCGGCGAGCACCCGGTCCATCGCCTCCATCCCTTCCCCGGCCTCGATCAAATGCACTCCCTGCGCCGCCAGCGCGTCGCGGTGCTCCGCCGTGTCGATGCCTTCCACCCGCCAGTAACCCCAGTTGATGACCTTCACCGGATACGCCACCGCGTCGCGGATCGCCGCCGCCCAGGCATCTTCCGCCAGGCAGCCCGCCGCATAATGGCCGCGCCCCGCGTTCGCGGTGAAGGACTGCGCCGACGAGTACACCATCAGGAAATCCAGCGGCTCGTCCTTCAGCAGCGCATGCAGCCACACCAGGCTCTCCAGCTTCGCCGCCACCGCCGCGCGGAAGACCCTCTCGTCCTGTTCCTCGATCCGCGCCTCGTAATACACCATCGCCGAATGGAACACCCCGTGCAGCGCACCGAAACGTTCCCGCCCTTGCGCCAGCGCAGCGCGCAGTCCCGCCTCGCCGCTGGCGTCGGCTTGCACGTAAAGCACCGCCGCGCCCAGCGTCTCCAGTTCCGCGATGCGCCGGCGTTTCGTTTCGTCCAGCGGGCTCCGCCCCATCAGCACCAGCCTCGCCCGGTGCCGCCGGGCCAGATGCCGCGCGGTTTCGAAACCAACCGAGCCCAGCCCGCCGACGATCAGGTAACAGCCCTCCGTCCGCAAACCGGTCGTCTCGCCCGCCGGCGGCAACAGCGCCGGCGCCAGCCGGCGCACATAGCGCCGTCCCCCTCGCCAGGCCACGTCCTCGCCGCGGGTCTGGCGCGGCTCCGCCCGGATCGCCGCTGCCAGCGCCGCCGGATCCTCTCCGCCGCCCGCCGACAGCGGGTCCCTGCGCCAGCCGTAAAGATCGAGCGCCGCCACCGCCCACTTCGGCTGTTCCTTCGCCAGCGCCTTCGCCAGCCCGCCCAGGCCTGCGACGAAAGGCTGCAAGATCTCCCCGCCCGCCACTTCGTGCACGCCCGGGGTCAGCACTTTCAGCTCCAAGGCCTGCTCCGCATAACCGGCTGCCAGCAAGGCCCGCACCAGGCCAAAAAGGGCCCAAAGCCCGCGCTCCTGTGCCTCCGCCAGCGCTCCGGGGCTGCGGTCTTTCGGGTTCCCGCCCAACGCCCCGCCAAAATAGCAGGTGTCGATCCGCGGCAGCCGGGCAACCAAGGCGCGCCAGTCGCAGGGCTCCCCGCCAAGGACCACTTCCTCGCAGGCGTCGTCCCCGTGGGTCGCGATCAGCGCTTCCCAGAAGGGTGCGGGCTCCGGTCCGCGCACGAACAACACCTCGCGCCCGCGCGTTCCCCGCGCCCGTGCGCCGCGTTCCAATTCCACCGCGTTCAGGGAACGCTCCCGCCAGCGTGGCACGCAGAAAAAGCGCCCAAGCCCGTCCGCCGGCGGAGCCACCCGCACACCATAAGCTTCGACACAGACCCGTCCCCCCGCGTCCGTGATCCACAGGTCCGCCAGGTCCGGTCCCGTGCGCCGTATCCGGACCTCCGTATCCGCCGGCACACGACGCAACAGCGCCACCCGCGCCACCGACACCGTCTCCCGGGCACCGTCAAAAAGCTCCTCCGCCAGCCGCAGCGCGCCGTCCCAGCACTCCGGCGGCAGGCCCCACGCCGCGCGCTCGTCCTCCGCGCAGGCGAAGCCGAAACGCGCCCGCACCTCGTCCGCGCTCCGGCTCGCTTCGCTCCAGCCCGCAGGCCCGGCGCCCATACCGGGGTCGGCCGCGGATCCCGCCGCCTCCACCGGACGCCAATTCGCCCGTGCCCGCGGTTCTTCGCGGCCGTTGCCCACCTCCCAGAGCTCCACTCGCCGCGCCTGTTCGCCGCCGCGCAGGCGCACCTGCAACCGCGAACCTTCCCGCAGGGCCTCGCCCGCCCCCAAAAGCTCCAAGTCGGCCAACTCCAGCGCCTGGCCCGCGCCGGCCAGCGCTGCCGCCGCCCGCAACGCCTCCACCACCGCGCCGGCCGAAATCCGGCCGGCCTGCTCGCCCAGCCCGCGCCAGGCGTCGCCCGCCGGCACGCCTGCGCGCTCCAGCACCAGGCCCTCGCCCAGGCTCTGCTCCACGGCCACGCGGTCCAAGAGCGGATGCAGCCGTCCCGCCGCGAAACGCGGCGGCACGTCGATCCAGTGCCGCCCCCGCGCAAAGGGGTAGGTCGGCAGGCTCGCCCGCCGCGCTCCGCACTCCGGCAGAACCTCCGCCCACGCCACCTTGCCGCCGTGCGCCCAGTAAGCCGCGAGTTTTTCCAGCCGGCCCTGCCCGCTCCAGCGTTCCACCATCGCCCGCGCCTCTTCCTCGTCGATCAACAGCGCCGCCGAGGACGCGTCCTTCGCGTCGCCGAGCACCCAGCCCTCGGTCTCGCCCGCCGCCAGCGTGGCCAGCTTCACTCTCAGTTCCGCCAGCGAACTCACCACGATCGCCGCCCGTTTCTCAAAAACCTCGCGTCCTTGCCGCAGGGTCCAGGCTAAATCGCAAAGGGCCACCGCGGGCGCCTCCGCCAGCCGCGCCGCCAGCCGCCCGGCCGCCTCGCGCACCTGCTCCGTCCGCTTTGCCGAAAGCACGATCACCTCCGCCTTGCCATCCGTCGGATTTGTCCGATCTGCCCGATCCGTCCTATCCTCCGCCCGCACATACTCCTCCACCACCAGGTGCGCGTTGCTCCCGCCCGCGCCGAAGGAACTAAGCCCCGCCCGCCGCGGCCCGCCGCCCGCCGGCGCCGTCCAGGGCGCCAGCCCACGCTGCACCACGAAAGGCGTCTCCGCGAAATCGATGCGGGGATTCGCCGGTTCCGCATGCAACGAGGGAACCAGTTTCCCATGACGGAACTGGAGCAGGATCTTCGTCAGCCCCGCGATGCCCGCCGCCGACTCCAGGTGGCCGATGTTCGATTTCACCGAGCCCAGCGTGCAGGCCGCGCCGCCGCCGCGCCGGGCAAATACCTTCGCCAGCCCCGCGATCTCGATCGGGTCGCCCAGCCCCGTGCCCGTACCGTGGGCCTCCACGTAGCCGATCGACTCCGCCGCCACGCCCGCCGCCGCCAGGGCCGCGCCGATCACCTCGCCCTGCGCCGCCGGGTCCGGCACGGTGTAGCCGTTCGTACGTCCGCCGTGGTTCAGCGCCGAGCCGCGGATCACCCCGTAAATGTGGTCCCGGTCCGCCACCGCCTGCGCCAGGGGCTTGAGCAACACCGCCCCCACGCCTTCGCCCGGCACGTAACCGTCCCCGCCCGCGCCGAAACTCCGGCAACGCCCGTCCGTCGAGGCGAACTTCCCCTGGCTCAGCAAGAGGTGCTTGTTCGGGTGCAGGGTCAGATTCACCCCGCCCGCCAGCGCCGCCGTGCATTCGCCGCGCCGGAGGCTCTCGCAGGCCAGATGGATCGCGGTCAGCGACGAGGAGCACATCGTGTCCAGCGCCAGGCTCGGCCCGTGCCAGTCGAAGAAGAAGGAAACCCGGTTCGCGATCGACGCGAAGGATCCGCCGGGGGCGATCCCTTCGCCGCGCGCCGCCGCATCCGCCCCGAAGAGTTGGTAATGACTCCACATCGCCCCGACGAAGACTCCGACCTTTTTCCCCGCCAGGGCCGCCCGCGCATAGCCCGCATCCTCCACCGCCTGCCAGGCCGTCTCCAGAAACAGCCGTTCCTGCGGATCCATGAATCGCGCCTCGCGCGGCGAGACGTTGAAGAAGAAGGGATCGAACTTATCCACGCCTTCCAGAAACCCGCCCCACTTCATGTAGCTCTTCAGCGGCCGTTGCGGATCCGCGTCGAAGAAACGACGGTTATCCCAGCGCTCCAAGGGCACCTCCGTGATGCAGTCCCGCCCCGCCGCCAGGTTTTCCCAGAAAATCTCCAGCGTCGGCGCCAGCGGATAGCGCCCGCTCAACCCCACGATCGCGATCCCGCCGGTCCCGTCATCGGACGGATCAGTCCGATCCGACAGATCAGACCGGTCGGTCCGATCTATCCCATCCTTGCCCACGCTCACCGCCGGCGCCGCTTCCACTGCTTTCGCCACCACGGCCGCCCCCGTAGGCGGCGCGAAGCGCCGCGCCAGCGTCTCCCCGTGCTTCGCCATCAGGTAGTCGGCCAACTTCGCCAACGAATGCTGCTCGAAGAGCAGGGTCTTCGGCAGTTTCCCGAAAATCTTTTCCAGATCCGCCGCCAGCGACTCCGCAATCATCGAGTCCACCCCGTAACGGTCGAAGGATTCCTCCACCTCGATCCGCTCCCGCGGCAGCTTCGTCTCGGCCACGAACAAATCCGTCAGCATGCGCAGCGTTTCCGCCCTCAGATCCTTTCCGGCCGCCGCCGTCTCGTGGGTTCTATCCGTCTCGTAAGTTCCATTCCGTCCTTCGGCGCCCTCCGCCCTCGCTTCGCTCCCCCGCAAGGCCTCCAGCGCATACCCACGCAGCGCCATCACCTCGCTCCCTCGCTCGTCGCACAGGCTCACCGCATGGCTGCGCCGCCCGCTGCCCTCGTCCGGCTCCGTCGTCAGATGCGCCGTCAGGCGCGCCGGCAGCTCCGCGCGAACCTCCACGGCCCCGAGCGCCACCGGCACAAAAATCTGTCGGTCGCCTCCAACCGCTTCGCCCGCCAGGCCGATGACGCTTTGCAGGGCCGAGTCCAGCAGCACCGGGTGCCAGCCCGCCCTCTCCCCACGCGCCACGCCGGACGGCAGTTCCAGGCGCACGACGACTTCTCCGTCCCGCGCGAAAAGTTCCCGCACCCCGCGCATCGCCGGCCCATAGGCCAGCCCACGCTCGGCCAGACGCCGATAAACCTCCTCGCCGCTCCACCGCCGCGGCCAGCCCTGCGCGAGCACGCCAGCCTTCCACGGCTCGTCCGTGCCTGCCCCCGCCGTCTGCATCCCCCCCTCCACGATCCGTCCGCGCGCATGCACCAGGCGCATCCCGCCCGCCTCCGACCAGGTTTCGAAGCGCAGTTCGTCGGCCTCCGCCTGCTTCTCCAGCCGGACAAACAGCTCGACCACCCCCTGCTCCAACACCAGCGGACGCAACCAAGCCACGTCGCGCAGACCGGCCGTCCCTGCCGCCGGCCCAAAAGCCCGCGCCCAGGCCGCCCGCGCCAGTTCCAGATGGACCACGCCGGGGCACGTCCCGCGCCCGCCCACCCGATGGTCCGCCACGAAGAAGATCTCCGGCCGAAGCACCGTGCGATACACCCGCCCGGCCGCACCCGGCACCTCTTCCAGCTTCACCAGCGCCCCACTTCGTTCATCCGTCCCATCCGTCTTATCGGTCCTAGCCGTCCGATCTTCGGCCCCCGCCTCCGTCTGCCGCGCCGCCACCCAATACCGCTCCCGCGCAAAGGGATAAGTCGGCACGCCTGCGATCCGTCGCGCCCCCGCCACCGCTGCCCCTGCGAACGACACGTCCTCACCCGCCAAATACGCCGCCGCCAGTCGCGCCCGCTCCGCCTCCACCCCCGCCCCGGCGCCGAAAACCCGGTCCGCTTTCACGCCCGCACCAGCCGCCAGCGCCTCCGCCAGCCGCGCCCGCAGTTCCTCCGTGTTCCGGGCCAGAAACGCCGCCCGATATCGAAAATGCGAACGCCCGACCTGCAGGGTGTGCGCCAGATTCCGCAGGGCCACACCCGCGCCACCGCCCGGTCCCGTCCGCCCCAGCCAGTCGTGCAGTTCCCGCACGCGCGTGCGCAGAGCCTCAGCCGTCTGCCCCGACACCGGCACGAGCTGCCACCCCGCCGCCCCCGCCTCCATGCCGCCGTCCCGCACCTGCGCCGGTGCTTCGTCGATCACCGCGTGCGCGTTCGTCCCGCTGAAACCGAAGGAACTCAAGGCCGCCCGCCGCGGCGCGCCCGGCGCCACCCGCCACTCGCTCAGCCGCGTGTTCACCACAAAGGGCGTTTCCGCCAGGCCCAGGTGCTCGTTCTCCGTCTCGAAGTGCAGCGAAGGCGGGATCTCGCCGTGCTTCATCGCCAGCAACACCTTGATGAGCCCGAGCACGCCCGCCGCCGCGGAGGTGTGGCCGGTGTTGGTCTTCAACGAGCCGATCGGACAAAAGCCGCGTCGCGGCGTCGAACGGCGAAACGCCTCCGTCAGCCCGGCGATCTCCACGGGATCGCCGAGCTTCGTGCCCGTGCCGTGCGCCTCCACGTAGCTGATCGTCTCCGGGTTTATCCCGGCCTTCGTGTACACCTCGATCTCCAGGTCGCGCTGCGCCTGCGCGCTCGGAGCGGTGATGCCGTTGGTCTTGCCGTCCTGGTTGATGCCCGAGGCCCGGATCACGCCGTGGATCGGATCGCCGTCCGCCAGCGCCCGGTCGAGCCGCTTCAGGATCACCACGCCCACGCCCTCGCCCGGGACGAAGCCGTCCGCGCGGTCGTCGAAGGTCTTGCAGCGCCCATCGCGCGCCAGCATGCCGCCCTTGCTCATGCCGATGTAGGATTTTTCGCCGATGTAGAGGCAGACTCCGCCGGCGATCATCAGGTCCGTCTCGCCTTCGATCAGGCTTCGACAAGCCAGATGAATTGCGACCAATGACGAGGAACAAGCCGTGTCCATCGTCACGGCCGGTCCGCGCAGGTTGAGGAAATACGCCATGCGCGCCGCCAGGATGGAGTTGCTGTTGCCCAGCATCGCATGGCTCGGCTTGGAACCGTCCATCAGGTCCAGGTAATCGTTGTCCATCACCCCGACAAAGAGTCCGCACTTGCGCCGCGCCAGCGCTTCGCCCGCATAACCGGCGTCCTCCAGCGCGCGCCAGGTCTCCTGCATGAAGAGCCGCTGCTGCGGGTCCATACACTCCGCCTCCGCCGGCGTGATCCCGAAGAACAAGGGATCGAAGAGCTCGATGTCCTTCAGGAAACCGCCCCACTTGCTGTAGCTCTTGCCAGGCGCGGCCGGATCGGGGTCGAAATGCTTCGAGACGTCCCAGCGGCTCGAAGGCACCTCGCCGACCGAGTTCACGCCCTCGCGCAGGTTGCGCCAGAATTCATCGAGCGTATCCGCCCCGGGGAACTTCCCCGCCATGCCGATCACCGCGACGTCGGTCGTGCGCGTTTCCGCCAGCTTCTCCGCGGTCGCAGATACGTTCGCCGCTGCCGCCTTCGGAGCCGCCTGGACCGCGGGGGCAGGCACCGGCACCGGCGCGCTCACCACCGGCGCCTTCGTGGCGGCCAGCGGTTTCAGTTGCAGCTTTCCCGCCGCGCCCGCCGGCGCCGCCGGCCCGGCTGCGATTTTCAGTTTCAGCGCAGGCACCGCCGGCTTCGCAGCCTCCACGGGCGCCGGCGCCACCTTCGCCAGCTCCGTCACCGTTTTGGTCGCTTCCACCGGATCGGTCCTATCCGTCCGATCTGTCCTATCCGTCCTCTTCTCCGTCGCCGCGCCACCGCCGGCTCCCGCCACCGCTTCCGCGAGCCCCGCCACCGTCGGGTGGTCGTAGAGGGTCGTCGCCTTCAACTGCAGGCCGAAGCGCGCGTTGATTTTCTTCACCAGTTCCACCCCGAGGATCGAGTCCACCCCGAGCTCCATCATTGCCTTGTTCTCCGCCACCGCCTCCGGCTCGAGGTACAGCACGCCCGCCAAAATCTCCCGAATCGCCTTTCTCAGGCCCGCCGCGCCCGTCGCGGGCGCAGGCGCCTTCCTCGGCTCCGTTACCGCTGTCGTCGCTTCCGCAGGATCGGTCCTATCCGTCCGATCCGTCTTATCGGTCCTATTCTCCGTCGCAGCGCCAGTGCCAGTCCCGGCCCCCGCCACCGCCTCCGCCAGAGCCGCCACCGTCGGGTGGTCGTAGAGGGTCGTCGCCTTCAACTGCAGGCCGAAACGCGCGTTGATTTTCTTCACCAGTTCCACCCCGAGGATCGAGTCCACCCCGAGCTCCACCATCGCCCTGTTTTCCGCCACCGCCTCCGGCTCGAGGTACAGCACGCCCGCCAAAATCTCCCGGATCGCCTTCCGCGCCTCCGTTGTGTCCGTGCGCACACGAAATGCCTGGACCGACACCGTTGGCTCTATCGGCACCGCCGCGGCCTTCGCGACCTCCCCGCCATAGGTCTCGATCCTCTTCGTCCCATTCTCCGCCATCGGGTCCAGCCCCGCCGCCGCAGGCCGCGCTCCGCCCAAGTTCACCCCCGCGTGGTGGTCGAACCAATACCGCTTCCGCTCGAAGGCATAGGTGGGCAACGCGATCCGATGCGCGCTTGCGACCCCCGGCAGCCGCGCCCAGTCGAAGTCCGCCCCTGCCACCCACAGGCGCGCCAGCTTGGCCAAGTCGCCCTGCCGCACGATAACGTCGAAAAAGGCCCGTCCCGCCTCGCCCTCCAGCAAGGCCACCGCCGCACCCGGCTCCCCCGCGTCGCCAACGACACAGCGCTCGTCCGCCTTTCCTTCCGCAAAAGCCCGCAGCGCCACCCGCGCCTCTGCGCCCGAAGCCGCCCTCACCGCCAGCCTCCGCTCCATCGCCTCGCGCCCGGTCTGCAAGGTCCACGCCACGTCCGCCAACGTCGCCTCCGGATGCCGCTCGATCCACTCCGCCAGCCTGCGGGCCGCAGCCCGCAGGCTCCCGCCGCTCTTCGCCGAAAGCACCAGCACCTGAATCTTGTCCTCCTTCAGATCAGTCCGATCCGCCGGTTCCTCCGCCCCCACCCACTCCTCCAAAATCACGTGCGCGTTCGCCCCGCCTGCACCGAAGGAGCTCAGCCCCGCGCGCCGCGGCTCCGCCCCGCCCGCCGGACGCGGCCACGCCGTCAGCCCGCGTTGCACGAAGAAAGCCGAGTTTTCCAAGGCCAGCCCCGGGTTCAGCGTCTCCGCATGCAAGGAAGGCGCGATCTCCCCGTGCTCGAACTGCAGCAGCACCTTGGTCAGGCCCGCGATCCCCGCCGCCGACTCCAGGTGGCCGATATTCGACTTCACCGATCCGATCGCGCAACTCCTCGACGCCAGCCCGGCGCCCGCGAACGCGCGGTTCAGGCCGTTGATTTCGATCGGGTCGCCCAGGCTCGTGCCCGTGCCATGCGCCTCGATGTAGCCCAGCGAGCGCGGCTCGATGCCCGCCCTGGCCACCGCCCGCGCGATCAGCTCCGCCTGCGCGACCGGGCTCGGCACCGTGTAGCCATTTGTCCGCCCGCCGTGGTTGAGCGTGCTGCCGCGAATCACCGCCCGGATCGGATCCCCGTCCGCCAGCGCCCGCTTCAGAGGCTTCAACAACACCGCCCCCACGCCTTCGCCCGGCACATAACCGTCGCCCCCTTCGCCGAAGCTCCGGCAGCGCCCGTCGGTCGAGAGGAAGCGTCCCTGGCTGAGCTGGAAGTACTTGTTTGGGTGCACCGTCAGGTTCACGCCGCCCGCCAGCGCCATCTCGCAATCGCCGGCGCGCAGGCTCTGGCAGGCCAGGTGGATCGCGGTCAGCGACGACGAACACATCGTATCCAGCGCCAGGCTCGGACCGCGCAGGTTCAAGGCATACGAAACCCGGTTCGCGATCGACGCGAAGGATGAACCCGGCGCCACGCCGGTCAGCGGCACCGACTCCGGCGCATACAGTTGATACTGCGCCCACATTACTCCGACGAACACCCCGACGCTCGCCGGCCCGATCCGCGCCCGCGTGTAACCCGCGTCCTCCAGCGTCTCCCACGCCGTCTCCAGGAACAGCCGCTCCTGCGGGTCCATGTAACCCGCCTCGCGCGGCGAAATCCCGAAGAAGGTCGGATCGAAATGGTCGAAGTCCTCGATGAAGCCGCCCCACTTCCCATACACCGCGCCCGCCTGCTCCTTGTCCGGATTAAAAATCCTCGCGTGATCCCAGCGCGCCTTCGGCACCTCCGTGATGCTGTCGCGCCCCGCCCGCAGGTTCGCCCAAAATTCCTCCAGTGTCCGCGCCTGCGGATACCGCCCCCCGAGCCCGATGATCGCGATAGCGTCGTCGGCCCTGTCCCCAAGATCCGTCCGATTCGCCTGATCAGTCCTATCGGTCCGATCCTCCGACACCACCTGCTCCGCCCCCGCGCCCGCCGCCAGCGGCTTCGCCTCGGCCGTGTCCGCGTTAGCCCCAAACCGCGCCGTCACCTTCGCCGCATGCTGCGCACAGAAATACCCTGCGAGTTCCCCCAGGTTCGGATACTCGAAAAACAGGGTCGTCGGCAGCGGCCCGTAGTCCGCCTCCAGCTCGCGCGTCAGTTTCACGATCAGCATCGAGTCGATCCCGTAAGCGTCGAAATTCCGCTCCGGTTTGACCTGCTCAAGCGGCAGCTTCGTCGCTCGCGCCATGCGTCGCCGCAGGTCCTCCCGCACCGCCTCGCGCAGCCCTTCCGCCTCGATACCCCCGCCCGCCTTCACCACCGGATCCGCCTTCGCCATCGTCATCTCCTTCTTCGTCGCATCCCGCGCGCCCGTCACCAGCCCGCGCAGCCGCTCCGCTTCGCCAAAAACGACCAGCGCGGCACTCTCCTGCCCCGCCAGCAGGCGGTCCAGCATGGTCCAACCCGCCGCAGCCGGCAAGGCGTCCAGACCGGTTTCCTCGCGCAGCCGGAGCCGCTGTTCCTCGGCCATCGTCATGCCGCCCTCCGCCCACAACGGCCAGGCCACCGCCAGCGTCCGCCCTGGCCGCCGCGCTGCCCGCCAGGCCGCAAAATCCTCCAGAAAAGCGTTGGCCGCCGCGTAATCCGTCTGCCCTGCGTTGCCCAACGCGCCGGCGATCGAGCCGAACAACACGAAGGTCTTCAAGGCCCTGCCCCGCGAAACCGCGTCCCAATGCAGCGCCCCCAAGGACTTGCCCGCCAGCGCCTCGCTCCAGTCCGCTTCCGTCTTCTCCACCCACCGCGCGTCCCGCCGCCCGCCCGCCAGGTGGAAAATTGCGTCCACCCGGCCCCAGCGCGCGAGCGCCGCCGCAAAAATCCGCGCCACGTCCTCCGCCCGCCCGCTGTCGCCCGCCAGATAGACCGCCTCGCCGCCGGCCGCCGCGATCTCCGCCAGCCGCGCCCGCGTCGCCTCGTTTTCCGGCGTCCGGCCGGTCACCAGTACGCGCAACCCACGCGCCGCCAGCCGCGCCGCCAGCGCACGGCCGAGCCCGCCCAGCCCGCCGGTTACGATGGCCACGTCCCCCGCCGCCAAAATTCCGTTGTCTTCCGCCCGCTTCGGTTCGTCCGCGATCTCATGCCAGCGCCGTTCCCAGCGTTTTCCCGCGGCCAGGCGCACCGCTACCCCGGCTTCCGGCGTACCGGCCGCCGCCAGCTCCGCGCGCCAGTCCACCGCCGCTCCCTCGCCCAACGCCAGCGTCCGGCACCGCACCCGCGCCACCTCCCGCCGCAGGGCCAGCGCAAGGCCCCGCGCCGTGCCGTGCTGCGGAGCGCCGTCTCCATTTTCCGGATACACGAAAAGCAGCCGCGCAGCCGGCAGCCCTTCCGCCCGCTGCCAGGCCCGGCACAGGCGAAACACCGAACGCACGCCTTTTTCCCACTGTACCGCCATCGCCGCCGCGTTGGGCACGAAGCCCTTGGCCGACCAGGCGTGCACGATCCTGGCCGGCTTTTCCGCCCGTCGCGCCAGCGCCGCCGCCAGCCGCCCGTAGTCCTCCTCCACGCCCGGCCGCAACGCGAAGCCGCCATCCGGCCGCTCGGCAAACGCCCTTGCCTCCGTGACAAAAATCACCCGCGGCCCGAGCCGCACCCGCCAGGCCGCCTCCGCGTCCGCCCGCCCAAACACCAGGCACAGCTCATCCCCGCTCGCCGCCGCCTCCACCACCCGCTCCACCCACTCCACCCCAAACGCCACCACGCTCCCGACCGCCTCCGACCCCGAACCATGGGCCCCATCCGTCCCATTGGCCCCATCCTCCGCTCTCCCCGCCCCGCTCGCCGCCGCCCGCACCGCCAGTTCCTTCAGGACCAGCAGCCTCCGCCCGGCCTCGTCGAGGATCGCCACGTCGAAATACCGCAAGCCCGCCTTCGACCGCCCCGCGCGCACCTGCGCCAGGCAGCGCGTCGGCAGCGGCCCGCTCCATCGCACTTCCGCCACGGCGAAAGGCAGCATCGCCCCGCCGCCCGCTCCGCCGCCTTCCCCGCCAGCCACCATCAGGGCCTGCAGGGCTCCATCCAACAGCGCCGGGTGCAAGGTCCATTCCCCGGCCCGCTCCGCCAGTCCGGCGGGCAACACCAGCGAGGCTACGACTTCGCCCCGGCCTTTCCGCAGCTCCACGATGCTCCGCATCGACGGCCCGTAGGCAAAGCCCAGCGCCGCGAAACGTTCGTAACACCGCTCCCCGCTCCAGGCTTCCGTGCACCGCGCACGCAGCGCCGCCGGATCCTCCCGGCCGAGATCCTCCGCGCTCGCCATCGCCCTCGCGCGCGCATGCGTCACACCGCCGCCGGATCCGCCGCTTCGCAACTCCACGGTCCCCTCGTCTGCCTTCACTTCCACCGGGCATTCCTCTCCCGCCGCCAGGACGAGCGGCGCCAGCCACGCGACATCGCGCAGTCCCGCCCCACCCGCAGCCCGCCCCAAAAACTCCAGCGCCGCCGCGCCCGGCAACAAGCGCCGCCCACCCACCACATGGTCGCGCAGGTAAAAATCCTCCGCCCGCAACACCCGGCCCCGCTCGGCCGCGACTCCGCTCTTTTTATAGGTCCCATCCGCCCGATTGGCCCCATTCCGCTCCGCCGTCTCCCCGCGGGGCGCCGGCTCCGGGATCCAATATCGCGTCCGCGCAAAGGCATAGCCCGGCAGCGATACCAGCCGCGGTTTGCGCGCGTTCCCCGCACCCGTCGCATACATCTGCACCCAGTCCGCTTCCGCCCCCGCCACCCAGCGCCGCGCCACTTCTGCCAGCGGCAGGCCAGCCGGAGCCAGGGGCTTCTCCCGTGAGGCCTTCGCCAGCCCCGTCCAGCGCCGCGCGTCCACCCCGCCCGCGGCGAAAGTCGCCAGCGCCCGCCGCAGTTCCTCCAGGCTCTCCACCTCGAAAGCCGCCCGCGCCTCGAAGCCTGCCCGCCCGACCTGCAGGGTCCACGCGAGGTCTTCCAGCGTGACCGCCTCCCGGTTCAACACCGTGCCCCGCTCCAAAAACTCCGCCAGCCGCCGCGCCGCCTCGCCCAACCGCTCTTCATCCTTCGCCGAGAGCACCACCAACCGCCCCCCCACGTGGGTCCCGTTCCGCTCCTGCTCCCGCGCCACCTCCGGCGCCTCCTCCAGCACCACGTGCGCGTAAGCCCCGCCAAACCCAAACGAACTCACCCCCGCCCGCCGCGGCGCCGCACCCGTGCGTATCCACTTTTCCACGTCACGATTGATCCGCAACGGAGAACCGTCGAGCTGGATGTAGGGGTTGATCGTGCCGAACCCGGGCATCGCCGGGATCTCCCCGGCCTTCATCGAGAGGATCGCCTTCAACACCCCCGCGATGCCCGCCGCGCCTTCGGCATGGCCGATGTGAGCCTTGGCCGAACCCACCCGGCAGGCCCCCGGCTCCGCCGCCGAGTCCTTGAAGGCCAGCTTCAGCGCGTTGATCTCCACCGGGTCGCCCAGTCGCGTGCCCGTGCCATGGGCTTCGATATAGCCCACCGTCTCGGGCGCCACCCGCCCGTCCCGCCAGGCCGCCTGGATCACTGCCGCCTCCTGCTTCGTGCTCGGCGCGGTTACCGAGGGCGTGTAGCCGCCGTGGTTCACCGCCGAGCCCTTCACGACCGCGTGCACCCGATCCCCGTCCGCCAGCGCGCGCCGCAGGGGCTTGAGCAGCACCGCCCCCACGCCCTCGCCCGGCACATAGCCGTCCGCCTTCGCATCGAAGGTGTGACAGCGCCCCGTGGGTGACAGCGCCCCGATGCTGCAAAAAGCCCGGTAGTGCCCCGAGCCCAGCAAAAAGTTCACGCCCGCCGCGAAGGCCATCTCGCACTCGCCGCGCTGCAGGGCCTTGCACGCCAGATGCAGCGCGACCAGCGAGGACGAACAGGCCGTGTCCAGTGCCAGGCTCGGCCCCCGCAGGTCGAAGAAAAACGAGGGCCGGTTCGCCAGCATCGTCGGAGCGTTGCCCGACCCATCGTGCGGCTCGATCGGCTTCCCGTCGCGATAAAGCTCGTCCTGGTAGTCGTGGAAACACACGCCGACGTACATGCCGGTATTGCTGCCGCGGATGCTCCGCCCTTTCCCGGCGTCCTCTGCGGTGTGCATCAGCACTTGCAGCAGGTGGCGCATCTGCGGATCCATCACCTCCGCCTCGACCGGCGTGATGTTGAAAAATCCGGCGTCGAACTTGTCCACGTCGTCGATGAACGAGCCCGCCTTGCAGTACAGCTTGTCCGGCACGCCCGGCCGCGGGTCATACCAGGGCCGGTAATCGAAGTGGTCCGCCGGGATATCCCGGATCAGGTCCGCCCCCGCGCGCAGATTTTTCCAGAACGCATCCAGGTCCGGCGATCCCGCAAACACCCCCGCGCACCCGATGATCGCGATGTCGTCGGCTGCCGCCTCCGTTTCTTCAGCTGACGCCAGATCGGTCGGATCAGTCCGATCAGACCGATCAGTCTGATCTATCCGATCCGCCACCCGCCGCCCCACGGTCCCCTGCGCGGTCTTCTCCACCAGCCGCGCGCAGGCCCCGGCCTGCTCCGCGCACAGGTGCTCCGTCAGCGCCGCTAGATTCGGATGCTCGAAAAACAGGGTCGGGTACAGCTCCACTCCCAGTGCCGCCTCGAGTTCGCGCACCAAGGTCACGAGCTGGTTCGAGTCCACCCCCAGCTCCATGAAATTCGCCTCCGCCGGCACTGCCTCCGGCTCCCGCCCCGCCAGCGGCGCGATCTTCCCGCGCAAAAATGCCTCCACCGCCCGCTCCAGGTTTTCGCTTTCAGCCCCCACGCCGGCGCCATTGGTCCGATCCGTCCGCTCAGTCCCACTTGCTTTCCCCTCCACCTCCGGCACCGCGCCACCCATCCGCTTGCACGTAAACCCCGTCACCCGCGCGCACACCTCCCCAGCTTCGTCCGCCAGCAAAATATCCGCCTCGATCAGCTCCGCCGTTTCCTTCGCCAGCCGCACCTCCGCCCAGGCCCGGCGGCCCGGGGCGCGCCAGAGCACCAGCTCCTTGATCATGAAGGGCACGAAGGCCCCGCCGGTGGAAAATTCCAGCGCTCCCAAGGCCGTGATCGCCCCGTCCAGCAAGGCCGGTTCCAGGCCGCCGAATTCCCGCGCCCCAGCCACCAGCTCCAGCTCGGCCAGCACGGCGTCGGGCCGTATCCAAAGTTTCCTGACCGTCCGCAGCGAGGCCCCATGCCGGACCATCCCCTTCGACTCCGCAGCATAGAGGGCCGGCCCGTCCTGCGTCTTCGTCGCGCCCGCTTGCCAGGCTGCCAGCCCGATCCGCTCCGGCCGCGCCGCTCCGGCCGCCGCGCCCGCCCTCGCCCGCGCACACTCCGCCGCCATGGCCTCGTCCGCCCCGCCGCGCCAGACCCACTCCATTTCCCCGCCCGCCGCCGGCTCCTCCCGCCGCCACACCCGCTTCGTCTCGCCCGGCCGCAGCGCCAGCATCCGGGCAAACACCAGCCGCCGCAGCGCCACCGGCGTCTCCGCGCCGAAACGTCGCCGCGCCTCCGCCAGCCCCAGGCTCGCGTAGGTCACCCCGAGCACCACCGCCTCGCCAGCCACCGTGTGGTCGCGCAGATAGGCCTCGTCCCCCGAAAACATCGCCACCGCGCCATCCATCCGATCAGTCAGATCCGCCAAATCCGTCCGATTCGCCCGATCGGCCCGATCCGTCTCCCCTCTCCCACCCTCCTCCGGCAGATCCAGCCAGTGCCGTTTCCGGTCAAACCGGGTCAGGGGCAGGGGGCTTCGCTTCGGCTTACCACTCATTGGGAGAGCGCGTTAAGTTCACGTTCGAGCCCCGCGGCTCCAGCCAAATCTTTGCCTTTTATAACATCCGCCAGCCCAGGTTTCTCCGGCGCCTCCAGGTGCTCCTCCACCACCACGTGGCAGTTGGTCCCGCCAAAGCCAAAGGACGATATGCCCGCGCGCCGTACCCCCGCCAGCTCCGCCCAGGGCCGTGTGGCCGTCACGGGGTAAAACGGCGATTCCCCGAACTTGAAGCGCGGGTGCGGCCGCGCGCAGTTGATCGTCGCCGGGATCGTCCGGTGCCACAGCGCCAGCATCACCTTGATGAAACTTGCGATGCCCGCCGCTCGCACCAGGTGCCCCATGTTCGATTTCACCGAGCCCACCGCGCAGACCTGACGCCCCGCCCCCGCCTCGGCAAAAACCTGCGTGGCCGCCCGGATCTCGATCGGATCGCCCAGCAAGGTCCCCGTGCCGTGCGCCTCGAGGTAGCCGATGGTCGCAGCCGACACCCCGCTCTTTTCGAGCGCCCGCCGGATCACGTCCTTCTGCCCCTCCTGGCTCGGCACCGTCAGGCCCATCGTCCGTCCGTCGTTGTTGATCGCCGAGCCGCGGATCACGCCGCATATGATGTCCCCGTCGGCCACCGCCCGCGCATACGGTTTCAGCAGCACCACGCCCGCGCCTTCGCCGAGCACGATGCCCTTCGCCCGCTCGTCGAACACGTAGCACTGTCCGTCGTCCGACAACACCTCCGCCTTGCTGAAGCCGACGAACTGGTACGGGTCGATCAAGAGTTCCGCCCCGCCCACCACCGCCAGCTCGCAGTCGCCCGCCAGCAAGCTCTGACACGCGAAATGCAGCGCCACCAGCGACGACGAACAAGCCGTGTCGATGGTCTGAGCCGGGCCCTTCAGGTTGAAAAAATCCGCCACCCGTGCCGCCATCATGTTCTGGATCATGCCCACCACGCGGTGCTTCATGTGGCTTTCCGGGATGCGCCGCGACTCCGCCAGATACGCGCTCTGCCCGCCGCCCACGAAAACGCCCGTGCGCGTGCCATCCAGCTCCGCGCGTCGGTAACCGGCCCGGTCGAAGAGCTCCTGGGTCAGCTCCAGCAGGTGCCGCTGCTGCGGATCCATTAGCGCCGCGTCCTGCTCCGAGACGCCAAAATACTTCGCGTCGAACAAATCCACCCCGTCCATGAACCCGCCCCACTTCGAGTAGGCCCGCTGCGGAGCCTTCTTGTCCGCGCTGTAGAAGCGCTCCACGTCCCAGCGGTCCGGTGGAATCTCCGAGATCAGGTTCCGCCCTTCGCGCAGGTTTTCCCAATACGCCTCCAGCGAGGGCGAACGCGGGAAGCGGCAGGCCATCGCCACCACCGCGATCCGCCCGTCCGCCACCGGCACCGGCTCCGCCATCACGGCCGCCGGCGCCCGCCGCTCCGCGCCCTCCGTTCGCTCAATCAGATTCGTCCGATCCGCCAGATCAGTCAGATTCCTCTCCTCCGCGTGCTCGGCCCGCACCGCACCCGTCTCCACCAGATGCCGCGCCAGCCGCCCGAGCGTCCCCTGGCTCGCGATTACATTCGGGTCCAGCGTGCAATCGTGGAGCGCTTCGATGCGATTCAGCATCGTCATCATCGCGATCGAATCCATGCCGTACTCGCCCAGCTCCACCTGCGGGTCGAGTTCGGCCACCGGCACCTTGAGCAGGTCCGCCGTCATGCCTGCCAGTTCGCGCTCCACCCGCGCAACCAGCTCCGCCGCCGTCTCCTTCGCCGGGCTCGTCTTCGTCGCACCGATTTCAGCTTTCGCCTCCGGGGCCACCGGCCTCGCAGACTTTGCCGCCTCCGGCCGCCGCTCCGCCAGGCCTAGCGCTTTCCGGATCCGGGGCTGATCGCCGGCCAGCACCAGCACCTGCGGCTCCGTGCCCGCCAACCCCGCCGCAAAGGCCGCCAGGCCTGCCGAGGTCTCCAGCGGACGCAATCCCGTCTCCTGCTCGATCCAGCCGAGCATGCGCGCCTCGATCCGCATCCCGCCTTCGCGCCAGTAGGGCCAGTTGAAACTCACCGTACGCCCCTGCCTCCGTCCCGCCGCCGCATCCGACGCCCGCAACCGCGCGAAGGCGTCCAACGCGCCGTTCGCCGCCGCATAGTCCGCCTGGCCGGGATTTCCCAGCGCTCCCGCCGTCGAGGAAAACACCGCAAAGAAATCCAATTCCTCGTCCGCCAGTGCTTCGTCCAGATTCCGCGCCCCCGCCGCCTTCGGCGCCAGCACCGCCTCAAAATCGGCCCAGCCTTTCTGCGCCAACAGCCGGTCGCGCAAAACCCCCGCCGCATGCACCACCCCCCGGATCGGCGCGCCCTCCGTCCGCAGAGCGCGCACCAGCGATGTCACCGCCTCGCTTCGCGTCAGGTCGCAGGAACGATATTCGATCTGCGCTCCGCCCGCCCGCAGACCGCGCAGCCAGGCCGCGATGTCTTCGTTCTCCGGCGAACGCCCGACCAGCACCACCCGCACGCCGGGCCACCGTGTCGCTTCCGTCGCGAAAATCCGTCCAAGCCCGCCCGCGCCGCCCGTGATCAGATAGGTTCCCGCACGCCATGCCGCCACCGCAGACGGCCAGCTTGCTTCCCGCCAGCGCCTCACCCGGCGAAGCCCGGCCGCATCGCGACGAGTCTCGAGGTCCGCCGCCGGTGCGTCCGCCTCCGCGCGCGCCGCCGCCAGCACGGTTTCCACCGTCGGCTCCACGAGCCCGAGCAAGGTCACCCGTAGCGTCGGCGCCTCCGCCTGCACCGTGCGCGCGAAACCGCCCAGCCCGGCCACCGCCTCGCCGTCTCCCGCCCTTCCGGCGATCGTGAGATGCATCGGCCCCCGCGCCCGCAGCAGGGCCTTCGCCGCGGCCACCCATTCCGGCCGCAAGGCCTCCTCGCCTCGTCCGTCCAGAATCACTTGCGAAACGCGCATGCCCCAGGTCTCCGCCGCCGCCGCCACTGCCGTCGCCCAAGCCGCCTCGTCCGCCGGCAGGCGCACCGCCGCGGCTCCCGCCCGTCTCGCTGCGTCCAGCCAGACCTCATCCTCCGAGGCTACCAAAACCACCTTCCGCGCCCCGCCCCCCTCCGGCGCTTCCGGAAGCGCCTGTTCCACCCATTCCGGCACGTAGGCGGCGACCTCCGGCCCCGGGCCCGCTCCGTTTTCCGGCACCGCCGTTTCCCCTGACCGCGCCGCCGCCGCGCGCACCGCAAAATCCTTCAGTCGCACGCGCACCTCGCCCGCGTCGTCGCACACCGCGATCTGGTAGCGCCGGGTGTTCGCGTCCTCCGTTCCAGCCACGATATGCGCCCAAGCCCTGGCCGGTAAGGCCCCGCTCGCCAGCCAGACCTCTCCTGCCGAGAAGGGCAGGTAGGCCCTCGCCCGACCGCCGTCCGCGCCAGCGCCGGTTCGCGTTGTCCCCAACACCGCCTGCAAAGCCCCGTCCAGCAGCGCCGGCGTCCATTCGATCCCCGCTTCCGGCGCCGCCGCCAGCCGCGCCAGCGCCTCGCCCGGTCCGGCCTGAATAAACTCCACCGCCCGCATCGCCGGCCCGTAAGCGAAACCGATCTCCGCGAAACGCCCATAAACCTCCTCGCCTTCCAACCGCTCCGCGCAACGCGCCCGGAGCGCTTCGATGTCCAGCCGCATCGCGCCCGCCGCCGCCGATCGCTCGGCCACGCGTCCCTGCACATGCACGGTCCGCCCGCCTCCCATCGCGCGTGTTTCCAGCGTGAATTCCCAGCGCCCCGGCTTCCGCCGTAGCTCGATCCACAGGTCCACGCCCGCATCCGGCACCTCCAACGGCGCCGCCCACACCAAATGACGCCACTCTCCCGCCGCCGCGCCGGGCCACGCCGCCGCCAGTGCCCTCCGCACCAGCTCCAGGCAGGCCACGCCCGGCAACAGCCGCCGTCCGCCCACCAGGTGATCGCGCACAAAGCCCCGCTCCGCCCCCACCGCGATCCGCACGCTCGCGCCCTCCTCGCCCGCCGCGACCACCTCCGCCTTCAACGGCTCCTTCGCATAAGTCCGATCCGCCAGATCGGACCGATCCGACCCGCCCCCGGCTCCCTCCGCCGCCCGCACGCGCACGCCGTCCGCTCCCAGCCAATACCGGTCCCGCGCGAACACATACAGCGGCAGCCGCACCGGCGCCGGCGCCGGCTCGTCCAGGTAGAGCAAGCTCCAATCGATGCTCACCCCGCCGGTCCAGAGCTGTGCGAGTTTGGCCGCGTTGCGCTGCGCGATCACCGCGCGCAGGAAGGCCGCGCCCTCTTCGCCCGAGACCAGCGCTCCGGCCGCGGGTGCCGCTCCGGCCTGCACCCGTCCCGCAAAAATCTCCGCTCCTTCCACCGGCCCCGCCTCTCCGCCCGCCAGCCAGGCTGCCAGGGCCGTCCGCAGCTCCGCCACCGTACGCGCACACACCGCCAGCCGCTCCGCCATGGGTTCACGCCGCAGTTGCGAACTCGCCGCGATCCCCGCCAGCGGCGCCCGCGTCTTCGCCAAAAACTCCACCCAGGCCTCCACCAGCGGCCGCAGCGCCTTCGCGTTCCGCGTCGAGATCACCACCACCCGCGCATCCTCCAGATCCGTCCGATTCGTCCGATCTGCCCTATCCGTCCTATCTTCCGCCTCCGCCCCCACCCACTCCTCCACGATCAGGTGCGCGTTCGCCCCACCCGCCCCGAAGGAACTGATCCCCGCCATCCGCGGCCGCTCGCCTTCGCGCCCATCCACACCCAGCGCGGTGCTCTTCCACGGCGCGAGTTCGCGCTGCACCACAAAGGGCGTTTTTGCAAAATCGATGTGCGGGTTCAGCGCCTCCGCATGCAGCGACGGGACCAGTTCGCGGTGCCGCATCTGCAACAATACCTTCGTCAGCGCGGCCATCCCCGCCGCCGATTCCAAATGACCGATGTTCGACTTCACCGAGCCCAGCGCACAACGCCAGCCCGGCCCGGCCATCTCGAAGGCTTTCGTCAGCCCGCGTATTTCCACCGGGTCGCCCAGCGCGGTCCCCGTGCCGTGCGCCTCCACATAAGAGATGTCGGCCGGGTCCACCCCCGCCGCCGCCAGCGCTTCGCCCACCACCCGCGCCTGGGCCGCCGGATTCGGCACCGAGTAACCGTTGGTCCGTCCGCCGTGGTTCGTCGTGGTCGCGCGCAGCACGCCGTAAATCGGATCCCCGTCCGTCTCCGCCTGCGCAAGAGGCTTCAAGACCACCGCGCCCACGCCTTCGCCCGGCACGTAGCCGTCGCCCTCGGCGCCGAAGGCCCGGCAGCGCCCGTCGGTGGACGCGAAACGCCCATGGCTCAGTTGCAGATACTTGTTCGGGTGCAGGGTCAGGTTTACCCCGCCCGCGATCGCCAGCTCGCTCTCCCCGCGTCGGAGGCTCTCGCAGGCGAGGTGAATCGCCGTGAGCGACGACGAGCACATCGTGTCCACCGCCAGGCTCGGCCCTTGCAGATCGAGAAAATACGATACCCGGTTCGCGATCGATGCAAAGGACGTCCCCGGCGGCACGCCCGCCGCGTCCGGCTCCATGAGCTGATAATGCCCATACATCACGCCCACGAACACGCCCGCCTTCCGCCCCGCCAGCTTCGCCCGGGTCAGCCCCGCGTCTTCGCAGGAATGCCAGGCCGTTTGCAGAAACAGCCGCTCCTGCGGGTCCATGAACTCCGCCTCGCGCGGCGCGATCGCGAAAAACAGCGGATCGAATTTGTCCGCGTCACGCACCCAGCCGCCCCACTTGCTGTAGGTTTTGCCCGGTTTTCCCGGCGTCGGGTCGAAGATCGCCGCATGGTCCCAGCGCTCCGCCGGCACCTCCGCGATGGAGTCGCGCCCCGCCCGCAGGTTCGCCCAAAACTCCTCCAGGGTGTCCGCCTCCGGATAACGTCCCGCCAGCCCCACGATCGCGATCGCCGCGCCCGCCGCCGGCGCCCCGCTGCCCTTGCCCGCGCCCGCGCGGGTCAGCGTTTCCCGCCGCAGACCCGGCAGCGTCGCCCGCACCGGCGCGACCGTGCCTGGCGGCACCGGCGCCGGGGCCGCCGCCCGGACGCCGAAACGCTCCGCCACCCGCGCCCCGTGCTCCGCCGCGAAATAGCCCGCCAGCTCGTCCAGCGAGCGGTGTTCGAAAAACAGCGTCTTCGGCAGCGCCCCAAAATCCCGCTCCAGTTCGCGCGTCAGCCGCATCATCAGCACCGAGTCGAAACCGTAGCTGTCCAAGGGCTCCCCGCCCGCGATCCGCGCCGGCTCCACCTTCAGCGCCACCGCCACCAGGCCGCGCAGATAAACGCCCACCGCGCCCCGCCCGCCGTCCTCAAGCGGCGCCGCGTTGTCCTTCGCCTTTGCCTCTGCCCCGCCACCAGCCGGGCCCGTCAACCGTTCCGGCCGCACGGCCTCCAGCGCCGCCGCACCCGCCTTGTTATCCGCCACCACCGGAGTCGCCATGCGCAGGGCCAGGCCTTTCAACATCACGCAGACCGTCCCTTCCGGGTTCGCGATCGTGAGGTCGAACTTCTGGATCGACGAGCCCCGCGCCACCCCGGCAGCCCGTCGCACCGCCACCGCCGCCCGGGCCGGCATCGCCGCATGCAACTCCACCCGTTCCAGCGCGAAGGGCACGAAGGGCCCCGCATCCGTCGAGCCCGAGCGCAGCAGCGCCCCCACGCTCTGCAAGGCCCCGTCCAGCATCGATAGGTCCAACCCCGCGGCCGCGTCCGGCCCGGATGGCCTCCCCAGCCAGGCCAGCGCCTCGCCCTCGCCCACCCTCAAACCTTCTATGCTCCGATAGAAGGCTCCGTACTCCACGCCATGCCGCGCGCATTCCGCGTAAAGCTCCGCCCCCGATGTCAGCCGTGGACACCGCGCCTCGATCTCCGCCAGGTTCAGCGCCGCGGCGGCCGCCGCCGGCGCGACGCTCGTCCGCCCGCCCGCAAAACGCCGCGTCTCGTCGCGGGCATCGCGCAGCACGAAGGCCGCCCCGTCCTCCGTCGGCCCCAGCACCAGCGCCAGGTGCGCCGCGTCCGGCGCCGCCACGGCCCTTTCCCAAACGAGGTCGTACAACTGCGTCACCGGCCGCCCGCCCGCCCGCTCCGCTGCCCAGCGCGCCATCTCGAGCATCGCGACCGCCGAGAGCCAGGTGCCGCCCAGCACGCGATGGTCCGCCAGCACCGGCTCCGCTTCGTCCAGATTCGTGACAAAACGTTGTTCGCGGAAATCCGACTCGTTGCGGTGCACCAGCGGATGCAGCCGACCACCACCGGAGGCCGCCAGAGCCGCGCCCCCGCCCTCGCGCCGCCCCGGCACCCAGTGCCGCACCCGCTTGAAGGGATAGGCCGGCAGGGCCACTCGCCGCGCCGCCGCGCCGCGCCGCAGCTCCACCCAGTCGATCTCCGCTCCCGCCGTCCACAGCCGTACCAGGGTCGCCAGGTCGCCGTCCGTCCACAGCGCCGCCACATACCGAGCGCCCGCCGGCCCGGCGACCAGCGCCGCGCCGCGCCGCTTCGCGTTGCCCTGCGTCACGCCCGCGCCCTTGCCCTCCAGCCAGCCGCGCAGCAGCGCCGCGGCCTCGGCCGCCGACTTCGCCACCAGCCCCAGCCGCTCCGGCAGGGGCGTCCGGCCTACCTGCAAGGTAAACGCCACGTCCCTCCAACGCAGCCCCGCGCCCGCCCCGTCCAAAAACGCCGCCAGCCGCCCCGCGACCTCTCTCAGCCGCTCTTCGTCAAAAGCCGAAATCACCACCGCCTCCTCCCCCCTCAGATCGGTCCGATCGGCTCGATCCGCCTCCTCCATCTCCGTCCACTCCTCCACGATCACGTGGGCATTCGCCCCGCCCGCCCCGAAGGAACTGATCCCCGCCACCCGCTTCCCGCCGCCTGCCGGACGCGCCCAAGGCGCCATCCGCGTCTGCACGACGAAGGGCGTATCCGGAAAACGAATATTCGGGTTCGCCGGCTCCGCATGGATCGTCGGCGCGAGTTCGCCGTGCTCCATCTGCAGCAGCACCTTCGCCAGCCCGGCCATGCCGGCGGCCGACTCCAGGTGGCCGAGGTTGCTTTTCACCGAGCCCAGGGCGCAGAAGCCGCGCTCGGCCGTGTCGTGTCCGAAGGCTCGCACCAGTCCCGCCACTTCGATCGGGTCGCCCAGCGCCGTGCCCGTGCCGTGAGCTTCCACGTAGCTCAGCTCGCGCGCGTTCACCCCCGCCGCACGCAACGCGTCCGCCACCACCTCGCCCTGCGCCACCGGATTCGGCACCGAGTAGCCGTTGGTCTTGCCGCCATGGTTCACCGCACTGCCCCGGATAAGGCCGAGGATCCGGTCCCCGTCCGCCACGGCCCGGGCCAGCGGCTTCAGCAGCACCGCACCCACGCCCTCGCCGGGCACATAACCGTCCCCGCCTTCGCCGAAGCTCCGGCAGCGCCCGTCGCTCGAGGCGAATTCCCCGAAGCCGAGTTGCAAATATTTCTGCGGATGGATCGAAAGGTTCACCCCGCCGGCCACCGCCGCCTCGACCTCGCCGCGCCGCAGGCTCTCGCAGGCCAGGTGCAGCGCGGTCAGCGACGAAGAACACATGGTGTCCAGCGCCAGGCTCGGCCCGTGCCAGTCGAAGACATAGGAGACGCGGTTCGCGATCGACGAGGCCGACGAGCCCAAGGCCACCGGATTGCCCTTCAGCGCCTCTTCCGCCGCGAAAAGCTGGTACTGGTTGTACATCACGCCGACGAACACCCCGACTTTGCGGCCCGCCAGCGCCGACCGGGCGTAGCCGGCGTTTTCCAGCGTCTTCCACACCTCCTCCAGAAAGATGCGCTCCTGCGGATCCATCGTCTCCGCCTCGCGCGGCGCGATGGAGAAAAACAGGGAGTCGAACTTGTCCGCGTCGTCGAGGAAGCCGCCCCACTTCGAATAGGTCTTCCCTTCCCGCCCGCGCACCGGGTCGAAATCCACGCGCCAGTCCCAGCGCTCCGCCGGGATTTCCGTGATGCAGTCCTTCCCCGCTTTCAGGTTCGCCCACAGCGCATCGATGTCCTCCGCCATCGGGAAGCGTCCGCTCAAACCCACGATCGCAATACCATCCTTCAGATCAGTCCGATCCGTCCGATCAGCCTGATCCGTCCTATCCGTCCGATCGGACCGATCAGCCTGATCCCCTCCGCCGGCCCCGCCCGCCACCCGGGCCACCGTCGCCGGGTGCTCGCGCCGCAGATAAGCCGCCAGCGCCGCCAGAGTCTGATATTCGAAAAACAGCGTTTTAGGCAGTTCCCCGAAATCCCGCTCCAGCGCCCGTGTCAGCCCCATGGCCAGCAGCGAGTCGATGCCATAGCGCTCCAGCGCCGCACCGGCCTCGATGTCCGCCTCCGCCAGCCCGGTTTCCTTCGCGAGCACGGCTTTCAGGTAAGCTTCCAGCCGGTCCGCCCCCGCGCCACCACCCGACTTTCCCTCGTAGCTTCTATAGGCCCCATCCTCCGCCTTCTTCGCCTTCGCCTGGGCCTTTTCTTCCGCCCGCGCATCGCCTCCCGCCTGCGCATTCGCGGCCGCAGGCCCGCCCGCCGCCTTCGCCAGCAGCACCACCTGCCCGGCATCCGCCGCCAGCGCATCCGCCAGCACACGCAGCCCCATTTCCGTCGGCAGGGGCACGAGGCCGAACTTCTCCCGCATCCAGGCCGCCGCCCGCGGCTCCACTTTCATCCCGCCTTCCGCCCACAGCGGCCAGGCCACGCTCAGCGTCTTGCCCGAGCGTCGTCCCGCCGCCACTTCGCCGCGCCGCCACTCCGCCCAGTTGTCGAGAAACGCGTTAGCGTAGGCGTAGTCCGCCTGCCCCACGTTGCCCGTCACGCCAGCCATCGACGAACACACCACAAAAAAGTCCAGCGCATCGCCCCGCGTCGCCGCGTCCAGCCACACGGTGCCGTCCACCTTGGGCGCCAGCACCGCGTCGAGATCGTCTCCCGTCTTCGCCTGCACCAGCCGGTCCCGCGTCACGCCCGCGCACTGGACGACGCCGTGCAGCGCGCCGAATTTCTCTCGCGCCCGCGCCAGCGCCACCGCCACCGCGGGGCCGTCCGCCAGATCCACGGCGCACGCGAGCACCTCGGCCCCGGCGTCGCGCAGTTCCCGCAGCCGCTCCCGCGCTTCGACTCCATCCGCGCCGCGCCCCAGCACCACCAGCCGCGCCCCGGCTGTCGCCGCGAAAACCCGCGTCAGCGCACGCCCGATCCCGCCCAGCCCCCCGGCCAGCACATACACGCCGCCCGGGCGCAGGCTCGCCGCCAGCCCGCCCGAGGCCGCCGGTCCCGCCGTCGCCGCGAACCGTTCCACCGTCCGCACCCCGTCGGCATAACGCACCCGCCCGCCGCCGGCCCCTCCGGGGCTCCACTCCGCCACGCACCGCGTCGCCACCGTCTCCAGCAGGTCCGTGCCGCTCCGCTCGAGCACGCAGCCCGAAAAGGCCGGCTGCTCCTGCGCCAGCGTCGCCAGCACCCCGGTCATCGCCGCCTGCGCCGGGCGCATCTCGTCCGAGGCCGCCAGTTGCACCCAGCGCAGGGTCGGTCTCGCTGCACCGCCCAGCCAGGCCTGCGCCCAGCCCACGCAAGGATACAGCGCCTTCCGCACCTGCGGGCGCAAGGCTGCCGCGCTGGGCACGAAACCTTTGCCCGCCCCCCATGCATTCACCACGCCCCAGTGCTCGCCCGGCTTCGGGTTCAAAGCCCGATAAAGGGCACGCCAGTCCTCCGGCGCATCCGGCCGCACCGCATAAAGTTCCCAGCCCAGTTGGGCAAAACTCCGTCCGGTCCGAACCCGGACCACGCGCCTCACCGCCACGTGCCGGCCCAGCAGCTCCGCCAGCGCCGCGTCCTCGTCCAGCGCCAATACCGTCAGCCACCCGCCCGCCCGCACCGGGCTCGCCGGCGCGGGCAGCCAGCGCCGTTCGAAGAACTCAAGGGTCACCGCTTCGTCCGGCACGGGTCTACTATCCGTTTTTTGGATACGTACCGCCAGATCCCGCAGTTCCCAGAAGACCGTCCCGTCCGCCGAGGCGACCCCGATGTCGAATTTCCGCAAGCCCGTGCCCGCCGCCGGTCGCTCGACCACATGCGCCACCGCCGCCGACGTCGCCGAACCCCATATCCGCAGCCGCCCAAGCGAGAACGGCAGCAGCGTTTCCGCGCTTTCCGTTTTCGCCGCCACCCCCGCGATCGCCTGCAAGGCCCCGTCCAGCAGCGCCGGATTCACCTCGCCCGCCCAGCCGCACGCCTCCGCCGGCAGCGCCAGCGTCGCCAGCGCCTCGCCCTGGCCGGCGGCGATTTCCTTCAAGGTCCGGAAGGCCGGCCCGAAGCTCATCCCGCGCGCTTCCAGGCCGGCGTAGGCCGCCGCGCCGTCCAGGCGCCCGCCGCAGCGCGCCCGAATCGCCGCCAGGTCCAGCCGCGGCGCCGCGCCCGCCTCCGCCTTCGCCTGCGCCCGGCCTTCGGCATAGCGCGGTGTCCCCGCCCCGCCCGCCGTCATCTCGAACCGGGCCGTCGCAGCCTCCGACGTCGTTACCCTCAGCGTCAGTTCCAAAGCCCGCTCTCCCGCCGCCTGCGCCCGCTCCAGCCACACCATGTCGCAGAGTTCCTCCACGCGGCCGCCCAGCCGTCCCGCGCCCGCCTGGCAGGCCAGCGCCAGCGACCCCGCCGCCGGCAGGGTCGGCACGCCCGCCACCCGGTGGTCGCACAGCAGCCAGTCGGTCGCGGGCACGGCCACCGTCTCCTTCGTCTCGCCACCTACTGCTCCGAGCTCCGCTTTCGGCGTCTCTTTCCGCAACGCGGCCGTGAACCAGTGCCGGTCCTCCGCAAACGCATAGCCCGGCAAAGAGACCCGTCGCGGCGCGCGCCCGGGCCAGGCCGCCCGCCAGTCCACCGCTTCGCCCCGCAGCCAAGCCGACATCCGCGTCTCTTCCGAACCATAGGTCCCATTCTTCCCATCGGCCTTGTTGGTCCCCTTCCCGTTTGCCCCGCCCGCCAGCCAGCCCTCGATCCGCTCCACTGCATCCTCCACGCTCGCCGCCGCCGTCGCCCAGCGGGCTTCCATCGCGTCGCGCCCGACCTGCAGGGTGTACGCCACTTCGGCCAGCCCCGGCGCGCCCGGCCGGCCGGCGTTCGCACGCAAATACGCCGCCAGCCGCCGCCCCGTCGCCCGCAGGCGCTCTTCGTTCCTCGCCGACAGCACTATCACCTGCGCCGCTCCCTTCGTCAGATCAGTCCCGTCCGTCCGATCCGTCCGATCTTTCTCCGCCCGCCCCACGTACTCCTCCAGCAGCACGTGCCCGTTCGCTCCGCCGAAACCGAAGGCGCTCACCCCCGCCCGCCGCGGCCATTCGCCGCCGTCCGCCTTCCGCGCCCGCACCCACTCGCGGGTCTCGCGCACCACCGCGAAGGGGCTGCCTTCCAGCTTCAAGAACGGGTTCGGCTCCGCCGCGTGCAGGCTCGCCGGCAGCACGCCGTGCCGCAGCGCGAAGATCACCTTCATGATGCCCGCGATGCCTGCCGCCGGCTCGAGGTGGCCGATGTTGGTCTTCACCGAGCCGAGCCCGCACCAGCCCGCAGCCGCCGGCCCGCGAGGGTCCGCCAAGGCGGCAAAGGCCGTGCGCAATCCCTCGACCTCGGTCGGATCGCCAAGCTCCGTGCCGGTGCCGTGCGCCTCCACGTAACCGACCGACTCCACCGGCACGCCGGCTTCGCGATAAACGGTCTCCACCAGCTCCGCCTGCGCCACGGGATTCGGCGCGGTCAACGAATGCGCCCGCCCACCGTGGTTTACCCCCGAGGCTCGGATCACCGCATGGACCGGGTCGCCGTCCGCCATGGCCCGCGACAGCGGCTTCAGCACCAGCACGCCCACGCCCTCGCCCTTCACGAAACCGTTGGCCCCTTTTCCGAAGGTGCGGCAGCGCCCGTCCGGCGACAACACGCCAAGCTTGCTCGCACCGACCATGTTCTCCGGCGACAAGATCAGGCAGACCGCCCCCGCCAGCGCCAGTTCGCACTCGCCCACCCGCAGCGCCCGCACCGCGCGGTTCACCGCCACCAGGCCGCTCGAACAAGCCGTGTCGATCGCCTCGCTCGGGCCGCGCAGGTTCAGCCAGTAGGAAACCCGGTTGGCCAGCACGCTGTGCGCGCAGCCCGTCACCCGCTGCGGGCGTCGCTCCCCCGCCAGCGCCAGCAGGTCGTCGTAGTCGTTGAACTGCGCCCCCGCGAAGACCCCCACGCGCCGCCCGGCGAGCGACGACGGCGCCACCGCCGCATCCTCCAGCGCATGCCAGGCCGTCTGCAAAAACAGCCGCTGCTGCGGATCCATCAACTGCGCCTCCAGGGGCGAGAGGTTGAAGAAACGTGCGTCGAAACGGTCCGCGCCCTCGATAAACCCGCCCCATTTCGACGCCGCGCGCGGCCCTTCGCCCGTCGCGCCCGCCTCGAAATACTCCCGCCAGTCCCAGCGCTCCGCCGGCACCTCGCGGATGGAGTCCTTCCCCGCTACCAGGTTCGCCCAAAACTCCCGCGCATCCGCCGCCCCCGGGAACACTCCCGCCAGCCCGATCACCGCGATGGGCTCCGACCGCCCGGCATCCTCTGTCCGATCGGTCTTATCCGCCGCATTTGTCCGATCTCCCGCCCCCGCCGCCTCTGCTGCTCCCGCCGCTACCCTCGCCTTCACGCCCCTCGTCACCAGATGCTCCGTGAGCGCCGCCACCGTGTTGCGCGCGAAAAACACCGCCGGCGACACCTCCACGCCAAAATCCCCCGCCAGTTCGTCCGCGAGCTCCTTCAGGTTGATCGAATCGAAGCCATATTCGCCCAGCCCCCGGTTCACGTCCACCCGCGCCGCGTCGAGCTTGAGCACCCGGGCCACCGCCGCCAGCACCCCGGCCTTCACCTCCTCCGTCCCATCATAGGTCCTATCCGTCCTATCGGTCCTGCAGGCCCTGTCCCCCGACTCTGCCTTTTCCGCCCCGCCACCCAGCCCCAGCGCCCGGTCCGCGCGTCCCGTATCGCCCGGCATTACCACCACGTGCGCCATCCTCGCCGCCAGCCCGCGCTCCAGCGCCGCCAGCCCGTCACCGGTTTCCAAATACGCCAGTCCCGAGGTGCGCAGGTATTCCCGCTCCGTCGCCCCGCCGAAATGCATCCCGCCTTCGCGCCACAACGGCCAGCCGAAGGACACCGTGCGTCCCTGCGCCCGCCCCGCCGCCCGCTCGCCTTCGCGCCAGGCCGCGAAACCGTCGAGAAACGCGTTCGCGCCGGCGTAATCGCACTGCCCGAAATCCCCCAGCACGGCCGCGGTCGAGGAAAACACCGCGAAAAAATCCAGATCGTCCGCCGCCGTCGCCGCATGCAGCGCCAACGTACCCGCCACCTTCGGGCCGAGCACCGCCGCCAGGTTCTCGTCCGAACGCTCCAGCACCGACTCCGATGTCGCCACCCCCGCCGTATGGATCACCCCGTGTAAAAGCCCGAACCGCGCCCGCGCCTCGGCCAAAGCCGCCTGCAGCTCCGCCGGCCGCGTCAGGTCCGCCCGCCGGTAAATCACTTCGCCGCCTTGTCTGCTCAGCTCTGCCAAACGCTCCGTTCCCGCTTCCGAGCGTCCAATCAGCAGCAGCCGCGCCTGATAGCGCTCCAGCAAGTGCCTCGCCACGCGCCGCCCCACACCGCCCAGCCCGCCCGTGATCGCATAAACGCCGCCCCGCCGCAGCACGGCTTCGCCCTCCGGGATCGCGATCCGCTCCGCCACCCGCCGCCACGTCTGGCCGCCTTCGCAACGCAGCTCCGCCAAACCCGCCCCGGCCCGGAAGCTGCCGGGCTGGTCTTCTTCTTCGCGCCCCTTCGGATCGTCTTCGCGGTTAAACGTCTTCTTCACCGCCCAGCCTTCCGCGCTTGCCGCATCCTCGGGAGTCGTTCGCACCAGAATCGCCGCCACACGCGGCAGCACCATGCGCAGCGAGCGCACCCAGCCACCCAGGAAATCCGCCACCGGATCGGCGGCCGGCGTCGCCGACTCCGCCAGCACCACCAGCCGCCGCGTCGTTCCTGGCCGCTCCGCCGCGATTCGCGCCACCAGCCCACGTGCCGCCTCCGCCGCCGCCCGCACACGTTCCGCCACGCTGCCTGCCCCGCCGGACCAGCGCCACACGACCGCGCCCGGCTCGCGCTCCGGAACCGCCGGCCTGCCCTCCACCGGCTCCCAACGCGTCGTATAAAAGTTCAACTCTCCGCCAACCGTCGCCCTATCGGTCCCATCCTTCCCATTGGCCCCATAAGTCTTGTCTTCCGTCTCCGTCTTCCGTGCCGGCCACTCGATCCAGTGCCGTTCTCTTGCAAAGGGATAGGCCGGTAGCGAGATCGTCCGCCCACCGGCCGTCACAGTTCGCCAGGGCAGGCTGGCGCCGCGCCCGTAAAGCGTCGCCAGCGCCTCCAGTGTCTCGCGCGCTTCGCCCGCCCGCAGAGTCCGTCCATCCGCCGCCAAGGCCTCCGCCCGCGCCGTCAGCTCCCCCCGCTCGTTTTCCGGCGCCGGCGCTCCGCGCCGCCAGGCCGCCGAGTCCACCCCTTCCGCAAGCACGCGGTCCAGCACCCCGAGCAACTCCGCCTTCGATTTCGCCACAACCGCGGCCCGTTCCGCCAGGTGCGTCCGCCCCGCGCCGAGCGTCCAAGCGATATCCGCCGCCGAGGCCGCCGCGCCTTCCGGCCCGCGCAACCAAGCCGCCAGCTCCGCCGCGCGCCGTAGCAGCGCCTCAGTCGTCTTCCCCGAAAACGCATACAACCGCACCCGGCTCGTCAGATCGGTTCGATCCGTCCCATTCGTCCGATCCGTCAGATCCTTTCCGTCCTTCTCCACCCCCTCCGCCTCCTCCACCACCAGGTGCACGTTCGTCCCGCTAAACCCGAACGAGCTCAGCCCCGCCCGCCGCAGCCCCCCCGCCGGTACCGCCCAGGCCTGCCGCCGCGTGTTCACGAAAAACGGACTTCCCTCGAAATCGATATGCGGGTTCGGCGCGTCGAAATGCAGCGAGGGCACCAGCTCCCGATGCCGCAGGCAGAGCAGCACTTTGATCAACGCGCTCACCCCCGAGGCCAGCATCGGATGGCCCGTGTTCGATTTCACCGCGCCGAGCGCGCAGAAGCCGCGCCGCTCCGTGTAGTGGCGGAAGGCCCGGGTCAGCCCCTCCACCTCGATGGGGTCCCCCAGCGCCGTGCCCGTGCCGTGCGTCTCGATGTAACCGATCGTCGTCGGGTCCAGCTTCAGCCGGTCGTACAGCTCCCGGATCAACGCCGTCTGCGCCGGCGCGCTCGGTGCCGTTATCCCGTTGCTGCGCCCGTCCTGGTTTACCGCCGTCCCGCGGATCACGCCATAAATCCGGTCCCCGTCGCGTCGCGCCGCCGCCAGCGGCTTCAGCACCACCGCCGCCACCGCCTCCGCCGGCACAAAACCGTCCGCCCCCGCCGCGAAGGCCCGGCACCGGCCCGTCGCGGAAAAAGCGTTCAGACGGCTCAGCGTCACGAAAGACTCCGGCGAGGTCATCAGCACCGCCCCGCCCGCCAGCGCCAGCTCGCAGGCCCCGCTCCGCAGGCTCTCGCAGGCCAGATGCAGCGCCACGGCCGATGAGGAGCAGGCCGTGTCCACCGAGATCGCCGGCCCGTGCAGGTTCAGATGATAGGCGATGCGCGCCGACAGGATCGCACTGTCGTTGCCCATCAGCCCGTAGGCGTCCGTGCCCCCCGCCCGCAGCCGGTCCCGATAGTCGCCGTCCTTGCAGCCGACAAACACCCCGCACTTCAGTGCCTGCAGGCGCTCGTCCGCACAGCCGGCATCCTCGAAAGCCTTCCAGGCTTCCTGCAAAAAGAGGCGCTGCTGCGGGTCCATCCGCTCCGCCTCGCGCGGGGACAGGTTGAAAAACAAGGGGTCGAACTTATCCGCATCCGCGAGGAAACCGCCCCACTTCGTCGCGCACTTCCCCGGCGCCTTCGAATCCGCGCTGTAATACGCCGCATGGTCCCAGCGTGCCGGCGGCACCTCGCCCACGGAGTCACGTCCTTCGCAGAGATTCCGCCAATACTCGCCCACGTCTGCCGCCCCCGGGAAACGCCCGGCCATTCCGATCACCGCGATGCCATCCCCCGCCGCGTCCGCGCCATGGCTGCGATCGGTCCGCTCCATCGGATCGGTGCGATCCGCCTGATCCGCCCCCCCTGACCCGCCCTCCTTCGCCAGCGCCGCAATCTGCGCATAGGCCGCCTCGGGCGTCATCGCCCCCGCCCGCACCGCCTCCAGAATCTCGCGTCGTGTCGTCATGGCGCTTCGCGGCTTCAGTTGTTCTCCCAGGCCCGGTCCACGTCCTCGACCGTCCGCCGCCCCGCCTGCAGGTCGCGCAACAGCGCCAGCATCGCCTCCTGCCCGCGAACCACAGGCCCTTTCGGTCCATTGGTCCCATGAGCCCCATCCGTTCTACAGGTCCCATCTTTTCCGCCCTCTTCCCCCACCCGCCCGCCCAGCGCACAAATCTGCGTGCTGAGCCTTCTCACGCTGGCATGGCTGTAGAGATCGGTCGGACGCAAACGCACGGCAAAACGAAGGTTCAGCCGGTTGGCGATGTCGATGGCAAGGATCGAGTCCACGCCGAAATCGGTGAAGGCCCGGTCCCTATCCAACCCCGTTCCTCCGAGCTCCAAAACCGCCCGTAACTCCGCTTCCACCCCGCGCGCCACCGCCTCGGCCAGCTCCGCCGCGCCCATCGGCGCCGAGACCGCCACCCTTGCTTTTTCAGTCCGATCTCCCTCCTTCACCACACCTTCCGCCTCCGCCCGCACCTCCCCACCGCGTTCCGCTGGCGCCCCGGACTCGCTCACCCACCCATCGCTCTCCGCCACCAGAATGTCGTGCCCCAGGCCGGTGCCGGCCAGCCGCGGGTCGGCGGCGTGCACCACCGGCGCGAAACCGGCCTCGGCCAGCAGCGCTTCCCAAGTGGCCGACGCGATCAGCGGCGAGTCCGGCAGGCGGTTTTCCGCGTCTTCGTAAAGCCACCAGCCCTCGAAAAGCCCAAAGGCCAGCGTCGCGTAGTCCTGCACTTCGTTGACTTCGTCGAGCACCAGCCAGCCGCCGCGTTTGAGCAACCGTTTCACCTCGCGCAGCGTCACCGCCATGCGCGGGGTCGCGTGCAGGGCATTCGCTGCCAGCACCACGTCGGCCTCGCCGGGAACGAAGCCCTGCGCCGCCACATCGCGCGAGGCGTCCAGAACCTTGAATTCGGCGAAGGGATAACGCGCCGCGAACCGTTGCGCAAAATGCCGGGCAAAGGCCGGCGACACGTCCGTATAAAGGTAACGCACCCGCTCCGCCCAGGGGCGCAAGGCTTCCAACACCGCCGCGCTCGTCCCCCCCGTGCCTGCGCCGGCCTCGACGATCGTCACCCGTCCGCCCGCCGGGAGACCGGGCAGGACGGCCTCGACGTGCGCCACCACCGCCCGCGCCACCAGCCCGCTGTAATAGGCCGCGACCACGTTGCCGGTGTAAATCCGCTCCATCAGCGCGGTGGACGAATTCGGGAACAGCACCTCCACCGCCGCCCGCTCGCCGCGCAGGATTTCGGGATACGCCGCCAGCACCACGCCCAACAGCCGCGCGTGGCCGGCCAGGTTGGGATGCGCCAGCGCCAAAGCCTCCGCGGAACTCACCGGGTCCGGCGTCATCGCAAAGCCTTCCTCGGCCACCTGCGCCGTCGTCACCCATTCCTCGCCGTCCGAGGCCACCAGCCCGGCCTTCTCCAGCACGTGCACCAGCGCGCACAACAGCCGCCGGTAATTCGGCCGCAGCTTCAACCGCCGCTCCAGCGCCGCCAGCGTCCAACGTTCGCCCGGCGCATGGAAAACCTCCATCCGCCGGAAGGCCCCCAGCAGCAGCGTGAAGCCGAGCCGCTCGAAGGCCACGAAGGCGTCGCTCAGCCGGGCGAGCTCCGCCGGTTCCGGCGAGGGCACCGCCAGGTCCTCCGCGCGCGGGGCCAGCGCCACCGCCCGGCCGCCCGTCGCCTGCCTCCGCGCGCGGGTTCCGAGGTCCGCGCCGATCCCGGTCAGGAAGGCCGGCCGCGCCTTCAGCGCCAGCACCTGCACCGTCCCGCCGCGCAGCACCCGGTGCAGCGTCGCGATTCCTTCCGTGGCCCCGATCGAGCGCAAGCCGCCCGCCGGGAAACGTTTTTGATACTCCGGCCGCGCCCCGTGGCCGACCTCGCCCCACCAGCCCCAGTCGATCGTGCGCACCGGGAAGGGCGCCACCGCGTCCGCCGCCCAGGCAAAGGCATCCATGAAATGACAGGCCGCCGTGTAGTTGCCCTGGCCTGGATTGCCGATGAAGGCCTGCGCCGACGAGTGCAGCAGCACGAAATCCAGCGGCTCCCGGCCGAACACCCGCCACAACACCGCCGTGCCCGTCACCTTCGCCGCCAGCCCGCGCCGCAGCGTGGCCTCGCTCATGCGCTCCAAAATGTTTTCCTCGATCACCAGGGCCGAATGCACCAGCCCGCGCGCCGGGCCAAAACGCGCCCGCACCGCGGCCGCCGCGTTTTCGGTCGATGCAAGGTCGGTCACGTCCGCCTGCACATAAAGCGCCTCGCCGCCCAACGCCGCGATTTCCGCCTGCCGCCGCGCGATGGTTTCGTCGACCGCGCGCCGCCCGAGCCAGGCCAGCCGGGCTCCCTGCCGCCGGGCCAGATCGCGGCTCAGTTCGAAGCCGATGCCGGAGGCTCCGCCTACGATCACGTAAACTCCCCCCGCCACCCACGGCTCGGCACGCTCCGCCGCCAGTTCCACCGGCTCCAACACCCGCTCGTAACGCCGGCCCGCCCGCCAGGCCACCTCCGCCGCTTCCGGCCGACCCGGTTCCGCCCGCAAGGTCGTCGCCAACCGGCGCAATGCCGCCTCGTCCGCCGGCGCGAAGACCTCCTCCGCCGCCAGTTCGATCACCGCGACGCGCAACCGCGGATATTCCTTGGCCAGGGACTTCGCCAGCCCGGCCAGCGGTCCGGCGAAGGGCTCGCTGCGCTCGCCCGCGAGCACCGGATACACCGGCCCGGTGACGATCTTCAAGGTCACCGCCTCTTGGAACAACCCGCGCTCCGCCGCGGCCCGGACCAACCGGAACAGGCTCAGCACGCCCGCCTCTTGCGTCGCCGCCAGCCACTCCAGATCCCCCAGCCGTCCCGCCGCCGCTTCGGCCGAAGCTGCCGGTGCGAACAAGCCACCGAGGAAATAGATCGTGGTTCCCTCTCCGAACCCCGCCAGCGCCGGGCCCCAGCCGGTCGCCTCGCCGGCCAGTGCCAGCAGCGTCTCCACTCGGCCGTCCGCGTGCGCCGCGCGCAAAGCCTCCGCCAGCCGCTCCGCCCCCGCCGGATGGACGATCAGCACCCGACCGCCCGTAGGTCCGGCCCTCGTCTGCAGCGGCGCCGGTCGCCACACCGGCCGATAACAAATCCCGAGATCAGTCGAATCAGTCAGATCCGTCAGATCTGCCCGATCCGTCCGCCCCACCACCGCCTGCGCCGCCACGCGGCGCTCCTCCACCCAGCACCGCACCCGCGCGAAGACATATTTCGGCAAAGCCGCGATCCGCCGCGGCCCGGACCCCGGCAGCGCAGCCCAGTCCACGCCCACCCCCGCCACCCAGAGTTCGGCCAGTTGCGCCAGCTTCCCCTTGCGCACCCACTGCGCGATCATCGCCTGCGCGTCCTCGTCGTTTTCCAGCAGGCGCGACGCCGCCCCGGCACCGGCTGCGCGACCGCGCCACGCCGGCAAGACCGGTTCGCCGCCCGCCGCCAGCGCCTCGATCTGCGCCTGCAACGCCGCCCGGTCCGGCGCGACAAAGGCCAGCCGCTCCTCCCAGGCTTCGCGTCCGACCCGCAGGGTGTGCGCAAGGTCGCGCCAAGGGACCGCCGCCGCCTCCGGCGCCGCCAGAAACCGCTGCCAGGCCCGCAGGCTTTCGCGCAACGCCTCCTCGGTCCGGGCCGAAAACACCAGCAACTCCGAACCATGATCGGTCCGATCCGGCCGATCCGGCCCATCTTTCGTCCGCCCCGCCCACTCCTCCACGATCACATGCGCGTTGGCCCCGCCCGCGCCGAAAGAGCTCAGCCCCGCGCGGCGCGGCACGGGCCTGCCGTCCGCCGCGGTGGGCTGTACCCAGGCGGCGCAGGCCTGCTGCAGGCGGAAAGGAGTCTCCCCAAAATCGATCGCCGGATTGACCGTCGCCGCATGCAGCGTCGGCGCCAGCGTGCGATGCCGCAGTTGCAGCAGCACCTTGATCAGGCCCGCGACGCCCGCCGCCGCCTCGAGGTGGCCGATGTTGCTCTTCACCGAGCCCAGCGCGCAAAAACCGCGGTCCGCCGTGTCCGCGCGGAAGGCCTGGGCCAGCCCGCGCACCTCGATCGGATCGCCCAGCGCCGTGCCCGTGCCGTGCGCCTCCACGTAGCTCAGCGTGCGCGCGTCCACCCCCGCCGCCCTCAGCGCCGCCCGCACCAACGCGACCTGCGCGCGCGGGTTCGGCACCGTGTAGCCGTGCGTCCGGCCGCCGTGGTTGACCGCCGTGCCGCGGATCACGCCATGAATCTGGTCGCCGTCGCGCTCCGCGTCGGCCAGCGGTTTCAAAATCACCGCGCCCACCCCCTCGCCTGGCACATAGCCGTCCGCCTCCGCCCCGAAACTCCGGCAGCGCCCCTTGCGCGAGAGCATCTGCAGCTGGCAGGCCGCGGCCAGCTTGGCCGGGTGCAGGTAAAGGTTCACGCCCCCGACGATCGCCATGCGGCACTCGCCGCGCCGCAGGCTTTCCGCGGCCAGATGCACCGCGGTGAGCGACGACGAACACGCAGTGTCCACCGGCAGGCTCGGTCCCGCCAGGTCGAGGAAATACGACACGCGATTCGCGATCGACCAGGGCAGCGATTGCCCGCGCGTTCCCTCCGCTCCCTCGAGCAGGGCGTAGTCGTTGGTCGTCACGCCCACGAACACCCCCACCGGCGCGCCCAGTCCCTCGCCGCCGCCCAAGGCCTGCAGGCGTTGTTTCGGATACCCCGCGTCCTCCAGCGCATGCCAGGCCGTCTGCAGGAAGAGCCGCTCCTGCGGGTCGATCGCCTTGGCCTCTCGCGGCGAGAGGTTGAAGAACTGCGGGTCGAACTCGTCCACGCGGTCGAGCATGCCGCCCGCCTGGCAATAGACCCGTCCCTCCGGGTCCGCCGGCCAGCGGGTGCCCTCGATCGCCCGCACCGCGTCGCGTCCGTTCCGCAGGTTGTCCCAGAACGCCTCCACCGTCTCCGCCCCCGGGAAGCGGCAGGCCATCCCGATCACCGCCACGGCCCCCGCCCGCCCTCTTTCATGCAAGCGATCGGTCCTATCCGTCTGATCCGCCCGATCCGTCCCCACCTGCGCCACCGCCGCTGGCGCCGTCACCGCCCGCGCTGCCGCCTTCGGTTCCGCCCCACCCCCGCCGGCCACCGCCTTCGCCATCGCCGCCGCGTATTCGCGGCAAAGATACGCCGCCATCTCGTGCAGGTTCCGGCTCTCGTACAGCAGGGTCCGCGGCAGCTCGCCGCCTGCCAGCGCCGCGAGCCGCTGGTTGAATTTCATCACCACGATCGAATCGATCCCGAAATCCTCGAACGGGGCCCGCGGCTCCAGCCGCGCCGCCGGGAGCTTCGTCACTTCCGCCATCACCCGCGTGAGCAGCCGCTCCACCGCCGCTTCATCCGCCGCCGGTGAGATCTCCGGCACGGATGCCTCCGCCCCGCCGCCCGCCGCCTGCTCCACCGCGCGCAGTTCCGCCGTGAAATGCGCTTCGCCCGCGCCCGGCGCCGCGCGCAGGACCTTCAGCCCGGCCTCGTCGGAAAACGCCCGCGTCTGCGGATGATCCGGCATCATCGCCCCGTCCTCCGCCCCCGCCGGCCGCATGCCGCCGTCGCGCCAGGGCCCCCAGCCGATGGATACCGTCGCCCCTCGCCGTCGCCCCGCCCGCACCTGCGCGGCCCGCCAGACCGCAAATCCGTCGAGAAATCCGTTCGCATAAGCATAGTCCGTCTGCCCCGCGTTGCCCGCCGTTGCCACGAAGGACGAGAACAACACAAAAAGCTCCAGCGCCTCGCCGCGCGTCGCCACGTCCAGCCACACCGTCGCCTGCACCTTGGGCGCCAGCACCGCGCACGCATCCTCCACTGGCTTTCGCAGCAAAAACCCGTCGCGGATAAGGCCCGCCGCATGCACCACGCCGTGCAGCGCGCCGAAGCGGGCCTTCGCCTCCGCCACCGCCCGCCGTGCTCCGGCCTCCGTGGACACGTCCGCCGTCACGTAAACCGCCTCGCCGCCCAGCCCGCGCAGCCCGGCCAGCAAGGCCTCCGTGGCCGCATCGGCCGGCGAGCGGCCGGCCAGCACCAGCCGCGCCCGAAACTCGCTCGCCAGCATCCGCGCCGTCTTGCGGCCTAGCCCGCCCGCTCCGCCAGTGATCAGATACACCCCGCGTTCACGCCAGCCACCGCTCACCGCGCGCGGCGCCTCGCCGGCCGTCCGCCGCAGTTCCCAAACCCGCCCGGCCTCGCCGCAGGCCACCTCGCCCGCCGCGTCCAGCGCGGCCGCGCCGTCCGGCCCGCCGAGCACGCGATAACGGATGCGTCCATCTTCCCGCATCAACGAGCGCCCGAAGCCCGCTGCCGCACGCCAGGCCGGGTCCTCGCGCCCGCCCGCCACCGCGTGCACGCAGTCCAGCGGCCCCGACTGTTCCCGGCGCAGCGCCCCCAGCAGCGTTATCCAGGCCAGCGGCCCTTTCGCCATCTGCACCGCGACCGCCGTCCCGTTTGGCACGAAGGCTTTTTCCGCCCAGGCATTGACCACCAGATCCGGCCGCAATCCGGCCGCCGTCAGCGCTTGCGCCAGCCGCGCCGCGTCTTCCGCCGACCCCGGCGCGATCTCGAAAATGTCTTCCGCCACCCGGCGAAAGGCCCGCCCCGACCGCACCATCACCACGCTCCCCCCGCGCCCGCGATACGCCTCCCCCCACATCGTTCCCGTTCCGGGCCCCGCCAGCACCAGCACACAACGCCCCGCCGCCCTAGCCTGCGCCTGCGGCGCCGGTCCCGCATCCACCCACTCCGCCCGCTCAAAAACCAGCTTTCCCTCCTCCGTCATACCTGTCCGATCCGTCTTAGCCGTCCCTTCCCCCGCCCCCGCCAGCCAGTGCCGCTCCCTCGCAAACGGATAAGTCGGCAGCGCAATCAGCCGCCCGCCCGGCAACGCCGCGTCCGCCCCGGCCACTCCCGCCTGCGGCATCGCGTCACCCGCCTCGCGCCCCGTCGTAAAGGCCTCCAGCCGCGCGTCCAGTTCCCTCAGGCTGCACACCCGCACGCCCCACTTGAGCGGCATGGGGTCGCGCCCTTCGCGCAGGGTTCGCGCCACGTCGGCCAGCGCCGTCTCCGGATGAGCGATCAGATATTCGCGCAGCCGCCGCGCCCGTTCCCGCAGCGCCTCCGGCGTCTTCGCCGACAGCCCGATCTCCGCCCTGCCATCGATCAGATCCGTCCGATCAGTCGGATCCCCCCGATCCGTCCGATTTTCAGCCCCCACCCATTCCTCCAGCACCACGTGCGCGTTCGCCCCGCCCGCCCCGAAGGAGCTCACCCCGGCGCGGCGCGGCACCGGCCGGCCCTGCGCATCCCGCCCGCGCACCCACTCCATCGCTTCCCGCGCCACAAAGAAGGGCGTGCGCTCCAGCCGCAGTTTCGGGTTGAGCGTTTCCGCAAACAGCGAAGGCGCGATCCGTCCTGCATGGAACTGCGCGATCACCTTGCATACGCCCGCGATGCCCGCGGCCGATTCCAGGTGGCCTAGATTGCCTTTCACCGAACCGATCGCGCACCGCGCCTCCGCCGCCCGGCCCGCATAGGCTTCCGCCAGGCCCGCCAGTTCGATCGGATCGCCCAGCGGCGTGCCCGTGCCGTGGGCCTCGAGATACGTCACCGTTTCCGGCGACACCGCCGCGCGTCGCAAGGCCTCGGCCACCACCTCGGCCTGCGCGGAGGGATTCGGCACCGTGAAGCCTCCGGTCCGCCCTCCCGCGTTCGCCGCCGTGCCTTTGATCACCGCGCGGATCGGATCGCCGTCCCGCCGTGCCTCGGCGAGGGGCTTGAGCAGGAGCACGCCCACGCCTTCGCCCGGCACCATGCCGTCCGCCCCGGCCCCGAAGGCCCGGCAACGGCCGGTCGGCGAGATCATGCCCATGCCGGCCAGCGCGGCCGGATGCTTCGGGTGCAGCATCAGGTTGACCCCGCCCGCCAGCGCCAGCCGGCACTCGCCGGCACGCAGGCTCTGGCAGGCCAGGTGCAGCGCGGTGAGCGACGAGGAACAGGCCGTGTCCAATGCCAGGCTGGGCCCGCGCAGGTCGAAATGGAACGACACGCGATTCGCGATGGCCGAATACCCCGTCACCGCACCCTGCCAGGCCGCCATATCCGCCGCGTCGAGCAACGGATAATCGCTGTTCATCACGCCCACGAACACGCCCACCTTGCGCTCCGCCCGGTCAAGCCGCGCCGCGCTGCACGCCGCGTCCTCCAGCGCCGTTCCCGCCGCCTCCAAAAACAGCCTGGCCTGCGGATCGATCACCTCGGCCTCCGCCGGCGTGATCCGGAAAAATCCCGCGTCAAATTTATCCACGTCGCGCAGGAACGATCCCGCCGTGCTCACTCCCGCCTGCCGCCGCTCCGCCGGCGCCTCCCCCACGCTGCACCGCCCCGCCGCGAGATTTCCCCAGAACTCGTCCAGCGTGTCCGCCCCCGCGAAGCGGCACGCCACCCCGATCACCGCGATGTCCTCCGCCCTGCCGTCAGAACGATCCGTCCGATCAGTCGGATCTGCCAGATCCGTCCGATCTTCTCTCCCCACCACCGCCGCGCTCCCCACCCCAAACACCGCCGCCGGCGCCGTCACCGCCTGCGCCGTCACGCGCGCGCAGGCCTCCGCGTGCTGCGCCGCCAGATGCGCGCTCAGTTTTGCGATCGTTCCAAACTGGAAAAGCAGCGTGGCCGGCAACTCGCCGAAATCGGCCTCCAGCCGCCGCGTGATCTCCGTCACCACCAGCGAATCGATGCCATAGACATCGTAGGTTGCCTCCGGATCGAGGTCCGCCGCCCGCAACTTCAGGGCCGCGGCAAACACCCCGCGCACATAGTCTTCCACCGTGCCGCCCGGCGCCACGGCCGTTCCGGCCGGGGCCATGGCCGCAACGGGCGGCCCGCTTCCCTGCCGCGCCTGCGACGGAGCCTGCACCGCGTCCTTCGGAAACTCGACCCCCAGCCGGCGCAACAAGGGTTCGTCCATGTCGAGCACCAGCACCTGCGCCTCCGATCCGGCCAGCACGCGCTCCAGCGCCGCCAGCCCGTCGGCCGGACGCAGCGGCCGCACCCCCGCCGCCGCCAGGCGCTCGGCCATGTTTTCCTTAAACGTCGCGATGCTCTCCCAGTAACCCCAGTTGATCAGCCGCACCGGGAACGGCAGCCGCGCCATCGCCGACCGGACCAGGGCATCCTGGAACATCCCGCCGGCCACGTAGGCCGCCTGGCCGAGGTTCACCTCGAAGGTGCTGGCCGACGAAAACACCGCGAGGAAATCCAGCGGCTCCGCCCGCCACCGCTCCACCACCCAGGCCGTGGCCTGAATCTTCGGCGCAACCGATGCACGCAGCTCTTCCGCCGTGAGGTTCGCCACGTGCCGGCTCACCAGGTGCACCGCGGAAAGAAACACGCCGTTCACCGCACCGAAGCGTTCCCGAGCCGCGGCGTCCGCCCGCGCCATCGCCGCCGGATCGCCCGCGTCCGCCTGCACGTAAAGCACCTCCGCCCCCGCCGCCTCCAGCGCCCGCACGTGGGCCGCGCCGTCCGCATCCAGGACCCGCCGGCCGCTCAACACGATGCGCGCCCCTGCCTGCTCCGCCAGGTGCAGCGCCAGCGCCCGGCCCACGTGGCCGAGCCCGCCGACGATCCAATAAACGCCGTGCCGGCGGAAAGGCCGCGCCGACGGCGCCGGCAGTTCCACCGGGTCCAGCCGCCGCTCCAGCCGACGCCCGCCGCGGAAAAGCACTTCCTTCACCCGGTTGCCCCCCGGCTCCGTCAAAACCTCGCCGGCCAGGCGCAGGCCTTCCGGGCCGGCCAGGTCGCGCAGGGGCAGGTCCACGCAGGCAAGCCGCAGCGCCGGAATCTCGCCCGCCGCCGTGCGCAGGAAGCCATGCAGGCTCGCCCCGCGCGGCCAGTTCCCCGCTTCGTCGTCCCACAGGACACCGTCCGTCACCAACCGCAGCCCGACCGGCCGGCCGGCCACCGCCACCGCCTGGGCCAGCCGATGCGCCCATGTCAGCAAAGCCTCCTCGTCGGCCGCCGCCGCCACCCCTTCGCGGCCCACGAGCAGCACGATCTCGTCCAGCGCCCCAAGGTCGGGGAGGCGCGCCGCAGCGCCGTCGACCGCCATCGAGTCCACCCGCGTCCCTCGCGCGGCGAGCATTTCCTTCAGGGCTCGCTCCGCTGCGCCGGGCGCGTCGCAGACAAACAAAGCCACCCTCCCCAAAGGCGTGGCCGCCCCTGCCGCGCGCGATACCGGCGTCCAGCGCGGACGATAAAATCGCGGACGAAGCTCCGCCGCCTCGGCCGCGATCGCCTGCTCGCGCGCGGCCAGGTTTTTCACCTTCGCGCAGACCCGGCCGTCCTCGTCGATCAGGGCGACGTGGCAAAGGTTGTAGCCCGCCTTCACCGCATAGGCCCGCAGCCGCGCCGGCAGCGGACGCAGCCACTCGACTTCCCCCGCCGCGAAGGGCAGCAGCGGCGCGCCGCCGCCGAAGCCGTCCATCAGATCCGCCGTCGCGTGCAGCGCCGCATCGAAGAGCCCCGGATGCATCCGGAAACGCCCGAGCTCGCGCGTCCATTCGTCGCCGAGCTCCAGCATCGCCAGCGCCTCATTCCCCTGTCGGCGAATGCTCCGCACCAGGCGATACATTGGGCCGTAAGCGACGCCGGTCGCCGCATGCCTCGCGTAGTAAACATCCGCGTCCTGCGCCAGTTCACGCCCGCCCTCCGCCAGTTGCGCCACGTCAAGCCGTTCCTCCGTCCGTCCCCCGCGCTCCACGAACACGCCTTGCGAATACACCCGCGCCCCGTCCGGCGATTCCAGCGCGAACGCGATGCCGGCCTCCGTCTTTCGCAGCACCACCCGCACCCCGTTGCCAGCCTCGTCCACCGAGACTGGCGCCCGCCAGAACAGCTTCGTCAACACCTGCGCCTCCGGTACCGTTACCTCGGCCACCGCCGCATAGGCCATCTCCACGTGCGCGACGCCCGGCAGCACCGCCTGCCCGCGCACCCGATGTTGGTCCAGCACCGGCTCCGTCAGCACGAACCGCTTCGTGAACACCAAGCCTTCCGCCAAACTCGCCGCGCCCGACCAGCCGTCGAGCAGCGGATGCAGCCGCGGCCGCCGCCCCGCGCCGTTCGGCGCCACTGGCAGCCAGTAACGTTCCCCGCGGAAAGGATAACCGGGCAAGGCCACCCGCCGCGCCTTCCGCGCACTCCACCGCGCCGCCCAGTCCACGTTCGCGCCCCCCAGCCACTCCGCCGCCTCCGCCGGAGCCTCGCCGCGCCCGCCCGCCGCCAGCTCGCGCAGTCCACGCGCCGCCCCTGCGAGATCCTTCGCCGAAAAAGCCCGCCGCAAGGCGCGTCCGTCTCGTCCCGTCTGCAAGGTAAACGCCAGGTCCGGCAGCCGCATCCCCCGCCCGGCCGCGCGTTCCACCGCCTCCGCCAGCGCCCCCGCCAGTTCCCGCAACGCCGCAGCCCCATCCGCCGACACCACGATCAGCTCCGGCTTGTGATCCGTCAGATCAGTCCGATCTGCCCGATCCGTCCGATCTTCTAGCCCCGCCCACTCCTCCACCACCACATGCGCATTCGAGCCTCCGGCCCCAAACGAGCTCGCCCCCGCCACCCGCGCCCCGCCGTCCGCCGGCTTCGGCCAGGCGGCGCGCTCGCGCTGCACCCGGAAGGCCGAACGCACAAAATCGATGTGCGGGTTCAGCTTTTCCGCATGAAGCGAGGGCGCCAGCTCCCCATGCTCGAATTGCAGCAGGATCTTCGTCAGCCCGGCCACGCCCGCCGCCGCTTCCAGGTGACCGAAATTCGATTTCACCGAGCCGATCGCGCAGCTCCCCGCCGGCCTCCCCGCCGCGCGAAAAGCCGTCTCCAAGGCCGCCATCTCGATCGGATCGCCCAGCGAGGTCCCCGTGCCGTGTGCCTCGATGTAGCCCACCCGCCCGGCGTCCACGCCCGCCCGCGCCAGCGCCGTTTCCACGACCGTCGCCTGCGCGCGCGGCGCCGGCACCGTGAAACCGCTTGCTTTGCCGCCGTGGTTTACCGCCGTCGCACGGATCACGCCGTGGATCACATCGCCGTCCGCCACCGCCTGCGCCAGCGGCTTCAAGAGCACCGCGCCCACGCCTTCGCCCGGCACGTAGCCGTCCCCGCCTTCGCCGAAACTCCGGCAGCGCCCGTCGCTCGAAGCCATCTGGTTCTCCGCCAGAAAAAGGTACTTGGCCGGATGCAACGACAGGCTCACCCCGCCCGCCAGCGCGGCCTTGCACTCCCCGCGCCGCAGGCTCTCGCAAGCCAGGTGGATCGCCGTCAGCGAGGACGAGCACATCGTGTCCAAGGCGAGGCTTGGCCCGCTCAGGTTCAACGCATAGGAGACCCGGTTCGCGATCGAGGCCGTCGAAAAATTCGGCGCCACCGGGTTGCCCCGCAGCAGTTCCTCCGCGCCGAAGAGCTGATACTGGTTCCACATCACGCCGACAAACACGCCTGTCTCGCGCAGCGCCTTGCCCGCCGGGTTGTAACCCGCGTTTTCGAAGGTCTGCCAGGCCGTCTGCAAGAACAGCCGTTCCTGCGGGTCCAGCAGTTCCGCCTCACGCGGCGACAGGTTGAAAAACTTCGGCTCGAAGCGATCGAAGTCCTCCAGAAACCCGCCCCATTTGCTGTAAACCCGGCCTTTCTTCGTCCGGTCCGGGTCGTAAAGCCCCGCATGGTCCCAGCGGTCCGCCGGAATCTCGCGGATCAGGTCCTCGCCCGCCCGCAACCGCGCCCACAACTCCGCCGGGGTCCGCGCCCCCGGATAACGTCCCGCCACCCCGATGATCGCCACCGCCCCCTCCGGCAGGTCGGTCCGAGGATCAGTCAGATCACCCCGATCCGTCCGATCCGCCAGACGATCAGCCCGCTCCACCCCCATCCCCAGCCGCAAGGCCCCCCGCAGTTTCGCCGCATCCCCCGCCGCCACCAGCCAGCCCGCCGCACCCGACGCCAGCCCGCGCGCCAGCGCCGCCACCCCGTCCTCACTCTGCAGCGGCACCATGCCGGTGTGCGCGGCCAAGTCCGCCCGCGTGGCCTCGTCCACCGTCATGCCCCCGTTCGCCCACAGCGGCCAGTTCACGCTCAGGGTCCGCCCCGACCGCGCCCCCGCCCGCCGCAGCGCCTCGCGTTCCTCCGCCCAGGCGTCGAGGAAGGCGTTCGCGAACGAGTAGTCGCTCTGGCCCGCACTGCCCATCGCCGCCGCCGTCGAGGAAAACAGCACGAAAAAATCCAGCGGCTCGCCCGCCAGCGCCTTGTCCAAGGCAAGGGTGCCTTGTACTTTCGGCCGCAGCACCGCGTCCAGTTGTTCGCGGGTCTTGCCCGGCACCTGCGCGTCGCGCAGCACCCCCGCCGTATGCAACACGCCCCGGATGGGCCCCCGCGTCGCCCGCACTTCGGCGACCAGCCGCGCCGCCGCCGCCTCGTCCGCTACGTCGCATACGCGATAGTCGGCGCCCAGTCTCGAGAGTTCCGCCGCTTTGTCCGCCGCCAGCACCGAGCGCCCGGCCAAAACGATCCGTGCCGCCGGCTCCTGCGCCCGGAGGGCCGCCGCAAAAATCCGCGCCAGCCCGCCCGCCCCACCCGTGATCAGGTAAACGCCGTCCCCTCGCAGGGGCAGTTTCTCCGCCGCGCCCACGGCATCGCTTTCCCGCCAACTGCGCACTTCGCGCTGACCCGCCCGCCAGCGCACCTGCGCATCCCACTCTGGCCGCGACGTCCACTCCGCCGCCAGTCGCGCGCAGGCCGCCGCGTCGGGCCGCCACTCGCAGCCGCGCTCCACGGTCCGCAGCATCAGACGCGGATTCTCCCGAAAAAGCGTCCGCGCAAAACCCGAAACGGCCGTCAGCAGCGGGTGCGTCGCGTGCCCGACTACCCAGTCCAGCGCCAGCCGCCGTTTCAGCGCCGCCTGCGCCAGCGCCAGCAGCGAGCCTACGCCCGCGTCCACCGCCGCCTCGATCCCGGCCGGCGCATGCCAGCCCCACAAAAATAGCGCGCGCTCCGCCACCCGGCCGCGAGCCGCCAGATCGTCGAAGAGCCGCGCCGCATCCTCCGCCTGCGCGGGCCGCATCGTCACCGTACGCGCATCCCGCCAGCCGAAACCGGCTCCCGCCACGACCGCCACCGCTTCGGGCCAGAGCTCCCGCCAACCGCCGGCCAAATCCCGCTCCTCCACGAAAACCAGATCCGCCGCGGCTTCCGCCTGCGCCAAGGCCGCCGGCCGCCACTCCGCCTCCAGGCAAAGCAGCTCCGCGCCGTCCGACGATGCCGGTTTCGTCGTTTCGTGTTTCTCCACCTCCACCGTGACGAGCCGGTCCCCAAAACGCTCCTCCAGATACTCCGCCAGCGCCGCCACCGTCGAATACTCGAAAAGCAAGGTCGGGTACAACCGTTCGCCCAGCCGGGCCTCCAGCTCGCGCACGAGTTTCAGCAAGTGCGTCGAATCCAGCCCTTGGTCGTAAAATCCGCCCTCCAACGCCACGCCCGCGGGCTCGCGCCCGATCGCCCCCGCCACCAGCGCACGCACCACCCCCACCGTGGTCGCGCCTTCCGTACGATCCGTCTGATCCGTCCTATCCGTCCGCTCAGCCCGATTCTCCTCCACCCCCGGCCCCTCGCCCCGCGCCAGCCGCGTGATCAGCTCGTGCGAGCGGATGTGTTTGTAACAAATCTTCTCCAACCGGGCCAGGCATCGGCCCTGCTCGTCGTGGAGCTCCAGGTCGCCCCACACGAGATCGTCCGAGTCCACTTGCGCCCGCCGCCGGTCGATCACCACCGTGCAGCGCTCCGGCAGGCGCCCCGTCGTGGTAAAGCGTCCGATGGTCAGCGGAATGAAAGGCCGCGCCTTCGTTTCGTCGCGATGCTGCGCCAGCAGAAACACCACCGTCGCCGCATCGAGGTAGGCCGGATGCGCCCAGAAATGGTCCAGGTACTCCGCCGCGATCCCGCTCAAGCGCAGATCAGCGAACACAAAATCCTCCCCTACCCAGGCCCGGCCGAGGCCCTTCATGAACTCGAAATGGTGAATGTCGATCTGCCGCGAGATCGCGTAGGCCGCATCCACGTCCACCTCGCGCTCCGCGGCCGCCCGCAGGGCCGCCAGATCGCGGCTCGCCGGCGCCGGAAGCGCCGCCGCCCCGCCGGCCGTCTCCAGCATGGCCTCGAAGTTCGCGTGCCATTCCCCTTCGGGCGTTTCTCCGCGCAACCGGCGGCTTCGTCCCGCCACCCGCCAGGTTCCGTCTGGCTCCGGCGTAAGGCTTATCCGGATACGCTGGTCGAATTCCGGCGTCACCACCACCGGCTCGATGAACAACACGTCCCGCAGCGCGCAACGCTCCGCCTCGCCGCCGCGCGCGCGCGCCAGCCGCGTCACGATATCCAGGAAGGTCACCCCGGGCATCACCCGCACTCCGTGCACGCGGTGGTCCCGCATGAGCGGGTCCTCATGCCGGAGGGTGAGCTCGCACTCGATGAGCTGGCGGGGCAGGGGCATCAGAGCAGGGTAAGTTCCAAAAGCGGGCGACGACTGGGGCGCATCGCCGCCGGATTGGCGACACCGGAATCAGCCTTTTTCGGCTCCAGCCAGAAGCGTCTCCGCCGGTACACCAGGGGCGCCAGAGGCGCGCGCCGGGGCGTCTCCACCGCCACCGGGGCTTCGCTCACGATCACGTGACAGTTTGTCCCGCCAAAACCGAAGGAACTGATCCCCGCGCGCCGCGGCCCGCCGTCCGCCGGCCGTGCCCACTCCCGCCCCTGGATCACCGGATAAAAGGGCGACTTCGCGAACTCGAAACGCGGGTTCGGCGTATGGCAGTGCAGTGTCGGCGGCAGCAGGCCGTGCCGCAGCGCCAGCACCACTTTGATGAAGCTCGCGATGCCCGCCGCGCTCAGCAGGTGCCCGAGGTTGGTCTTCACGCTCCCCACCCCGCAAACTCCGCAGGCCTCCGTCGCGCCGCGAAACACCTGGGTGAGCGCCTTCAGCTCGATGGGATCGCCGATCATCGTGCCCGTGCCGTGCGCCTCGACGTAGCCGACCGACGCCGCGCTCACCCCGGCGGCCGCCAACGCGCTCTCGATCACCTCGCGCTGCGCCGCCGGGTTCGGGGTGGTGATGCCCATGGTGTGCCCGTCGTTGTTCACCGCCGAGCCGTCCAGCACCGCGTAAATCCGGTCGCCATCCGCCTGCGCCCTCGCGAGGGGCTTCAGCACCACCACGCCGCAACCTTCGCCCGGCACGAAGCCGTTGGCCCGCTCGTCGAAAGTATGGCAACGCCCGTCTGGCGACAGCGCCCGCCCTTCGCTCAAGTTCAAATAGGGCAGTTCGTCCAAGAGAATGTCCACCCCGCCTGCCACCGCCAGGTCCGTCTCGCCGGACAGAAGACTCTGCGCCGCGAGATGCAGCGCCACCAGCGACGAGGAGCAGGCCGAGTCGATCACCAGGCTCGGCCCGCGCAGGTTGAACAGGTCCGAAAGATGCGCCGCGATGAAGTTCTGCCCCGTGCCCACGATGCTGCTCCGGTGCAGCTTCCCGATACGCTCGGCGTAGTTCGCCACCCGCGAGCCCACGAAGACGCCCACGCGCTTCCCCGACCATTCCGCCCGCTCGTAGCCGGCATGCCGCACCGCTTGCAGGCTGGTCTCCAGGAACTGCCGCACCAGCGGATCCACGTGCGGCGCCAGGTCCTCCGCGATGTTGAAGGCCGCCGGATCGAAGCTCTCGATGTCGTCCAGGAAACCGCCCCACTTGCTGATGCTTTTCCCCGGCTCCGGCCGCGGTGAATAGAAGGTATCCACGTCCCAGCGCGAGCGCGGCACCTCGCGGATGCTGCACCGCCCCGTGCAAAGGTTTTCCCAGAAGCGGCCGATATCCGGCGCATCCGGAAACTGGCAGGCCAGCCCGATCACCGCGATCCGCCGGTCTCGCACCGGGGGCGCCGGCCTCCCGCCGGCTTCCGAAACCTTCGCCGCCGGCGCCACCCGGGCCGCTTCCAGCGTGCGATCGAAATACGCGGCGAGCGCATCCAGCGTCGGATGTTCCAGCAGCACCGTCGGATCGAGTTTCGTCTCCGCCCAGCGCTCCACCCGTTTCACCAGCTCCGCCAGCAGGATGGAATCCACGCCAAAGTCCCCAAAGGGCGTTGCCGAATCCAGCTCCGCCGCGGGGATCTTCAACTCCCGGGAAAACAGTTCCCGCAAGGCCTCTCGTGTGCCGCGCGCTGTGGATTTCACCGCTTCCGCCCCGTAGGTCCCATCGGTCCTAGCCGTCCCATTCCGCGCCTCCGCCGCCGGCGCCGGCGCGGCCTTCGCCACCGTCAGCGCCTCCGGCGCAAACTCCTCGGCCGTGCCCAACAACACCCGATGCGCCGCCGCCGGCAGGGCCAGCGCCGCATCGAAAAGCGCGAGCCCCTCCCGCGTGCGCAGCGAACGCAGGCCGGCCGCACGGTAGGCGGCGCTCTTCACCTCGCCCATGCCGGTCTCGGCCCAGTTGGCCCAGCTCAACGCGCGGAAGGCCGTCCGCCCCGCCGCTGCCTGCTCCCGCGCATAGGCCTCCATGAAGGCGTTCGCCGCCGCGTAATCCGCCAGCCCCGCGGCCAGCAGCGGCGCCTGCGTCGCCACCGAGGAAAACAGCACGAAAAACTCCAGCGCCTCCGCGCCCAGCACCCGGTCGAGCGCGAGCAGCCCGGCCACCTTCGGCGCGAAGACCGCGCGCATGTTCGCCAGGGGCTTTTTCACAAAGGCCGGATGCTCCGAGTCGCTCAGCCCCGCCGCGTGCACCACGCCGGCCACCGGCCCGAGCCGCCGCCGCACGCCGTCGAAAAAACGCCGCAAGCCGGCTTCGTCCGCCAACTCGCCGGCATGTACCTCGAGCTCCGCCCCCATCGCCCGCAAGGCCAGCAGTTCCTCCAGCCGCGCGCGCAGCCCGGCTTCGTCGCGCCCCGCCCGCACCCGCTCCGCCCACTCCGCCGCCGGCGGCAGGGCCTGCCGCCCGAGCAGCGCCAGCTTCCTCACCCCGCCCTCGACCAGCCGCCGCGCCATCGCCAGGCCCAGCCCGCGCGTGCCTCCGGTGATCGCATACACTTTCTCCGCGGAAAACGTCCGGCCCGCGCCGGCCGCCGCATTCACCCGCGTTGTCTCAATCAGCGCCGCCGCCCGCCGCTCGCCGCCCGAATAACTCACTTCGGAGGGCCCGCCGGCCTCGCCAAACTCCATCGCCAGCAGCTCCGCGAGCCGGCCGCTTTCCGTCGGCGCGAAGTCCACCTCGATCCGCCGCGACACCACCCGCCGGTACTCGGCCCCCACCATCGCCGCCAACGCTCCGGCCGCCGCCCCGGCCGTGCCCCGCCCGTCCGATACATGGAAAAAATACCACGGCTCCGACTGCGCGCCCGCCAACAGCTCCTGCACGAAGACAAGCTTGATCAGATCGGGCTCTGCCGCCGGCGAAGCCCAGTCCGCCAGATCCACGCAGCCGAGCAGGTCGTCCGCCTTGGCCAGCAAGCGCCTCGCCGCCACCCGCGCCGCGGTTTCGTCGGCAAAATCGGCCGCCTGATGCAGGGCCCGCAAGCCCGCGCCGCCCGCCCAGGTTTTTGCCGTCGCCGCCCCGGTCAGCACCACGACCGTCCCGGCCGGCGCCCGCCCGCCAGCAGACACCGACGCCGGCCGCCACCCGCGTTCCAGCACGCGCAGGACCGTCGCATCCGGCCCGGGCTTCGCCGAGACCGGCGCCGCCGTTTCCAGCCAGTGCCGCCGCCCCGCGAAAGGATAGCCGGGCAACGACACCCGCCGCGGCGCCGGTCCGCCCCGCTCCGCCGCCCAGTCCACCGCCCCGCCGGCAACCCAGCGCCGCGCCAGCCCCGCGGCGTCACGCGCCCGGCTGTGTTCCAAATGCACCGCGCCCGCCGGCCCCGTCGCCCGCCCGCGCCATCCGCCCCCCGTCCGGCCTTCCGCGAAGGCCGCCAGTTTTTCCGCGGCCTCAGCCGTCGAGCGCACCACCAGCGCCAGCCTCTCGGCCAGCGCCTCGCGCCCCACCTGCAAGGTATGAGCCACCGCCGCCAGACCCGGCGCGTCCGCCTGCCGCAGCCGCGCCGCCAGCCGCTCCGCCACCACTCGCAGCCGCTCCTCGCTCGCCGCCGACACCACGATCACTTCTTCCGCATCATCCGTCGGATCCGTCCGGTCTGCCTGATCAGTCCGATCTTCCGCCCTTCGGTACTCCTCCAGCACCGCATGCGCATTCGCCCCGCCCGCCCCGAAAGAGCTCAGCCCCGCCCGCCGCGGAAGCTCGCGCCCTGCCGCGTCCTTCAGCCTCGGCCAGGCCCGCGCTTCCGTCGCCAGGTAAAACGGCGTCTCAGCGAAAGCGATTTCCGGGTTCGCCGCCTCCGCGTGCAGCGAGGGCGCAATTTCGCCATGCCGCATCTGGAGCAAAATCTTCGCGATCCCCGGCAGCGCCGCCGCCGACTCGAGGTGTCCGAGATTCGCCTTCACCGAGCCGAGCGCACAAAACTGCCGCGGCAATTCGCCCGCCGCCGCTGCCGCGAAACCCAGCCCCAGCCCGCGGACTTCGATCGGGTCGCCCAGCGGCGTTCCCGTGCCGTGCGCCTCCACGTAGGTCACCGTACGCGGGTCCGCTCCCGCCGCGCGCAAGGCCTTTGCCACCAGGTCGCCCTGTGCCCGGGGGTTCGGCACCGTGAAGCCATTCGTCCGCCCGCCCGAGTTCACCGCCGTCGCGCGGATCAATCCGTGAATCACGTCGCCATCCCGCTCGGCCGCCGGGAGCGGCTTTAACAATACCGCCCCCACCCCTTCGCCAAACAGCGTCCCGGTCGCCCCCGCGCCAAAGGGTCGCACCTTGCCGTCGCGCGAAAGGAAGCCCATCTGCGCATACTGCACGAAGCGGCTCGGATGCAGGAAAAGGTTCACCCCGCCCACGATCGCCTGCCGGCAGTCCCCCGCCCGCAGGGCCTGGCAGGCCAGGTGCAGCGCCGTGCCCGAAGCCGAGCAGGCGGTGTCGAGCGCGAGGCTCGGTCCCTTCAAGTCGAAGAAATACGAGACCCGGTTCGCGATCTGGTAGTAGTCGGATTCCCGATACGTCGCCTCCCCGCCCAGCGCCGCCGCGCCGGTCAGCAGTCCGTAGTCGCTCGCGATCACCCCGACAAACACGCCCGTCTCCCGGTCCAGCGTCGCCCGCGTGTAGCCCGCGTCCTCCCAAAGCTGCCACACCACCTGCAGGAACAGGCGCTGCTGCGGATCCATGTGCTCCGCCTCCTTCGGCGTTATCCGGAAAAAACCCGCGTCGAAACGATCCACGTCCGCCAGGAAGCCGCCATGCCGGCAGTAGGTTTTTCCGGGCCCGCCCGCCGGGTCGTAATACGCCGCCGCATTCCAGCGCCCCGCCGGCACCTCGCCGATCGCACTGCGCCCGGCACGAAGATTTTCCCACAACTCGTCCGCCGTCGTCGCCCCCGGATAAACCCCGCTCAGCCCGATGATCGCGATCGGCTCGCCCGCTGCCACGCCGCCGGCCGAAACGACCGGGGCGTCCGCCGCCGTTTTCGCGCCCAACACGCCGTCGAGCGCATCGCCCAGACCGCGCAGCGAACGCTGCTCGAACAGCACCGTCGCCGGCACCGCCGGACCGAACTCCCGCCGCAGCGCCGCCGTCAGCTCCACGTTGGCAAACGAGTCCGCCACGTAGCCCTCCAGCGGCGCATCCAAGTCCAAGGCCTCGGGCGCGATTTTCAGCTCCGTCGCAAACACCCGCCGGACGCGCGCCAAGGCCGTCCACCCTTCACCGGATACCCGCTCCGCTTCGGGCAGCACCGCGGCCTCCCCGTGGATCGCCCGCGTCAGCTCCGCTCCCGTCGCCAACTCATTAACGATGCCCAGCAAGATCCCATTCAGTTCCTCCGCTCCGGCCGAGCCCCCCGCCACGGACGCAGCCGAGGCCACCGCCCCTCCCGCCTCCATTTCCCTCACCGGCGCCGCCGGCTTGAACTCCAGCGACCGCAGCCGGTCCGCCGTCACGCGCAGCTCGCACACGCCGCGCGCATCGAGGCGGGCCCGTTTTCCCGCCAATTCGACGAGAAAGCGCCGCGCGGGCTCGTTCTTCGCCGTTCGCACGAAACGAAATCGCACCTGCCGGCAGCCCTTGCGCCGCGCCAGCGCGCCGAGTTGCCGCAGCAGCCGGTGCTCCACGCCGCGCCCGAGGGCCCGGCAGCTCAGCACCAGCGCCGCCACCGCCAGTTCCCGGCCCTCGACCCGGGTCAGCGCCGCGCCCACCAGCCCATAATCGCCAAAACGGTCGCTCACCCGCAGCGTCAGGCAGCTCCGCGCCGGATCCGCCCGCCAGGCCGCCAACTCGGCCGCATCCATACGCAGGCCGGTAAAGTTGAACTGGTTCGTGCGCTGCAGGAGCTGCGCCACCCGTTCCGTTTCTTCGTCCCTTGCGGTCGCGATCCTTACTTTCAGCCGCAATCCCCGCAAAAAGGCCGCGAAACTCGCCGTGCTCGCCCGTGCCTTTTCCCGCGCCTGCTCCGCACGGTAAAGCTCCGTGCGCCGCCCATCCTCCGCCGTCGCCGCCTCCGTGTCGAAGGCCCAGAGGTGATCGAGCACGCGCCGCGCCCCCGCCGCATCCGCCGGCCATTGCACGGTCAGCACTGCCGGCGCATGGGCCTTCAGCTCAGCGCACTCCACCGCGCTGTCGTCGAGGAAAACAAAGCTGTCCAGCCCGAGATTGAGCCGCCGCGCCAAGGCCTGGAGCTTGCCCGACTTCGGCTCCCAACTGATCGCCGCGTCCACCACGTGCTCGCGCCGCAGCGGCATCTCCGTCCGGCGCGCATCGAATACCTCCCACACGTCCTCGGGCGCATTTTTGCTGCACAGGACGATCAACCGCCCCGCTGCCTGCTGGTCCACCAGGAGGCGCTGCAGTTCGAGATGCCAGGGATCGAAAGCCACCCCCGCCGCGCCGACCTCGCCGCAAACACCGCGCCAGAGAGTCTGGTCGCAATCCACCGCGATCACCTTGAAACGTTTCATCCGCACCGCCATCACGCGCCGCGCCAGGGCCGTGCCCAGGATATCGAAGTATTCGGGGGTAAAGGGGATATGCCCGAGTTCGTCGCGCTCCGGATCCTCCGCCCGCGTTACGCCGCAGGCCGCCGCCAGCGGCGTCGGATCGACCCATTGCAAGCCGGGCAAGGCAGCCACCGCGGCGCGAATTTTTTCCGTCAGCGCCAACACCAATCCCCGTTCCGCCAGACCCGGCGAAGGCGGACACAACAGCACGAGGCCCGTGCCCCCTCCGGTCGCAAAGGTCTGCAGGGCCGCAGCCAGCTCTTCCGTGAAAGTCCGCAGCGCCTTTGCCCGGGCCGGACCGGACAAGCCGGACCGCTCCCTCAAGCCGTCCTCCAAGCGCACCACAATCGCCTTTATCTCCGCCGGACCCCGTCTCAGCGCACTTTCCGGGTTCAGGAGACCGGGAATCACCTGATTGTACGGCAAAAATTCGACCGTCGTTTTTTGCCTAAAGCGCTCACCCCAGAACACAAGCGAAGCCTGGATAGGCTCGGCCGTGAAGTTCGCGGTGATGACAAAACGCATGAATAGTGACGCAGTTACAAGTGTGCCTGCAGGTCGAAGGCAATAAATTCGTGCGTGTTTCTTCTTACCGTCGGCCCGAGGTGTAAATTCCTTTTCAAGATCCCCCCGAAAGCACCTCGGGCAATCGCTCCCGAATCACCCAAGCCGCGTTCTACCGGGAAAAAAGAGCATTCGGGTCACGGAATTCTTTTACCTTGTTCTATAGGGTTTTTTCGGCCTAGTGAGCCGATAAGTAGTTTTACTACGCAATTACCTCTGAATTTTCCCCGCCATGAATTCCCCCTCTCAAGGCGCCGCCGGCGCGCCTGCCCCCTCCGAAACCCGCTACGAAAAGGTCAAACGTATCCTCAACACGGCCCAAGGCCCTTCGGAGCCCAGCTATCAGGGCGCCCATCGTTTTTGGGAACTGCCCCTGCCCCAGTTTCTTGCCTTCAAGCTCTACGGCGTGCCGATGATCGCGCCCGATCCGGCCGCGGCCGCCTCCACCGCGGCGACGCCGGGCGCGGTCGGCGTACCGCCGCCCTCGGCGGGCAGCACCGCCTCGGGCCGCAGCGCCGCCTCGGGCCTGATCCAAGGCTTGAAGGGCGAGGCGCCCTTTGACGGTACGCAGTTTCCCCGTCTGCCCTGGGGCGGCCAGCCCGTCGCCGCCGCCGACATCGATTTTATCGCCCAATGGATCGACGCCGGCTGCCCCGCCGACGACAAGCACCACACCTCGGCCAGCGCGCGCGAGTCGCGCCTCCACGCGCTCGCCCGCGGCCTCGAGGCGCACCCGCTCGCGGGCAAAAATCTCAACCAGCACCGCATCGACACCGGCGGCATCAAGGTCCGCAAGAACATCGAGACGCTCACCGCCGACGAGCTTCGCCGCTACCGCGCCGCCATCGCGCAGATGCACACGCTCGACGACTACTACCAGGACGAGCGCAGCTACAACTACTGGGCCCGCATCCACGCCCAGAACTGCCAGCATAACTGGGAGGAGTTTCTCACCTGGCACCGCGCCTACCTCTACAATTTCGAAAAGCGTCTCCAGGACATCGATCCCACCATCACCATCCCCTACTGGGACTGGAGCGTCTATAACCAGAACTGGGTCGCCGACGGGAAACTCGACACCGGCAATGTCGCCAAGGCCTTTCACTGCTTCGTCGACGACAGCGTGCTCGCCGCGCTGAAGGGCAAGGTCTCCGACGACACCTTGAAGAAGCTCGCCTCCACGAAAGGCCAGACCTTCGACTCCGCCAACCGCCTCTACGCCGCCGCCGGCATCCCGTGGAGCCAGAGCCCCGACCAGGACCCGGTCCTCGCCGCGCTCGAGGCCGCGAACCCGCTCTGGCACCGCTTCCGCTGGCCGGGTTTCAGCTCGAATCTTTTCGAAAACTACCCGCGCCCCGAGGACGACGAGAAGCTCCTCGGGATCAACGAGTGGTTCCCCTTCGGCAGCGGCCCGAAGGACGACCAGTTCTTCGGTGCGCTCGAGAACGTGCACAATCTCCTGCACCTCTTCACCGGCGGCCAGAACCCGGAATACGACGCCAAGCGCTACCCGAATCCCTCCAACCGCATCTCGCCGCTCTACGGCGACATGTATTCCAACAGCACGACGACCTTCGACCCGTTTTTCTGGAGCTACCACAGCAACGTCGACCGCATGTGGGACCTCTGGCAGCAGCGGCACCCGGGTGTCGGGCCGGACAACCCCACGTCGGTCCTGCCGCCCTTCGAGTTCACCGTCGCCGACACCTACAGCGTCAAAAAGCTCGGTTACGAATATCAGCTCTCCGCGAGCGTGTTCGAAACCGATCCGAGCGTCGCGATCACGCGTTTCAAGTCCGCCAAGGCCGGCGTGCCCGCGCACTCGCTCAAGCACCATGACCGCGCGGAGGTCCGGCTCTGCGGCGTGCGTTACTCGCCCGACGGCGGCGGCATCCTGCGCGTTTTCCTGAACGAGCCCGACGCCGACGAAAACACGCCGACCAAGGGCAACGATCACTACGTCGGCCAGTTCGCCCTCTTCGGCGGCGACTGCATCGGCGGCCCCGGCCACTGCATGCCGCCCTCCGGCCCGAGACTCGCGTACGATCGCCGCCACCGCCACCCCAAGACGCCCGGCAACATCCGCCTCAACGCCACCGATACGGTCAGGAAACTGCGCGGGAAGGGCGCCACGGATTTCAACATCCACGTCGTCGCGCTCGGCATCGATGGCAAACCCGCCCCCGACATCCTCCGCCTGTCCTCCGTCTCGCTCAACTTCTTCGACTGAAACCCCGCCGCGCCGCCCGCTTTCCCATGTCCACTTTCAAGATCCATCCCTCCATCGGCGTCGCCCGCCTCGGCGACAGCCCGACCGAATTCTACCTCAGCCCCGACGAGCCCGGCGTGCTCCCCATCGCGTGCAACCCCGACGGCCAGCCGCTGCTCGCCCCCGACGGAAAAGAACAACGCGTCACGAAGTTCAAGGACGCGCAGAACCGCATCAAACGCCAGGCGGCGCGCTTCCGCCTCTACGTCTACGACGAGCAGAATCCCTGCGGCCGCGAGCTGAAGGTCGGCGAGCAGATCACCTTCGTCAAACAGCACAGCGGCCAGACGATCCTCGCCGAGGTGCAGGACGTCCTCTGGACCGTCTACCTCGCGAACAAGAAGGCCATCTGGTATCAGTTCAAGGAGACCAGCGGCGAGCACGGCTATGCCAAGACGCATCCGCTCCGCAACGCCGACGTCACCGATCCCGCGATCCGCCAGCACCTCATCATCGATCCGGGTCCGCAGACGCTGAACACGGACCCGAAGAAAGTGCAGAGCGCCGAGTTCGCGCGCGGGCAGAATCCCAACGCGGCGCAAAGCTTCCCGCCGCCGCTCCAGCCCAGCTCGATCGACACCCTCGGCGGCATCAAGGTCTACGCGCAGGACGGCGTGTCGCGCCTCATCGTCCTGGGCGGCTTCGGCCACTCCGGCTCGAGCCGGCAGGGCCTTGGCGAACCCTCGATCCAGGCCTACGCGAACAACGACGGCTGGTTCGACGACACCTCCGACGGTCCCGTCACCGCGCAGATCAAATACAAGGTGCTCAAAGTCGACGGCCGCGATCCCATCAAGCCAACGACCGATGTCCTCAACGTCGACGATCCCGCCTGGTGCATCGTCGGCTATCCGCGCTACGCGCCCGAGATCGTCGACATCATCACGATGGACGATCTCGTGTTCGATGTCGCCGTCCGCCAGTTCGGCTTCCGGCCGGAAATCTACGGCAACGGCAAGCCGCCGCCTCCGGCCAGCGATCCCGACGCGCTCCAAGCGTGGCGCAACACCGCCACCTGGAACCGGGAATACCGCCCGTATTTCTGGCGCGACATCTGGCCCATCCTCAGCCGGCCGCAGTATTACAACAGCATCACCGACCCGGGCCAGATGTTCGGCGGCGATCCGCACAACGCCACCGCCGGCTCCAACGGCCAGCTCGATCCCGAGCAGCTCAGCGTCCCGCCCTACGCCGGCGAGGATCCGAACGCCGCGCGCCGCCGTGCCGGCCAGCGCGCGTTCGTCTTCGGCATTCTCCGGAAACCGGGGCAGGAAAACGATTTCAAGGTGCCGAATCCGTTCAATCCCGCGCTGCAATTCATCGGCATGCCCTATCTCTGCGGGGACAATCCGCTCTCCAATACCGCCGCGTCGAAGTTCCTCCGCCTCACCGACACGATGCTGTTTTTCCTCAAGCAGTGGGCCGAGGGAAAATTCATCAACGAACGCGACGAGAAGATCGACGTGTCGCTGCCGCCCGGAGAGGCGCTCGACCGCGGCGCGCTGGCCACGATGCTCGGCGGCGCCTTCTGCCCGGGCGCGGAGGCGTGCTGGATCATGCGCAATCCCGCGCTCTACGCCAGGGCCTACCGCCTCAAAGTCAGCGCCGCTTACCTGCCGGTGCAGTCGTTCCAGAATCCCATCCCCGGTTCGCTCAGCCTGAAGGGCGATCTCTCCACCGGCCTCGAGCCCGGCGACGTGACGAAATACAGCGCGCTGCCCTGGCAGGCAGACTTCAACGAGTGCTCCACGCAGGACGTAAACATCACCTACCGCGACTGGAACAAGACTCCCCTCAAAAGCATCGGCGATCCGGCGCTCAAGGTCACGCAACTCACCTACTGGTGGCCTTCGCACCGGCCGATGTGGGTTTCCTCGCAAAATCTGGGCCTCGTTTTCTGGTCCAACGGCGTCCCGCAGACCAACGAGGGCGATCTCGCGATGGCCACCGCGTGGACGAAGCTCGGCTTCATCAAGCTCGTCGATCCCAGCCAGGGCGGGGGCAGCCCCGTCAACCTGGTCGAAGCGCAAAACCAATGACCGCGCGCGCCGCCGCCCGCTGACCGCCCCGAAATCCCGCGGCCGGTCCTCGCCCCGCCGCGCCTCAACCCACTCCCATCATGAGCCAAATTCCCAACATCGGCAGCCTGGTCGGCCTCTGGACCTACCGGAGCTTTCTCAACGACCCCAAGCTCTCGACATCTTTCAACGATCTCGAGTTCGGCCTCGCCACCATCCGAATCGACGAGGCGCCGGCCGGCGTGCTGGTCGGCGAAATCTACGGCGACGGTTTTTCGCTCAAGCTGAATGGCTCGATCAACGGCGGCTACCCCGGCGTGGTGCGCTTCCAAGGCAAGGGCGTCGTCGGCGGCGAGGAATGGATCTACGACTACCTCGGCTTCGTCGTCCCGCCCTGGCCCAACGGCGTCGACCAACGCCCCGCCATCACCGGCTCCATCGTGCGCACGATCCCGCACTCCGGCGGCGCGCCCAAGACCGTTTCCCCCGCAGGCGTGGTCTGCTCCTGGATCGCCGTCCGGCAGGACTGAACTCGGCGCCCGATACCTGGCCCTTCTCGATCATGTCCGGCTCCGCCACGCCCGCCGCCGCCTGCTCCGTCGCCATCCTCGGCGGCGGCCCCGCCGGCGTGGCCGCCGCGCTGGCGCTCCGGCGCCACGCCCCGGAGCGCTCCGTGATCCTGATTCCCGGCCCGGGCGGCGCGCGCCGAAAAATCGGCGAAACCCTGCCGCCGGGTGCGCAGGCCGCACTGCGTTCCCTCGGCCTGTGGGAGGCTTTTCTCGCCGCCCATCCCCTCCCCGCCTACGGCAGCGCCGCGGCCTGGGGCGGGGAAAAGCTCGAAGACAACGAATTCATCCTCCACCCCGAGGCACGGGGCTGGCACGTGGATCGCATCCGCCTCGATGCCACGCTGCTTGCCGCCGCCGAGGCTCGCGGCGTGACGGTCTGGCGCGGCGCCGAACTCGCCGCCGCGCGCCCCAAGGCGGACGGCTGGCGCCTCGATCTGCGTCTCGCTGACGGGGACCTTCGACCGGTCCGGGGAGCGCACCCGCCCCGGGTGCAGCGGCAGGCGTCCCTGCCCGCCGCTTCCGTATCGCTTGAAAGTCGTCGCGGGCTCGAACTCGTCACGCTGGACGCGGATTTCGTCCTCGATGCCTCGGGCCGCGCCGCCCGGCTGGCCGGCCCGGCCGGCGCCACCCGCGTGGCCTTCGACCGCCTCGTCGCGGTGTCGGTCACCTGCCCCCTGCTCCCGGGCCGGCGAATGCAGGACACCTACACACTGGTCGAGTCCCGCCCTGAAGGCTGGTGGTATTCGTCTCTCCAGCCCGACGGCCGGCTCGTCGCCGCCTGCTTCACCGACGCCGACCTCGCCCGCGAACGGCGGCTGAAAGAACTCGCCGGCTGGCACGAGGCCCTTCGCCGCGCGCCGCACACCTCCGCCCGGCTCGAAGCCGCCTTCGACGCTGGCGAAGCGCCCGTGCTTCACGCCGCCGATACCGCCATGCTCGACCGCGTGACCGGCCCCCGCTGGCTCGCCGCCGGCGACGCCGCGTCCACCTTCGACCCGCTTTCCTCGCTCGGCATCCTCAAGGCCCTCCGCCAGGGCACCGTCGCGGGCTACGCCACGCTGGACCATCTCGCCGGCGATCCCGAGGCGCTGCCGAAATACGAGGCCCTCCTCCGCCGCGAATACGGCGAATTTCTCGCCGCGCTCCAGGACCACTACCGCCGCGAGCCCCGCTGGCCCGAGGCCCCCTTCTGGCGGCGACGCCAGCTCTCCGCCGCCGGCGCCCCGGGTCCGGACCTCGCCGCCACGCCGCTGTTTCACGCGACCGAGCCATCCCCGCTTTCCTGATTTTCATCGCCCTTCGATTCGACCAACACCCACCATGAACCCACGCACCCGCCGCAGGCCCCCGCTGCTGTCCAGCTTCCTGATCCTCCTTGCCCTGGCCGCCCCGCCACTTCGCGCCGCCGAGACCGCGGCCCAGGCCCCGGCCGCGGTTGCCAACACCGTCTACGCCGAGGTCGTCGCGCTCGATCAGCCCTTCATGTTCAACCGCCTCGGCG
>CBINGR010000020.1:0-67768 GCA_966250295.1 uncultured Akkermansia sp. | reverse complement strand
CCGACCACCCGCAGGGCTTCAGCAGAGCGCTGGATTATTTCGAAGACAGCGCCTAACCCGACGGTGGGAGAGCCGAAACGGGCTGGGCCGGCATTGGCCTAATAGTACCTTTACAGGCCCCGCCTCCTTCGCGATGCCTTCCGCCGGATCGCGCCCGCCGCGATCCCACCCACCATGATCCGCCCCGCCGATCCGCTCGTGTCCGTCATCGTCCCCTGCTACAACGAGGAACACGCCCTGCCCCTGCTGATCGAGCGCCTGGGCGCGACGGCGCGCACCTGGCCCTGCCGCCACGAGATCGTCTGCGTGGACGACGGCTCGCGCGACGCCACCTGGCGCCTGTTGCGCGACCAGGCCGCGGCCGACATCCGTTGGCGCGCTTTTTCCTTTTCCCGCAACTTCGGACACCAGGCGGCCATCTCCGCCGGCCTGCAACAGGCACGAGGCGACGCCGCCGTGGTCATCGACGCGGACCTCCAGGATCCGCCCGAGCTCATCGCCGAGTTTATCGCCGAATGGAACAAGGGGCACGACGTGGTCTACGGCGTGCGCGAAAGCCGGAGCGATCCCCCGTTCAAGCATTTCCTCGCCTGGTGCTTCTACCGGGTGCAGTCGAAACTCGTGCCGATCCGGATTCCCCTGGATGCAGGCGAGTTCGCGCTCCTCGACCGAAAGGTGATCGACGTGCTCAATCGCCTGCCCGAGCGGTCTCGCTATCTCCGCGGACTCCGCAGCTGGGCCGGTTTCCGCCAGAAAGCCGTGTCCTTCCAGCGCGATTCGCGCGCCGCGGGCGAAGCCAAGTATTCCTTCCGCCAATCCCTGCGCCTGGCCCTCGACGGTATTTACGCTTTTTCCACTCTTCCGCTCCGACTGCCGACTTGGCTGGGCCTGTTCATCATCGCCGCAACGGTGGCGATCGGGGTCAATCGGGCTCTTTCCCCCCCCCCGCCGTCGGCCGCCGTCCCCTCTCCCTTCGTGGCTTTCCTGCCTTGGGGAGGCGTTTTTTTAGTCCTTGGCCTTCAGCTCCTTTGCCTGGGTCTTATCGGGGAATACATCGCTCGCATCTTCGAGGAGGCCAAAGCTCGGCCGCTCTGGATCATCGCCGAAAAAACCGAACCGGTAGATCCCGTTAAGTAATTTAAAACCGAACTCTTGTGGCATTTTTTTGACGTCCTCCCCGGGACCAATGGCCCAGGTGCGAGGGACCTGCGTAGGGACTTTTTTGGCATGGCCAAGCGAGGGGCCCCCTACCATCAGAGAGCCATGTCGAGCCGCCGTCCTTCCGCACCTACTCCAAGCCGTCCAGGCTTGGTTTATGATGCCCCTGAAGGCCCGGCCCTATCGGGCCTATCCACCAGCCGTTCCCGCCGGGGAGCCACGCTGGTCGAAGCGCTGATCGGCGTGGTGGTTTTCGCCATGACCATGCTCGGGGTTTATGCCGGACTGGTACAGAGCTACAAACTCGAGGCGCTCTGCCGCTATCGCGATAACGCCCGGGCGATCCTGCGTACCTACGTCGACCAATTTCAGCGGCTCCAGACCACGGTCGAGTACGGAGACCAAGTCTATAAGCGTTGGCTGTTCATGCCGACCGATGCCACCGGAAAGGGCCTGAAATCCTGGGAAGAGGGGCTTTCCGACGACGACAACTACACCGTGGTCGATCCTCCCTCCGTGCCCCTGCAGATCACCCTCGGGTCCGGAGACTACGCCCTGCCCGCGCAATTGACCCGCGAAGTGCATTTCATCCACCCCACGACCGGAGCGACCTCGGAAACCATCGTCATCGAAGCCACGGGTTATCTGATCAGCGCGACATTCCGGATAACCTTCACCTTCGACGGTGAGGAACGTGAAGAGGCGATCAGCGTGCTGCGCACCGTGAAATGAAAGCGTCCACCCCACCTGCATCCCGCCCCTCTTTCTCCGCCAGCCGGCACGGCCAGGCGGGCCGCGCTTTCACGCTGGTCGAGGTCCTGATCTCCCTGGCGATCGGGGCGGCGCTTCTCGGCGCCATCGCGATCACCTTGGTTTTCGTCCTGCGCTTCGTGGAAAAGAACCAGCGCCTGGACGAGGCGTTGGGCGATGGGCGCACGGTGCAGGAGAATCTGGTCGCCGAACTTTCCCAGGCGATCAGCCAGACGACCCCGGTCGAAATCCGCCCGATTTTCGAGGATTCCGACGGCTCCGTCCCTCCTCGCTACGCCTCGATGCGCTACCGCGTCCCGATCGGATCCTTCGCCACCGCCGCGAGCGACGTCGCGTACACGTCGAGCACGGTTTCGATCGTATGCCCTGCGGATGTCGTGCCGAAAGTCGGCGACTATTTGCTGATGGATAAACCCGACCTGGGCACGGGCGTGCGTATCACCGCAGTCTCCCAATCCGCGGGGGCATACAATCTTACGCTGGCCAGCTCCATCAACGCCGCGTCCCGCTCCCCGGACAAAGAGAACCGGGTGGGCATCAAGGAAAACGCCCTGGTCCGCATCCAGCGCGAGCGAAAGTTCCAGACTGTCGCGCCGACCCCCGCCTACTTGGAGGACGGCTCGGCCAACCCGGTCTGCGAGCTGCGCTGGTATGAGACCACCGCGACCGATGTGGCGGTCACCCCCCTGGTCCTTTCGAACAATGTCGATGCCACCCAACGTCACATGTTCTCCCAAGTGCCGGAGGACACGGTCGACGAGGCCACGGGTAAGGTAACCGCCCCCCCCGAGTCCGCCGTCGCGTGGAACTTCGTCTTTAAGAGCACCGCGTCCTCGACTCCCGCGCTCGGCGGCACGCAGTCAGAGTATTATCAGGCCAATGTCATCAAGGGGCTGATCATCCCCAAGACCGGGGACCCGCTGAGCACCGCCTCCATCACCGCGCCGGAATGGACCACGACGCTCGGTTCCACCACCACCGCCGGCACGACCACTGCCGGCTCGACCTCGACCAAGGGTTCCACGACCACGGCGGGCTCGACCACCACGGCCGGGTCCACGACCACCAAGGGTTCCACCACGACCGCCGGCTCCACCACCACCGCGGGTTCGACCACGACCAAGGGTTCCACCACCACCGCGGGAACCACCACTGCCGGCTCCACCACCACGAAAGGCACCACCACGGCAGGCTCCACTTCCACCAAGGGCTCCACCACGACCACGGGCACCACGACGAAGGGTTCCACTACCACCGTCGCGACGACCACCAAAGGGTCCACCACCACCAAGGGCTCCACCTCCACCGCGGGTTCAACCACCACCGCGGGAACCACGACCAAGGGCACGACGACCAAAGGCTCCACCACGACCGCAGGCACCACCACCAAGGGCACGACCACCGCCGGGTCCACTACCACCAAGAGCTCCACCACGACCAAGGGGTCCACCACCACGGCCGGGTCCACGACGACCAAAGGTTCCACCACGACCAAAGGCACCACCACCACCGCGGGAACCACAACCAAGGGCTCGACTACCACCGCAGGGTCCACTTCCACCGCCGCTTCGACGACCACCAAGGGGTCCACCACCACCAAGGGCTCCACCTCCACGGCCGGATCCACCTCCACGGCCGGCTCCACCTCCACGGCGGGATCCACCTCCACGGCCGGATCGACCACCACCAAGGGCTCCACCACGACGGCCGGTTCCAGTTCCACCACCACCAAGGGCTCCACGAGCACCGCGGGCTCCACCACCAGCAAGGGGACCACGACCATCTTCTTCGACGGTTGATCAAGGGCTTTCCCGACGGCCGGGATGGATACCATGCCCCGGCCCGACGGATTCACCGCATTCTGTTCCCCTCCTTTTCCCGCTCCTTTCGCAGCCGCCCGCATCCGTGCCCCTCGCCGGGGTGATCGAGTCAAACGTACACCATGTCTGTTCCCGCCTCATCGGATGATTTTTCATCCCTCGTGTCCGCCAGGCCCGCCCGGGCCTCCGGCGGAATCCTGCTGGCGACCCTCTTCATGGTCACCGCCATGCTCCTCATCGTGGCTCCTTTGGTCGACCTGAGCCTGCAGACCTACAAGCTCACCATGCGCAACCGCATCCGCGCCCAGGCGCGCGCCGTGGCGGAGAGCGAGCTGGACTACATGTTCTACAAGTTCATGACCCAGGTATCCACGGGCAGCACGGCGGAGGATGCCCCCCTGAACCTGGGCAACCAAAATATCGTGGATTACATCGCCGCCGGCGCGACGGATGCCGCTCCCACCACCCTTCGGAATGCCTTCCTCCTGGAGCACAAGAACCAGGGCTGGCGGGTAAAGCGCTCGATGCAGTTCATCCACAGCGAATACGGACGCATCCCCGGCACGACCAAGATCGGCGATTTTTCCTACGTGACCGGCCGCGTGGAGATTCTGCCCCCGGTCGGGAGTCCTCTGGCCAACTCCGTCGCGCTCCGCATCGGCCGTCGTTTCGTCAACTCCAGCACCCCCATCTTCCAGTACGGCGTCTTCTTCGAGGGCGATCTCGAGCTGAATCCCGGCAGCGACACCATCATCGACGGCGATGTGGTCGCCAACGGTTCGGTCTTCATGGCTCCGCGCGCGGGTTTCGACCTCACCTTGAAAGGCAAAATCCGCTCCGAGCATTTCAACACCCTGGACGACGGCACGACCGAGGCGCTGGTCAACCCGGATGCCCCCATCCCGATCGGCATCACCTTCGACGATCCCACTTTCTTCTACACCAGCGATCAACAGCTCGAGGAACTCACCGAACGCGAAAATCTGCTCGGCGGCATCGACGCCAACGCCTCGGCCAAAAGCCACCCGGAACTCTTCGGTCCGACCGGCAAAACCAATCCGGACGCCTGGAACGCCGCCGATATTCTGGAGGCCGAAAACAACGTTTTCCGCTCCCTGCTGGTGCCCCCGCCCTCGGCCGCCTCACCGAACGAATATCCCAATGCCAGCTCGGGCGCCGCGGACGACGCCAACATCGGCGCCCAGCGCCTCTACAATCGCGCCGATCTCATCGTCACCGTGGCCGAGAACGGCAATGTCAGCATCACCAAAAACGGCGCCGACGTCACCGCCACCTACCAGGCCGCCGTGGTCGGCGCGACGGAGAGCGCGGCGGTGACGGACCTTTACGACAACCGTGAAAGCAAGGTGGTGAAGATCACCACCGTCGACATCGCGGCGCTCGGGACCGCGCTCGCCGGCGACTCGTCCTTCAACGGCCTGATGTACGTCAACCTCCAGAATGTCAGTTCCACGAATCCGGCAGCGGTGCGTCTGATCAACGCCACCACCCTTCCCACCGACAGCTCCGGTCGCGGTTTTTCCGTGGTCACGAACGGCGGCCTTTACGTCCAGGGCAGTTACAACACGGCCACCAGCTACACGAATCCGGCCACGGGGGCCGTGACCAATTTCACCGACGAGGACGGCAACCCGCGCAACATCCCCTCCATGCTGATGGGCGACTCGCTGACGGTACTCTCCAGCAATTTTTCCCCCGCGGCCAGCTCCACCGCCATCGGTACGCGCGTCGCCTCCCTCACCGCCACCGAAACCACCACGGGCGGGGTCCAAGTCAACGCCGGCTTGCTGACCGGCAACGTTTCCTCGGGCTCCTCCAGCTCCAGCGGCGGGGTGCAAAACCTTGTCCGCTACCTGGAGGACTGGACCGGAATCGACATCGTTTACAAGGGATCGCTCGGCCGGCTGTTCAATTCGAAGTGGTTCACCGCGCCCTTCAGCGCCGCCGGCGGCGGGCAGGTCTACCGCCCGCCCAACACACGCACCTTCACCTTCGACGACAACCTCCAGACCCTCACCCCGCCCGGTACACCCACCACCACGGGCTTCAATCTCGGCGTCTACTTCACGTGGTAGCGCCCGCTCCTCGATCTACCGTGCCGCCCGCCCTTCTCGACCATCCGGTAGCGCCCCTCTCCGCGATGCCTGCCGCGCCCGATCCACTCCCTCCGTCCGAAAGGGATCCCATCCGGTTCGGCAAAGACGACCACGCCTTCGTCAGCCTCCGCGTTCGCCGGCTCATCCGCCAGGGCGCCCTGGATCCGGCCCGGCTGCTGCTCGACCCGGCCGACTGGCCCGATCCCGAGGTCACCGCCGTCATCCCCGCGCGCAACGAGGAGGGCACCATCGCCGGTGTCATCCGCGCCTGCCTCGACTACGCCGGCCAGGTGCTCGTGGTCGAGGGCGGCTCCACCGATCGCACCGCCGAGGTCGCCGCGGCCGCCGGCGCCCGCGTGGTGCACGATCCCGGCCTCGGCAAGGGCGCGGCCCTGCGCTTCGCCGTCAGCCATGTGCGGACCCCCATCTGCGTCTTCGTGGACGCCGACGGCTCGCACGATCCCATCGACATTCCCCTGCTCGTCGAGCCGATCAAAGCCGGCCGGGCCGACCATGTCACGGGCTCGCGCCTGCTGGGCGGCTCAGACGAGCTCCACGGCGGCGGCGACGAATTCCTCCGCCTCGCCGGCTCCGCCTTCATCACCTATCTCATCAACCGCCGCTTCTCCGCGCGCCTCTCCGACTCGCAAAACGGCTTCCGCGCCATCCGCACCGAGGTTTTCCGCCACCTTGCCCTTCGCTCCCGCCACACCACGATCGAGATGGAGATGATCATCGCCACGCTCCGCGCCGGCTACCGCATCGCGGAGGTTCCCACCCACGAACTGCCCCGGGCGGCGGGCTTTTCCAAGATCTCCCTTTCCCGTCCCGGCACCTGGTTCGCCTACGGCTGGTGCCTGCTGGCCGGTCTCTGCCGGCGACGCACGGCTCCGGCCGCTCTCGCATGAGGTCCGCCCGCCCCGCAGTCATCGGCGTGTGGGATGGCCACGACGCCGGCGCCGCGCTCGTCATCGACGGACGCGTCGAGCTCGCGCTCAACGAGGAGCGCCTGAGCGGTCGCAAGCTCGACGTCGGCCTGCCCCGCCTCGCGATCTCGGCGATGCGCGCCGCCGCCGGGGACCGCCCCGTCCTCTGGGCGCCGACCACCTCGGATTTCGCCAAGACCCTGACGCGGGCCGTCCCTTCCCTGAAGGAGAACTATTACCGCCTCCGCCGTCGCCTCGTCCCACCGGGCCCTCTGCACGGCCTCAAACAGGCCGCCAAATACCGCCTCACCCAGCTCCCCACCCACGAGGTCCTGCGCGGTTTCACCCGCCGTTGGTTCGCGCGTGCCCTCGGGGTTCGGCCCGCCGACGTGGTCCTCGTCGATCACCACGCCGCCCACGCCGCCTCCGCCGCCTGCTGGCCGGACTGGGGACGTGACGCGCTCATCGTCACGCTCGACGGCATCGGCGACGGAGAATCGGGCTCGGTCTGGCGCTGGACCGAAGCCGATGCCTCGCTGCGCAAGCTAGTCTCGATCCCCGGCTCCGCCTCGCTCGGGCTCTTCTTCGAGCACGTCACCAACGAACTCCAGATGCGTCCCCTCGAGGACGAGGGCAAGGTCATGGCTCTCGCTACCTACGCGGCCGAGATTCCCTCCGCCAAAAACCCCTTCCTGTCCTGGTTCTCGCTCGATAAACGCAGCGACGGCCTGCCCGTCCTGCGTTGCACGATCCCACCCGGCCGCATGGCTCGCGCCGTTCGCGACATCATCTGGTGCACGCCCCGCGAACAGGTTTGCCGTATGGCGCAGCAGACCGTCGAACTGCTCGTGCCGCGGCTCTTTTTCCTGCTCGCCGAAAGCACCGGCGTGCGCGCCTTCGGCTACGCCGGCGGCGTGGCCTCCAACATCAAGGTCAACCGCCTCATCCGCACCGCACCCGGCATCGAGCTCCTCCGCGTTTGCCCCGCCATGGGCGACGGCGGGCTCGCCCTCGGCGCCGCCCTCTATGCCTGGCGCGAGCACACCGGATTGCGCCCCGCGCCTTTCGTGGATTTCCGCCTCGGCACGCCGCGCGGGGACCTCGGCTCGGAAGCGGAGCGCTTCGCACGCGTTTCCGGCGCCGCCCTCTCCCGCCCCGCGGACATCGCCAAGGCCGTCGCCCGGCTCGTCGCCGACGGCGAGGTCGTCATGTGGGCCCAGGGCCGCATGGAGCTCGGCGCCCGCGCCCTCGGCGCCCGCAGCATCGTCGCGCGCGCCGACAGCGTGGCGGCCCGCGACGACCTGAACCTCCGGCTGAAACGCCGCGTCTGGTTCCAGCCCTTCTGCCCCTCCCTCCTCCTCTCCGAGGCGCCCGCCCTGCTGGCCGACTACCGGGGACCGCAGGACGACAATCCGCACATGACGATGGGCTTCCTGACCAGCGCCCTCGGCCGCCAGGTCCTCGCCGGCGCGATCGGCGCCGACGGCTCCTGCCGGCCGCAGATGGTCGCGGAGGATGCGGCCAATCCCTGGTATCGCCTGCTCGACGAGGTCCGCGCGCTCACCGGCCACGGCGCCGTGATCAACACCAGCCTCAACATGCACGGCAAACCGATGTCGGACACGGCCGAGGGCGTGGTGGACGCCTGGATCGAAAGCGGCGTCAGGCATCTCGCGCTCGGTTCCGCCCTGTTTTCCAAAGGCCCCGCCGCCGTCCATGCCTGATTCCGCCACCGTCCCCGAACGACCGGACGTTCCTCCGGTTTCCCCCGGCGCCCGCATCCTGTGGCAGTCGCTCTGCGCGGTCGCCCTGGTCGCGGTGCTGTTCTGGGCCTGGCGCCTGGTATCCGAACACAGCGCCGCCGAGCAGCGGCGGATCGCCGCCACCTCCACGGTCTGGGGCATGCATGCCTGTTTCGCCGCCGGCGCCACCGCGCTGGTGGCGCTGGCCTGCCCGCTGGCCCGGCTGCTGGGCCGGCGCCGCCTTCTGACCGGCGCCGCGCTGGCCGCCCTTTCCTTCGCCGCCTGCGGCCTCACTCCGCGCACTACGCGCATCTTTTACGACGAGCACATCTACATGCAGATTGGCCAGACCATCGCCCACACCGGGCGCGCCGAATATGCCCACTACGCGCGGGCCGAGTACGGCGAATTCGAGGTCTTCGAAGGCTGGGTCAACAAGCAGCCCAACGGCCACCCCTACCTGCTCTCCTGGCTCTACCGTCTCGGCGGCGCCAGCGAGGATTTCTCGGCCCTGGCGATCCGCTGCATCGTCGCCGCCACGGCCGCACTCCTTTATTTCGCGCTCTCCCTCGCGCCGCTCGCGATGCCTGCTGCCGCCCCCGTCGCCGCCGCGCTGGCCTTTGCCTTCACTCCCCTCGTGCTCTGGTGGAGCCGCACCGTCGCGGTGGAGCCCACCGCGGTCGCGACCGCCTGCGCGGCCTTCGCCGCCGCCTGCGTGCATGCCCGCCTGCGCGATCCGCTCACCGGCGCGGGCTCGCCCTGGACCGGCACCCTCCTCGCGGCCGCCGCCGCTTTCGCCACCTATTTCCGACCGGAATCCCTGCTCGTGTTCCCCATGGTGGCCGCCCTCCTCTGGGCCTCGGATCGCCGCTTCCTGGAGGATCGCAACACCTGGGCTGCGCTCGCGCTGGCCCTCGCCTTCTACGCGCCCAATTTCCTGCACCTCTGGTCCGTGCGCACCGAGGACTGGGGCGCGACCGACGGGCGCCGCTTCGACTTCGACTTCGTGAGGGAGAACCTCGCCAGCAACGGCGGCTATTTTTTCCAGCAAAAGTGGTTTCCCCTCGCCGGCGCCCTGCTCGGTCTGACGGGCATCGTCTGGCTCCTCTGGCGCAACCGCGCCCTCGGCGCCGCCCTCGCGGTCTGGCTCCTGCCCGCCTGGGGCATCTTCGTGCTCTTCTACGCCGGCGGCTACCACTACGGCGCCAGTTCCCGCTACGCGCTGGTCTCCGCCGCGCCGGTCGCGCTCCTCGTCGGCATCGGGGCCGGAGCCCTGCTCGGCTGGCTGCGCGGGCGCACCCTGCCGCTCGCCGCCGGCTCCGTGCTGCTCGTGCTCAACTGGGTCTCGGTCATGACCCTCGTGCCCAACCCGCGCCGCGAGTCCAACCAGGCCCGGGCCGACGTCGCCTTCGTCCGCGAACTCGCCCCCACCCTGCCCAACGGCTCCCTCGTCATCGCCATGGACCCCTGCCTCTGGCTCCTGCAGGGCCGCAACTCCGCCCATATCTCCTCGGTCGAACAGGCCATCCACGGCAACCTCCGCAGCCTCGCCCAGCAGTTCCCCGGCGGCCTCTACGTGCACTGGGACTACTGGCTGAATGCCCAGGACGACTTCGCCGCGATCTGGCAAAAGCTCCTCGTCGAGACCCAGGCCACGCTGGTCACCCGCCGCACCGCCGCGGAGTGCGAGTTCGCCCTTTTCCGCATCGACACGCCCCACGCCCTCGCGGAGTTCGGCGGCCCCGCCCCCGGAGGCAAGGAATGGACCAGCCTGAACTCCGTCCTCGACGCCATCCAGGCCGGCGCCGCCGCTTCCACCGCCCCCGTCGCTCCGCCTCCGGTGACGCCCCCCACCGCTCCATGAAGCTTTACTCCTGGACCCGTTTCGCCGGCCGCACCCTCGCGGCCGCCACCGGCGCGGAAGGCCGGCCGACCAAGCTCATCTTCGTCGTCACGAAGCGCTGCCACTCGAAGTGCGTCTACTGCGACATCTGGAAGGTGAAGGACCGCCCCGGCGGCCTAGACGGCGAGCTCAGCCTCGACGAGGTCCGCCGCTTTGCCGCCGCCAACCCCTACTGGCAATGGATCGATTTCACCGGAGGAGAGCCCACCGACCGGCCCGATTTCGCGGAGGTGGTGAAGGCCTTCGCCGAGACCTCGCCGCACCTCCTGCTCGTCCATTTCCCGACCAACGGCATCGCCACCAAACGCATCGTCTCCGTTGTCTCCGAACTCAAGGCCAGCCTCCGCGCGCGGCTCGTCGTCACCGTCTCGATCGACGGCCCGCCCGAGGTCAATGACCGCCTCCGCGGCATCCGCAACGACTTCGCCCACGCGATCAACACCTTCGCCGAGACGCGCCGCCTCCTCGGCTCCGAAAACGTCTACGTCGGCATGACCCTGCACGGACACTCCGGCTCCGGCGGCATCACCACCGCGAAGCTCGTCGAGCGCACCCACGCCGCGGTAAACGACGCGCTCACCGCCAAGGGCGAGGCACCGATAGACTGGAGCTCGCTGCACCTCAACATCCCGCACTTCTCTTCGCACTATTACGGCAACGCCGCCCGTGCCGAGGAAAACGGTTTCGGCGGCCCCGCCCACCGCGCCGAAATCGCCGCCGCACTCAGGCTGGCTGCGGAACGCAGCGCCGGCCAGGGCCCTCTCTCCATGCGCGCCGTGGAGCGCATCTACCGTGCCGACGCCGCCCGCTACCTCGCCACCGGCGGCACCTCCATCCCCTGCTCCGCCCTGCTCTCCACCGCCTACCTCTCCGAGAAGGGGCAGGTCTACCCCTGCACCATCTGGGACAAACCCCTCGGCAACATTCGGGAAAACGCTTTCGACCTCCTGCCCATCCTCCGCGCCGCCCGCGCCGACGGCACCCGCGAGGCCGTGCGCCGGGGCGACTGCCCCCGCTGCTGGACGCCCTGCGAGGCCTACCCCGCCATCGGAGCCGCGCCCCTGCGTTCCGCGCGGATCCTGCTGACGGGACGCTGAGCATCGAGCACCCAGGCCCGCCTTCCGCTTCGCCATGCCGCTTCTGCTTCCCGTCATTCCCCCCGCCTTGCGGGCCAGGTTGCTGCCGCTCGTCACCTCCGCCGCAGTCTGCCTCGGCGCCTTCCTTTCCTTCTCCGTCCAGCCGCTGGTCGGCAAGCTCCTCCTGCCGTCCCAAGGCGGCACCGCCTCCACCTGGGTGGGCGCGATGCTCTTTTTCCAGGCCTCGCTCCTGCTCGGCTACACCTGGGCCGTCTGGCTGCTGCGGCAAAAATCCCTCGTCCAGGCCGGCGCCACGCTCGGGCTCGGTTTCCTCGCGCTCGCGACCGCGTCCCTCGGCGGGCTGCGCGACCGCCCTGCGCTCGGTCTGGGCGGCCTGATCTCCGCTCTCGCCCTCGCCTGCCTGCCGGCGCTGCTGCTCCTCTTCAGCCTCACGCCCCTCCTGCACGGCTGGTCGCGCCGGATGGGCCGGCCGGTGCCCTTCTACCTGTTCGCGGTCTCCAACGCCGGGGGCCTCGCAGCGGTGCTCCTCTATCCCTTCACCCTCGAGCGCCATCTCGCGCTCTCCGAGCAGATCTTCCTGTGGCGCGGCTTGCTAACCCTCCTCCTCGGCCTCCTCGGCCTCGCCGCCTGGCTCTTTTTGCAAAGCCCCCTCGGCCCGGAAATTTCCTCCGCCGAGGACGCCGGGGCCGAGGAACCGGTCGCCCCGGCCCGCTTCGCCTGGTGGGCGGCCCTCAGCGCCCTCGCCTGCGCCGGGATGCTGGGCGCCACCCATCACCTCGCGGCCGAGATCGGCTCCGGTCCTCTCGTGTGGGCAGGCCCTTTCGGCGCCTTTCTCCTGAGCTACATCGTCACCTTCGCCGGCGGCTGGCGCCCTTCCTTCACGCTCGCCTGCTTCGGCTGGCTCGCGGTCAGCCTCAGCGGCTTCGTGCTCACGAAGGGAGTCAGCCCCGCCACGGTGGAGGGCTGGCGCGCATTCTGGCTGGTTTCCCTCTGCGCGGCCGGCGGCTTTTGCTGCAACGGCCTTCTCCACGACGATCGGCCTCGCGCGCGTTTCGCCCCTTTCTATTTCGCGATCGCCACGGGCGGCGTCCTCGGCGGCCTTTTCGCCAGCCTCGCCGCACCCGTCCTCTTTCTCCGGCCCACGGAGTTTCTGACCCTTTCCGCCGTGATCCTCTGCCTCGGCGTCGTGCGCCTGCTCGCCCGCCGCACCGCCCTGACCGCGGGCGTCGCGATCGTCGTCGTCCTCGCCCCCGTCCTCGGCCAGGTCTGGCAGCAAACCCGCCAGGAAAGCGAGGGCTTCGTCCGCCTGCGCCGCTTCCGCAGTCTCTACGGCGCCATCCTGCTCAAGTTCCAGGAAAACGGCGTCATCCTCTCCAACGAGACCACCACCCACGGCACCCAGCTCACCCAGAGTCCCGAGGCCCGCCGCCAGCCCACGCTTTACTACACGGAGAGCAGCGGCGTGGGCCGCGTGTTCGAGGCGCTCAAGGCCCGCGAGCTCTCGCTCCGCGTCGGCGTGATCGGGCTCGGCGCCGGCACCCTCGCCGCCTACACCCGCGAGACGGATACCCTCGATTTCTGGGATGTCGACCCGCAGGCCATCGGCATCGCCCGCGATTTTTTCACCTTCCTCGACGAGGCCCGCGGCCGCGTGAACACCTACCGCGCCGACGGGCGCAAGGGCCTCGCCGCCGCCGGCGACGACTACGACCTGATCGTCATCGATGCCTTTTCCGGCGACGCCATTCCACCCCACCTGCTCACCTACGAGGCGCTCTCCACCTACTTCAAGCGCCTGCACAAACGCCGCGGCCTGCTCCTCGTCCACCTCACCAGCCGCTACCACGATTTTTTTCCGGTCGTCGCCGCCACCGCCCAGGCCGCGGGCCGCGTCGCGTTTAATGTCGTCACGCAAATCTCCTCGACCGCCGAAGACCGCGATTGGGACGCGACCGGCACGCAATACGCCGTGATCTGCCTGCCCGATCAGGTGGAGGAGATCGTCTCGTGGTTTCCGGCCGACGAGGACGAGGGCCGCGTCTCCCGCGTCATCATTCCTTACAAGCCGCAGCCGCGCGGCCTCACCCGCGTCTGGACCGACGAGCGGCACGCGGACCTGGACACCTTCAAGCTGCACCGCTTCCTCACCGGCGAGGATTGAGCAGCAGGGTCCGTCGCCTTCACCCGATGCTCGCGGTTCTCTTCCTCGTTTCCGCCTGGTGGCTCGGTCTCTGGCTCGACGACCGGCTGCGGCTCAGCCGGGGCGATGGGCTCGTGCGCCTGTCCGCCGGCTTCGTGCTCGGCGCCTTCTGCGCGACCTGGCTGGTCTATCTTCTTTCGCTTTGGCTGGGCTTTTCCCGAACCACTCTCGCCTTGGGCACGGCGGTATTGGCCGCGGCGAACGTCCTCGCCTGCCGCCAGCCGGAGCGCAATCGCGCCTGGCTGGCCTCGCTGCGCGTCCTCGACCGGCCCTTCTGGCAGGCCGCCGCCCTGCCCACTTTGTTTCTCACCCTGATTTTCTCCGACTGCATCGGCTTCAATGCCGGTGGCGACATCCTGTTTCGCGGCAACTCGCGCGACTTCGCCTACCACCTCGGCACCATCTCCTCGTTTATCGAGCAAAGCGGCTTTCCACCGGAAAACCCGCAGGCCGCCGGCCACAAGCTGAGCTACCACTTCATGGCCGACTTTTTCTCGGCCATCCTGCTCCGGGGCGGCTTCTCGCCCTTCTACTGCCTCAAGCTTCCGATGGTCCTCCTGGCCTTTTCGCTCGGAACCCTGGGCTGCCACTTCTTCCACGTCCTCCTCCGCTCGCGCGTGGGGACTTTCTCCGCCGGCTGCCTCTTCTTCCTGGGCCACGTCGGGCTCGTCAACTGCGTCTTCGGGCTCGCCGGTTTTCCCTCGGGCAACACCCCCTTCTCGCCGGGCTCCTGGGACAGCGTCGTGGACCACGTCACCTACCCCTACTACAATTTCCTCAACGTCGTCATCGACTACTTCCAGCCCCAGTTCCCCTTCCTCTTCTCCTTTCCCCTCGTCGCGCTCCTCCTCCCCGTCTTCACCCGCACCCTGGCCGGCGAGGACTCCGGCCGGGCTCCGGTCCTCTTCGCCGTGGCCATGACGGGCCTGCTGCCGCTGTTCCACATGCACTCCTTCCTGGTGCTGGGGCCGGTGGCGGCGCTGGCCGCGCTGCGACCCCTGGTGCTGCCCGGGCTCACGGCGGACGGCGCCCCGCCGCCCGCAGGCTGGATCCGGACGCTCGGCATCGGACTGCTCGCGGCCACGGCCGCCGGGCTGCAGGTCGCTTTCATCCTCTCCCAGCCCAAGGTCCCCGGTTTCTCCGGCTTCGATGTCGCCGCGCGCCTCGGCGACCTGCCAGAGATCCCTGCGCTCCTCGGCTTTAAGCGTCCGCTCTTCTGGCTCCGCGCCGCCGGCGCCACCCTCGTCCCGGGGCTGATCGGCCTCGGCATCGGTCTGGCCGGCCTGCGCCGCCGCCCCGCGCCGGAACGGCTCCGCGAGTACGCCCTGCTTCCGCTGTTCCTGGTCGGCACGGGTTACTTCATGTTGATCAACTTTTACCGCTTCACGCCCAACTGGGGCGACAGCAACAAGTTCTTCCTCTACCTCAATCTCCTGCTCTGCCTTTACGCCGGCCGGCTCGTCGCCCGGCTCTGGCATCACTCCCGCGGCGGCCGTTTCGCCGCGGGAGCCCTCCTCGGTTTCTGCGCGCTGGTTCCCACCGCCATCGAGTGGCTCTCCCGCTACCAGCGTGACGCCGAAAGGCTCTTTAGCGGAGGCGACCAGCTCGTCGCCGACTGGATCCGCCTCAACACCCCCAAGGACGCGATTTTCCTCACCGCCAACTCCTTCGTCCATCCCGTCACCGCGCTCGCCGGCCGGCGGGTCGTCAACGGCTCCTACACCCGCGAGACCGGCTACGCCGACGAGCGGATCGAAACGCTCGTCGCCCGCGCCTACCGCCAGGCCGATCCCTCGCTCATCGGGCAGGTCCCGGTCAGCTACGTCTTCGCCGGCCCGGAGGAGGACACGATTTATTATATCAATCGAGCGACCTGGGGACGCCGGCACAAGCTGCTCTTCGACCAGATCTGCCAGGGTTACCGCTACAGCATCTACGAGGTCAGCCGTCCGACTCCGGAGGAACGCGCCAGGGAAGCCGAGCTCGAAGCCGCCCGCCCCTTCGTCTGGCTGAGCGAACTCGAGCCCCAATTCGTCCAGCAGCCGTATGGCACGGTCAAATACGACAAGACCTTCTGCCTCCTGCCTCTGAAGCTCGCCGGGCAAAGCTATCTCTCCGGCCTCGGCACCCACGCCCCTTCGGAACTCCGCTACGCCCTCGACGGCCGCTACGCCGCCTTCGAGGCGATCCTCGGCATCGACGACTCGCAGACGGACGGCATCGGCACCGTCGTCTTCGAGGTGTGGGTAGACGACCGGCTCCGCTACACCTCTCCGGTGAAGCACGCGGGTCAGGCACCCGAGCGTATTCGCGTGGACCTTACGGAGGCCCGCATGTTGCGCCTCGTCGTCAACACCACGGAGGACGGCAACCACTGCGATCATGCGAACTGGGCCGAGGCGCGGCTGCTCCGCGCGGTCCCGCCGCCGCCTCCCTGATGTCGCCGCAGCCTCCATCGCCGGCGGCGGCCGTGGCCACCGTCAGTCCCCGCCCGCCCGGCTGCCTGGCGGCCCTCGCGGGCGACCCGCGGCTTTTCACCGGCCTGCTCCTGGCCGCGTTTCTCGCCCTGGCCGGCATCGCAGCCTTCCATCACGAATTCTGGCGCGACGAGATGCAGGCCTGGCTGATCGGCCGCGATCTGCCGACTCCAGGCGCTGTCATCGCGCAGGCCCGTTACGAAGGCGCCCCGCCTCTCTGGAACCTACTCCTCTGGTCTCTGGCCCGGCTCTCTCCCCGGCCCGAACTCATGCAGGTCGCCACCTGGCTGCTCGCCGGGGCCACCGTGCTCGTCATCTGCCTGCGGGCGCCCTTCGGCCGGCTCCAAAAGACCCTGCTGGTCGGCAATTATTACCTGTTGTTCCAGTACGGCACAGTCTGTCGGAACTACCTCCCCGGCGTTCTCGCCTTGTGCCTGGCCTGCGTCTTCGCCCTTTCCGCCCGGCCCCGGCCCTGGCTGGCGGCCCTTTGCCTGATCGTCGCCGGGTGGGCCAGCGTCCACAGCCTGCTCGTCGCCGGCGCCCTCGCCGCCGCTTTCTGGGGCACGCCCCTGCTCGCCCGCCTGTGGCCCGCCTGGCTGGCGGAAAAGACGGGCCTCGAGCGCGAGCCCGGCCTCCGCCCCGCGCTGCCCCTCGCCGTCACCCTGGCCGGCCTGCTGGGCGCGATCGGCTGCACCCTGCCTGCGCCCGACACCTACTATCCTTCGGCTTCGGACTGGCACCTGCACTGGATGCCGGTGCATTTCGCGCGCCTCTGCGCCGCGTTGGTCGCCTCCGCCTTTCCGCTGCCGCGCCCTCCAGGCTACTTCTGGATCCCGCCCTGGGACACGCCCTATCCCTCCTACGACGACCGCCTGGCCATGCTCGCCGCCGGCCTGCTGTGGTTCGGCTCCATCCTGCTTTTCCTGCGCTCGCCCCGGGCGCTCATCGCCTACCTCGCCGGCACGCTCGGCCTGGGCCTGTTTCTCTACGGCAAATACCTCGGCTCCTACCGCCACGTCGGCCTCCTCTACTTCACCTTTTTTTTCGCCTGCTGGATCCTGCTCGCGAAAGCGCCCCCGGCGGCCGAAGCCGGCTCCCCCCGCTTCCGCTTCGCCCGCCTCCTGCTCACCGCGATGTTGCTCGTGCAGGCCTTCACCGGCCTCTGGGCCGTGCGCGAAGACTGCCGCCACGCCTTCTCCGGCAGCAAGCACACGGTCGCCTGGCTCCGCGAGCACGGTTACGAGGACGCCTTCATCGCGGTGGGCTGGGACTGGGCCGGCGCCCCTCTCGCCGGCTACCTGAACCGCACGCTCTATTATCCGCACGACCGCCGCCATGGCAGCTTCACCCGTTGGATCCGCAGCCGGGACGACAATCTGACCGACCTCGAATTCTACCGCCGCGCCATGAAGGCAGCCGGCAAGCGGCCCGCGTTGCTGATCCTCGACCATCAATTGCCGGAGGATTTTTGCGCGGAGCACCGCATCACCCTGCTCACCTACATCGCCGGCTCGCTGGCGCCGTTCGAGGAATACGCCATCCATCTCGCGCAACCCGTCGCGGCCACGGACCCCGTTCTCGACAAACCTTAATCCAGATTTTTCAACGCAAAGATCGCCAAGCAGCGCAAAGAAAGACCGGGAAGAATAGGAAAGACCTCTTCCGCCTTTGCGCTCTTTGCGAGGCCTTCGCGCTTAGCGTCCAAAAATCCGAGGGATTGATCGGTTATCCGGCCGTCGCTGCGCCCCGTCCCCGCCACCACGCGCTCAGGGCCGCCCAGGCCCGCGCCCGGTGGCTGAGCTGGCTTTTCACCTCGTCGCCCAGTTCCGCATAACTCTCCGCATAGCCCTCCGGCACGAACAGGGGATCGTAACCGAAGCCCGCCCCGCCCCGCGGCTCGTCGAGCAGCGTGCCGCCGCAGGCTCCCTCGAAAACGTGCTCCCCGCCGGTCTCGTCGATCAGAAACAGCAGGCAATAAAACCGCGCCCCGCGCCGCTCCGGCGGCACCCCGCGCATGACCTCGGTCAGCTTGCGCAGGTTAGCCGCGGCGTCGCCCTGCGGCCCCGCAAAGTAGGCGCTCTCCACCCCCGGACCGCCGTCGAGATGATTCACGCACACGCCGCTGTCGTCCGCCAGCACCAGGCTGCCCTTCGGAGCGATCGCCCAAAGCGCCCGCGCCTTCTTCCGCGCGTTGCCTTCGAAGGTCCCCGTGTCCTCGGACACTGCCGGCATGCCGCCCAGCGCCTTCGCCGACACGACCTCCACCACCAGCCCGTCCCGCGCCGCCAGCGCGCCCATCTCGGCGACCTTGTGCGCATTGCCCGAGGCCAAAAAAATCCGGGTCCGTTTATCTGCGTTCATCTGCGGCATCTGCGGTTAAAAAATCCGTCCTCTCAACAACACATCCGCCCCCAACTGCTCTTCCTTCACCTCGCCCATTTCCCCAAAATCCACTCGCCCGCCCCAGCCGGCGCCACCGTCGAAAGCCGCCCGATAGTGGAACGCATAGCCCAGCGCTCCCGCCGCCCTGGCATCCGCCAGCAGTTCCGCGCCGCCCTCCACATAGACGCCGCTGATCCGCTCCGCCGCACAGCGCGCCGCGAACTCGCCCCAGCCCCTCGCTCCTCGCGTGGTCTCCTGCAGCCACACCCGCACACCCGCCGCCTCAAGGCGTGCGCGCGCCGCCGGATCCGCCGCCGCACTCGTTACCACCGTCGTACGTCCGCGCCACGCATCCGCATATACTCGCGGCCAGTCCGTCTCCATGCCCGCCGCGGTCACGAGCGCCGCGTCGAAGACGAAGCGCCACCCGCAATCCTCGCGGGCCGCGCCCTCCGCATCCGTCCAGCGCCGGGTAAGCGCCGGGTTGTCCGTCCGCACCGTGCCGGCGCCCGCGGCTATGGCCGGGAACAGGCGCCGCCAGCGGTGCACGTCGGCCCGCGCCTCCGTCCCCGTGATCCAGCGCGGAGCCCCGGGCGGCGGCCGGGAAAACCCGTCCCGCGTCGTCGCGATCTTGCCCGCGAGAAGAGGCCGGCCGGTAGTGATCCAATGGTTGAAAATGAGATTCAGCTCCGCGCATTCGTCCGCCCGCACGCCTTCCGTCACCGCGATGCCCGCCGCGCGGAGCACCTCCGCTCCGCGCCCCGCGTGGGCCGGGTTCGGATCGGTCGCGCCGATCACCACCCTCGCGATCCCGGCGGCGATCAGCGCGTCGCAGCAGGCCCCGGTCCGCCCGGGCGTCGAGCAGGGCTCGAGCGTCACCACCATTGTCGCGCCAGGCTTCGGCCGCCGTTCCAGCGCGGCCAGCGCGACCCGCTCCGCGTGCGGCCCGCCATCCTTCGCATGCCAGCCCTCGGCCACGATCGCGCCATTCTCCACGAGCACCGCGCCCACCATGGGATTTGGATGCGTTTCCCCCCAGGCCCGACACGCCAGTTCCAGCGCCCGGCCCATAAAAATCGCATCGGCCTCCGCGTTCATGCTTCCGCCCGTACCGCCTCGTTTTCCTCTTTCTCGGTCCTCACCCGCGTCGGCTCGCCGTGGCCGGGCAGCAGGATCGTCTCGTCCGGCAGGGTATAGATCTGTTCCCGGATGGAACGGGCGAGCTGCCCCAAGCTGCAGCCGGGAAAATCCGTACGCCCTACTCCCCCCATGAGGATCGTATCGCCGGAAAAAGCCAGGCCCTCCGCCGCGCACCAATACAGCACGCTCCCCGGGCAATGCCCCGGCACGTGCCGCACTTCCCAAGTCCGGCCCAGCGCCTCGATCCGCTCGCCATGCCCCACCCAGCGGTCCACCCGCACCGGCGCCAGGTGCAAAGGGAAGGGCAGGAAGGCCGCCATCACCTCCGGCGCCTCCAGCAGGCCCCGGTCCGCCAAATGCGCGCTGACCTTCGCCCCCGTCGCTTTCGCCACCTCGTCCGCGCCCTGCATGTGGTCCCAATGTCCGTGCGTCAGCCAAAGCTCCGACAAGACGCAGCCTTCTTTCGCCAGGATCGGCGCAGCGAGGCGCCAGATGCCCTCCGGCGCGTCCACCAACACCGCCTCGCGCCGCACGGCATCGGTCAGAAGGTAGCCGTTGGTCCCGATGGGGCCGGACGGCAGGAGGTGGAGTTTTAAGCTCATGGTCAGCCCGCAGCACAGTCCAAAGCCTTCAGCCGGCAAGCCCCGGCTTCGGGGCGGAAACCCTCCGGCGGTGGCGCGCGTTGAGGTCAACGCGCTCCGCCGTCGGACGAGCGTCGGGATGCACTCCCGGGCCGCGCTCAGCCGCCGCGGACGATGTCGATGGGGGCGTAGGGATTGGCGGAGGGCTTGTCCTTGAAGAGAAAGGCCAGTCCGGTCCAGGCCGAGGAGGCGACGTGCTGGTAATTGAAATACTTCCATCCCAGGCCTTCCCCGGTGTCGGCCTCGTTCGCGGGCGTCGCAACGACGCCGTAACCGGTCGCCCGTTTTGCCGAGGTGATCTGCCGGCCGAGCGAATCCAGCCAGCGCTCGGCGGTCGTCTTGAAACGATCGCTCTTGTCCCGCGCCATCCACAGGGCCATCGCCGCGCCCGCGGTTGCCTCGTTCTGCACCCCTGCGCCGCGCTGGGCGAACTTGGTGCCCGCGAAGCCCTCGCTCGTGGTCCCCATGATATCGATCATGAAGTTCAGGCTGCGCTTGTCCGGTTCCGGATCGATGCGGGCCAAGGCCGTCCAGCTCTGCGTGTCCGTGGGGACGACGCCGCTGTTGAGCACCATGCCTTCGCCCGTGCCGGTCACGTAGTAGCCGACCTGGGTCTGGCAGGCCTTGACGAGCTTGCGGGCCGATTCGCGCGCCGCCGCCCAGTCCGACTTGCCCGTCAGGGCATGCAAGTTGTCGAAGAAGGAGACGCAGTCGACGTTATGCTCCACCGAGCGCCAGAGGCGCTTGTTTTTCCAGTGGTCCTCGCCGCCGCTGAAGCCGCCCCAGGCGTCCGCGACGGTACATTCGGCGATGATCCACTGGCCGATGGTTTCCGCGGCGTGGAGGTAACGATGGAGGCCGGTCTTCGCGAAGAGCCGCGTGAGCGCGATGCCGGCCCAGGACATGTTGCCGACGTCGCGCACTCCGCCGTCCGGCGTGAAAATCGAGGTGCGGAAGTTCTGGTCCGGGTCGACCAGCCGGCCGTAGATGGTGGCCGCCACGATGCGGCCGCCGCCGAGGGGATCGTGGTTCAACGCCTGCACCAGCGCGTCGCCGAGATCCTGCGCGCGGGCGAGGTTGCCGCGTTCCTGGAAGTAGATGCACGCGACGGCCGAATCGTAGGTGTCGGCGCGAAGGAAAAGATTGGTCTGGTCGCCGTAAAACACCGGCACATCCGGCCGATAGGTCTGCGCATAACGCGGTCCCGACAGCGCGAAGTGATCCATCTGCTGCTCCAAAAACAGATCGATCCGCTGGAGATTGTCCGCCGTGTGCAGCGGGCTCGCGCTCGGCCGCAGCGGGTAGGCGAAATGGTTCGGCTGCGGCTTCAGCTGGCCCTTCTTCTCCTGCTCGTAGCGGGGCCAGTCGACCAGGTTCATGAACTCCTTCGTCACGTTCAGCAGCGTCGTATTCCAGAAGGCCGTCCACTCCAGCTTCACCTTTTCGTCGTATTTCCCCAGTTCGGCGTAGGCCTTGATCTCCGTGTCGCCATATTCGGGCGAAGGGCGGTTTTTGGGAATGTCAGGCGTGAACACGCTCACCACCACCTCCCCTTTGCCCGGCTGCAGGATGCCGTTGAAGTACTTGTCGTAGGCCTCGAACTGCACCCGCTTCATCTCCTCGCGCAGTGCCTCCTGCTTCGTAGGCGCCCAGTCCATCTGGTGCAACACGCCCTTGCCCTCGGCGATCATGCCCCGCCGCCAGCCCATCGAGCGATCATACATGATCTTGGCCGTGTCCGAATAGAGGATCGCCAGGTTGTTGAGGCTGGACTGGTGGCGGTAGTTGTCCGGCTCGAGGGTCTTCAGCTGCATCACGGCCGCGATGTGGCAGCCCGCGATGATTTGGAGCGGCCGGGCCATCTTGTGCAGCGAGCCGGCGGGCACGTTCACCATGTCGCCGACGAGATGACTGGCCTCGTTGGTCAGCAGCGAAAGCTGCAGTTTCCGCTGCTCCACGTTCGTGATGTAAAGCAGTTGGCGGAACTGCGTGCCGAAGCTCTTCAACTTTCCGAACATGCTCGCCGCGGTCATCTGCCCGAGCGCCTGCTCGACCGCATCGTTCAGCTGCACCACGGTCAGCGCCGAGACGTACTTTTCCACCTTGTTCCACATCGCTTCCGACTGCTGCTGGTCGGACTTGGTGAAGAACAGGGTATCCACCACGTAGTTGATTACCGTCCCGGCGTGAAACGGGACGTTGGAGGCCGCGGTGTGGATGACCTTTTGCAAAAATTCCCCGGTATCGAAGGCATCGAAGTTCAGTTCCATAAGTGAGAGCGCTTGGTGGGAGATGACACTAAATTGCGCCGCCAGCTTCGGGAGCGCGGACCGAACTTGTCGAGTCAGACCACTCGGAAGAGCCTGAAAACAGGCCGGTTCGACATTGAGGCGCCGCTTATCTGCCGCACACCGGCCCACAAATCCCAGCTGACTTGGTGCGGGTGGAGGGAGTCGAACCCTCGTCTCATGCTTGGGAAGCACGCATAATAGCCGTTATACTACACCCGCAGGATACAGTGTGGTACGCCGGGAGACCTAGGCGCCCGCCTTGCGGACCGTCAAGCGCGCGCACACATCAATCTTCCATCCGGACTTCGTCCCCCGTCCTCCTTGAAGAACGGAAACGAGCTCGACCGCCCAAAATCAATTTAACAATAAATCAATCTACACCATGTCTTCCCGCTCCGTTTTCCCTCCGCGTTTCGTCTGGGGCGTCGCCGCCGCCGCTCCTCAGATCGAGGGTGCCGCCACCACCGGCGGCAAGGGCGAGTCCGTCTGGGACCGCCTCGCCCTCCGGCCGGGCGCGATCCAGGGCGGCCACACCCTCGAGCCGGCCTGCGATCACTACCGGCTTTTCCGCCGGGACTTTGCCCTCATGCGCGAACTCGGCATCAAAAACTACCGCCTCTCCCTCGCCTGGCCCCGCATCTACCCGGGCGGCGACGGCGCGGTGAATCGCCGGGGGCTCGACTTTTACCGCCGGCTTTTCGAGGCGATGAACGAAAACGGCATCACGCCCTGGGTGACCATGTTCCACTGGGACCTCCCGCAGGCGCTCGAGGACCGCGGCGGCTGGACCGCCCGCGTGACGGTCGACGCCTTCGCGCGCTACGCCGACACCATCGTATCCGAATTTTCAGGACAGGTGAAACACTGGATCACCTTGAACGAAATCCGCTGCTTCACCGTCCTCGCCTACGGCCCCGGCGGCCGCAAGGCCCCAGCACGGCCCGTGCCGCCCCAGGCGCTCAACCAGACCTACCACCATGCCATCCTCGCCCACGGCCACGGCGTGCGCGCGGTGCGCGAACACGGCGGGCGCGGCGCGCGCGTCGGCCTTACCGACAACAGCGACGTCTGCACCCCGGTCACCGAAACCGCGGCCGACATCGCTGCCGCGACCGCCTGGTTCCGCCGACGCAACGAACACATCCTCGGTGCCATCCACGGCGGCCGTTACTCCGCCGCCTACCTGCGGCGCTGCGGCGCCGACCGCCCCAGGGTGACCCCGGGAGATTTCGACCTCATCTCGCTGCCCACCGATTTCCTCGGTCTCAACATTTACGCCGGCACCTTCGTCCGCGCCGGCCGCGGCGGGGAGCCGGAGGCGCTGCGGGTCAACGCCACCTATCCGCGCGCCGACAGCGCCTGGCTGCACTGGCATCCGCAATGCCTCTACTGGGGCCCGCGCCTCGCCGCCAGGGTGTACGGGCACAAGGCTATCTACATCACCGAAAACGGCTGCGGTTACGACGACGACACACCCGACGCCCATGGCGAGGTGCTCGATCTCCATCGCCGCGAGTTCACCCGCGCCTATCTGCGCGAACTGCACCGCGGGATCGGCGACGGCGTGCCCGTGAAGGGCTATTTCCACTGGTCCTTCATGGACAATTTCGAGTGGGAGGACGGTTACACGCGCCGCTTCGGCCTGACCCACGTCGATTACCAGACCCAGAGGCGCACGCCCAAGCTCTCCGCCCGCTACTACGCCGAGATCATCAAAGCCAACCGGGTGCTCTGATGCAGGCGGCACAGTAGACCCGGCCGGCGGCGGGGCCTATATCTTCAAGCGCAAAAAACCCGCCCGGATTTCGCCGGGCGGGCGTTTCGGTCCAGGCCGATAATGCCCTCAGGGTGCCGTCACGTGCAGGCGCAGGAAGCGGCGGGCATGGGCGGACAGCGCTTCGGGGTCGGTCACGCTCACGACGCCTTCGGTGTTCTCCGTTCCGGTGCTGCTCCAGACCGGGGTCCAGGAAGCGAGGTCGTCGGAGGCCTGCACCGCGTAGGTAAGCGCCGGATCCGCAATGCGGCTGAAGCTCAACTTGAGGTGCCCGGCGTCGATGGCTTGCATCGGCAGCAGGTCGGATTCCGCCGCAAGCGGATCGCCGCCCAAGGCGTATTCCAGCAGATTCGCGATGCCGTCCGCGTCGGGGTCGGCGTCGTTCGCCGCGTTGCCGGTCGCCTCAGTGGTACCGAAGTGCGTCTGGCGCCAGCTGGCGAGGCCGCTGGCGGGGGCGCTGGCCGTCGCGGAAGCCTCGGCGGAGGCGGCGCCGTCGCCGCCTGCGTTGGTGGGAACGATCACGTAGTAGTGCGTGGTGCCGCCCGCGAGGCCGGTCTCGGTGTAGGCGGTGGCGGTCAAACCGCTGGCGATCGTGGTGTAGGGGCCGCCGCTCACGGTGGCGCGACGCACGGTGTAGCCCGTGGCACCGGCGCTGGCGTTCCAAGTCAGCGAAATCTGGCCGGCGCCGCCGGTGGCGACGAGGCCGGTCGGAGCGGGCGGCGTTTCGACCGCGAGGAAGCCGATCACCGACACCTTGTCCAGCCGCACGGTGAGCGTGCCGCCGATCACGGCATCACCATAGACGCCGCTGTTCACAAGGAACTCCAGGTTGGCGTAGCTCTGGCCGTTGGCAGTGAGGGCGGCGACCTGCGAAGGGGTCATGTTCCAGGTGATGGTTCGCCACTGGCCTTCGGCGAGCGAGCCGGTGGACGGCGAGATGGTCGCGTTCCCGTTCTGATGGTTGAGGCTGAGGTTGAGGTCGATGTAGGCGCCACCCGTGCCAGTGGTGGGCGGTCGGTCGGCCCACTCGTAGTAAACATCGGCCTTGATGCCGGTGGACTGCGCGATGGTGGTCTGGTAGTTCGCGACCGGCGTGCCGAATACCGTGGTGAAGGTGGCACCCGTCATCTGCCAGACGGCCTCCGCGCTGGAGGAGCCGTCGCTGGCGTTCGAACTAACCCCATAAGTGGCCGAGCCGCCGCCGAGGATGGTGTCGGGGCCCGTGAACCAGGGACTGAGCCCGCTTTCGAAAGAGGTGAGCAGGACCTCGTCGTTCTCCGTGGTGGCGGAGGCGACGGCCGAGGCCGCTCCCTCGCCGTTGGCGTTGCTGGCCGTGACGACGTAGTAGTAGGTGGTGTTGCCCGCCAGGCCGGTATCGCTGTAGGAGGTCGCGGTCAGATTGCTGGCGATGGTGAGGAAGGGACCGCCGGAGGTGGTGCTGCGTTTGACGGTGTAGAACAGGGTGTCGGCGCTGGCGGTCCAAGACAGGTTGACTCCGGCGTGAACCCCGGTCGCGGCGAGGTTGGTGGGCGCCGACGGCCCGGTCGGCGCAGCCGCGCCCAGCACAACCACGCGGTCGACTCGGATGGTGATAGTGCCGCCGACGGTCGCGGCTCCCCAGGCGCCGGCGTTCAACAGAAACCCGACATAGGCATAGCCCTGGGCTGGATCGCTGATCTGGGTCGCCTGCTCGGGCGTAAGCGGCCAGGTGATGGTGGTCCACTGGCCGTTGGTGAGATTGGCGCCAACCGAATTGACATTGGTGTAGCCCGTGTTCGCCGAATTCATGTTCAGCGACATCCCATAGTAGGCCCCGCCGCCGGATGCGGTGGGCATGTTGGCCCACTCGAAATACACGTCTGCCTGGATGCCGGTCGCCTGCGCCAGTTCGGTGGAATAGGAAGCGGCGGCGGTGTTGAACACGATCTTAAAGACGGGACTGGTCATCTGCATCACCGCCTCCGCGCTCGACGTGCCCTCGGTCGCGGCGACGGTGGTGACGCCATAGGTATTGGTCCCGCCTCCCTCATTGCTTGCTTCCCCCCCGGACCAAGGCTCCAGACCGGTCTCGAAAGAGCTGATCATAACGTCGCCGAAAGAGGCGAGCGGGGCGGTCAACAGACCGAGGGCCAAAAGGCCTAGCGGCAGTATTTTCATGGGAGTGGGGGTTTGGTTTTTCGATAAATCAAAGAAAGGCAGAAAGCGGACACCGGACAATCCTACGACTGACACACAGGGGTGGAGTAAAGCCCGACGATGGGCTCGGACTCCACGCGAGGGGAGGTGATTTGAGGGCAGTCATTAAAATTACGGACTGATGATGCAACAAACTTACCGCGCGCCCACCGAGACGACCGGTTTTCCACAAGACCTCCGAGAGGCATTTTCGCAAGTGCAGCGGCCCACCTCGGGTTCAATCCGGTAGGATCGGTGCCCTGCCCCGAACCCTGAGCGGCAAGGAACGCCTGGATCCGGCGGATGACCGCACGGACCGGGGGGCGCGCCGAATATCGCTGACGGCGTCCCGAAAAGGAACTGGTCAGCGCCATCCAGACCGGCGGGCCCTCGCAGCTTTCCGAGATCTATTCCCAATATTTCTTAATAGAAGCTACAATGGATTAGCTCCTTCATTCACGCACGGCTACTCCTTCCGCAGGGGAAATGAGGTCACTGATAACATGAACACCTTTTTAATAATCACACTTTCACTACTCGGACTCTCAGCGCTTCTTTATTTCACCACTCAAAGCTGGAGGCCAGAACCAATCCATTACCCCGCGCCGCCGCCAGCCCGCAGCAGGTAACAGGAACAACAATCCAACACCGACCGCGAACTGTCGGCGGACGACACCGCGTAAATTCCAAGACAATATAGACGCTCGCGGAGTTTCGCCGCCATCTGGAACATTCTAAGCGGCGGAATGGTACAGGTCAGCGGCAGCAATAACTCCCTTACCCTCGGAGTATCGGCCCCTGGCACTTACGCCCTGCGTGTGAACGGCATCGAAAAATTCGCGGAAGAGTGATCCCGCGTTCCTGCAACGAGCCAAAACCATCGAGGTGACCATCGGAAGTCCCTGATCACTCGCACCCTGTGGTTGGGCCCCTTCCCACCGTTCAGGACATGAAAAGGCCGCCGGTTTCCGGCGGCCTTTATTATGGAAAACGACCTGTGGGGCCGTGCTTCGTGCTTCTTACTGCGTCTTCACCGGCGCGCTGGCGGTGTCATAAACATTCACGCCCGGATAGAAGGCGGAGAAGGTTCTCCCCGCGAGCGAGTACTTGGCGGAAAGGAGCTGGACGTACATCGCCCCCACGCCGGTGGGACGGCCCGTGGTGGTGTTGAGATAGACGGTGACCGTAAGCGTGTTCTTGTAGTTCTTCGCCGAGGCGTCGGAAAACAGCAGAGCGGTGGGACGGGAATCGGCGACCAAGGGAACCTTGCGGCCGTTGAAAATCACGTAGGAGAGGTCCGGTGCGATGGTGAAGCTGACGCTCGCGCCGGCGGCGGGGACGTTTTTCATCGAGCCGGTCACCGTGACGGGCAAACCGCCCGGCAATTCCACGCTGGAGGACAGGAGGCGGGCATTCATCGTGTAGGTGCCGGGAGTGCCGGGAGAAATCGCACCGATGACCGGTCCGCCCGTGCCGACCGGCTCCAGGGGCCCGCTCGCTTCGACTCCGCCCGCGGTGGTGGGGTCGGTTTTGACCAGCGGCGGCAGCAGGAAGAAACCCTCCGCCCGGAAGGGCTCCGAGGCATTGTCGAAATCGCGTACCAGGATACCCTCGATCACGATCTTGCGATTCACGAACTTGACCGGAGTATACTTGGCGCCGCTGCCGGAACCGACCGCGGCAGTCTGGACCAGATCGCGCAGGTTCAGAGTGCCGGTATACACGCCGGTGACGGGATTGATTTTTACCTTCCAGAGCTTGGCCCAGGCGGCCGCGGTGGTGGGCGCGTAAACGTCGCCGAACACCGGCAACAGTTCGTTTTTGACGCTGATTTCCAGCTTCTCGGGGAACTGCCCGAGATACTCGCCCTCGTCATCCAGACCGGCGCCATACAGCGAAAAGCTGATCTGTTTGCCCGTGGCGCTGAGAATACCCGCAAGCGTCTGCCCGGCAACAGGCTTGATCCAGAGTTCGGCGCTCACGTCCACGACCACGGGGCCAAAACCAGTTCGGAAGGTCTTATCCTTCAGGTTCGCCGACTTCTGCCAGACCGCCTCGCCGCCCACGACGCGGTAGCGGTTGTCTCCGCCTTTGATGAAAGCCAGCTCCGCGGAGAAAAAGCCACCCGCCTTGTAGGGGAGTATCAACACGCGATAGACGCCGTCCGCCGTCGGCTTGAACGTACCGCTGATGCCGGTCCCGTCCGCCAGCTTACCTGCAAGCTTCATCTGCCCATTTGGAAGGATGGCCGCCGAAGCGTAACCGGATCCCGTCGGGACGCCGGCGCCCGCCGGGGTAGGATCGGAAAAGGCCACCGTGTAGGTCCCCTGCCACGGGGCGACGGAATCGCCTTTGCCGGTGAAGGAGGCGAGGCGGACACCGTTTGCCATGGTCAGCAAAGCCGGGATGCCGCTGATCATCGACTGCGTCGCGCCCGTAACGGAGCCATCCGTATACACCCGGAGGTTCATCTGCAGATTCTGCGGCCCCAAAGGGAAAGGCCCCTTCACGACGACGTGCAGGTTTTTAAAAGCCGAACCGCCGTCGGCCGTGAGCTGCGCCGAGAACGGATAGCTCTTCCCGTTGGGCATCGCCAGCTTGCCAGTGGCCACGCCCTTGGTGCTGACCGTAAACTCGATTTTTCCGTAAGTTACAGAGGAGAAAATCAAATCAGCCTCATAGGAGCCGGTCAGGTTGGCCGGAAAGGTTTGCGCCGCTGCTTTATTCCCGGCGGATAAGAACGCCGAGACCAGCAAGCCCCAGGCGAGAAGGAGGGAGAGATAACGTTTCATGGAGGAAGCAAAGACCGCCTTTCATGAAATCCTCACAAGCCGAGGTCAATTCTCCCGACAGGGTTTTGCGTTTTCAGCGGCTAGGTAATATCTCCTAGCCGCCCGCCTGCTTCAAAACAACTCGCCCTGCGCGCCGCCCGGCGGGGAGACGCCCAGCAGGGTTCCGTAACGCTCCAGCCAGTCGTCCAGCTTGTCCAGATACGGCTTCGGGTCGTAGTGAGTCTCGGGCCGCGAGGGATCGAACTCCGCCAGGGGCCGCGCCCGCTGCCAGTCGCTGGTCTGGCCTTTGCTCTTCGGCACGAGGTAGTAGCTCACCCGTTCTCCCATGCGCGGGCGCGGACTCATGCGCAGGGCCGCCTCGGCCGAGGAGCGTCGCGGTTTGCCGCCCTCGGCGACGAAACGTTCGTAGGCGTCGGGGTTCATGCTCAGCACCTCGGCCTTGGCTAACTCGGACACCGGCGTTTCTCGCGCGGCGATCGCCCGCCGCAATGCGTCCAGGCGCACCAGGGGCGATTCCGCCTCCAGGCCCAGCAGATGCCGGATCAGGTGGGCGGTGAGCGTCTTCAGGAAGGGTTCGATGCCGCGCGAGCGCAGTGCGCTGCCGCGCAACACCACGCGGCCGCCGTCGCGCAGCGCGTAGTTCTTGGCCTTGTAGCACCACATCGCCGCATAGCTGCCGTCGTGCTCCAGGTCGATGCCGGGCGGCAGGATCGTCTCCACCTTCGCGAGCAGGGCCCCGGGCTGCGTGTAGTGCTTTTCCGAGGACAGATAAATGCCGTCCGTGTCCGCCTCGAGGATCGTGCAGCCCTCGCCGGCAAAGGCGTCGATCAACTGCTGAAGCAGCTCGCGCCCGCGCCGCGTCACCTCCGCCGCCAGTTCGCCGTCGCCGAAACGCGCGCCGGAAAAGCCGAGGTAGCCGTAGAAGGAGTTGATCAGGATCTTGAAACTCGCCTGCCGGGCCTGCGCCTCGGCGCGCTCCTCCGCCGTCGCGCCGGTGCGGGCGATTTGTTTGTACTTCAAGCGGTATTCGCGAAGGCGGCGCAGCAGGGGAATGAACACACCCAGCGGATCGTTCCTCGGGTTGCGGTCCAGGAGAAGCAGCAGGCTCGGGTAAAGCGAAGCGACGTCGAAATGCAGCACGTGACGATAGACGCCCTCCCGGAAGCTGCGCGTGTAGCCACCTTCGAAAGGCGCCACCTCGGGCGGCACCGGGCAGGCCTGCCGCGCGTGGTAGTACTCCTCCAGGAAAAGCAGGTCGATCTTGCCCGAGGAGCCGCGCAGCGTCGCCTCCTGCAGCAGGATTGGAAAGGTCTTCACCTGCTCGAAAAAGGTCGGCAGCAGCACGTCGGCCACGCCCGCCGTCTCGCGCAGGTCGTCGCCCAGGTAGGCGAGGAAGGCGTCGCGATTTTCCCGATACGCGGCCGCGATCTTGTCGCCCGCCAGGTAGGTCCGCTCGTCGTCGTCGGTCGTGATGTTGAAATACACCGCGACCTCCTTCAGCCCGTAGCCCTGAAGCTCGCGCGCGGTGATGTCGTGCAGTTGCACGAGCAGGTAGGTATCGATCACGGTCCGCCCCGGCAGGTCGCAGCGGGGGAAATCCACCCAGCGCTCGGCGACCTTCAGGCGGCTGTTGCGGAATTTCGCCTTCTGCCCGAAGCGTCCCCAGGCGAGCGCCACCTTGTGGCGCTTCGCCCGCTGGCGCAGGTAGTCGAGGTCGAACTTGAAGAGGTTGTGCCCTTCGATCGTGTCGGGATCGATCTCCGCCAGGGTCGCGTTGAAGCGTTCCAGCAGCGCCTTCTCCGCCTCGTCCGTCTCGGCCTCCAGCACCAGGAAGCGGTTCGCCCCGCCGCAGCGCAGGCCGATGGCCAGCACGCGGTCCCCGGGTTTTCCCGCGTCGCTGAACGCGCCGTCGGCGGAGCCTGTCTCGATGTCGAGCTGACAACGCCGCAGCCGGCCGAAGGGCAGCTCGTCGAAGAGCCGCCGCCGCGACTGCAGCAGGTACTGGCTTTCCAAGGGGCGAATGACGTCGATGCCCTTGGCTCCCGCCGCCCTGGCCGCATCCTGCCAGGCCTCGAAGCGGGCGAGCGAGTCGGCGTGAGCGAGTTCGGCGAAGAATCCCTCGCCTTTCAGCCGCTCGATCGCGACGCCCTCGCCCTCCACGAAGGCCCCCTCCGCCAACCAGGCGAAAGGCCGGAACGACTCCACCCGCGTCTCGCGTCCGCCCTCCGCGGTCTCGACCGCCGTGTGGACGCGACCCTCCTCATCCACCCACAGGCCGCAGAGAGCGCCGGACATGTTGCCGAAGGCTCGAAACTCAGAACGCGAGCTTGGTGTAGACCGCGAACACCGCCGCAAAAACCAGCGCCAGCGCCACCAGCCTGAGCGCGCGGGCCTTCTCGCGCTTCCGGTAGCCGATCCCCGCCAGGGCCGACAGGCCCAGCCAGCAGACGAGCTTCACGATCATCCAAGCGGCGATGTGGTTCTGGTAGACCTTCGAGATCAGCCCGAAGCCGCTGATCAAAACGAGCAGCGAGGCGATGCCCGTGATCGCCATCACCTTTTTCTTCGTGTCCGCCGGCGCCGCGAAGGCGTGGAAAGTGAAGCCGGTGAGGACGAGGATAGAGAAGACGTGGAGGATGTAATAGACGGTCGGGCTCATGCGTGGAGGGAGATCGCGCCTACCAAAACCGCCTCCGCCTCCACGGCCAGCGCCATTTTCCAAACCGGCTTCATCCTCCCCGCCGCCTCGACGCCGGACTCTACTGTTAGCGCAAGGAGAACCTTCCGGCTTCGCGCGGCGGCCTTCACCCTTCTGGGTGCCCACTCCGCATGGCGACCCCCGAGTGTGCGTCCGGGCGGCCCCGCCGCCGGCTCCGTTCCTTGCTTTCTCCCACCCCAAGACCTCATGAAAAAAACAACCGTTCGAAGCCTGCTGTCCTGCATCGTTCTCCTCGGCTCCGCCCTCGGCGCCCGGGCCGACTACCCGCTCGCCTCCCACCGCTATCTCGCCGATCCCAGCGGAATGTACTACAATGGCCGGCTCTACGTCTATTGCTCCAACGACGACGACAACGCCGTCACCGGCGGCTACGCCATGAAATCGATTGTCTGCGTCTCCAGCTCCGACCTGAAAAACTGGACCGACCATGGCGAGGTCTTTCGCGTCCCCAACAATGCTTCCTGGGCCACCTACTCCTGGGCCCCCTCCGTCATCGCCCGCAACGGCCGTTTCTACCTCTATTTCGGCAACAACGCCTCCGGCATCGGCGTCGCCTCCAGCACCAGCCCCACCGGCACCTTCATCGACGCCAAGGGCGGCTACCTCGTCAATTCCAGCACTCCCGGCGCCAGCGGCACCAGCCAGTGGTATTTCGATCCCTGCGTCTTCCTCGACGACAACGGCCAGGCCTACCTCTATTTCGGCGGCAACAGCTCGAGCAACGCGCGTGTCATCAAGCTGAATAGCGACATGATCAGCACCTCCGGCTCGGCCGCCGCCATCAGCGCGCCGAACTTTTTCGAGGCCTCCCACATGCACAAACGGGGCAGCCTCTACTACTTCTCCTACTCGACCAACGGTTCAAACGGCCAGCGCATCGACTACCTCACGAGCACCAGCCCCGTCTCGGGTTTCTCCTACCGGGGCACCGCCGCGGGCCAGCCTCCGCAGAACTACAACAACAACCACCACTCGGTCGTCGGCATCAACGGCACTTACTACCACCTCTACCACAACCGCAGCGTCGCCACCCAGGCCGGCATCGCCACCACCTACCGGCGCAATCTCGGCATCGAGCGCATGAGCCACAATGCCGACGGCACCATCCAGCAACTCGGCTACACAACCAACGGCGTGCCGCAGCTCGGCACCTTGAATCCCTACGGCCGCGTCGAGGGCGAGACATTCAACGCGCAGAGCGGCGTCGAAACGGTGGCCTGCAACGAAGGCGGCCGGGCGCTCGGCTACCTCCAAAGCGGAGACTGGGTGCGCATCCGCGGCGTGAACTTCGGAGCCGGCGCCAAGGGCTTCACCGCCCGCATCGCCACGCCCAACCCGGGGGGCAGCATCGAGCTCCGGCTCGGCAGTTCCACCGGCACCCTCATCGGCACCTGCTCCGTGGCCAGCACCGGCGGCTGGACCACCTGGGCCAACCGCACCTGCACCGTCAGCGGTCCGGCCGGCATCTACGACCTTTATCTGCGCTTCACCGGCACCAGTTCCTCCTTGTTCGACCTGAACTGGTGGCAGTTCAACTGAGCGGCGTCGTGAGCAACACGGTGCTGCAGCCCGCGATCCCTCCTTCAAGGATGCGGGCCCAAGCACCGTACTTCCTCAGCACTCCGCGCCCTGGGGACACCCGGGCTCCCTTCCCGTTGTGCCCGGTCCGCCCGCAAGACCTCAGCAGCACGCTGGATTATTTCGAAGACAGCGCCTAGACAGCGCGGCATGATCATCCTCGTTGTGGAAGACGAAAGGGCCCTGGCGCGCCACATCGTCGCCGCCCTTCGCCGCGAAGGCCACGAGGTGCAGGTCAGCCACGACGGCGAGGAAGCCGTCCGCGCCGCGCTCGCCCGCACCCACGACCTCGTCATCCTCGACCTCAACCTTCCCTCGCTCGACGGCCTGGGCGTGCTCGGCCGCCTTCGCTCCGCCCACTGCCCCTCGCGTGTCCTCATCCTCACCTCCCGCAACGAGGTCGAGGACCGCGTCGCCGGCCTCCGCTCCGGCGCCGACGATTACCTCGCCAAGCCCTTTGCCGTCGAGGAGCTCCTGGCCCGCGTGCACGCCCTCGGCCGCCGGTCCGGAGCCCTTTCCACCGCCGACCTGCTCACCGTCGGCGACCTCCACGCCGACATCGTCAACCGGCGCGTCACCCGCGCGGGCGAGACGATCCCCCTCACTCCCCGCGAATTCGAGCTCCTGCATCTTTTCCTGCGCGAGCCGGGTCGTGTCTTTTCCCGCGGGGAAATCTGCGAGCGCATCTGGCAACGGGACCACCGCTACGAGACCCGCACCGTCGAGGTCTTCATCGCCCGCCTCCGCCGAAAGCTCGATCCCACCGACACCGCGCCCCTGCTGCATACCGTGCGCGCCTTCGGCTACGTGCTCCAAACCAAGCCGCCCGATTCGTGAAACTCCGCCGCCGCCCGCCCCTTTCCCCGATGCCCGCGCGCCGCTTTCCGCCCCTCCTCGCCTGCCTCCTCGCAGTCTGCGCCCGCGCGGGCGAAGTCGCGCCGCCCGCCGCGCCTTCGCCGGGGGCCCAAACCGCGCCGCCGCCCTCATCTCCGACGGCCTCCGCCCGCATTGAGGGCGTCATCGCCCTGCCGCGCGCCACCACCGCCCTGCCGCGACAAAGCCAGCCCTACGAGCTCCTCGTCGAGCCCGACCTCGTGCACACCAATCCGCCGCTCGCGGTCGTCTACCTCGAGGGAAACTTTCCGCCCGCCCCCTCCGCGCCGGTCGCCCGCATCGTCCAGCGCGAGCTCGCCTTCGTTCCCGCCCTCCTGCCCGTGCGCACCGGCACGCGCGTCGAGTTTCCCAACGAGGATCCAACCTACCACAACGTTTTCTCCTTCTCCCCCGCCAAGCGCTTCGACCTCGGCCGCTACCGCGCCGACGAAACGCCCCCGCCGCCCCAACTCTTCGACCGCCCGGGCCTCGTCACCCTGCGCTGCGACATCCATAAACACATGCGTGCCGCCATCCTCGTGCTCGACACCCCCCACTTCACCGTCACCGGCGCGGACGGAACCTTTCAACTCCCGGAACTTCCGCCCGGCCGTTACACGCTGAAGGCCTGGCTCGACAGCCGCACCACCCTCTCCCGCCCCGTTGAAATCGAGTCCGGCCAAATCCTCCGCGTCGAGCTGCCCTGACGGGGAAGCGCCTTCGGCGGCGCGTCAGGAAACCCGCCGATTCGCGCGCCGGCTGCTCGCCGCCATGGGCGTCATCGTTGCCCTCCTCTCCCTGGCCGGCATCGCCGTCGCACGCCGCCAGCTTCAGGAAACCCAGGCCGACGAGGCTGCCCGCGGCTTCACCGCCGAGCTCTCCGCCGCCCATGCGTTGCGCCAGCTCCGCACAGCCACCCTCGCCGACCGCGCCGCCGCGCTAGCCGATCTCCCCCGCATCCACGCCGCGCTCGAGGACGACGCGCTCGACCTGCTCTACTTGGCCGCCGACGACGAGCTGCGCGACCTGCTCGCCATCCCCGACTCCCCGCCCGCCTCGGCCGCCGCCTCCGGCCGCGCCCGTTTTTATCGTTTCCTCGACGCGGAGGGACGCCTCATCCCACCTGCCCCGCCCGCCGCGCCGGGCGAGGCGGAACCGGCGGAACTCGCCGCCCTCGCCCCTGCCCGTCTGGACCGCAATCCGGCGCACGGCGCCGTCATTTCGTCCGTGGTCGGCAACGATACCCGGGCCACCGAACTGCTCGCCCTGCCCATCCACTCGCACCAGGACGGCCGCCGCATCGGCATCCTCGTGCTCGGCTTCGATCCCGCGACCGCGCTTCCAGCCGGCGCCGCGGCTCCGGCCGGGACCGACGCGGCTATTTCCGCGCTCTGGATCGACGGCCGCCTGCACGCCCCCGGCCTCTCCACCTCCGCCCGCGCCACGCTGGCCCGCAGGCTTCCGCGCTTCCTCGCCACCCGGTCTCCAGCGTCCGGCGTCGGCTCCGCCTGGAACGAACTCGCGCTCGACGGACGCGCCTACCGCCTCGTTCACCACGTCCTCAATCCCGGCCAGGCCTACCCTCCCGTCCACGAGGTGCGGCTCTCTCCGCTGGACGGCCTTCGCGCCCGCCAGCGCGCCGTCACCTGGCAGATCACCGCCGCCGGTGCCTTCATCCTCTTCGCCGGCATCGGCGTCAGCGGGCTGCTCAGCGCGGGTTTCTCCGGCTGGTTCGGCCGCTTTGCCCTCGATTCCGCCGCCCAGCGCCAGCTCCGGGCCGAGGCCGAGGCGCGCCTCGGCCTCACCACCGCGGAACTGGAACGCGCCTCGCGTTTCGCCGCCGACGCCTCCCATCAGCTCAAAACTCCGGTCGCCGTGCTCCGCCTCGGCCTCCAGGAACTTGCCGCCGATCCCGCCTTTCCGGGCCGGCAACACAACGACGTGGACGAGTTGATCCGCCAGACCGACCGCCTGGCCCATATCCTGGAAACCCTACTGCTCCTGGCCAAACTCGACGCCGGCCTCCTGCGCCCGCAACCCGGCGCGCTCGACCTGGCCGGCTTCGCCGCCGCGGCCCTGGACGACCTCGGCGTCCTGCCCTCCGCCGAAACTCTCGTGCTCGAAAACCACCTCGCCGGCCCGCTCCCCGTTCGGGGCGAAAGTCGCCAGCTCGCGCTGGTCCTTCAGAACCTCCTGGAAAACGCCGCCAAGTACAACCGCCCCGGCGGACTGGTCCGGCTCTCCGCCGAGACCACCCCGACCGAAGTCCGGCTCCTCGTGGCCAACACCGCGCCCACTCCCGTGCCCCCCGAAGCCCGGGACCGTATCTTCGAACGCTTCCACCGCGGAGCAGCCGCCGGCGACGTGCCGGGCTATGGGCTCGGTCTGAATCTCGCGCGCCACCTCGCCCGCCTGCACGGCGGCGACATCCGCCTCGTCCGTTCCGACGAGGAACTCACCGTGTTCACCCTCGTGCTTCCGCGGGCCTGAGCGGTCCTCGGCAGGCGGAGGAAACTGCCGCCGGCCGGGCCAAGTTACCGTAACTCAAGAGGCGCATTGGCTCGCTCCGCCGGCGACACAGACTCCGGGCATCCCCTGCCGCTTTCGGAAAGACGAGTCCGGGTCGCACGCCCCGCCGCCCGTCTTTGGCGCGGGCGTTCCCCGCGCCCGGCTTTCTTTCCCGTCACCCCGGCGGGACGTTCAACCCCAAAATATGAATACAGATCAGCCCCCTCCCGCTCTCGGAAAGCGCTCTTTCCGCGGGCTTTCCTTCCTGGCGCTCGCCGCCCTGGGCACGATGCTCGCGCCCGCGGCCAAGGCGCATTTCACGGTCCCAATCCGGGCCGGCAGCACCATCCATTTTGTCTGGGTCGGCGACCTCAACGGCGACGGCAAACCGGACTACGTGCTCGACCGCCCCAACGACGCTCGACAAAAAATCGAGGCCTACACCGACACCGGCACCTTCCTGTGGCAGGTCGATTTCGGCCCCAACAGCGCCAACAAGGATAACATCGAGCCCGGCTCGGCCACCATCGACGTCGGCCACTGGGACGGCGTCACGGTCGCCGATCTCAACAACGACGGCAGAGCCGAGGTTGTCATCAAGATCGCCAACGGCGTCGTATTCGGCGACGGCACCACCTGGAGCAATTCCGACAATAACAAGCAGTGGCTCGCCGTACTCGAAGGCTCCACCGGCCGGCGGCTGGCCTACAGTTCGATCCCGACCGACTACATCGCCGACGGCCCCCTGGCCTGCCACCTGGGCGTGGGCAACGCGGGCATCTTCGCCTCGATGAAGAACCGGAAAAACGATGGTTCGTTCAACATGATGGTCTGCCGCTACAACTGGAGCGGTGGCAACCTCACGCTCGGCTGGAAATGGCTGCGCGGCTCGCAGAACTGCCCGGATGGCCACCAAATCCGCGTCTGCGACGTCAACGGCGACGGCACGGATGACCTCTGCCAGATCGGCTTCGTCCTCAACGGTTCCAACGGCTCGCTGCTCTATACCCTGGGCACGCAGGGGGTCGTCCATGGCGACCGCTTCCATATCGCGAAGCTCGATAAGAACCGCACCGGCCTGCAGGGCTGGGGCGTCCAGCAGAACAATTCCAGCGGACTGCTGGAATATTACTACGATGCCCGCAACGGCACGATGCTCTGGAAACACACGGGCGGCGTGGCCGATGTCGGCCGCGGCGATGTCGGCGACATCGATCCCCGTTATGCCGGCTACGAAGCCTGGTCCTTCTCGGGCATCTACAACGCGCCGGGCAACACGAAGATCACCTCCGAGCCGACCCGCCCCTATCCCTGCATCCGGCTTTGGTGGGATACCGACGACCTGAGCGAAAGCTACAACGACGGGAAGATCGAGAAATGGAACTACAGCACTTCGAGCGTCAGCCGCCTGGAAACGACTTGGAACTACGAGAGCGCGGTCGGCAGCGATCGCGGCGCCCCCATGTTCTACGGCGACTTCCTCGGAGACTGGCGCGAGGAGGTGGTGCTCGCGAACTCGAGTTTCAACAAGCTGGTCGTCTTCACGCCCCCGGGCACCAGCAACACCCGAAGCAGCCTGCGCAACGATCGCTATTATAAAAACTGCCTGACGGTCAAAGGCTACATGCAGTCGCACCACACGAGCTTCTATATCGGTCAATAAATCCGAAACGCGAACCGCCCGACCCTTTCACCGGTAGGGCGGGGACGCTGGCCCGCCGAAACGCTTCGCGAACGGCCCGGCGGCCCGTCTCCGACCGTTAAGGAAGTTTAATCGCCGCCGTCCGCCTTCCGGGCGGGCGGCTTTCCTCGTCCCGATGCCCAAAACAAACCAGAGCGTTTCGTCCCTTGCCGCGATGGCCCTCATCGGCCTCGCCGGCGTTTTCCTTTGGCCGGCGGCGGACCTCCGGCGAAGGGATGCCGTGCCCCCCGCTGCCGGGTCGACGAAGACAAGGGGCGAAACCGATCGCGCGAGAAGTCCCGCCGGCCCGGTCGTGGCCATGAATCCTGCGCCTTCCCCGGACGGAATGGCACCGCAGGAAATCCCGCCCGAAGCGCCGGCGGAAGGAAGCGGCTGGGCCAGGGTCCTCCGCGAACTGGCCGCGACCGCGGCGGGCGATCCGCACGCGGCGCTCGTTCGCGTCGCCGAATTCGCTGAAGCCGAAGAGCGGCAGGCTGCGCTGAAAGAGGTTTGCGCGGTGATCGCCCTGCGCGACCCGGCCCTCGCCTTTGCCGCCGCATGGCGCTTTGAGCTGGGCAAGCTGGGCGGCCTGGCCGAAACCCAGGCGCTCGAGAACCTGGCCAGAACCTGGGCGGCCCGCGATTTGGACGCGGCCCTGGCCTGGCTGACCCGGGAACCGCAAGACCAGGCGAGCCTTCGCGACCACGCGGTCAAAGGGATCGCCGCCTCCTTTTCCGAGGACGCGCCCGCCAGCGCGGCGCTCTTGATCGAAGCCATGCCGGACAACCACCCCCGCTTCGAAGCAACCGTCGCCCTGATTGGCGAGTGGGTCGATCGGGCATCGCCGCCAGACGCCAAAGCTCAGGAACAGGCTCCGTCGCGGCGGAAAGATAGCTGACTGGAACCATCGTCCCTTTTTCCCACCTCACCGTCCTTCCCTTGATTTAATTTCAACCGAATGAAAATTCCCCGGACCCGATTCGCCGCGACTGCCGTGGCTTGGTTTTCTGTCCTCACCGCCCTCTGGGCCGGGCCGGAGGATCTGGTGCTTCAGCTCGCGCACCAAGTCCCGATGCGCTTGATCCAGATCCAACCCGGCGCCTTCGACATGGGCTCGTCCACCGCCGAACTCCTGGATCAGAAACCGCCGCACCCGGTCGCGATCCAGGACGCATTTTACCTGGGAGAGTTCGAAGTGACTCAGGAACAATGGGCCGCCGTGATGAAGGATCAGCCCAGCATCCACCAAGGGACGAATTTTCCCGGCTGCGAAAAGCATCCGGTGGAGAATGTAAGCTGGCGCTACTGCCAGGCCTTTCTCGCTGCGCTGAACAAGGCCTTCCCCGAGTATCAGTTTCGCCTGCCGACCGAGGCCGAATGGGAATATGCCTGCCGCGCCGGCCAGACGGGAGAGTTCCGCTTCGGCGAAAACAGCGGAGTCTCCGGTGCCGATGCCTGGTTCTCGGACAACGCCGGCGGCCAGACCCGGCCCGTGGGTCAGAAAAAACCCAATGCCTGGGGGCTGTACGACATGCACGGAAACGTCTGGGAATGGTGCGAAGATTCCTACGCCGCCTACCCGGGAGGCACCTTGCCCCGGGACGTTTTCGCCGGCGTCTCCAAGGTCTTGCGCGGCGGGGCCTTCAACAGTCTCCCCGAACGTCTTTCGTGGAGCTACCGGCATAATCTGGAACCGGACGATTGCGGGCGATACTACGGTTTTCGCTGCGCCGCGACACGGAAGCCGCCCGCGCCCTGACCGCGTCGCTTCTCTCTGACCGCAGCGGAAGGAAGCGGCCGCCAGAGCCGATAGTGACGAAGTTGTTACCTTTGCGTCGTGGCCCGTCCCGCGCATCGGACTAGCGCTAAACATTGGCGACATCCGCAAGCGGTCCCCACCGGTCGCTCGGAGTGTCCCGACAACCTCGAAACCCAAGCCATGAAAACCTCCGTCCTCCGTTCGGATGTATTCCGACTCCGCGCCTCGCGTCGCGTTTCGCTCGCTGCAGTCCTCCTGGCCGCGCCGCTTGCCGCCCACGCCACTCTTTTCAGCTTCGACCTGGAGGGCAAAGCCGGCTTCGGCCTGCTCTCCGGCAACGAAAACGGCACCATCGTCGGCACGCCCGGCTCCGGCGGCGAGTTCGGTGGCGGCATTACCTATGACGACGTGACCAACCTGCTCACCGTCAACGTCGCCTGGGGCTCCGCCAACGGCTTCACCGATCTCAGCGGCAACGCCACCGCCGCCCACATCCACGGGCCCACCGTCAGCGGAGGCACCGCATCCTTCACCCAGAACGCCAGCGTCGCCATCGGCCTCGACGGCGCTCCCTTCACCTTCAACAACAACGCCGTCAGCGGGTTCATCAGCGGCACCTCCAACGCCTTGTCCGGCGCCCAGGAGACCGCGCTCTTCGCCGGACAGTTCTACGTCAACGTCCACACGTCGGTGAACGGGGGCGGCGAAATCCGCGGTAACATCGTCAACCCCGTCGCCATCCCCGAACCCTCCACCTGCTCCGCGCTCGGCGGCCTCGTGGCCCTCGGCTTCGTCGCCGGCCGGCGTCGCCGCGTCTGAAACGTCGGCTCCGATCGATCGAGGGCGGGTCGTCCCCGCCCTTTTTTTCGGCCTCTCCGCACGCAGGCTCAAGGATCTGCCAACCGATAAAAAATCCGGTGCGGCCCGCGTCGAGGTTGCTCGCAGGGGCTTTGGCCTCCATCCCGTCTGTCGTGCGTCGTCGCATCAAGGCCCCCTGCCCGCTTCTCCGCCTGGTCGTCACGTTTTCCGCCGGGTGGCTGGCCGGCGAAGCGCCCATGGCTCATGCCGGCTGGGACGAGTTCGCGGACGCGGTCGAGACCCGACTCGCCCGCGTCTCCCCGGACGGAGAACGCAGCCTGCAGATTTCCGGGCGGCTCGATCTCACCGGCTACCACATCCCGGAACCCGTGGCCGACCTGCGCTACACCGCTCCGGACACGGATTTTCTGGTCAGCCCGGTTCTGCAGGTCTTCGCCGACGCACGGCTCTCTCCCCAAGTCCAGGCTCGCGCCCAAGTCCGGGTGGACCGCGGCTTCGACCCGGCCGACAAACCCCTCGAATCCCGCGTGGAGGAGATGGCCCTTCGCCTCGCTCCGTGGCCCGCACGCCGCGTCAGCCTGCAGGTCGGCCGCTTCGCCACCGTTTTCGGCAGTTGGGCCCGCCGCCGCCACGCCTGGGACTATCCCTTCATCACCGCCCCTCTTGCGCAGGAGAGCCTGACTGGCCTCTGGGATGTCGCCGCCCCGCCCGGCTTGCCCGCCCTTCAACGCTGGGCCCACGTGGACCCGGTGGGCGACGCCGCTGCCGTCGTCGCCGACGAACGTAGACGCATCCCCGTCATGTGGGATTCCGTCTACGCAACCGGCGCCGCCCTTTCGTTTGGCGGCCGGCGCTGGGATCTGTCCGTCGAGATCAAAAACACCGGCCTTTCCTCCCGCCCCGACACCTGGGACGAATTCGACGCAAAGGTCTGGCGCGATCCCGCCAGCGCCGCCCGCCTCGGCTGGCGCCCAGCCACAGGCTGGGATCTGGGGATTTCCTGGAGCCGCGGGATTTACGTGCGTCCGGAACCCGCCTTCCTGGCCGCCGGCCGCACCCGCGGCGACTACGTGCAGACCACGCTCAGCCACGACCTGACCTATGCCTGGCGTCATTTCCAATTCTGGGGGGAAATCATCGCCTCGCGCTTCGAAGTGCCGGGTCTCGGCGACGCCGACACGCTCGCCTACTCGCTCGAGGCGCAGTATCGTTTCACACCGCGCTGGACCGCATTTTTGCGCTGGAGCCAGCAGTTTTACCTGCCCCTCGAGCTGGCCGACGGCGAGGAAGAGTCTTGGGGCCGCGACGCCTGGCGCATCGAGGCCGGTCCCGCCCTGCGCCTCGCCGCGCATGCCCAGTTAAAATTCCAGGCCGGCCTCCTGCACGAACGCCCTTCGACCGAGAACCTGGTCCCCTCCGCCGCCCTGCAGCTTAGCCTGCGTTTTTGAGAAATCATGCGGCCGTGATGAACGGCCGCCCCGCCGCGAAAGCGGAAAAACAAAGTGACACCCCGCCTGTGCCGTATGCCCAAAGGCCTCTAACCTTTTTAAGTTAAGGTGGGAACCGCCGCGCGCCGATTAGCCTTCCGATTTACGGCCTGGCTGCATGCGCCCGGTTTGTTGGCTCCCGGATTGATTCAAAGGCAAAGAGCGTGTGAAGGGCACCTCGAACACTGCAGGGTGTCGCTTTCAAACGTAGGTCGCCCCACTCCTCCGTCAACTCCGCCGTGGGCAAATCTCCGCTGCAGGCCGTTCGTCGCGCCGACCCGCTTGATTTTTTCCGCCCATCGCTAACATCTCCCCTCCCACTCTTTCCTACTATGTCCGCCGAAACCGCCGCAGTCCCCCAGTCGTTCGAGTTCCAGGCCGAGATCAAGCAGCTCCTGGATATCGTCATCCATTCGCTCTATACCGAGAAGGAGATATTTATCCGCGAGCTTATCTCCAACGCCTCCGACGCCACGGAAAAGCTGCGCCATCTTCAGCTCACCGAAAAAGCGATCCACGACGCCGACCGTCCGCTCGAGATCACCGTCACCACCGACGAGAAGGCCAAGACCCTCGTCATCGAGGATGCCGGCCTCGGCATGACCGGCGAGGAACTCGTCAAATTCCTCGGCACCATCGCTCACTCCGGTTCCAAGGCCTTCCTCAAGGCCCTCAGCGAGGGCGGCCAGAAAAACACCAACCTCATCGGCCAGTTCGGTGTCGGCTTCTATGCCGCCTTCATGGCCGCCAAGCAGGTCGAGGTGTTCTCCAAGTCCTGGCAGGCCGAGGCCCCCGCCCACGTCTGGCGCAGCGAAGGCGCCGGCACCTACACCCTCGCCCCCGCCCCCGAGTACACCGCGCGCGGCACCAAAATCGTCCTCCACCTGAAGGACGAGGCCGAGGAGTTCGCCAAGAAGTACCGCGTCGAGGAGGTGCTCAAAAAATACAGCGCCTTCGTCTCCTTCCCGATCAAGCTCGACGGCGAGCAGGTCAACACCGTGCAGGCCCTCTGGCTCCGCTCGAAAAATGAGATCAAGGACGAGGAATACACCGCCTTCTACAAATTCCAGGCCCACGCCTACGACGAGCCCCGCCTGCGCTACCACTTCACCGCCGACGCCCCGCTCCAGATCGCCTCGATCCTCTTCGTCCCCAAGGACAACCCGGAAAAGTTCGGCATGCAGCGCGCCGAACCCGCGGTCGCCCTCTACTGTCGCAAGGTCCTCATCGACGCCCGGCCCAAAGACCTGCTGCCCGAATGGCTGCGTTTCCTCAAGGGGGTGGTCGACAGCGAAGACCTCCCGCTCAATATCTCCCGCGAGACCATGCAGGACAAGGCCCTGCTCGAAAAGATCGGCAAGACCGTCACCTCCCGCTTCCTCAAGTTCCTCGCCGACGAAGCCAAGAACCGCCCCGACAGCTACAACGAGTTCTACTCCGAATTCGGCATCTACCTGAAGGAAGGCGCCGCCCTCGATTGGACGCACAAGGACGCCCTGACCAAGCTTCTCCGCTACGAGTCCACCTTCACCGAAGCCGGCAAAACCACCTCGCTCGCGGACTACGTCTCCCGCCTCAAGGACGGCCAGAGCGAGATCTATTATCTCGTCGGTCCCAGCCGCGCCGCCATCGAGGCCGGCCCCTACCTGGAAGGCATGAAGGCCCGCGGCCTCGAGGTGCTCTTCTGCACCGAGGCGGTGGACGAATACGTGATGAACAACGTCCGCGAATTCGACGGCAAGAAGCTTGTCGCGGCCGACAGCCCGGACGCCAAGCTGCCCGAGGCCCCCAAGCCTCCTTCCGGCGAAGGCGACCTCACCGAGGACCAGGTCAAGGCCCTCGCCGAATGGCTCAAGACGACCCTCGGCGAACGCGTGACCGACGTGAAGGCCAGCGACCGCCTCGTGGATTCGCCTGCCCTCGCCATCAGCGCCGACCGTTTCATGACCCCGCAGATGCGCCGCATGATGAAGGCCATGAAAAAAGACGAGCCCGACGCGCCGGTGAAGGTCTCGCTCGAACTCAATCCCCGCCACGCCGTCATCAAGCGTCTCGCCGCCACCCGCGAGACCAACCCGGAGCGCGCCACCCTGGTCGCCGAGCAAATCCTCGACAACGCACTCATCGCCGCCGGTCTCTTCGAGGACCCCAGCAAGATGGTCGCCCGCCTCTACAAGCTGCTCGAGCAGGTCTGAGCCGTTGTTGAACCGCAGCTCTTTTCAGGCCCGGCGCCCCGCGCCGGGCCTTCTTTTTGCAAACCTCCGCCGCCACATAAGAGTTGATCCGCCTTCCCAATCCCTTCGTGGTCCAGAACCTGACCATGAAATCCGGAAACCGTTTTTTCCTCTTCTCTCTTCTCTCGTGCCTCGCGCTCACGCCCGCGCTCCAGGCCGATGCCGTGGCGGATCTGCAGGCGCCCTTTACGATGGCGCTTAAACTCACGGCCAACACGCCGCCCATCGGCCGCTCCGTTGCGGACGGCAGCGCCTACGAGACATCCGCCAAGTTTTTTGCCGTTACCTTCACCCAGCGCGACATACTGGTCAGTTTGATCGAGGAGGGCAAAATTGCCCCGCCCCTTTCGGGCTGGAGCGTTGTCGCGCGCGTGCGCAGCGACGAGGCGCCCGTCCTCGGGCACCGCTTGTTCGCAGTCAAGAAAGGCCAGCCCGACTTTGCCTTGGATGACGAAGAAGAGGACACGCTCACGTTCGAACCCGGTTTCCTGATCAACGCCTTCAAGGAGCGTTACCACTCCTCCGGAGGCTATTACACCGGCTCCGGCACGGGCCGTTTCCACGTCGCCGGTTTCCTCAACGCCGACGGGGAAGCCATGTATTTGGGCGGTCTGGCCACCTACTCCTACGCCTTCAAGGAAGCCACACTCGACTCCGCCACGGTCACCATCCCCGTTCCCAGCGCCATCTCGCTCAAGCTGACCGGCGGCGCCGTGTTTGTAGACGAGGAGTTGGGCGAATTTTCCGCCATTATCGAGGGCTCCATGGGCTTCGGCGCACATAAGATCACCGCCGTTCGCACCGCGGATTCCGAGCCATGAAACGTTCTTCGCCACGCGCCGCCTGGAGCGCGACGGCCGCGGCCCTCGCGCTCGCCGTGGGTCTCGCCGTATTCTACTCCCGACCAGGCCGGGGCACCGAGGGACGGCCTCAGGCCGAAGCTCCTGCCCCCGGCGTGCCGCCTCGCGCTTCGGGTCCGCAGCTTCCCGACGCCGCGGCTCCTGCACCGAAGCCTGCCGATACCGCAGGCACGCCGACCGGGCCCGCCGTTCCGCTTGCGAACGAGGCGGCCCCTCCCGCGGAAACCGCGTCCGGCCGCGAGCAGACGCTCGAGGCGATTCAGGAGCTCGTGGTCACTTATGACGCGGCTTCCGTGCCCGCTCTCGCCCGTTTTCTTTCCTCCCAAGACGCGGAAATCAGGAACGCGGCTCGGGAGGGGCTTATCCAGCTCGGCGAACGCGCCGCGATTCCTTATCTGGAGGAAGCCGCACGCCGCGCCGCGCCAGAGGAGGCGCAAGCCTTGCGCGAGGCCGCCGAATTCCTGGCCCTGCCCACGTGGACGGAGCGCCGCGAAGCCCTGAAAGCCCGGAAAAAGACGACTCCCTGACAGTGACCTGCGCAATCCGCGGTTTCCCGGCAGCCGCGGCCCCCCGGGCTCAATGCCCTGCGCCCTCGAGTTCGCCGGGCTTGAGCAGTGAGCTGAATAGTTTTTTGTCCGCCGCTTTCATGTAGGCCTCGAGAGCCGTGATGCTTTCGTCCTTTACCCGCGCGAGCAGGCTCTGATCCATCGTGGTCATGCCGTCATTGCGGCCGTTCTCGATGATCGAGCGGATATTCGCGATCTGGCCGCTGCGGATCGTGTTGGGCAAGGCCTCGTGCTGAAGCAGGATCTCGTGCACGGCGCAGCGTCCCTTCGGGATGCGTTTGCAGAGCAGTTGGGAAACCACGCCAGCGAGACAACCCGCCAGCATGACGCGCACCTGGTTCTGCTCCTCGGCCGGAAAGGCGTTGATGATGCGGTCCACCGTCTTCGGGGCGTTGTTGGTGTGGAGCGTGCCGAAGACGAGCATCCCCATCGAGGCGCAGCCGAGCGCGAGTTTGATCGTCTCCAGCTCGCGCATCTCGCCAAGGAGAAGGATGTCGGGATCGTGCCGCATCGCGCCCTTCAGGGCGGCGCCGAAACTGCGCGTGTGCTCGCCGACCTCGCGATGTACGATCGTGGATTTCTTGTGCCGGTGGACGAACTCGATGGGGTCCTCGATCGTGATGATATGCCGCGCGAAGTTCGTGTTGATGTAGTCGATCATCGCCGCGAGCGTGGTGGACTTGCCGCTGCCGGTCGGTCCGGTGACCAACACGAGCCCCTCGTTCAGGTGACAGAGCTTTTTCAGCGCCTCCGGCAGCTTCAGCTCGTCGAAGGAAAGGATCTTGGAAGGAATCTGGCGAAACACCGCCGCCATTCCCCAATGGTTGTAGAGGTAGTTTCCGCGGAACCGCGCCACGCCCGGAATCTCATGCGCCAGATCCAGGTCATGCCGCTCGAGGAAATCCGCCCAGCGGTGCGGAGGACAGATCTCCCGGAGGCAGGTTTCCATGCGCTCGGCCGTCATCGCTTCGTCGGCAATCGGCGTGAGCGCGCCGGACAGGCGCGCCTTGGGTGGAAGCCCGACCGTGAGATGCAGGTCGGAGCCGCCTCGCTCGAGCATGGTCTGAAGCAGAGTATCGATGACTGGCATGGGAAGGAGGACGCGATGGAAAGAAACGCGATGGCGGGCTTACCGCTCCGCGGCTGTGGGCTGGTCAGACAATGCGCCCACGAAGTACCCGGTTGGTGATATTGGCACGGGCGGTCTCCGCCGAGATTCGCTTGTCCTGATACAGGCCGAAGACGCTCGCCTCCATGAGGCACATGCCCTCCCGCTGGCCGGTCTCCAGCACGTTGCGCAGGCCGGCCATCTTGCCCTCGCGAATCAAGGCCGAGATGGCGGAATTGCCGATCAGGATTTCGCAGGCGAGCACGAGCCCGCTCTCGATGCCCGGCAGAAGCCGTTGGCAAATGATGCCGCGAAGGCTTTCCGATACGCTGGCCCGGATCTGCGTTTGCTGCGCGGGAGGAAAAACGTCGAGTAGGCGATTGAGCGTCGTCGCGGCATCGCTGGTATGCATGGTGCCGATTACCAGATGGCCGGTCTCGGAGGCGCTGATGGCCATCTCGATGGTTTCCAGGTCTCGAAGTTCGCCGATCACGATCACGTCCGGATCCTCGCGCAAAGCCCCCTTGAGCGCGGAAGCGAAAGACTTGGTGTGGGGGCCGACCTCTCGCTGAGTGACGTTGCAACCCTGGGCCATCTGCACGACCTCGATGGGATCCTCGACCGTGATGATGTGGTCGTTGCGCCCCGCATTGAGTTCGGAAACCAAAGCGGCGAGCGTGGTGGTTTTACCTGCTCCTACCGGCCCCGTGACGAGGATCAAGCCGTTATGGTAAGTGAGCAATTTGCGGATGGCGGAAAGGTTCCGCAGACCGAGGTCATCGAGCTTCGGTATCGTGGCGACCACGATGCGGTAGGCACCGGCCGCTCCGCCCTTGTGAAACATGAGGTTCACCCGGTAGCGGTTGGTCGCATCGAGCGCCAAGGCGAAATCCAAGTCCTTGTTTTCGAGGAACAAGTCCCGCTGGTGCGGCGCGAGGAGAATGGTGTTCAGGCGCAAGGCGTCCTCGGCCGAGAGCGGCTGACTGCCGATGGGACGCAGTTCCCGCTCCTTTCGGAGAAAGGGCACCGCTCCCGCCGTCAAATGAAGGTCGCTCACGCCTTCACGCGCACAGGCCTTGAGCAACCCGCGCAGGGCCTCCGCCAGTTCATCGTCCGCCATGGAGTGTACCCGCTCGAACGGAAAAGTCTGGCTCGCCGGGGATGATGCCGTGGCCGAAGGAAAGGGCGAAGGCGTGTACTCCGTGGGCGGCAGACGCGTGACCGGGGCAGGCTCGGGTTTGGAGGCGGGATTCTCAGACGGCGGGGAAGCCGGCGGTCCCGCGATCCTTTCGCCGATGGCGAAAGGATCGTCCGTCGGGGGCCCCTGGCGGCTTCTGGCGACGGCCAGACCGGCCAGGTTTTCCAACGCTTCGATCTTCTCCACCGCCACGACTCCGGAATCCACCAGATGTTGGGCGAAATCGACCAAGTCGACATCCTCGCCCAGCTTCAGACGGGCCGACCAAGCCTGTTTGGTGGTGAAAACGCCTTGGTCGATGCCGAGCCGTACAAGCCAGATGATCGCTGCATTCATCTCCAGACGTTCTCAACCGGTGCGTACCGGCCTGTAAATGGAGATTCCGTTATTTCCATAATTTCTTAAATAAAAGCCACTAACTACTAGCTCAATCCCTGAAAAGCTCCGGTTGTGCATAACGCCGTTCCGCCTCAGCAAGCGTGGTACGCATCTCCATTTCCCGCAAGAACGCCAGCAGCACGTTCGTATCGGCTCGGGTCTGTTCGATCTTTGGCAGAGGCAGGGCGAGATTCAGGGTCACCAAGCGCCGGTTAAGGCGGAGCCGTTCCGCCGCTTCGGCCAGAGGCCCTCGAAAGCGTTCCGGATCAATTGTCGAGGCGGCAGACAACACGCCCTCAAGGCCACCGTGGCGTTCCAGCCATCGGACTGCCGTTTTGGGCCCCACTCCGGAAAGGCCAGGGATATTGTCCGACGTATCGCCGACCAGCGCCAGGTAATCGGCGATCAAGGCCGGCGGCACGCCGAACTTTTCCTTCACGCCGGCAGCATCCAAAAGTCGCCAGCCAAGCTTGGGTTGCGCACTGGGCGGCGGAAGCAGGATCCGGATGCGTTCACTCACTATCTGGGCAAAATCCTTGTCGGAACTCACAATCAACACCTCGTCCCCGGCCGCGGCACAAGCCACGGCGCAAGTAGCCAGCAAGTCGTCACTCTCCACGCCTTCCTGTTCCACGGCGCCGAGACCAAGCGCACGCGTCACCGTTTTCACATGGGGGATCTGGAGGGAGAGTTCCGGCGGCATATCGGCGCGGTGCGCTTTGTACTCGGGATGCAAAGCCAGACGATCCAAGGAGCCGCCGAGGTCGAAAAATACCACGGTATGATCGGGTTTTTCCTGATCTATCAGCCGCCAGACGGATTTTATCCAACCATGCAGCGCGTTGGTCGGAAAACCGTCGGCGCGGCTGAGCGCCGGCGTCGCGAAGAAACAGCGATAAACGAGATTGAAACCATCGATGAGAAGCCAGCGGGACATAGGGAAACAGCCAGGGTTATGAAAAACAAATCCCGGCCGCTTTCGAGGCCGGGATTCGGAATGATCACAAATTTATCGCCCCATCAGGGAGCGAGCTCGACCTCAATGGACAAGGGGCCGAAACCCTCGGAATACGTGCCGGTTCCACCTGCCGGACGGAACCAGTAGATCTCGTTCTCGTCCGTCGGATAGCTGGCGTTGGCGATGCTCTCCTCCGATGCCGCCTTGAACCAACCCGCGAAGTAACCGCTGGTCATCTTCGAGTAAGGGCGGATATAGAGCACGGAGTTGCTGTCGAGCGCCGAGGGCGCCGAGCCGGTCAGCACCGCCTTGTCGGTCCCCTTCGCCTTGACCGAAAGGACACCGGTCGAGGCGACAGTGAAGGTTCCGCTGCCCGCGATGCCATCCGTTTCCGGGAAGGAGGCGTTCAACAGATTGATCTTCTTAGCGCCGCGCCAAGGTGCCGGAGCCGACTTGGTGAAGGTGAAGGGACGCAGGGCAGTTCCAGTCGACAACACCTCGCCGAAAACGGGATCCCCATCTTCGGTCACGGAAATCTGCTCAGCAATCGCAACGGTCAGCAGACCTTCCGCGTCGAAGGACAAGGCCGGGCTGATGGGCAGCAAGGGGCTCTTGCGTTTGATCACGATCGGATTCCCGACAGAGTTCACGCCGCTGGCGCTTCCATCGTCGAAAACCCTAAGCACGCCGGAGAACGAATAATTCTTGCCGTCGCCATAATAAACCACGCCGCTGAGGGACGCGGTCTTCGCAACCGTAACGGAGATCTTACCCGCAGGCAGACCGAGCGAATCTTCAAGCAAGGCTTCATACTTGCCGACCAAAGGCGTCGGCAGCGCTTCGACGAGTACCATTACCGAGCGCGAGGCGGAGCGAACTCCGTTCAACTGGGTCCAATAGGTAAACACGTAGGCTTTGAGGGTTCCGGGAATCCGTCCGGAGATCACGCCAGTATTGACGTCCATCACCAGCCCCTTGGGGAGACCGGAAGCATGGAAGGTCGTCCCCGCTTCCTCGTCTCCACTCGCAGTCTCGAGGGCGATCATCGTGCCCGCCGCCACCGCTTCGCCATCGTTGAAATAGAAGTCGGCGATCACGGCCAAGGGGACCGGGCTCAGGGTGGTAATGAGGGCCGGAGTGGGCTCCACTCGGCCGATCAGGAGGATGGCCCCGGCGATACGCAGACGCGTGAGCAAGGTTCCATTTTTACCTCCGTTGAAGTTCTCGTTTACGAAGTTTACCACGGCCTGCCCGGGCGTGAGCGCATTCGTCACGATGTCTGTGAAGAACTGCTGGGCCACCACGTTAGCCGTGGCTCCCGTGGCATCCTTGCCATACATATTCTTGTAGGTCCTCAGGGCGAAGGCGCGAATCTTCTTGTACTGCTCGGGAATCAACGTATCGCTCAGGTCGGCGATCGCCCCGAAGCGCTGCGTATAGCTCACCGAGGCGAGAATCGCGTCGACAACCTGGACGTCCGTGAGCGCGAGTTCGCGCTGCGCGCGCAAGGTCTCGAACTGGGAGATGTCGGGATATTCACCCCAAACCGCCAAATAGATAAGGATCAGTTCGGCATTATCATCCCGGTATTCCGCGGATTGCAGCAGGCTGGCGGCGACCGCGCCTGCGGTCAAATTGTCGCCAAAGCGCTCCACGTAGGCCCGAACCTCCGTCGTCGTCGGAGTGCGGTCCAAGATACTTTGATAAGCGGCCTCGATAGCAGCCAGTATCTCGGGTTCCGCGATGTCCTCCGCCGGATTGATCACGACGGTCACGGTTGGAGAGCTGGAAGTCAGCCCGTCCTCATCCGTAATCTCGACCTGCAGCACATAGGTACCGGCCCGGCTTGGGCGCCAATCCAGCGAATAAGGGGCATTCGACAGGGAACCGATCAGCACGCCGTTGGCGTAATAACGCAGTTCCTGGATGCTTGAGCTGGAAGAGGGGGCGGCTACAATGGCGATGGATTCCAAATCGAAGTTATCTTCGATCACCACCACCGCGCTCTGGTAGAAGAAGAGGCGTGCGGCCCCATCTCCCTCGTTGGCGAACTCAAGCGCAGTAATACTGCCGTCCTCGGCCAAAGTGACCTCGAGCGGCTCAGTGCGAGAGACACCTCCGCCGAATGCCGGATCGTTGCGAACCTCGATATAGGCGACAACACCGGCAGCATAGTTGAGACCGGCTTCGGTAACGACGATATCGGTGATTGTCTTGTCGCCGAAGAAGACGTCATTGGTGACCTGTGTGTTGACGCGGGCGCTTGCCCGCTCGAAGGCACTGTTGTCGAGGATGTTGTAGGTGCCAGCGATCGGCGTGACGATACGAACCGAAGGAGGCTCGACCGCAATCGACGTCACGGAACGGGAAGCCGACTGCACGATGTTGCCGTTGGCATCGGTGGCCTCGGCATATACGTTGTAGCTACCGGTGGGCAGCCCGTTCACGTAGGTGAGCTGATAGGTGGTCGATCCGTCGATCAGAGTGCCGGTGCCGAGGAGCGTGGAATTCGCGTAGAAGCGGACGCTCACGATGGAGGAATTTCCAGCGGTCACCTTGGCGGCAAAGGTCACTCTGGAGCCGATGCCCAGCGTGAGCTGATCGGTAGCTGTGAGCACCACGGTGGGCGCGCTTCCGACCACGGACGTGACGGTGACCGACTGGGCACCGGAAATCGCGGTGGCATTGCTGCTATCCGTCACCACTGCGATGATGGAGAAAGTCCCGGTCGAGGTGGGCGTGTAGCTCAGCACATAGGGCGACTGGGTAGCAGTGCCCACCGAGACGCCATTGGAGAAAAATTCGACCCGCGAGACCGAGCGTCCGAACGCCGCGCTGGCCGTCGCATTCAACAAGGTGGATTGACCCTGGAGGATGGCGGACGGGAACGGCGTCGCCAGAGTGATGCTCGGAGCCCCGGTGGACACCGTGGTCACATTGAGCGCGACTGCGGGCGACGTGACGGTATTGCCCGCCAAGTCCTCGACCACTGCCACCAAGCTATAGGTGCCGACGGCGAGGGAATTGGTATAAGCCAGTTGATAGATGCCGTCGCCCAGCGCGCTGGCCGCCCCCAGGAGAACGGAACCCGTGGCCTGGCTAGAAGCATAGACGTTCACCGAGGCGATCGAGGAATTGCCTTGGACCACGCGAATCACGATCGGAACGGCAGAACCCACAGGCAGCACCGCAGGGGTGGTAACGGCTGTATCGCCTTCGCCGGTCGTGGTAGCGACCGGATTGGTGATCGTGGCGGTCGGAGCCACGCCAACAATCTGCGAAACGTACACGTTGACAATATTGGACAAAGCTGATCGCAGACCATTTGCATCTACCGCGATGGCGGAGATCTCATATTGCCGCGAGGTCGTGTTGCCCGACCCCGGGGAGGGCGCGGTCCAAGTCACCGAATAGCGGGTAACATCCTCTGAGGAAGGCGCCGTGGCCGTGCCAATGAGGCTGTTGTTCGCGTAAAACTCGACCGAGGCGATCGGGCGGGCCGGGCTGCTCGCATCGGCGACGAAGGTGAAGACCTGTCCGACCGACAGCGTGGTGAACGCCGGCGTCAGCAAGGAAACCTCCGGGGGCGACGTGAAGACCGGGAGGCCGGCCTTGCGATCATAGATGTAAATATCACGGACCTCATTGGTCGCCGTGTAATCGAAGTTCGTCTCACCAAAGATAATTCCGGAGTGCCCCTTCGCGTCGGAAGTGAATGCGACATAACGTCCATCGCCGCTGATGATCGGCCGGCGACTGACCGGGCGGTACATATTCACCAAAGCCGACTCGGTCGTCCATGAATTCGCCTCATAACCGAATCGGCTCACCGAGGCTCGATTGATGATCGGATCCGCCAGAACCGCATCCGGGTCGGGATTGGCATCGCGATCACTGTCACGGTCGGCGAAATCGTACACATAGACGTCGGCAACCGAATTATTATCGAAGTAGTTGTAGACGAAACGATTTTGTATAAGCGTCCGGTCCACGCTCTTGACCGGAAGCGGGGGAAGCAGATCGCGGGATTCGCTGGCGAATGCGACCAAGTGACCGTCCCCGCTAATGGTTGGCTCGAAGCCACCCATGTCAGGCGCGAAGACAATCGCCGGATCGTCCGGCTCCTGCTCCTCCGCCACCACGCTGCGACGGGAGTTCAGACGAATGATTTCCGTCACAGTCTCTCCGTCGAAACGGGCGCGAAATACATGCGGCAGGCCCGTATAGTAAGCGTCGTCAGTCAGATTGTGCGACCGGGAGGCAAACGCGATGTAAGAGCCATCGGCGTTGATTGCAGGATAGGCTGATTCGTTGTCAGCCAAGTCCGAGGGGGTCTCAAGACTGCGAGTCACCACCGTAAAGGTGTCCGTCAATCGATTCCAACGAATAATCTGGGTAAACGGAGCACTCTGTCCGAGCAAGGAAGGCGCCCGGGTGATAAATACGACATAGTTCGAGTCCGAGGAGATACGAGGCTGGGTCGAGGCCATGGTTCCCGGAACTCCGCCAACCGCCGAAATCAACCTGACCGAGGTCTGGCCTGACTCGTCAAACAGACCGTCTGCATCGGTATCGCGGTCATAAAGGTAAATCTGCGAAACACCAGTCGACGGTCCCGACACGAGGTTCGTAGCCCGGGATTCAAAAACCACATAGCGCCCGGAGCCGCTGATCGAAGGCAATTGGCTCCCATTGTTCGCTTGGGCGGAGGTCAGGGGGTTGACCGACAGACGACGGGTGATACCGGCCTCGACATCGCGGACAAAAATATCCGTCACTCCGTTGCTATCGCCCGGGACCAAGTTCCGGGCCGCAGACTGGAAGACCACGTAACGGCCGTTGGCGGATATTTCCGGATTCGCGCTGTGCCCGTTTGCAGCACTCGCGGCGATGCCTCCCGTGAGTAGCACGGTGGTACCGCCTTCGACATTTCGGAGGTAGATATTGGTGATACCGGCTTGGACAGGATTGGTATCCAGCTGACCGAGGCTTTCGAAAGCCACATACTGGCCGTCGCTGCTGATGGTCGCATTGTCGCTCTGACCGGTGCTTTGGAAGCTCGCTTCCTCGCCTTCACCAGTCGCCTCATTGGCCAGGCTGATCCGGAAGGTGTCGGTGGATTGTTTGGGCAGGATCGTGATCTTCTGCGACTCTTGGGCAAAGACCGTGTTGTTTCCGCTCATGAGCACCTGCGGGATGTTCTCCGGCGTGAAACCGGTCCCGTCCCTGCCGCCGGAAGAATTGATGCGGGCAAGAAGGTAATAAGTGCCCGCGAACCCTTCGGGCAGGGTCGCATAGCGCGTGATCGTGACCGCGCTATCAGGAAGCAGCATGCCGGTGGGCAACAAAATGCCCCGGTTAGCCTGTCCCAACAGCATGCCAATCAGCGCCTCGTCCTGAACTCTGGCGTTCGCAAATTCATCCCAGTTGTTCCCGTTCGCGATATTGAGATTGCTCGGATGATTTCCGTTGCCGAACACCGTCTCCTGCCAAACTAGGAAATCGTCCTCGTCTCCGTAAGTCGGATTTGCCGAGAGGTGGACTTCTATCATATAGTCCTGATCTGCCGGTACCGCAGACGTCATGGCGGAACCCGGCAGTACATAGGCGTAATTGGTCCAAGTGAGATCGAAACGGAAAGCGTCACCGCCCCGATATTCACCCGGCGCATAGTTGAAATCTTCGATGAAAAGATCCGGCGGGTTATTGAGATTAACCGCGATCGATGCTGCATTGGCATCGGAATAACCCGGTTGAATCGTGATGCTATAAGCCCCGACGGGCATGTTATAGGGCATCATAAACGTCGTGAAGAGATTGCCCGAGTTACCGCCATCGGCAATCACACCATCGGGTCCGACGCTTCTTTCGGTCCATTCCAGCAGGACTAGATTGTCGGAATCAGTCAGGGTAAAGTGTGTGTCAAACGGCCCGCGAACGGGAACGTCCAGCGGATTCGTCAGCCGGTAACGAAGCCGGCTCACCCTCCCCGCTGCGTCGCCGCCCGTTGTGAAAGCAATGTTGTCGAGGGTGAGAAAGCCTCCTCCTCCGGCCGCAATAACATCGTAGGAATCTGAAGCGCCTTCGGTATAAGTGAGACCATCAGTCGCATCGTAGACCAACCCGATATCGGGTGCTCCCATTCGCAGCTGAAGCAAATAAGCCCGGTTAATCGATGCAGTCATGTCAAAATCAACGACTCCACCAGAGGTGATGTATCCGGTCCATTGTTCAACGGCCAGCCCCAATTGAACGGTAGCGACAGCGCCCGTACCGGCCGCATCGGTGATAACAACCGAGGGAACGGTCGTATAACCGGTACCCGCTGAAGTCAGCACAATCTCCGAGATCGAGCCATCCTCATCCACGACGGCGATCGCCTCGGCGCCGCTGCCATCACCGCCGACAAGCTCGACAAGAGGCGGGCTCAAGGGATCGTAACCGCTGCCGCCGTCATGTACTTTTACCGAGCCCAAAACAATGCCGGAGCCGCGGCTGGTCTCGATACTTGCAGTAGCCCGACGGGAGAAAGCTCCATTGATCGGAGCCTCGATAGACACCGTCGGGGAAGTGAGATAGCCAGATCCAGGATCGGTCAGCTGAATATCCGTAATTGAACCGCCGATAAAGGCAACCGCCGTGGCGCCAGTTCCCGGATTATCCCCTTCGTCCGTGATGATGACGGTGGGAGGCTCGGTATAGTTAACGCCAGGATTGGTGATCGTAATCGCAGTGATAACCCCGTTTTCAACGACCGCCTCGGCTGTCGCACCTGAAGCGTCAGGACCGCCACCTTGTAATTCGACACCGGGCTCGTCCGAGTAGTTACGTCCCGCAGTAAGGACTCGGACCGCTACCACCCGACCAGGGCCGCTTACGGTGGCCGTGCCAGTCGCGCCGCTGCCGCCTCCTCCCGTAATCGAAACGATCGGAGGAGAGTTGTAATTCTCGCCGCCGTCGGTGACGTTGATAGCGGTTACGGTCCCGCTGCCCGTATCGATATCCGCATCGACAACCGCACCGGTGCCGCCCCATCCGATGATCGTAACCGTCGGCTCGGTGGTGTAACCGGAGCCTGGATTGGTGACCGTGATCGAAGTAATCACCCCGGCTTCGTCGACCACCGCTTCCGCGGTTGCGCCAGTACCGTCACCATTGATGACTACCGTCGGTGGAATCGGATAACCAAAGCCGCCGTTAGTAAGGACAAGCGCGTTCAAGGAACTGACCGGAGGATTACCGATGGAAACCGGTCCACGGTATCCAGAGGCCACCGTACCGTCATAGTTATAGGCGGTGACACGCGCGGGATAGGAACGCCCGGCAGTGAGCTGATGACTGGTCAGGGAATCGTAGTTACCGGCATGGGTAACGCCAAAGCGGTACGGACCGATGTCGAAGAAACCGCGGTAGGCCGCAACTTCCGGGGTTTCTCCTTCCCGCGAGTCGGAACGAAGTTTTGAAGCATCGTCAGTGGCAATATTTCCATCGGTCGCGCTGAAACGTGCCCCCCTCGGGTAGTAGGGGCCGCTGCTCTGCGCGTCTGCAAATACCTCACCCAAAGCCGATTCCGTGGTTCGTGCGTTTATATCGAATTCCCAACGTCGGGTCATCGCGTGGGACGGGGTGACCTCGATTCCGTCTGCGACACCATCGACAAACAATGAGCCAAGAACAGGGATTTCGGTTTCCTGCCCGAATTCGGCGTGAAGGACGAGAAGGACATTCCGATTATAGTTCGTTACCGGAAGATTGTTCTCATCCAGCGCGGTCACGCGCACGTTGAACGGCTGGCCGGCGACCAAACTGGTCAGGGTTCTCAGGGGAGCTCCCGTCAGCGCCTCTGAAACCTCAAGGCGCACAGCCTGGGCCAATGCCGATGATATACCAAGGAAAAGAGAAACAATAAGAGCAGGAAGCTTTCTTCTAAAAGAGTGCATAGGGGATAAGCGATAAACAGCAGAGCTGCCTAGCAGGCTAGCAAGGTTTGTGGACGGAGTTCAGGGGACGACGGCAAGACGATCAAACCAGCGGGAAAGTTCCAGATCGTCTTTTCCGTATTCTTACCTTGGCATTTTTAGTTATCGCGAATTCGGGTTTCAGGGCCGGTCGGGGTGACCAGCGAAGGATTCTGGAAAGTCGAGCTGGCGGGAACGCCGCGCAGTTCCTGCTTCTTGAGCGAGCCACCCGGAGAAACCAGATTGGCCGTCACGAAGATAAGCAGGTTTCTCTTCTGGCTGGATTCGCCCTTGGAACGGAAGGCCCGGCCCAGGAGCGGAATATCACCGAGGATCGGAACCTTGTCATTGACGCGTTTAACTTCTTCGCGGGTCAAACCGCCCATGACGAGCGTTGCACCATCCCAAACCGTAACCCGGGTATTAATCTCGCGGGTCGAGAAGATCGGTTGGAAGAAGCCCGAGGGAACCGACACGGTCGTTCCACCCGATATGGCGATCGAAGAACCACCGTATTCCACGAAGCCCTCGAACTCGGTAACGCGGGGATTGAGCTCCAGGCTGATGGCGTAATCGTCTTCCTCGACCGTAGGCGTAACCGAAAGCTCCACACCGACGTTGCGGGTGGCGAAATCCTCGGGGGTACCGGCCGTGATGGTAACACCGGCCGAACTGCCGGTGGTCGTGGTGCCGCCGGCGGTGCCGACCTCCGACTCGATCTCACCGTAGCTTTGCGGATAGCGCAACTCCTGGGCCACCGTGATGGAAGCACGGTTGCCGGAAAGCACCGTCACCTTCGGAGCGCTGAGAAGATCGCTGCCCGTGCGCTGAGAAAGGGCACGAACCACCGCGCTTACATCGAAGTCTCCAATGGCGCCGGAGATGGTCGCCACCGCCCCGGCCGAGCCGCCCAGACCGACGGTACCAGGGAGAGACGGAGGATTATTGGTGATCGGAATGTTAAGACCGGTGGAACTGTTGATAATGCTGCCACCCGACGCCGAGGTGGAGCTCGTAAACGCATTTACAAGGCTGCGGTTCTGGGTACCCAACTGGGTTTGATAATTCCCCGTCAGCTGCTGCCCGTCGGTCCCGAGCACCGGGGCGCCGGTGGTAGGATCAAATACAAGGCTTCCGCGTCCGTTGGCGGTCCAGGTGATGCCCAATTCCTCGAGCGCACCTTCATTCACATCCATGAACTTAGCCTCGATCTCGACCTGACGAACGTCATTGTAACGAGCCAGGATATTCTTGATACGCTCCATGTTACGACTGGTATGGGTAACAAGGATGCTTGCGCCGTCGTAGGCGAGGCTCGAGCCGGGCACGGTATCGAAGGGGACGCCCGCCGCTTGTAGGAAGCGGCGAATGCCATCCGACTCTCCACCGGTGGAGGTCGGCGTGGCGGCAGCGGCAGGGGCCGGCGCAAAGGGATCGGCAGCGGCTGCGGGAGTGGTCGCGGTGGCGGAGCCGGAACCGGTCATACGGATGATGGCGGCCTTGCTGACCGGAAACTGCTCGCTGACCAGATTGACATCGGTGCCGCTCGGCTTGATCAAAACCAGATCCTGCTGGACTTCATACTGATAACCGGCGTTCTCAGTGATGATATCGAGAATGCGCTTCAGCGACATGTTGCGCAGCGTGATATTCACCTGCGGAACCGCGGCGCCCGGAAGGTTGTTGCTCAACACCAAGTTTACACCTTTCTCCGCTTCCGGAGACTTGGTGTCATATTCGGTCGAAAGCGCGCTCAACGTGCTGATCACCCGGCCCAGTTCCACGCCGGTGAAAGAAACGCTGGGAATGATGATGGCCTTCATCTTGTCGGCCAACGCCGTATTTTGGAGATTGGGATCGTTAACAATCGGCGGCTTCTCCACGAACAAACCCGGGCGTTGCCAGCCCTTGGCGACCTCCTCCAGCATGAGAGAACGGGTCTTTTCACGATTCAAGGTACCGGACTTGGCCTTCTCCTCGGCGATGCGCTTGAGGAAGTATTTCGCCTCGGGATTTTCAGCCGAAGACGTCTCGACGAGACGGAAGGTCTCTTGCGCACCGTCCACATCGCCAGCGACGTATTGGCTACGCCCCTTGGCCACGAGGTTCGCCAGCCGCTTCTGCTCCTCGACGAAGCCGGGACTGACCTCCTCGATCGGCTTAAGCGGTGGGTTGAGTTCAGTCTGGTTGATTCGGGCAGCCTGCTTGCGCGCGGCCTTGCTCTCGGGCGAGGTGGCGGCGATGTAGGCGTCCAGCGCCTTCTTGGCACCGTCAGTGTCCCCCTGCTTGAGCAGGATTTGGGACTTCAGAAGCAGCAACTCGTTCTTCCCCGATTCGATGCTCGTGAGGGTCTCCTCGGTGAGCGTGTTGACGGGCAGGCTGCGGGCGGCGGCGTCATACTTCGCGGCGGCTCCATCCAAATCGCCGTCTTTGGCGAGGCGCTGGGCCGCCTTGGCCTCAAGCTCGGCATCCTTGATAAGCTGTTTCACGCGGGCTTCCTCGGCCTTGACCAGCTCGGCGGCCCGATCATCGGGCGCAGCCACGGCAGCGGCAGGTTCGGAGGACGCCGGAGCCGCGGCGGGCTTGGCCGGCTTGTTCGGATCGTAAACCACCTCAACCGGCTCGGCGGAAGACGTGGCAGCCGCGGGCGCGGCCTCCACCGCGACCGGAGCCGCGGCTCCCTTGGCGAGGGTTTCATTCACGCCGGCAAGAAGGCGCTGCACGGTCACATCGTTCGGAGCAAGGACCAGAAGCTGCTCGAAATTGGTTTTGGCGGTGACGAGATCGCCGCTGTCACGGGCTCGGAGACCCTCGGCCATCAGACGGATCTTTGTCTCGGTCTGACTTTGAGCGACCAGCTTGCTGGCGGGAACGGCCAGCGAAAACAGCACAGGGGTCGCAAGGAGCAAGAGCACCTTTTTCGGGAGCTTGGTGTAGTTCATTTAGGGGATGAAGGGAGGAGGTAAAGGCGGGCGGCGTGGAAAAACCACTTCAAAAGTCAAATTTCGGAATCAAAAACCGGGGAAAACCCCAGGGGGAGTTTTGGTTCCCGGCGCAGGCGCGAACGTATCGCTATCCGGAGGCGGAGCCGCAGGATCCACGCCCTCGGGAGGGGGAGGAGGAGGCGGCGGCGGGATATGCAGCGTCTCGGTATGCGGTTTCTCCCCCGCCTTGCCTACTTTGGTCACCACTGCGCTGGGTGGAGAGAGCTGAAGTTCGCCGATGGTGTAAGTGCTTTCGCCAACGGTAAGGACATCTCCGGTTTTGGCCACGACCTCGGTGCCGTCTGCCTTTTTAAAGGTAACGTTCAGAGGACCTTCGGGCGTGCGCACCTTGGCGTCGAGGGTGGTCTCGACCCCGGTGACGGTGTCGCGGACGACCGCCATCGCTTCGGTGACGACGAGCTCGGTGCCACCCTCCACCTTGATCCGACGCCGCTCGGCGGAGAAACTCACGATCTCGAGATTCAATTCAGGAATCTTTTTGCCCGTGGTGCCGAAAATAACCTGTCCGGTCTGCTGGTTCTCGAAATTGCCGCGGGCGGTCGGACCCTCGCCGATATAGCCGACGAGCTGGAGGCGGAAGAGCGGCTGTGTGACCTTGACCAGCTCAAGGCCGAAACTCGGAAGCGGCGGCGGGATAATATCCCCGATACGAGGGGGTTCGGGAATCTTAACCGTGAACTGCTTGGTGTCCACGTTGTAGTAGATCACCGGCGGAGTGAATACATCGAAGATCCAGTTTTCTCCCGCGTTTTGCTGGGGCGCATCGGGCCATTGGCGAGACTCCGCAGGGGTCAGCGTAAGAGGAGTCGCCTCATAGGAACTGCCCGAGGAGGGCGGATTAATGGGCGTGCGGAGGTCCGAGATGGCGGACTGCTGGAAAAAGGCCCAGGTGCAGGTGCCGAGGAGGACGAGTCCGCCGGCGGCCAGATAAAGGGTGTCGTTGGTCTTGGCAGACATGGGTCTCAGGGGGTGTTCGCGGGAGCGGCAGCAGCGGCGGCGTTCTTATCGACCAGGGAAACGAACTCGACCGTGACGATGAATCGGGAATCGATTTGCTCGACGATAGGCTTCACAACTTCGGCGGGAGTGGCTGTAGTGCCTTCAGCGATGGCGCCAAACGGATTGTGATTAACCGCGGGTACGATGGGACGAGGCCGGGCACCGTCACCTGGGACGGCAAGCGATTCCACTTCGACCGAACGGACGACCACAGGCAGCTTGAACAGCGCGAGCTCGTTCAAAAAGGCACGCAAGGCGGCGGTACGGCCGACAAAAGTCAGGCGGAAGGGGACCGTCTCCACTCGCTCGGCCACGCGGGCCGAGGTGCGCGGATCGATCGTGAAATAGTCACCCGAGCCGGTCGAATCCTGGTCGGCGGGAGGGGTTTGGCCGGCGGCAATCGCTTCCTCCAGCTGTTTCTTCTGCTCGGCGCTCAAAGGGCGCTCGCGCTGCAGGCTGATGAATTCGGACGGCGGATACTTCGATCCCATCAGGGCGCCGATCAGATACTCGGCATACTGCAATTGGTGAAACACCGGGGCGATCAGATCCCCAACCGGTCCGCGGCTCGCATAGGCGGAGAAGCCAAAGCGGTTCTCCGGCGCAGTGACGATATTGGAGGCACGGGCCTGCGCGCGGACGCGTTCGACAAACTTGGCAATGTCGAAATACGCCTGAGTCGAGCTGTCGGGCACCGGAGCGGAGGCGATCCGTTCGGCAACCTCGCCGGTGGCCCGGAGACCGGAGCGGATCTCGTCGCGGGTCTTTTCGGTCTGGTGACGATCGGCCTCTACGGCGGCCAGGTTCTCGCGCGAGGGAAAAGGTTTCTGGAAGGAAAAGCCGTCCAGCACTTGTTTTTTCTGCTCGATTTCGGCGCGGACCCGTTGCGAGGCGCTGTGCTGGCTGAAGAGCAGCCATGCCTGGCCGGCGGTCAAGGCGCCGGCCAGGATCAGCGACGTGTAGAAAAAGGGATGGGATTTAAAGCTGGCCATGGGGTCAGAGGGGGCGAGCGGGATCGATCACGAGAATAAAATCGAAGCGCAGGATGCCGGGCGTGTTGGCGTCGAAGCGCTCGTCCTCGACGGCGGAGATGAATTGGGAGTCCACGAAACTGGCGAGCAGGCTCTTCACCCGCTCGTAGGAATCGTTGGAGACGTTGGAAACCGGGTTGTTGCGATCCATGAGGCGCCCGCTGAGCTGAAGGCGCAGCACGGGTTTCACGGGCGTGCCGTCGGGATTGAATTGTTGTTCCTGGGGCGTGGCGGGCTGCGCGGCGCCGCCGAACAATCCCCCGCCCTGCGCGGTCTCGCCGGTGCCGGCGCCTGCCCGAATCACCTGGAGGCTCTCGAGCCAGACATCCTCCACTTTCACGAGGCGGTCCTGCAGGTCGGAGAAGAAATTGATCCAGTTGTTTTTCGACTCCGCGAGGCTTTGGACCGCAAGGATCTCCGCCTTGGCGTCCTCCATGGCGTCGACGTTTTCCTTGATGCGGCTCTGGGTGGCCTGCAAGGGCAGGATCGCCGTGTTGACGGCCTCCAGCTGGTCACGCCCCGCGTCGAGCGCCCGGGTGGACTGGATGACGGGGGGGAGGAGCGCGACCGCGAACAGCGCAGCGGCGGCGATAAGCAAGGGCTGACGTTTTTGAAAAGCCAGCCGGTTGGCGATTGCGGCGGGCAGCAGATTGATGCTCTTGCGGCCCTTTTCGGCGGGGATCGACAAGCCGATAAGGCTCGCGAGCACCGGGGCCACGTCCGTCGCCTGCGCCGCGGCGGGCGTCACGGTGACGTTGCGCAGGGGATCCAGACGCTCGACCGGGAGCTTGAGCTTCTCCTGCAACTGGCCGGGAAGCTCCTCCAGAACGGAACCGCCGCCGGTCAGATAGAGGGCGGCCGGCTGCTCGGCGCCGCTTTGCCGACGATAGTTGACGATGGAACGGGTCAGCTCGAGGTGAAGCTTGGAGATAAAGCTCGATACCGCGGTGCGCACCGCGGCGCGGGCGGGAGAATTCGCCGGCAGCTCGCTCTCGCCGTTGAGCACCTGGATCTTGATCATCTCGCAGTGGGTGAAGTCGTGCTTCAGCTCCTCTGCGATTGCCTGGGTGATGGTGTTGCCGGCCAGGGGGATCGTGCGGACAAAAAAACGTTCCGTGTCGGAAAAGATCAGATTGGTGGAGCGGGCGCCGATGTCGGCGATGATCAGGCTGCCGGTCGCCTCCGGATAATTGTAGCGGAAACAGCGGGTGACGGCGATGCTCGAGGGCAGCACCGACACGACCGACAGGCCGGCGTCGGAAAGCGCGTCGCAGGCACCCTGCACGACCTCCTTCTTGGCCGCGGCAAGCATGAGCTCGAGATCGAGGCCATGCTCGGCGACGACCTGATAATCCCAGACAACCTCATCGAGAGAATAGGGGATGTTCTGCTGGGCCTCGAATTGCACGATCTTGGCCCGCTTCGCCTCTTCGACCGCGGGAGTCTTGATGAACTTTCCGAGGATGTGGTGGCCGGGCAGGCCGATGGTGGCCGTGCCCGCGAACTTCTCGCGCTGCACGGTTTCACGGAGCGCCTGGCCGATCATCGCGGCCCACTCGGCGTCGAGCGAGGCGTCGGGATTGAAGGCGTCGAGCGCCAGTTTCTCGAGCTGCAGACGGCCGGACTTGTCGCTGCTCAAAAGGCCGCAGGCAAGGTGACCGGCGCCGCAATCTACGGCGAGAACGCGGGGTATGGACATAGGGGAAGGCGTGTGTGTTTCAGTAGAGATTATCTCCAGCAAGCCGAAACTTGCCGGGCGGCTCAGCGCTGCGGCTCCCGACGCAAAATGGTCGGCGAAGGCCGCTGCGAATCGTAGGCAAAGGGAGTCAGGTGCTGAGGCATGAGGAGGCTTTCGTTCGTGCCGGCCTCCCTCGCGACCGCGTCCTGGAAACCCTTCACCGACTCCGGGCCCTTGAAATTGGGAGAAACTCCCGCCTTGGAGACCGGCTGGAGCTGGCTGCCGGCCGCGAGGTCGACGGTGTAATATTTCACGTCGGGACGTAGCCGGTCCCGTTTCACGATCTCGGGGGGGAGATAGAAACGGAGCCGCGCCTTGCCGCCCTCCAGCGTGATCGCATCCACGCTGGCGCGGTAATAGGTGTTCCGCTTCTGCCCCCGGGCATCGGTCGCCTCGATCATCAGGTTCAGGGTCGTCCGCACGCGATCCACGTATTCGCCCGTCACCGCCTTGCCGCCCGGCTTGACGTCGAGCTCGACCTCGGCCTCCAGCCAGACATCGCTGGCGAACCGGGCGTTTTCGAAGCGGACGTTCGCCACTTCCACCTGCGCGGTCACGGCGACCGGCGCGGCGCCCTGGGCGCGAATTTGTAGTTGAGATATGGATACAAACGCGGCGAGAAGAAAGGCGGTGAGGAGGCTTCTCATGGGGAAAGGGCGGCAGTTTGCCCATGGGCGCGCGGGCGTCACGCACAAAGTCCCCGCCTCGCCTCGCGCGGGCTTGCGCGCGGCCGGGCTTCCCGCGTTTCCTGCCCGCCCTTCGCAATTCCTCTCATGCCAGCCCCGGTCCCTCCCCTCTCCGCCCCGCTCGGTTATAAGATCGCCGTGCTGGTCTTCCTCCAGAATTCCCGCGGGGAACAACTGCTCCTGCTCCGCGCCAAGCCCCCGAACCTCGGCACCTGGTCCCCGATCGGCGGCAAGCTGGAGACCGCGACCGGCGAGTCTCCCTTCGAATGCGCCGTGCGCGAGACCCGCGAGGAAACCGGCCACCTCGTCTCCATCTCCGACCTGCACCTGTTCGCCATGATCGCGGAAAAGGCCTACGAGGGCGCCTCGCACTGGCTCCTGTTCCTTTTCCGCTGCACCCGCCCCCTCGACGCCCTCCCCGCCACCATCGACGAGGGCCGTTTCGGTTTCTTTTCCCGCGAGCAGATCGAGACCCTTCCCCTCCCCGAGACCGATCGCACCGCGCTCTGGCGGATTTACGATGAACACCGCGACCGTTTTGTCGCCCTCCGCGCCGACTGCGAACCCGGACGCCCCCTCGAGGTCGTCCTCGAGCAGATTACTCCGCCGCCCTCCGCCTGATCCGTCCTCCGGCACCCGGCCGGCCACCTGCGCGCATCCTGCCCCGAACGGCCCGATGTCTCCCCGCAGGCCTGCCCCCGGCAGGGCGCCGCAATCGCTCTTGATTTCCGCGTCCTGCGCCGAACACTCGCCCTTTTCACTCTCAACTAAGGTCCAACCACGTGAGCAAGAAGCCTTCCGCCTCCGCCGAATCCTGCGCCGCCGGCGCCGTCGCCCCGTCCATTCCCAGCCCGCATGCCAAAGCCCCGGCCAACGCCGGCCTCAGCACCGAGCAGAAGATCGAGCTCTACCGCAAGATGGTCCGGATCCGCCGCTTCGAGGAGCGCTGCCTCCCGATTTATAACCAGGGCAAGATCGGCGGTTTCCTCCACCTCTACATCGGCCAGGAAGCCGTCGCCGTCGGCGCCTGCTCCCTCATGGGCAAGGACGACCACGTCATCACCGCTTACCGCGACCACGGCCATGCCATCGCCGTCGGCATGGACACCAAGCCCCTCATGGCCGAGCTCTATGGCAAGATCACCGGTTGCTCCAAGGGCAAGGGCGGCTCCATGCACTATTTCGCACCCGATAAAAACTACTGGGGCGGCCACGGCATCGTCGGCGGCCAGATCCCCCTCGGCACCGGTCTCGCCTACGCCCTGAAGTTCCAGGGCAAAAAAGGCGCCGCCATGGCCTTCATGGGCGACGGCGCCGTCAACCAAGGCGCCGTCCACGAGGCCTACAACCTCGCCGCCCTCTGGGACCTTCCCGTCCTTTTCGTCATCGAGAATAACCGCTACTCCATGGGCACCTCCCAGGAGCGCTCCTCCGCCGGCCAGCTCGGCAAGCGCGCCGAGGCCTACGACATGAAATGGTACGTCTGCGGCGGCCACGATGTCTACGAGGTCCGCGCCACCCTCGACCAAGCCCTCAAGCGCGCCCGCGAGGAGTCCAAGCCCGCCGTGGTCGAGATCGACACCTACCGCTACCGCGGCCACTCCGTCGCCGACCCCGACAAAACCTACCGCGACCGCAAGGAGATCGAGGACTACCGCAACACCAAGGATCCCATCCAGGTTTTCCAGAACCAGCTCCTGCACGAGAAGGTCCTCACCGAGGCTCTCGTCGAGGAAATCGACGCTGCCGCCCGTGCCGAGGCCGAGCGCGCGGTGGAGTTCTCCGAAGCCAGCCCCTTCCCCACCGCCGAAGACATCCAGAAGGACGTCTATTGGGAAACCGACCAGCCCAAGCGCACCAGCGAAGGCCGTATCTTCTTCAACAGCGTCACGTGAGCCCCGTCGCTTCGCGACATCTCAAATCTCAAATTTCAAATCTCAGATTCTCCAGCCACATGGCCACTCTCACCTACCGCGAAGCCATCCGCGCCGCCCTCTCCGAAGAAATCGAACGCGATCCGAACGTCGTCGTCATGGGCGAGGAAGTCGCCCAGTTCAACGGCGCCTACAAGGTCACCGAAGGCATGCTCGCGAAGTATGGCCCGAAGCGCATCGTCGACACGCCCATCTCCGAGGCCGGCTTCATCGGCATGGGCATCGGCGCTTCCATGCTCGGCATCCGCCCCGTCATGGAGCTCATGTTCTGGTCCTTCTACTCCG
>CBINGR010000019.1:0-75778 GCA_966250295.1 uncultured Akkermansia sp. | reverse complement strand
GGTCGATGCGCATGCGGACGTTGGGGTCGTAGCGGTCGCGGTAGCGGTCGTAGAAAGGCGCGTGGATCCGCCACGTCTCGGCGCCGCCGAGGATCGCGTAGAGCTCCGCGGCCGGGGCGAAGAGAGGGAGAAGCTCGCCGGCGGTGGAGGCGGGCAGCGGATCGGCGAGACGCGAGGCGGCGGCGAGGAAGGCGCGTTCGACGGCGGGATCGATGCCGGGCAAGGCAAGCCATGCGCCGCGTGGCCCGCGGTTCAGGTTGGAAGATGACGTTGAAGAGGCGGACCTCTGTTCCGGCACGAGCGCGTCCAGCAGCACCCGGAGGTCGGCGGCGCTGGCGGTGAAGAAACCCGGGGTGTCGAGCGATTCGGCGAGCGGATAACCGTCGGCGATCCAGGGGTGGCGCGGGGTAAGGCGGAAGCCGTAGAGACCGCAGAAGGCGGCCGGCACTCGGATGCTGCCGCCGGTATCGGTGCCGAGGGCGAAGGGGACGACCCCGGCTTTCACGAGCAGGGCGGAGCCGCTGGAGGAGCCGCCGGTGGTCCGCCCGGGGTGCCCGGGCACCTCGCAGTCGCCATAGTGCGGATTCTCGCCGGTGATGCCGTAGGCGAACTCGTGCATGTGGGCCTTGGCTGCGAGGGCGGCGCCGGCCTTGCGGACATCGCGGATGAAGGCGCCGTCGGCGGCGGGCGTGGGCCGCACTTCGGGCAGGAAGGCGGAGCCGGCGAAGGTGGGCAGGCCCGCGGCGTCGAAAAGGTCCTTGGCGGCGAAAGGGAGGCCGCGGAGAGCTTCGGGGGAGTTTGAAGTTGAAGATGAAGCGGCGACCGGCGCGGCGAGTTCGGCGGCGAGACGTTCTTGGGGTGCGAGCCAGGCGAGGGCGGCGCGCTGCTGTGCGGGCGGGAGCGCGGCGACGCGCTGGTGGACGAGGCGGGCGGCGGCTTCGGGGGCGAGGGACTGCCAGTCGGCGAAGGTCATGAAAGCGGAATTTTTGACCACGGATCACACGGATGGCCACGGATAAAGACGGAGAGGCGGAAAGCGGAGGAATCGAGTTTAGTTAACCACGGAGAACACGGAGGGCACGGAGCGGAGAAATCAGGAAGCGAAAGAGAGGATGCCCGGACTCCTCCGTGTCTCCGTGCCCTCCGTGGTTAAGACAGGCTTGGGCTCCGATACAGCGCCCGTCCTTGACGATAGGTGGCGAGGACGTCGTCGGGGGTCACGCGGGTGACGATGCTCGCCGTGATGTGGCGGGTGTGGCGCAGGTGGCCTTTGGTGAAATCGAGCACCACGAAGGTGGCGGGCAAGCCGACTTCGAGCGCGCCGGGGTGGTCGCAGCCGAGGACGGGGCGGATGTTGCTCGTGGCCATCTTGAGGATCGCGGCGGGGTCGGGCGAGAGGGCGTCGGCGAACTGGGACTTGGCGACCTTGTAGGCGAAATCGAGCTCGGCGAACAAATTGGGCGAGTTGAGCATGCCGTTGTCCGTGCCGAGGAGGAGATTGGCGCCGGCGCGAAGCAGGGCGGCGACCGGCGGGAGCGGCAGGCCGAGGCTGGCATTGGCGCGGGGATTGAGGACACCGGTCTTGTTTGCGCGGACGAGGAGGGCGATCTCCCCGGCGTCGGCCACGGTGAGGTGGACGATGAGATGAGGGTCGTAGCGTTCGAGCGCGCGGGCGAGATCGCCGCGGCCGGTGATGGCGAGCGAGCGTTCTCGATAGCCGGGGCTTTCGAGGCAGTGGATGGCGCGGAGTTTTCCCTTTGCGGCGGTGAGCGCGCGGATCTCGGTCCAGGCGGTGTCGGTGAGATCGTTCATCGTGCTTTCGGAGAACCCGTCCGCGATGGCGAGCATGCGCTCCAACTCGGCGCGGTGGGCGGCCGGAAGCCCGTGGCCGGGAGGGTTGGCGCGGAGCTCGGCCTCGGAAAAGGGGGACTCGTTGAACTGGCTCAGGATGATCGACTCGACGCCGGTGGCGGCGGACGCGGCGCGGAGCAACTCTGCGCCCGCGAGGCCCTGCTCGCGGAAGTCGAGGTGGCAGACGGTGCCGCTGCGCGCCATGTAGCGCAGATGGGCCTCGAGGTGGGGCAGGTGGGCCTCGCGGGTCAGTTTGGCGAGTTCGCGGTATTTGTAGCCATCGGGCCGGAAGAAACCCTGCTCCAGGGTGAGGCCGGTGGCGCCGTCGGGCAGGGCGGAGTCGCCCAGGTGGGTGTGGCCGTTGGTGAGGCCGGGGATGACGACGAGCGAGCCGTCATCCAGCGCGGTCACCGGGCGAATACGGTCGATCGCAGTGAGGGTGTCGCCTGACCAGGCGAAACGGGCGCAGCGAAAGGGTGCGAGTTCGGGGCCGAGGAGGACGATGCAGTCGGTGATTTGGCCGGACATGGCGGAATTATTTGATCACGGAGGGCGACGAGACGGAGCGGTGCGCGGGCGGCGCGCGGGAGAAGCGGATTCGCGCCACCATGATTCGTGTCGGGCGGGCTTGCGAGCGCGGGCAACGAGGTTTCGATGACTGAACCCAGATCGCCATGAGACGCCTTTTCTCCTTCGCCGGACTCTTCCTCGCCATGTTCTCTCTTTCCTCCGGAAACCCCGTCAACGTCGGCGATCCCGCGCCGGTCGCCACGGCGCCGGACCAGGCCGGCGCGCCGGTGGACCTGGCCGACGTGTATGCGAAGAACAAATACACCTTGGTCTATTTTTATCCCAAGGCGGACACGCCGGGCTGCACGGCGCAGGGCTGTTCGCTGCGCGATGCCTATGAAAAACTGATGGAAAAGGGCGTCGCGGTGATCGGGGTGAGCACCGACACCGCGGAGAGGCAGGCGGCCTTCAAGGAGAAGTATAACCTGCCTTTTACTCTGCTGGCGGACACCGAAAAGAAGGTCTTGAGCGCCTTCGGGGTCGGCTCGGCCTTCGGATTTTCCAGCCGCCAGGCCTACCTGGTCCACGATGGCCGGGTGGTCTACGCCGACCACAAGGGCTCCACCAAGCAGCAGGCCGACGATATCCTGGGCTTCCTGGCGAAGGGGGACTGAGGCAGGATTTTTAGCGGCGCAGGCCTTCCGGTTCGCGGCGGCAAGGGCGGGGCGACGCGGGGAAAGTCCCCGGAAGTGCAGGCGGGGAGCTTGTTCCTCTCCGAAAAAAGCCGCCTAACGCGCGTGGCGCCGGCGGCTTGGGAATTTAGCGTCTTGGGGACGACTAAAGGGCTTACTTCTTGATGTGACCCGAGACGAGCTTGGTCATCTCGAACATGCTGACGGACTTCTTGCCACCGAAGATGGCCTTCAGCTTGTCGTCGGCGTTGATCTGGGTCTTCACCTTCTTGTCCTGGAGACCGTTCTTCTTGATGTAGTCCCAGAGCTTCTTGGTGAGCTCGGTGCGGGGGAGGGGCTTCGCGCCGACGACGGCCGCAAGGGCTTCGTCAGGCTGAACCGGTTTCATGAAGGCGGCGTTGGGTTTACGTTTGGAGGTTGCCATAGCGGATTCGGGCGTAGGGGCGGGCGGGGCGAAAGCAATCGCATTTTTCCGAGGTAAATCCGGCGTTTTCAGAGGAGAAAAATCGAACTTGCGAAGGCGCCCCGCCGATGCTGGAGGCCGGCCGGCGCGGGGGACGGCCGCGGCCGCCGGCCTGTGTAGTTGGAAAATGGTTACGCGTTGGCCGCGCCGCCGGAGGCGAACTGGGCGTGGAGCCGGGCATAGGGGCCGCCGGCGGCGAGGAGCGCCTCGTGCGCGCCGCGCTCCACGATCATGCCCTGGTCGAGGACGAGGATGAGATCCGCGCGGCGGATGGTGCTGAGGCGGTGGGCCACGACCAGGCTGGTGCGGCCGCGCACGAGGGTGGCCAGCGCGGCCTGGAGGCGGGCCTCGGTGAGGGCGTCGATGGAGCTGGTGGCCTCGTCGAGGATGACGAGGCGCGGATCGGCGAGGAAGGCGCGGGTGAAGCACACGAGCTGGCGCTGGCCGAGGGAAAGGCCGGCGCCGCGTTCGCCGACCTCGGTATGGAGGCCGCGCGGCAGCGCCTCCAACACGTCGAGGCAGTCGAGCGCGGCGGCGGCGGCGCGGACTTCGCCCTCCGTCGCGCCTGGGCGCGCGAAACGAAGGTTGTCGAGCACGGTGCCGCCGAAGAGGAAGTTCTGCTGCGTGACGAGGCCGAGCTGCCGGTGGATGGAGCGGCCGGCGAGGGTGCGGATCTCGCGGCCGTCGAGCCGCACCGCGCCGGAATCGGGCAGGTAGAACTTGGTCGCGAGATTGATGATGGAGCTCTTGCCGCTGCCGGTGTGGCCGACGAGGGCGACGGTCTGGCCGGGCTCGGCGGTGAAGCTCACCTCGCGCAGCACGGGGCGGCCGGGCTCGTAGCCGAAGGTAACGCGGTCGAACTCGACCCGCAGTCCGGTGGAGCCTAGGGCGCCGGCCGCCGGAACCGGAGAGGAGGCCGGCGCGGCCATCGGCGGGGGGGCGGCTGAAATCGTCCGCGGGTCGAGCAGGTCCACCGCATCCGGGGCGTCTTCCCAGTCGGGTTTGAGGTCGATCAGCCGGAAGACGCGCTCGGCGCCCGCCATGGCGACGAGGGCCTGGTTGTATTGGTTTCCTATTACCGCGAGCGGGCTGAAGAAGAGGCCGGCGAAGAAAAAGAACTGGATGACCTCCGCGGCGTCCATGCGGCCGGCGAAGACGCGCCAGCCGCCGAGCAGGAGGAGGGCGGCGATGAAGAACTGGTTGTTGAGCTCCAGCATGGGCTGAAGGATGGCGGAGCTGCGGGCGAGGTTGGTGTTGTGCCGGGAGTGGTCGGCGAGCAGGGAGCGGAAGAAGCCGGTGTTCAGGCTCTCGCGCACGAAGCCCTGGGTCACGCGGATGCCGTTGACCGATTCGACGAGGGTGGCGGTGACGCGCGAGAAACTCTCGGTGGTGGCACGAGCCTGGCGGCTGATCCGGTCGCGGAAATGAAGGTTGAGCTTCCAGAGGATGGGCGCGAGGCCGAGCACGATCAGGAACATAACCGGGTCGAGCCAGAGCATGAGTACGGCGGCGACGGCCATGTGACCGAACTGCACGATGGAGACGAAAAACACGTCCTGGATGGCGGCGCGCAGGGCCTCGACATCGGAGGTCACGCGGCCGAGCACGCGGCCGAGCTTGGTCCGGTGGAAGAACGCCATGGGCTGGCGCTGGATGTTGGAGAACAGGTCGACGCGCAGGCGGTGCACCACGGTCTCGCCCAGTTCCTGGGCGTAGCGCATGCGGAAGTGGAACATGCCCTCGGTGACGAGCGCGAGGCCGGCATAGGCCGCGGCCATCCAGAAGAGGCCGCGGATGTCGTGGCCGGCGACCGGGCCGGCAATGGCGGAGCTGAGGATCCAGGTGAGGGCGGGAAGCTGGATGGAGCGCAGGACGGTGAGGGCGACGAGGGCGTTGCGTTTGGCCCGAAGCACGGCGCCGTAGCTCCAAAGGCGGCGCACCAGGCTCCACTCGAGCGGACGCTGGGGAATCTCGTCGTCCTCCTCGCCCCGGCGCCGGGTGACGACGGTGAGCTGGTGGCGCGGATCGAGGCCGCCGACGATTTCCGGAGCGGGAGCGGGCGTGCCGGCGGCTGGCGGGAGCGGGGCGGATTTCAAGCGGCATTTTCCTCCGGAGCGCCGGCCGGGCCGGCCTCGAGTTCGCGGGCGTCGAGCAACTGCAGGGCGGCCACCCGGCGGTAGGCGCCGGGTTGGCGCAGGAGCTCGGCGTGGGTGCCGCGTTGCACGAGGCGGCCGTTTTCCATCACGATGATGAAATCGGCGCGGCGCAGGGTGCTGACGCGATGGGCGACGATGAATGTGGTGCGGCCGCTGATGGCGCTGTCAAGCGCGGCGAAGATCTCGTGTTCGGTGCGGGCGTCGATGGCGGCGGTGGGGTCGTCGAGCAGGAGAATGGCGGGCTCGTGGACGAGGGCGCGGGCGAGGGCGAGGCGCTGGCGCTGTCCTCCAGAGAGGGTGTTGCCGCCCTCTCCGAGCACGGTGTCGTAGCCCTGCGGGAGGGCGGAGATGAAGTCGTGGGCCTGGGCGATGCGGGCGGCGCGCTCGATCTGCTCGCGGGTAGCGTCGGGTGCGCCGAAGGCGAGGTTGGCGGCGATGGTGTTGGAGAAGAGAAAACTTTCCTGGAACACGATGCCGATGCCGCGGCGCAGGTCGGCGAGGCGGTAGTCGCGGACGTCGGTCCCGTCCACCCGCACGCGGCCGGCGTGGGGATCGAAGAAGCGCGGCACGAGGCTCATCAGGGCGCTTTTGCCCGAGCCGGTGGCGCCGAGGATGGCGACGCAGCGGCCGGGGGGGACCTCGAGGTCGATGTCGTGTAGAACCAGCGTGTCGGCCCCGGCGTAGCCGAAGCTCACGCCTTCGAAACGCACCGAGCCGGCCAGGACCTCGCGCGGGGCGGCACCGGGCCGGTCACGCACGGCGACGGGGGCGTCGAGGATCTCGAACACGCGGCGCGAGGCGACGAGCGACTGCTGCACGCTATTCACGATGGTGGCGACCTGATTGACCTGGCCGGAGAACTGCTCGAGCAGGCCGGCGAAGACGACCAGGCCCGCGCCGAGGGGCAGGCGGCCCTGGATGACGAGCCAGCCGCCGAAGCCGATCAGCACGAGCAGATTCACGCGGGTGAGCAGGCCGACGCCGGGCGAGAACAGACTCACGCGCCAGAACACGCCGCGTTGCTGCCCGAGAACCTCGTCGTTGCGCGCCAGGAAGGCGGCGCGGTCCTCCTCTTCCCGGCCAAAGGCCTTGATGACCTGTATGCCTTGGAGCGACTCGGTGAAGTGCTGCACCACCCGCTCGACCAGGATGCGATTGGCGGCGTAGCGCGGCTGGATGTGCCGGGAAAACACGACCGAGGCGATCGCGAGCACGGGGGTGGTGGCGAGGCAGGCGGCGGTGAGCGCCGGGCTGAGGCTTGCCATGTAGGCGACATAGACCGCGAGCGACACGCCCATGATCACGCTCGGGATAAGCACCTGGTCGAGGAACATGCGGACGTTCTGCACGTCGCCGGTCACGCGGGTGATGATCGAGCCGGTGGTATTGGCGTCGTAGAAGCGGAAATCGAGCCGCTGGAGCTTGGCGTAGACCTCGCTGCGCAGGTCCACCACAAGGCGCTGCTGCACCAGGATGTTCACCGCCACGGCGTAGACGTAGTTCAGCCACGCGCGCAGGGCGGAGCAGGCCAGGATACCGCCGGCGATGAGGGCCAGGACCCGCATGGGCGGCCAGCCTTCCGGCGGGCCCGGCAGAAAAGGCACGTGAGGCATGGGCACGATGGCCTTTCCGTCCGACCCGACCCCGGCCGCCACATGACGCACGTAGTCGATTCCCAGGCCGGTCGCGGCCAGGCCGGCAATGCCGAGCCCGAGCAGGACCAGTTGGAGGAGAATCACCTGCAGACAGCGCCCCCGGTAACGCCACGCCAGGCCGAACAGACGCCGCACGAGTTGCAGGTCGGTGGGCGGGGGGGAAGTGGGAGGCGGCGCGGACATGGGACGGAACGCATCAGCGTGTTCGGCGAGCGGGTTTTTTCACGTTCCGATTTGGTCCGTGCAGGGACGAACGAGGGCAGCGAAAGGATTTTTCCCCTTGCAATAGACAAATAGTCAACTATTGCTCTGGCCATCATGGGACGAACTTCCGACGCCAAAGAACGCCTGATGGCTGCCGCCCTCGACCTCATCTGGGAGGCGAGCTATGGCGGCGTGACGATCGACGACATCTGCAAACGCGCGGATGTGCGCAAGGGCAGTTTCTACTACTTTTTTCCGGGCAAGGCCGAGCTGGCGATCGCCGCCTTGGAAGACATGTGGAAGAACCAGTGGAAGCCCTTCCTCGATTCGCATTTTTCCCCCTCGGCCGAGCCGCTGGAGCGGCTGCGCGGCTACCTGGAGGCGGTCTACACCAATCAGAGCGAGAAGGCCGCCAAACACGGACGCGTGCTGGGCTGTCCGATCTGCTCGGTCGGCACGGGAGTCTGCACCACCGAGGCGGAGATTTCAGCCGTGGTGCGCGACATCCTCGCCCGCAAGCGCCGTTACTACGAATCCGCCATCCGCGATGCCGTGGCCGCCGGGGTGATCGAGCCCTGCGATCCGGCTCAGAAAGCGCTCGCCCTTTACGGGCTGATCGAGGGCTTGGTCGGCCAGGCCCGCATCATGAACGATCTTTCGCTCCTCAAGTCTCTTCCCGCGCTCGGCTTCGAGTTACTGCGGGTGAAGGTCTCCGCTCCTTCCGCCGCAGGCTGAGCGCGTTCTTTTTCTCTTCCGCGCAGAAACCCTGCGCGTTTTTTTGAACCCGCTATTTACTAATTAGTCAACTACATGCGGTCCAATGAATATCCATATCAACGCCCATTTCCCGCGTACCCTCCGTCGCGTTTCCGCCGAAGCCATTGCCCATCATGCGGCGACCTCCTCGCAAGCCGCCCGTCTCGCCGCCCTCGGGGGAGGCGGTCGGTTCCGGAATGAGCCGCCCGCCCCGTTATGGGACGATGCCCTGCTCGGGCGGCTGACCGTTCCGCTCAGCCGTGTCCGCGAATGAGCCGCCTGCGGCTCCATCCTGCCGCCTTGTCACGTCCACCTCCCGCAATTCGCCACCTTTTCCTGCCATGATCACCACCCTTCCCCTCCATCTCACCTCCGAGTCGTTTCCCGCCGCGGTGGCCACCTCGGACGAGCGCCCGGTCCTCGTCGATTTCTGGGCGCCTTGGTGCGGCCCGTGCAAGGCGCAGGGGCCCATCCTCGATTCGCTGGCCGCCGCCGAGGGCGGGCGTTCCGTGATCGCCAAGCTCGACGTGGACGAAGCTCCCGAGGTAGCCGGGACCTTCGGCGTGCGCGCCATCCCCACGCTGCTCGTGCTGCGCCGCGGCCGCGAGGTGGCCCGCTTCACCGGCATCCAGTCCGCCGCCACCTTGTCGGCCGCGCTGGCCGCGGCGCGCTGAGCCGCGGGTTCCGTGCTTTTTTTTCCCGGACGCGGCGTGTGCAAAACGCCGCGCCGCTTGCCACTTTTTCTCCCCTTCACTCCGTCCTCTCATGCAACTCCTCAGTCCCACCCAGCTCGGTTCGCTTTCCATTCCCAATCGCGTGCTTTTCGCCCCGCTTACCCGGGTGCGCGCCGACGCCGAAAACGTCCCCGGCGAACTCATGGTGGACTATTACCGCCAGCGCGCTTCGGCGGGCCTGCTCATCGCCGAGGCCACGATGGTCGCCGCCGACGCCCTCGCCTGGCCCCACCAGCCCGGCATCCATGGGACCGCCCACGTCGCCGGCTGGAAGCGCGTCACCGACGCCGTGCACGCCGCTGGCGGCCGCATTTATCTCCAGATCTGGCATCCGGGCCGCGCCACCCATTCCGTGCTGAATGCCGGCGTGCAGCCGGTTTCGTCCTCCAACCAGCCCATCCGCGACGACACCATCCACACCCCTCGGGGAAACCTGGCCTACCCCGTGCCGCGGCCGCTCCGCACCGACGAGATCCCCGGGATTGTCGCGCTGTTCCACCGGGCCGCCGAGCATGCGAAGATCGCCGGTTTCGACGGCGTGCAGATCCATGGCGCCCATGGTTATCTCCTCGACCAGTTCCTGCGCGATGGCGTGAACGATCGCGGCGATGCCTACGGCGGCCCGATCGCCAACCGCGCCCGTTTGCTTTTCGAGGTGGTGGACGCGGCGGCGAAGGTCTTCGGCATCGGGCGGGTGGGCCTGCGAATCTCGCCGCTGGTGCCTTACAACGACATGAAAGACTCCGATCCGGCGAGGCTCGTCGCCCATGTGGCGGCCGAGGGCGAGAAGCGCGGCCTGGGCTTCCTGGAACTGCGTCACGCCAACTTCGACCGTCCCGAGGAATACGAGCTGGCCCGCGTCGCGCGAAAACATTTCTCCGGCGCCCTGGTGCGCAACGGCGGCTTCACGCGTGATGCCGGCGAGGCTGCGCTCCGCGAGGGGCTGGCCGACGCCATCGCCTATGGCGTGCCCTTCCTCGCGAACCCGGACCTGCCGGCGCGTTTCCTGAAAAACGCCCCGCTCAACCAGCCGGACACCTCGACCTTCTACGCCACGGCCTCGCGCGCCGGTTACACCGACTATCCCTTCCTCGCGGCTTGAACCCGGGGCGCAGAGGCTTCCACCTTCGCCGCGCCGCGCTTCCTCCATGACACCGATCCCAACCGACCAGCTCACTGCCGCGCTCGAATGGCGCTACGCGACCAAGCAGTTCGATTCCGCGAAAAAAATCCCGGCCGATCTCTGGGCGGCGCTCGAGCGGGCGCTTGTCCTCTCACCCTCCTCCTTCGGCCTTCAGCCCTGGAAGTTCATCGTCGTCACCGATCCGGCGGTGAAGGCGCGGCTCCTGCCCGTGTCCTGGAACCAGACCCAGGTCACGGATGCCTCGCATCATGTGGTTTTCGCGGTGCGCAAGAACGTCGACGAGGCCTACATCGACCGTTTCCTGGCCCGCCAGGTGGAAGTCCGCGGCGGCACGCTCGAGCAGCTGGCCGGCTATCGGTCCGTGCTGAGCGGTTTCGTGAAACGCGTCACCGAGGCCGGCCAGCTCGACTTATGGGCGACCAAGCAGATTTACATCGCGCTCGGCCAGTTCATGGCCGCGGCGGCGCTGCTCGGCGTGGACACCTGTCCGATGGAGGGCATCAACCCGCCGGCCTACGACGAGGTGCTCGGCTTGAAGGGCACCGAGTTCGCCACCGTGGTCGCTTGCGCCGCCGGCTACCGGGCGGAGAGCGACAAATATGCCGCGGCGAAAAAGGTGCGCTTCCCGACCGCGGACTTGGTGCGCCACGTGTGAACGGGTGGCACGCCCGTGTGAGGAAAACCACAAGGCCTGCAGGGCCTATTAGGATCATGGGCCTCTTTTCAGCGGCCGGCGCGGGCCTCGCGGGCCCGGGCGAGGGCGGCGGCGAGATCGGTGGCGCGCATGGGCTTGCCCAGGTAGTCGTCCATGCCGGCGGCGAGACAACGTTCGCGGTCGCCCTCCATCGCATTGGCGGTGAGCGCGATGATCCAGGGGTGGCGCCCGCTCTCGGAGGGCGGGCCGGCTTTGATGCGGCGCGAGGCCTCGAAGCCATCCATCTCGGGCATCTGCACATCCATCAGAATGATATCGTAGGCCTGGCGCGTGAGCGCTTCGAGCGCCTCCAGGCCGTTGCCGGCAAGGTCGGCACGGTAGCCGAGGCGGGCGAGCATGTGCAGCGCCACCTTTTGGTTAACCGCGTTGTCCTCGGCGAGGAGTATGCGCTCGGCGTGGGTCTCGCGGGTGTCGCTTGCGGGCGTGGGAGTCGGAATGGCTGCCAGCGCGGCGACGCCCGGCTCGGCCGCGCCGCAGATGCGGGCGAGAGTGTCGAAAACCTGGGAGGGTTTGGCGGGTTTGAAAAGAATGGCGGAGAAGAGCCCCCGCTCAGCCTCGGTGAACGGATGGCCCATGGAGGTGAGCAGCAGCAGGGGAAACCCGCCTCCCTGGGGCAGGGCCCGGATCGCGTGAGCGAGCATGAGACCGTCCATGGCCGGCATTTGCATGTCCACGATGCCGACATCGTAACGGGCGCCGGCGACGATGGAGTCGAGCGCGGCGCGGCCGTTTTCGTAAAGGGAGGCGACGAGCCCCCATTTGGCGGCCAGGTTGGCCAGAATGCGGCGGTTGGCGGCGTTGTCGTCCACCACGAGCAGGCGCAAGGCGTGCAGGCTGAGCCGCGAACCGGCCAGGAAGCGGCGGGGCCCCGGGGCGACCCACTCGGCCGCGATGGTGAAGTGGAAGGTGGAGCCGACGCCCGGGGCGCTTTCGACCCACATGCGGCCGCCCATCATCTCGGCGAGCCGCTTGCTGATGGCGAGGCCGAGGCCGGTGCCGCCGTATTTGCGGGTGGTGGAGGCGTCCACCTGGCTGAAGGAGCGAAACAGGCGGCCTACCGCTTCGGGCGGGATGCCGATGCCGGTGTCGCGCACCGAGAAGCGCAGGAGGCGGCGGCCGTCGGCCTCCTCCGCGGGCGCGACCGAGAGCTCGACCTCGCCCCGTTCGGTGAACTTGAGCGCGTTGCCTAGCAGGTTAACCAGGACCTGGCGTACGCGGGTGACGTCGCCGCGCAATTCGCGAGGCACGCCGTCGGCGATCTCGTAGAGAAGGTCCACGCCCTTTTGCGCGGCACGCTGGGCGAAGAGATCGAGGGCGCTCTCGACGCACTCGGGCAGGTTGAACACTTCGTTTTCGAGATCGAGGTGTCCGGACTCGATCTTGGAGAAGTCGAGGATGTCGTTGATCAGGGTGAGCAGGGTTTCACCGCTGTTGCGAATGATCTCGGTGAACTCGACCTGTTCGGGGGTGAGCTTGGTCTCGAGGAGCAGGGAGGTCATGCCGATGACGCCGTTCATCGGGGTGCGGATTTCGTGGCTCATCATCGCCAGGAACTGGCTCTTTGCGACGCTGGCCTGCTCGGCGGCCTGGCGGGCGTGTTGTTGTTCGGTGACGTCGGCGAGGGCGCCGAACCAGCTGCGCGAACCGGCGGGGACGGCGTGCACCGAAGAGCGGACCGCGACCCAGTGGGTTTCGCCGCGGGAGGCGCGCACCTGGAAAGTGTGGGCCCAGGGCTGGTCGTGGGCGAGGGCATGTTCGAGCGATGCGAACACGGCCCGGCGGGAGGCGCGCGGCACCAGGGTGACGAGGCGCGCGGGACGTTGCATGAAGGGCTCGGGATCGCGCCCGAAGAGCTCGCGAAAGCCTTTGCTGAGCAGCGGCACGGAAAGCGTGCCCTCCGCGGAGACGACCAGTTGGAAGAGAACGCCCGGGGCATGGTCGGTCAGGGCACGGAGGCGCTGTTCGCCGGCAATCAGCTTTTGCTCGGCCACCTTGCGGGCGGTGATGTCGCTCTCGATCGACATGAAACCGGTGAGCCGGCCGGCCTCGTCACGCAGAGGCTGGACCTCGACGTCCACCCAGTAGTCGGTGCCGTCCTTGCGGTAGTTGACGACTTCGAGGTGAAAACCACGGCCCTCCCGAATGCCATCGCGCATCTCGGCCCGGGCAACCGCGTCGGTGGCCGGACCTCGGAGAAAAGAGCCCGGGATACGGCCCCGGACTTCGTGAAGGACGTAGCCGGTCAGGCGGGTAAAACCCTCGTTGACCCATTCGATCCGGCCTTCGGGGTCCGCGATGACGACAGCGTTGTTGGTGCGGCTGGCGACCATGGCCAGGCGACGCGACTCGGCCTCTGCGACGCGGAGGCTGGCTGTCATCTGTCGGGCCAGCGTGAGCGCGCGGGAGCGGCTCAGGCTCAGGCCAAAGAGGGTTCCGACGAGGAGTAACGTCGCGAGCGTGCCGGCGACGCCGATCAGCATCGGCACGCGGCGTTCGACGCTGGCCTCGAAGGCCGGAGTGGAGGTGAGCACGAGCGTCCAGATGCGGCCGCCGATGGGGATCGTGTCCACGCGATGGAAGAGATGGCCGCCACGGGTCGGACCGGCCTGGCTGGCGGGGGGGTTCGCGTCGAGCGTGTCGTCGGAGTCGAGGATCAGGGTGTCGGCCGAGGGCTTGGTGCCGTCGAAGATCTCCACGTCGAGCAGGTGGTCGCTTCCGGCCACGACGTCGGCGAGCAGGTCGTCGACGACGATCGGGGCGTAGACGAGCCCGAGGAGCGCGGCCTTGCGTTCCTCCGGAGTGGAGGCGGGCTGGCCGTTCCGGAAAATGGGAAGGAGATAGTGAAAGCCGGCGCGCCGCCGGGCATCCTGCACCAGGGTGATACGGGCGGTGAAAGTGGGGCGGCCGGTGCGGACGGCTTGTTCGACTGCGGCACGGCGGATCGATTCGGAGCCGACGTCGTAACCCTCGGCGGCCTTGTTCGGCTCGCGGGGGTAGATGTATTTGACCACGTAGAGATCGGATGCCTCGCCCGAGGCGCGTACGGAAAAATCGTCGGCTCCGTCCGCGCGCGCGGCCGCGACGAAGGCGCCGAGGTTCTCCCGCGCCACGCGTTCGATGAAACCGATGCCGAGAACGCCGGGGAACTCGACGGCCAGCTCGCGGGAGGCAACGTAGGCGGCAAATTCCTCGCGGGTGACCTGTTCGCTGGCCGCATAGACGCCGCGCGCGCCCTTTAGGCCGTAGACCGGCAGGTTGGCCCGGCGGTCGATGTCCGCGCTCAGGCGGTCGGCGAAGCGGGCGAAGCGCAGGTTCGCCTCGACCAAGTATTGCCGCCTGGCGGCGTTCGCGGCCCACCAAGAGAGGACGAGGCCGACGATCAAAATCATCCCGGCGAAGACAGAAAAAAGGTTGGAAGCGCGGGCTTCCGGGGACGGCAAACTCATGGTAATCGCACGTTCATTGCGACTCGTTACGCACGGGGAAAATCCGGGCCAAGCTCCAAGTGCCCGGTTATACGCCGAGGAAACCGGGGGGGCGAGAGGCGTTGCCAGGGCAGACCTCCAAGGGCGGCTGGCGAGCCGGGTTTCCCGCGGACAAGATACTGGTCGGCAGCGCCTTTAAGCCCAGACGAAGTCGGCGATGAGCACATGGTGGTCGCTGGCCAGGGTAGGCACGACCTCGACGTGGACGCAGCGGAGAGGCGCGTTGTAAAAAATGTGGTCGAGCACGTAGGGCTGGCGGCGCCACGTGGTCTGCGTGCTCTGCGCGGTGGCGAAACCTTCGGCGGCGAACTGGGTGGCGAGACCCACGTGGTCGCGCACATTGAAATCGCCGGTCAGGAGAGTCGGAGTGCCGTCGGCGGCGCGCAGGTGGCGGGCGACCTGCTCGCGCTGGCCGGGATGAGCGCGGCTGTCGGTCTTGAGCATGAAAAACGCGAGCAGGTGGGTGTTGAGCAGGGCGAGCTCCCGGCCGGCGATCTCGGTCCTGGCGCCGATGAGCAGCCGGTCGGTGGGGGTCTTTTTTTCCCCGTAGAAATCGAATTCGATCGGCGGCGAGGGCAGATCCTCGGCGAAAGTTCGGCGGAGCGGGGTCTTGGAGAAAATGGCCAGGCCGATGCCGAAGGGCAGCTCGCGGGGGTCGGGCTTCGGGTAGGCGAAATGCGAGTGGTAGGCCGGCAGCGCGGCGCACAGGCGCTCGTAGTTAGGCGCCGGATACCGCGGGTCGGCGGACGGCCGGGCGTGCTCGACTTCCTGGAGATGAATGATGTCGGCATCGTGGCGCACGATCTCGGCGATGGCGTCCTCGACGCGAACCGGCGCGTTGTTCGGGTCGCGGTCGTCCCAGACCTGACCAAACTGCATGTTGAACTGCAGGACGCGAAAGGGTTTCACGCGATTTAGGAGGCGGTGGGGAGAGGCGGGCCGGGATGGGAGCGAGGAAAGGAAGAGAAGGATCAGCGCGGGCTGGCGGCGGCGGGCGAGGAGCTTCCGGCGGCGTCGCCGGCGGGCCGTTCGCTGCCGGCCCTGGTGACGGAGACGGTCTGGTCGGAGTTTTTGCGGAAGACGAAGCGGTTGATCTTGTCGAAGGTGGTGCGCTGCGAGACCACCGGCTTCACGTCCTTGGTGATCGGCGAGGCGTCGCCGATCTTGTCCTGGAAGCGGATCGCGACCTTGGAGCGGTAGGCGTCCTCAGAAGTGGAATAGCGGGACTTTTTGCCCGCCCAGGGACTTTCCTTACGCTCGATGACATCGTACTTTTTCGGATCGGGCGTGACGTAGCGTTCCTTTTCCCGGGTTTCCCCGACGACGATGGAGCTGCGGCGCTCGCCGACCGCGGCCTCCTTGCGAGGGACCGTCTGGGTATCGAATCGTTTGTCCATCAGCACTTCGTTGCGCTCGATGGGTTTGTTTTCCGGCAATACGGCCCTTTCCTCGGTGGAGACGCGGGAGGCGCGCTTGCTCGCATCGATTCGGCCGGGCGCGGCCTGGGCGGGAAGGAGCGTCGCGAGTACGGCAAGGGTAAGGCCGACGGCGAATTTCATGACACGGAATGGCATTTGTGGGGTCCGTCGGGGGCAAGGTTATTCCGGCTCGGCCGTGCCTTCGACCACCCAGCCACGGGCTTCGGGGACCTGCTCGAAAAAACCGGAGAGCGCGGCGGAAAGGTGCTCGGCGTAGCGGTAGTGGGCGCCGAGGCCGGTACGGAGTTCGGCCTCGTAGATGAACTTGTCGGCGTGGGTCGAGTGCTCGAAGGGGGTCTGAGCGCCGAGCAGGAGGGTATAAACGTAGGCGGGGGAACCGCGGCCGAGCAGCTCGCGGGTGAGACCGGCTTGGTCCTCGAGCAGGGCTTGGTGGCTCGCATGGGCGATCTCCGGCGGCAGATAAAAGCCCGCCTGGATGAGCGGCGTATACCGGTGGCCGGTGCGATGGCGGTTGAGGTCGCGTAACTCGGCAAGCGCCAGATTGTTCCAAGCAAAACTCACGCGCATGCGCCGGGTCCCAGTGCCTTGCTGGCCGTAGCGGTTGGCGCGGGCGGAAAGGGCGTCGGGCACGGTCTGTTCCTCGGCGAGGAAGGGAGGAGTGGCGCGGTCCACGTGCACCCAAGTCTGGTCCGCCAGGGGAGCGGCGGAAAGGCGGGCGAGGCCCAGGCGGCAGGAGGTGGCGAGTTCGGCCGCGGCCTGGGTTTCGTAGCTTTTCTCGGCGACGCTGTGACGCATGAGGCGGGGTGAGATCTTCAACAACTCGCCACGGATGAGATCGGCGGCCGCACGGGCCTCGGGATGGGGGAGGGAGGCGAGATGTTTTACCGTAGCCGCCCACATGCGGGAACTCTGCACGAGGGCGAGGTTGGTGCGGGTGGCGAGGGGGATGAAGTAGCGGGCACGGTCGAGCGCGTAGTTTTTGCGGATGCGGCTGACGACGGCGGGCTTGGCCCCGGCGGGCACGCGCACGCGCTGCGGCTCGGCGGCGCCGAGGGCGTCAAGCCGGCCGTATTCGGCTTGGTAGGCGGCGAAGGCGCGGCCCATGACCTCGCGCCAGCGCGGAGCCAGGTCGTCGGGAATGCCGAGCGCCCCGGGTTCGGGCAGGGCGCTGGGGGCGAGGGTGATGTAGCGGGTGGAGGATTCCTGGCCGTCGGCCATCTGGGCGATCTCGAAGACCTTGTAAGCGAGCCACATCGATACGTCGTCGAGAGCGATGGCGAGGCCGCCGGTCAGGCCGCCGATGGAGGCGTGGCCGTAATCGACGAATTTCAGGATGCGGTCGATCGAGGCGTCGGGATCGGCGGGGTCGACTTTCTGCAGGATGGCGTGAATCCCTTCATTGCTACGCGAGTAGCGGGCGAGCACCGAGGCGAGCAGCTCGGGTGTGACGCGGGGCAAGTCGGCGGCGGATGGCGGAGGTACGAGGGCGAGACCGGTGATGCGCATCGGGTGCGCGCCAGCCAAGCGCCAGCGTGGGAGCCGGCGAGCAGAAAGCGGGTGTGCGGGAATGCCCGGCTTCGGTTTTGCGTTTTTACCGCAGGAAAAAGGCGCGGCGGCCAGAGGGTCGCGCGCGCCTGGAGTGGACGGCAGCCACTTTCGGGAGCCTACGTTTACTTTTTCAGCGCGGCGGCGATGCGCGCGAGGGCCTTCTCGACGTTCTCGCGGCTGTTGAAGGCGCTGATGCGGACGTGGCCCTCGCCGCACTTGCCGAAACCGGCTCCGGGAGTGCAGACGACCTGGGCCTCGTTGAGGAGCTTGTCGAAGAACTGCCAGGAGTCCGTGCCGGTGTTGACCCAGATGTAGGGGGCATTGTCGCCGCCGATGCACGTGAAGCCGAGGTCGGCCATCGCCTTGCGGATGAGGGCGGCGTTGCCGAGGTAGAAAGCGACCATCTGCTTCACCTGGGCCTTGCCGGCTTCGGTGTAGATGGCGGCGGCGGCCTTTTGCACGGGGTAGGAGACGCCGTTGAACTTTGTCGTGTGGCGGCGGTTCCAGAGAGGATGGACCGGGTGGGCGTTGCCGGCCGCGTCGTAGGCGACGAGTTTCTTCGGCACCACGGTGTAGGCGCAGCGGGTGCCGGTGAAGCCGGCGGTCTTGGAGAAGCTGCGGAACTCGATCGCCACCTCGTCGGCGCCGGGAATCTCGTAGATGGAGTGAGGGATGGCGGGGTCTTGGATGTAGGCTTCGTAGGCGCTGTCGAAGAGGAGGATGGCCTTGTTGGTCCTGGCGTAGGCGACCCAGGCCGTGAGCTGTTCCCTGGTGGCGACGGCGCCGGTGGGATTGTTGGGGAAGCAGAGGTAGATCAGGTCCGTGGCGACCGAGGGGATGGCGGGCACGTAGCCGTTGGCCGGGGTGGACTCGAGGTAGGTGATGCCCTGGTAACGGCCGTCGAGGTTGGCTCCGGTGCGGCCGGCCATGACATTGGTGTCGACGTAGACCGGATACACGGGGTCCGGAATGGCGAGCTTCAGGCCCTCGGTGGCGAAGATTTCCTGGATGTTGCCGCAATCGCACTTGGAACCGTCGGAGACGAAAATCTCGTCGGCAGCGATGGGGCAGCCGCGGGCGGCGTAGTCGTTCGCGGCGATGGCCTCGCGGAGGAAAGCGTAGCCTTGCTCCGGGCCGTAGCCCTTGAAGGTGGCGCGGTGGGCCATCTCCTCGGCGCCGGCCTTGAGCGCATCGATGCAGACCTGGGGCAGGGGCTCGGTGACGTCGCCGATGCCGAGGCGGATGACGGGCTTGTCGGGGTTGGCGGCGGTATAGGCGCCGACGCGCTTGGCGATGTCGGAAAAGAGGTAGCTGGCCTTGAGCTTCAGGTAGTTCTCGTTGATGCGAATCATGGCGTGGGAAACGGGTGAAACGCTTGAACAAGGGGCGCGGGAGGCCTTTGTTCAAGCCCTCCGTCGCCCGCGCCGGGCGCCAGGGACCAAACCTTCGCAATGCAAATCATCCGTTCCGTGCAAGAAATGCAGGCCCTCGCCTACGAACTGCGCTCCAAAGGCCAGATCATCGGGCTCGTGCCCACCATGGGAGCGCTCCACGACGGGCACCTGAGCCTGGTGCGCCTTGCCGCCGAACGGGCCGACGCGGTCGTGGTGACGGTTTTTGTAAACCCGACGCAGTTCGCGCCAAGCGAGGATTTTAACAAGTACCCGCGCGAGCTTGAGACCGATGTCGCCAAGTGCGAATCCGCCGGCGCCGATTACGTTTTCGCCCCTTCGGGCGAGGAAATCTATCCCAAAGGCTACTCCACCTACATCACCGAAGAGCGTGTCGCCAAGCCGCTCGAGGGCGTGTCGCGGCCCACGCACTTCCGCGGCGTGACCACCGTGGTCGCGAAGCTGTTCAACATCTGCCGTCCCGACATCGCGGTGTTCGGCCAGAAGGACGCCCAGCAGGTCGCCGTGATCAAGAAGATGGTGGCGGACCTGAACTTCTCGGTGGACATCGTCGTCGGTCCGACCCTGCGCGAACCCGATGGCCTCGCGATGAGCTCGCGCAACCGCTACCTTTCCACCACCCAGCGCCAGGAAGCGCTCGCTATCAGCCAGGCCCTTTTCAAGGCGCGCGACATGGTCGCCGGTGGCGAGCGTCGCGCCGACCGGCTCGTGGCCGAGGCCACCCATATCCTCAGCCAGCAACGCCGCATCCGCGTGATCTATGTCTCGCTCGTGGACCGCCATTCGATGGAGCCGGTCCGCGAGGTGGTGCCCGGGCAGTCCGTCATGGCCGTCGCCGTGTGGATGGAGGAGACCCGCCTGATCGACAACATCGTGCTCTAGGCCGTGAGCGACCCCGCCGCCCCCCTCGCCGCAGACGGCGCCACGCCCCTGGCGCGGGCCTTCGACGTGCTCGTGATCGGCTCCGGCATCGCCGGCCTGAGTTTCGCGCTGAAGGTCGCTCGGCAGGGACGCTCCGTCGCCATCCTCACCAAGAAAAACAAGGCCGACTCCAACACCAACTACGCCCAGGGCGGAATCGCCGTCGTCACCGCGGAGACGGACGACTTTGCCAAGCACGTTTCCGATACCCTCGTCGCCGGCGATGGCCTTTGCGACCGCAAGGTGGTGAAACAAATCGTGGCCGACGGCCCTGCCCGAGTGCGGGAACTGATCGACCTCGGGCTCAAGTTCTCCCGCGACCACGAGGGCGCCTACGATCTCGGCCGCGAGGGCGGCCACAGCGAACGCCGCATCCTTCACGTGAAGGACATGACCGGAAATGCCATCGAAAGCGCCCTCATCAAGGCCATCTCGCGCGAGCCGCGGGTGGCGCTCTTCGAGCACTTTTTCGCCATCGACGTAGTCACCACCGGCAAGCTCGCGAAGAAGAAATCGGGCGCCAGAAGGCGCGCCACGCGCCACGCGCCCGCCGCAGACCGCGTGGCCGGCGTCTACGCCCTCGACGTGCGCGACGGCCGGGTCGTCACCTTCCACGCGCCAGTCGTCATGCTCAGTTCCGGCGGGGCCGGGCAGGTCTATCTTTACACGACCAATCCCGACATCGCCACCGGCGACGGCATCGCCATGGCCTACCGCGCTGGCGTGGAGGTTCGGAATATGGAGTTCATCCAGTTCCATCCCACGGCGCTGTATTCGCTCTCCGGCAAGCGTTTCCTTATCAGCGAGGCGGTGCGCGGCGAGGGGGCCATCTTGCGCAACGTGGAGGGCGAGGCCTTCATGGCCCGCTACCATCCCCAGGCCGACCTCGCCCCGCGCGACATCGTCGCCCGCGCCATCGACGCCGAAATGAAGCGCACCGGCGCGCCCCACGTCTGGCTCGATATCACCCACCGCAACGCGGCCTTTTTGCGCTCGCGTTTTCCGCTCATCTACCGCGTTTGCGCCGGGGAGGGGATCGACATCGCGAAACAGAAGATCCCCGTGGTGCCCGCTGCCCACTACACCTGCGGCGGCGTGGCTACCACCCTCTCCGCCGAGACCACGCTGCCTGGTCTTTATGCCTGCGGCGAGGTCGCCTGCACCGGCCTGCACGGCGCCAATCGCCTCGCTTCCAACTCGCTTCTCGAGGCCGTCGTCATGGCCCACCGCGGCGCTGCCGCGGTGGACGCCTACCTCGCCCGTATTCAAAAGGCGGATGCGCCGGCGCCCGTCATCCCGGACTGGCGCGACCTCGGCGGCGGCGACCAGGATGAGCGTGTCGTCATCGCGCACAACTGGGACGAACTGCGTCGCACCATGTGGGATTACGTGAGCATCATGCGGACGACCAAACGCCTCGAGCGCGCCCGCACCCGCATCGCCAACCTTTCGCGCGAGATTCAGGAGTATTACTGGAATTTCTCCGTCGATCCCCGCCTGCTTGAGCTGCGCAATCTCATCCAAGTCGCCGAACTCATCGTCGCCTGCGCCCTCCAGCGCAGGGAGAGCCGGGGGCTTCATGCCATCGCCGAATATCCGAAAAAACTGCGGCGTCCCGCCGACACGAGCGCCCGGCGGACGTGATCGGGTTTAAGGGCAGGATGGGGGCCTCGCACCCGCCGTGGCGTGGCCCGGTTTGGAGAGGTAGCGGGAGCGTGCGCGACCCGGGCTCGGAACGGGTCGCGGGCGCTTCCCGCTACATTCATCTCCCTGGCCTGTCTTGAAAGAAATTGCTCGAAATCTACCAAAATCTATCAAACAACCTCCCGACCCTGTCATGTCTTCCTCGTCCAAGTCCCGCCCCGTCCGTTCCCTGGCGTCTTCCGCCGTCTCTTCCGCTTCCGCGTTCGCGGCGGCATCTGCGGCCTATCAGGCGTTCGGCGTGGATGTGGAGAACGCCCTCGCCACCCTCGCGGCCACACCCATCTCGCTCCACTGCTGGCAGGGCGACGACGTCGGCGGCTTCGAAAAGGCCGACGCCACCCTTTCCGGCGGTGGCATCCAAGCCACCGGCAATTATCCCGGCAAGGCCCGCACCCTTGACCAGCTCCGTCAGGACCTCGATCTCGTCCTGAAGCTGCTTCCCGGACGCCATCGCCTGAACCTTCACGCCATTTACGCCGACTTCGCCGGCAAGCCCGTGGACCGCGACGCCATCGAGCCGAAGCACTTCTCCTCCTGGGTGGACTGGGCGCAGGAACGCAAGCTGCACGGGCTCGACTTCAACCCCTCCAATTTTTCCCATCCCAAGTCCGCCGAGGCTACCCTTTCCCATCCCGATAAGGCCATCCGCGAGTTCTGGATCGCCCACTGCGTCGCCTCCCGCCGCATCGGCGCGCATTTCGGCAAGAAGCTCGGCACCCGCACCGTCACCAACGTCTGGATACCGGACGGCTCCAAGGACACGCCCTTCGACCGCGCCGCACCCCGCGTCCGTCTCGCCGAATCGCTCGACAAGGTCTTCGCCGAGAAACTCAACGCGAAGCACCACCTCGATGCGGTCGAATCGAAGCTCTTCGGCATCGGCGCGGAGTCCTACACCGTGGGTTCGCACGAATTCTACCTCGGTTACGCGCTGAAGCGCGGCGACATCGCCTACTGCCTCGATGCGGGGCACTTTCACCCGACCGAGTCGCTCGCGGACAAGATTTCCTCCGTGCTCCAGTTCGCTCCGGCGCTGCTCCTCCACGTGAGTCGCGGCGTGCGTTGGGACAGCGACCACGTCGTCACTTGCGACGACCCCACCCGCGCCATCTTCGAGGAGCTCGTGCGCGGCGGCTTCCTCGGCCGCACCGCCATCGGTCTCGATTACTTCGACGCTTCCATCAACCGTATCGCCGCGTGGGTGATCGGCACCCGCGCCGCACAGAAGGCCCTTCTCGCCGCCCTGCTCGAGCCCGCCGCCCAGCTCCGCGTCGCGGAAAAATCCGGCGACCACGCCCTTCGCCTTGCGCTCTTCGAGGAAAGCCGCGCGCTCCCGCTCGGTCCGGTCTGGGACGAATTCTGCCGCCGCCACGACACCCCCGCCGGTCTCGGTTTCATGGCCGAGATCAAAGCTTACGAAAAAGCCGTCCTGTCCAAACGCTGATCGGCTGAAGACTGGCCGAAAAAAGGCGCAGAAATCGCAAAAACGGTCCCACAGAACGCGGATCTCGCTTACAGCACGGCGCCTTGCGGCGGATAGCCCGACTCCGACCAATCATAAATCATCAATCTTAAATCATAAATCTCCTGCACATGCCCTCCTATCGCTTCGTAAACTACGCCTGGGACGACGCCAAAGCCGCGTCCCTCGATCCCGTCGGTCGCCTCGTCTACCGTTCCAATATCCTCGGCAGCGATCAGCGCATCACCAACACCGGCGGCGGCAACACCTCCTCCAAGCTCGCCGACAAGGATCCGATCACCGGCCAGCCGGTCGAGGTCCTTTGGGTGAAGGGCTCCGGCGGCGATCTCCGCACCGCCGGGCGCGAATTTTTCTCCTCCCTTTACCAGGAAAAACTCCTCGCCCTCCAAGGCGTTTACCATGCCCGCCCCGACCGCGGCCTGAAGTCCCAGGCCGAGGACGACATGGTCGGCATGCAGGCGCATGCGACCTTCAACCTGAACCCGCGCGCCTCCTCCATCGACACGCCCCTCCACAGCTTTCTCCCCGGCAAGCACGTGGATCACATGCACCCGAACGCGATCATCGCCATCGCGGCCTCCTCGCGCTGCCAGGAGCTCACCAAGGAAATCTTCGGCGGCGAGATGGCCTATGTCCCCTGGATGCGCCCCGGCTTCGAACTCGGCCTCGCCATGCAGGCCATCTCCAAGGAGCAGCCGAAGGTCCGCGCCATCATGATGGGCCAGCACGGCTTCATTTCCTGGGCCGACGACGACAAAGAGTGCTACACCCGCACGCTCGATTTCATCGAAAAAGCCTCGGCCTATATCGAGGCCCGATACGCCGCGAAGGGCGGCGACGCCAAGGCCTTCGGCGGCCAGAAATACCAAACCCTCCCCGAGGAAAAACGGCGCGCCACTCTCGCCGCCATCCTGCCCTGGCTGCGGGGCCAGGTCTCGCAGCAGAAACGCTTCATCGGCACTATCCAGGACGACGAGAAGATCCTGCGCTTCGTCAACTCGGCCGAGGCTCCGCGCCTCGCGGCGCTCGGCACGTCCTGTCCCGATCACTTCCTGCGCACCAAGATCAAGCCGCTCTACGTGGATTGGAACCCGCAGACTGAGGACGCCGCCGCGCTCAAGCTGAAGCTCGCCGCCGCGCTCGACCAGTACCGGGTGGACTACACCGCGTACTACAACGTTTGCCGCCGGGCCAACTCGCCCGCCATGCGCGATCCGAACCCGACCGTCGTGCTCATCCCCGGCCTCGGCATGATCGCCTGGGGCAAAGACAAGTCCGAGAGCCGAGTCACCGCGGAGTTCTACAACTGCGCGGTCGAGGTCATGCGTGGCGCCGAGGCGATCGACAAATACATCGCCCTGCCGCAGCAGGAGGCTTTCGACATCGAATACTGGCTGCTCGAGGAGGCGAAGTTGAAGCGCATGCCCGCCGAGAAGGAGCTCGCCCGGCAGGTCATCCTCGTGATCGGCGCCGGTTCCGGCATCGGCAAGGAGACCGCCCACCGCCTCGCTCGCGAAGGCGCGCATATCGTGTGCGTCGACCTCAACCACGCCGCCGCGGAGGCCACCGCCAAGGAGCTGACCGACAAGCTCGGCCTCGGCATCGGCGTCGCCGGCAGTGGCGTCTCGAACTGCGGGCCGGCCCTCGGCCTCGCCTGCAACATCACCGATCGCGCCAGCATTCGCGCCATGCTCGACCAGGTGGCGCTTGCCTACGGCGGCTTCGATTCCATCTGCGTGACCGCCGGCATCTTCGTGCCCAGCGATACCACCGGCCACATCCCGGACGACAAGTGGGCGCTGACCTTCAACATCAACGTCAGCGGCAGCTACTTCGTCGCCGATGAGGCTTTCAAAACCTGGAAACAGCAGGGGCTGCGCGGCAATCTCGTGCTGACGACCTCGGCCAACGCCGCCGTGGCGAAGAAGGGCTCCCTGGCCTACGATACTTCGAAGGCCGCCGCCAACCACCTCGTGCGCGAGCTGGCCATCGAATTGGCCCCCTTGGTGCGCGTGAACGGCGTGGCGCCCGCGACGGTGGTCCAGGGCTCGGCCATGTTCCCCCGCGACCGCGTGATCGGCAGCCTCGCGAAATACAACATTCCCTACACCGAGACGGAAGCGACCGAGAGCCTGGTGTCGAAGCTGGCCCAGTTCTACGCCGACCGCACCCTGACCAAGGCTCCGATAACCCCGGCCGACCAAGCCGAAGCCTATTTCCTCCTGGTGACGCAGCGCCTGAGCAAGACCACCGGTCAGATCGTCACGGTGGACGGCGGCCTGCACGAAGCTTTCCTGCGCTGAGTCCTTGGGGGTGCCGGCTTTCCGGCCGGCATTTCCCGAAGGTTCCGGCCCCGTCGTGGTGACGGATGCCGCGCGCGGGAGGTGTGTGGTGCACCTTCCGCGCGGCGCAGGCCCTCCACTATGCTAGTCCGCAACTCCAAAAGAGTTGCGGATTATTGTTTTTATGAACGCGACTGCGTCCGCTACAGGTGAGGAAAGTGCCGCTCCGACCTCGCAACTGGCCGTGGGGGACAAGTTCAGTTTGCCGATTAAGGTGGTGACCACGGCGAAGGCGACGAAGAGCCAGATTATTTGCAGCCGGATCGTGATGGCTGATGGAACGATGGTCGATCCCAGCACGTCGTTCAAAGCTGCCGACTGAGACCGGGCGCAACCGGCACAAGCTTCAAAGCAGGGGATGTCATCCATGCCAGTTCACGTCGGAGCTGAATGCATTGCAGAAGCTGACCAATTCGGGCGATGCGACGGCGATCATGGGTTGATGGAGGCAATTCCACCGATGGCGGGTTGAAAATCGCATCGGCCGGTTGTTTTGGCGTCGTCTCCGGCTAGCGTGACCGACGATCTGCCGCGCTTACGGACTTCGTTTCGTGGGCGCGGGGGCGATTGGTCATGAGCACTCAGATTCCGCTGCAGATCCTGATGATCGAGGACAACGAGGCTGACGCCTATCTCGAGGTTGCGGAGCTGCGGCGTGCCGGTTTCACCGTGGCCTTTACCCGGGTGGACTCGGAGGCGGCGCTGCGCGCGGCCCTGCCCAAGCAGGCCTGGGACCTCATCCTGTGCGATTTCACCCTGCCCGGTTTTAGCGGAGCGGAGGCCTTGCGGATCGCCAAGGAGGCCGCCGCCGAGGTGCCGTTCATCTTTGTCTCAGGAACCATCGGCGAGGCGGCCGTGGTGGAAGCGATGCGTTCAGGGGCGCAGGACTACGTCATGAAGGACCGCCTCACTCGACTGGCCCCGGCGGTCGCGCGGGAGCTACGCGAGGCGGCCACGCGACGGGAGGCCCGCCAGGCCGACCAGTGGATGCGCGAATCCGAGCACAAATATCGCCAGCTTTTCGATGCCTTGCATGAGGCAGTTTTCGTAATCGAGGGGACTTCGGGGCGCATCATCGACACGAATCGCGAGGCCGAAAACCTGCTCCGGCGGCCGCGTCCTGAAATCGTCGGGGCGAATCTGGCCACATTCTTCGCCCCGCGCAGGGATGCCTCCTTGTTGGAGGAACTACGGACGGTCGCCGCCGCGCCCGGCACGGGTGGATGCGCCTTTAACTTGCTCCACGGGGACGGAGCGCAGTCGATCCACGCCTCGGCCTCGCCTATCGAGCTCTATGGACGCACCTTTTTGCTGGTGCTCATGCATGTGCGAGCGAACCGCCCGCCCGCGGGCACCCCGCCGTTGAGCGCCGATCAAATCGTCGCCGAGATCGCGAAGTGGCCGGACGCGGCCATCGCCGATTTGATCGACCGGATCGCGTTCGTCAGGCAGCAGGAGGACGTTTCGTCTCCAGGTGGAGCTTGAGCCGCCCCGCCCGGGCGGGGCTCAACAACTCAGTTCGTCCAGCGCGACGCGGTAGGCGGCGTCTATTTGCCCGGCGGCCGAGACGCTCATGCGCAGGTCGCGGATGTGACCGTCCTTCAAGCCGTAGATCCAAGCGTGGACGGTGAGGGGCTGGCCGCGTTCCCAGGCGTCGCGGACGATGGTGGTCTGGCAGACATTGATGACCTGCTCGATTACGTTGAGTTCGCAAAGGCGGTTGATGCGGGTGTCTTCGCCGTTGAGCCCGTGGATGCAGATCTCGTGACGGCTTTTAACATCCTGCACGTGGCGCAACCAGTTGTCGGCCAGGCCCACGCGATCGCAGCGCAGGGCGGCGCGCACGCCGCCGCAGCCGTAGTGGCCGACCACCATGACGTGCTTCACCTTCAGCACATCCACGGCGTATTGCAGGACGGAGAGGCAGTTGAGGTCGCTGTGGCAGACGACGTTCGCGATGTTGCGGTGGACGAATACCTCGCCGGGGAGGAGGCCGATGATCTCGTTGGCCGGCACACGGCTGTCGGAGCAGCCGATCCACAGATATTCCGGATTCTGCTGACGCGAGAGTTTGATGAAGAACTCCGGGTCGCGTTGCGTGATCGACTCGGCCCAGGCGCGATTCTGGGTGAAGAGATGGGCGAGAGCTTCCATGGAGGGGGAAGTGTCGAGGCCCTTTGGGTGTGGGCCAAGAAAAAGCTTTGGGGGGCGGCCGCGTCCGGAGGCGGCTTTTCGGGGGCACGCGCGCGTTGACTGAAGGCGGAGGCCGCCCTGTCCTTTGCGGGGACCGGTCCATTTGTAGTAGCCAAGCCATTACAGCCCGGGCGCCTTCCGCCTTCGCATCCCTTCTTTTACCGTGACCGAACCGAACCGCCGCCGCCATTCGCCCCCCTTTCGCCGCCGCTGGCGCAAGTTCAAGGACTGGTGGCGGTCCACCACCGAAATAAAGCGCGACTTGGTGCGGCTTGGCATCGGACTGGCGCTGGCGGGCCTGGCGGCGGGTGTGGTCCGGATGGCGGAGCCAGTCTGGCGGGGGTGGCGGCGGCCGGCCCCGGCGCAGGCGCCGGCTAGGGCGGAGCCTGACGACCACCGCCATGCCCTGCAGGCGCTGCGACGCGCCACCGAGGTGGATCCAAACGACCCTCGGGTTTGGCGCGAGGCGATGGCGGTTTTGAGCAAGATCGGTTCCCCGGAAGCGCTGGTGGCGAGAAGAAACCTCGCCCGCCTCGGCCCGGGCGAGCTGGGGCTTCGCGTCGCGCTGGTCCTGGAGGCGCTGCGTTTCACCCCCTCGGAAAAGCGCGGTGACGGTCGGGCGGCTATGGGGGAGGAAGCGGCCGGCGACCCGGCTTTTCACCGGCTCGCGGCAGCGGTGGCGCTTGCGCTCGGACGCACGGGGGAATACGAGCAGCATCTCGCCGGGCTGATCGCGGCGGATCCGGACGACGCCGCCGCACGTTTCAACCTGGCCGCCCTGCACCTGTGGTCGGAGGACGCCGCGGTCTCTGCGGCGGCCGCCGCAGAGCTGGCGAAGCTGGGCGAGGAGCCGGTCTTGCGGGTGCGGGTGGCTTTGGAGCGATTGAAATTCGCCGCGTCCACTCGCGAACCTGCGCGGGTGGATGCCGAGGTGGAGGCGGCGCTGGCTCTGCTGGGCCGGTCGCCGGGTGGCAATGAACCGGGCGGGTCGCCGGGATGGGGCGCGCTCGTCGTGGAACTGAAACAGGTGGCCGCGACGAGCCCCCGCGATGCGGCCTTGCTCGCGCGCTGGCTGGCTGAGCAGGGGCAGGGGGCGGACGCGCTGGTTTGGCTCAGGGGATTGCCTGAGTCTTTGCGCCTAGCGGTGGAGGTCCGGGCGGCGGCGACCGAGCTGGCGGCCGGTTGCGACGATCTGGAAACGCTGCGTCACCACCTGAGGGAAGGGGCTTGGGGGCCGATGCCGTCCGAGACGGTGGACCTGCTGCTGGCCTCCCGGGTGCAACGGCTGCGTTTCGGCGAGAAGCGAGCGCGGGCCACCTGGGAGGATGCAGTGGCGACCTCGCAGGATTCGCTGGCGGGACTCCACGCGCTCGCCCGGCTCGGCGCCATTTGGAAAGATCGCGACGGCGCGGACCGCGCCTTGCAGGCCATCGTGGACCGCCATCCTCTCGAGGACTGGGCCTGCGAAGCTCTGCGGGTGAGCTACGCCGGGCAGCGCGACATGGATAAACTCTGGCGGCTCTACCAGGCCTGGGCGCCGCGGGCGCGCGACGACAAGCCAGTGCAGCAAGCTTGGATCCTGCTCGGCGCGCTGCTCAACCGCGGCGAAGCCGGGCAACTCGCGCAGGCCGAGGCCTTGCTGGCGGCCGAGGGCGACGACCCGGAGACGGCGACCCTGCTCGCGGTGGCGGCCGCGCGTTGGCGCGCGGGGCTGCCTCAGGAGGCGGAGGCGGTTCTGGCGCGACTTTCGCCGGCGGCGAGGACGGAGCCGCGGGCGCAGGTATGGGAGGCGGTGCTCGCCGCCGACCGCGACGACCTGGAGGCCTTGGATGAGATTCTGGCCAAGATACCGCGCGGGGATCTGTTGCGGGAGGAGCAGATTTTGCTGGGCAACGCGCTCGCGGCCAGCGAGCGGAGGCGGCGCGTTGCGGATCATGGAGCATCCGCCTGGCCGGCGGATGCCGGCGGGCCGGCGCCGGCAGCGGAGGCTCCGCCGATCGGGGAACCGGGGCGGGCGCTCAAGTCCGGACCGGAGGGCGAGCCGGCCGCGACCGTTTCGGGGGCGGAGGCGGGGCAGACGCCAGTTGCCCCGGCGGCCTCGCCGACCCAGCCGGCCGTCCAGCCGGCGCCGGTCGTGATCTTTCCTTGATACCCCACGGTTTCGGCCTGCGCGCGAATTGTCTGCCGGGCCGACGCTCCGTCATCGGGAAATATCGCTCGAACCGCTCTCCCGGGGGGGAATGGCGGTTCGTGTGATTTTTGCGCTCTTTTTGAGCCGATGATCCGGCTCTATTTGAGCCGTTCCAGCTTGGGCGGGCGTTTGCCGCGGTAACTCGCGCCCAGGACCGGTATGTAGGGTAGTTCGGTCCCGCCGCGGCTGGCGCGCAGGAGCAGGCCGCCGCGGCTCATGTCGCCGCGCCCGACAAAATCCGCCGGAAAATGCAGCCGTACACCGAAGCCTTCCACGAGGGTTTCGCGGTATTTGCCCGTGGCGACGCTGCCGAGCAGGATAGCCTGGCCGTCGGCGGCGAGTTCCGCGGCCAGCGCGCGCACATCGCGGGTCAATGGCCGCTGGTAGCGGGGTTCGCGGGGATCGATATCGGTCGTGCCGAAGGCCCGGAGATCCTCGACGGTGATACGCTGCTCAGGAGAAACGAGCCCGCGGTCGCTGGTAATGACCCGAATGAGGTCACCGGCCGCCGGGTCGGCGAAGCGCCGGGCGTAGGCGAGTTTTCCGCGGAAGTACAAGGCGCTCATGAATGCGAAGACTTCGCCGAGGGGAAGGCCTTCGCGCCGGAATTGCCGGGCGAGGGGAAAGGCGGCCTGCGGGTTGAGCAGCATCGTAGCCCGGATGCCACCGACCTTGGCGGGGGAAAGGAGGAAGAGGCGTTTCATCCCCTTACGGACCCGTACGAGCCAAGCCGGTGCGGTGATGGTGTGGCGAGACGACGACTACCCCAGGAGGGGATATAGCGTCCACTTGAGGAACAAGGCGAGGAGGGCGAGCGCGACCAGCCACCAGAGTGGGTGAATGCCCGTGCCGGTCCGAAGCGGACGGCGGGCCGGGGGCGCGTCTTCATCCCCATAGGCGGAGTCGGGCAGGTCCAGACCGTCGTAACGGGCGTCATTGTCGTTCCAGCCGGTGCGTTCGTCGGCTCCGCAGTGCGGGCAGGCGGAGGCGCGGGGCGGCACGTCCGCACCGCAGACCGGACACTCGGAAGGGGCGGAACGTTCGGCGGGGCGGCGGGACATGGGAAACGGAAAGCCTACGGGGAGGGGCTTTCTTCAGGGCACCAGGGTCAGGTTGTAGCGAACGGGCGCGGTGCCCTCGAGGCGGTCAAGGTTGGCCTGGGCGGTGCGCAGATTGACCTTGGCCTGGAGTTCGGAGAGGCGGGCCTGATCGTAGTCGTCCTGCGCTTCCTGGACTCGGCGGAAGGTGGAGAGGCCGGAATCGTAGCGGGCTTTCTCGACCTCGAATTCACGCTGGCTGAGCGTGGCGGCGAGGGAAGAGAGGCGCAGGTTTTCCATGCTGGTTTCGAGATCCCGGACCGCGTTGCGCACGGAAACGAGGATGTCCTGCTCGGTCTGGGCGAGGCGAAGCTCCTCGCGCTCGCGGCTGGCCTTGGCCTGTCGGAGGCGGGCTTTCTCCGCGCGGAAGCCCCAGGGGAAACGGAGGGTGAGGCCGGCGCTCCAGTTGTAATCGTCGCCGGACCAGAGATTGGACGAGGGGCCGCGAAGGTTGGCGTCGGTGCCATTGTATCCGGCGCTGGCGTCCAAGTTCAGATCGGGCAGGCGGTCGTTACGGGCGGTGCGGATGTCAATTTCCTGCTGCTGAATGGCCAGAATGGCGGAAGTCAGCTCAGGGGTGTTGGACCGGGCGCGCGCGAGGCTGGCGGCGAGGTCGATCGGGCTGACGTCCGTGGAGGGAAGGGTGACGGGTCCCACCGGATTTTCGAAAGTCTCGTGGCCGAGCAAGCGCAGCAGTTCGTCCTCGCGGTCTCGCGCATCCTGGCGGGCCAGGAGCAGGTCGCGGGCGGCGGTGGCGACGCCGACCTCGGACTGCAACACCTCCAGGTCGGTGGCCACGCCGGTCTCGCGACGGGCGCGGTTTTCCTCGAAGAGTTTTTTCCGGACCTCGAGGGAGAAGGCGCGGATGCCGACGAATTCGCGGGCCAGGGCGAGATTAGCGTAGGCGATCTCGACATCATGGACCACGGTGAAGACGGAGGCGGCGAAATCGGCGTGCGCACGTTTGGTGCCGAGGCGGGCGCGCTCGATGGCGGCGTTGTTGATCGTGGCGCCGGCTCCACGCAGGAGCGGCTGGCTGATGGCCAGGCTGATACCGGAATTGTAGGAGGCGTCGGGCCCTGTAGCTTTGGGATTGAAATGGTTGTTGTCGCTACGACTGAGAGACGACTTGCCCGTGACTACGGTGCCGAGCGGGGTTCGCTGACTGAGTTCAACGTCGGCGGAGTCGGTATCGGTGCGGCTCCTGGGACTGGGGACGATGTTGCCGTTCACATCGACATCGACCCCCTGGCGTTGGCCGGTGTCGGCGGAGACGGAAAGCGTCGGATCGTAGATCGCGCGGGCGATTTCCTCGTTTTCGACGGTCGACTTGGTGACGTTGCGTTGGATCTGGATGTCGAAATTGGCGTCGAGGGCTTGGGCGATGGCCGATTCCAGGCTGAGTGGTTCGGCGTAAGGGGTGACGACCGGCGGGGCGGCGACGATATCGGCGACGGGGGAGGGCGGGGGCTCGACGGGAGCCGCGGGCGGGGGAGGTTCGGGGATAGGGGTGAGGCCTGTGTCGACCGGAGCCTCGGGCTCGGCGGGGGCAGGAGCCGGCGTTTGGGGGGCGGCGGCATCCTGGGCGAGGACTGGAGTAGCGGGCAGAGCGGCCAGTGCGGCGAGGAGGAGCAGGGCGGAACGGGACACGTGGGGCGCGCGAGAAGGGCGGACGGAGAGGGTCATTGACGTTCGAATTCGCCGGAGGAGGTTTTTTTAAAGACGGAAAAGCCCAGGTTTTTGGCGTCGGAGACGGAGAGGGGTTTGAGAAGTTTCGGAGTATTTACGGCCTGAATGGGGGCCCGGGTCACCGGCTGGCCGCAGGTGGGGCAGGTCGTGAGGTCGGCCTCGGCAGGGGATTGCCGATGATCGAAGCCTTCGCCGCAGAGTTTGCAGGGCGGCTTTTGGGGAACGTAGCGGTGGATGGGCACGGTCCAAGGTGTGAGGTGACGAGGCAGGAATGTCCAATGACCAATGGCCAATGTCCAATGTCGAACACGAAGGGCGTGAGTGTCCGAGGGAGGGACCGGGCACAAAAAGCCCCGGCGCGCGGGGCGTGCCGGGGCGGGATTGCCGGGCCTGCCCGGGTTTTTACTCGGTGGCGGGCGCGGACTTGGCGAGCTCGGCCTCGACGGCGGCGGCGATCATCGCCTGGGCATTGGACTGCGCCAGATTGGACGCGAGGCGCGTGCGCATCTCGACGTAGGCGGGCGAAGCGGGATCGATGACGGGAGTCTTTTCGTCGATGGCGTAAACGAGGGTGCCGGCGGCGTCTCCGGAGGGCAGGAAGTCGCTGATCTTGCCTTTGGACAGGCTTTGGAGGGCCTGGAGGGCGGAGTAGTCCATGTCCTGGGGGAACTGACCGGAGAGATTGAAGGGAGCGGGGGTTTTCACCGTCGCCTTGAGGCCGGCGGCGGTGGCGGCGGCGGTCACGGTTTCGGCGAAGGGTTTTCCGGTGGCGACGGCGGAGGCGACGTCGGCCTGGAGCTTGCGACCGGCCTCGTTGAAGAGGCGGCGTTTCTCGGCGGCCTTGTAATCGGCCAGCGCGGTGTCGTGTACCTCGGCGAGGGTCGGCGTGCGGGCGGGGATGTTTTCGCGCCAGACGAGGATGGCGGCTCCGGCGGGAGTCGGCACAGGATTCGAATAGGGGCGGTCGGCGGCGAGGCGAAGAAGCTCGGGGGCGATCTTGGCGGAAGCGGAGTTGCCGCCGAGGGAGGCGGGAATGGCGCCCCCGCCGATGGGGCCGAGTTCGGAGACGGTCAGGCCGGGCTGCTTGGCGGCAAAGTCGGCCAGGGCCTCGGGCTTCACGTTCTGCTCGAAGAGCTGGACGGCGAGATCGGACGCGGCGGCGAGGGCGGCCTGATCGGCGCGCTGTTTGCGAAGTTCCGCTTCCACGAGGGGGCGGGCGGCGAGGAAGGCGGCGTCGGCGTTGGTATCCTTGCCGGTGGCGGGATCGGGCTTGGCATCCTTGGCGGTGGGCGGGGCGGGATAACGGGAAGGATTCGCGTCGTAGGCGGCCCGGACCTCGGCCTCGGTGAGCGTGACGGAGCCGGCAAACTTTGCGGCGGGAACTTCGAGCGCGGCGACGGAGACGCGGGCGGGGATTTCGTAGCGGCGGACGTTTGAATCGAACCACTTCTGAAGCGCGGCGTCCGAGGTGTCGATGGCCGGGGCGAAAGCGGAGGCATCGATCGAGGCGATGGCGAGCGTCCAGGTGGTGTCGCGCTTGGCGAGGATCTCGGTGACGTCGGAGGGGAGGACGTAGCCGGGACCGCCGAGAAGTTTTTCATAGGCGGCGATGCGGGCGTCCTCGGCGATCACGCGGGTGGCATCGGCTTCGCTGAGCCGGGGATTCGTCTTCAGGGAATCGCCGAAGTCGGCGTAGAGCTTGGGGTCGAACTTGCCTTCGGGGCCGTGGAAAGCGGCGAGGGTCTGGATGTGCGCGACGAGTTCAGAGTCAGTGGGCTCGGGCAGGCCGATCTGATCGGCGAGGTGAAGCGCGGCGTGGCGGCTGAGCGCGTAGTTTTGGAGCTGGGACTCGGGGATCTCGCGCTGGGGCTTGAAGCGGAGGTAGACGCTGAGCTGGGCGTCGGAGCCGAGACGGCGCTGGTCCTCCGCCTGGGAAAGATCGAGACCAAAGAAGGGACGGGGCGGAAGGTGCCGGTCGTTTCCACTACCGAGCCCGCGGGACGCGTTCGTCACAAACACGAAGGAGATGACGACGAGGGTGAGAAGGGCCAGGAAGAGCCACTTGAAGTGCTGTTGAAAGGTGCGCTGAATCCAGGAAATCATGGGGGAAAGGGGTGGACCTTGGAGGAAGGCGGCGGTGGGGAGCAACCGTGAATCCGCGGGAAAGAGGGGAGGGGAAAATCACGAAAAAGCGTGGGCCGAGGCAGGCCGCCGAAAGCGACACCGTGCCGCCGTAGTCCGAAGGCCGCTCAGGCGGTGCGAATGCGGAGGAGCAGGTCCTTGCTCTCCACCGTTTCGCCGACGGCCACGGTGAGCTCGCCGATCACCCCATCGCAGGGGGCATAGACGGTGGTTTGCATCTTCATGGCTTCCATCATGAGGAGCTTGTCGCCCTTGGCCACCTTGGCGCCGACCGAGGTGGAGAGCGCGGCAATGAGGCCGGGGATGGGGGCGGCGACCTGGCGAGGATCGGCGAGATCGGCCTTGGGACGGGCCTTGGTCTTGGGGGCGACGCCCTTGTCGGTGACCATGACGTCGCGTGCCATGCCGTTGAGTTCGTAGCCGAGAGTACGGCGGCCGTCCTTGTCCGCCGCGCCGATGCTGACGAGGCGGATGATGAGGACCTTGCCCTCTTCGATCTCGACGGTGATCTCCTCGCCCGGCTGCAGGCCGTAGAAAAAGGCCGCGCTGGGCAGCACGCTGACGTCGCCGAATTCCCGTTGGTGTTTCGCGAAGTCGGCGAAGACCTGCGGGTACATGAGGTGGGAATAGAACTCGTCCTCGGTCGGCTCGCGGCGGAGTTTTTCCGCCAGGTCGGCGCGGAGCTTGGCGAGGTCGGCGGCAGGGACCGGGGCGGCGGGGCCCTTGCCGGATTTTTTCGCGGCGCTTTTCTTGAGCGAAGCCTGATAGGCGGACCTGGCTTCGGCGTGACGTTTTTCGCCAAGGACGGCGAGGGAGACGTCGGCGGGCCAGCCACCCTCCGGCCACCCCAGGCCGCCGGTGAGCATATCGATCACGCTCTCGGGGAAAGGCGTTTCGCCGGGCGGAAGGTTGACCACGTCGGCGGGCCGGATGCCGCGCGAGAAGAGGAACAAGGCCATGTCGCCGACGACCTTGGAGGAGGGGGTCACCTTCACGATGTCGCCGAAGAGCCGGTTTACCTCGGCGTAGGTGCGGGCGATCTCGGGCCAGCGGTGGGAGACGCCCATGGAGGCCGCCTGCTCCTTGAGGTTGGTGTACTGGCCGCCGGGCATCTCGTGCAGATAGACTTCGGCGGAGCCGCTGCGGGGCGAGGTGTCGAACGGGGCGTAGACGTTGCGGACGTTTTCCCAGTAGTCGGAAAACTCGTTCAGCGCGTCGAGATCGAGGCCGGTGTCGCGCGGGGTCTGGCGGAGGGCGGCGACGATGGAGTTGAGATTGGGCTGGGAGGTGCTGCCGCTCATCGAGGCGATGGCGAGGTCCACGACGTCCACGCCGGCGTCGGCCGCCCGGAGGACGGAGGCGGCGTTGATGCCGCTGGTGTCATGGGTGTGGAAGTGGACCGGGAGGCCGACCTCCTCCTTGAGGGTTTTCACGAGCTTATGGGCGGCGGCGGGGCGGCAGAGGCCGGCCATGTCCTTGATGGCGAGTACGTGGGCGCCCATCTTCTCCAGCTCCTTCGCGATCCGGACGTAGTAGGAAAGCGAATACTTGGCGCGGTCGGGATCGAGGATGTCGCCCGTGTAGCAGACGGCGGCCTCGCAGACGGCGTGGGTCTCCTGCACGGCCTCCATGGCGACGCGGAGGTTGGGAAGGTGATTGAGCGAGTCGAAGATGCGGAAGATGTCCATGCCCTGCGCGGCGGCGTGGCGGACGAAGCCGGCGACGACGGCGTCGGGGTAGTTGGTGTAGCCGACGGCGTTGGCGCCGCGGAAAAGCATCTGGAAACAGATGTTCGGCACGCGGGCGCGGAGCTGGCGGAGGCGTTCCCAGGGGTCCTCGCTGAGGAAGCGCATGGCAGTGTCGAAAGTGGCGCCGCCCCAGCATTCGAGCGAGTAGAGCCCCGGGGTGCGGCGGGCGAGGGCGCCGGCGGCGGCGAGCATATCGTGGGTGCGCACGCGGGTGGCGAGAAGCGACTGGTGGGCGTCGCGAAAGGTGGTGTCGGTGACGAGGAGGCGCTTCTGCGCGGCGGTCCAGGCGGCGAACTTTCTCGCGCCGAGCTTCAGGAGGAGCTGGCGGGTGCCATCGGCGGGTGCGTGGCGGGGATCGCAGGCGGGGGCGGCGACGGGGGGGAACGGTTTCGCGGGGCGATGGCCCTTGGCGTGGGGGTTGCCGTTGACGGTGACGTTGCCGAGGAAGGTGAGGAGCTTGGTGGCGCGATCGTGGCGGGGCTTGAAGCGGAAGAGCTCGGGCGAGGTGTCGATGAGCGTGGTGGTGGCCAGGCCGGACTGGAAGAGCGGGTGGTCGACGACGTTTTCGAGGAAGGGGATGTTGGTCTTCACCCCGCGGATGCGAAATTCCCGCAGGGCGCGGTCCATGCGGTGGAGGGCGACCTCGTAGGACTGGCCGCTGGCGATGACCTTCACGAGCATGCTGTCATAGAAGGGCGTGATGACGGAGCCGGCGAAGCCTGCCGCGCCGTCGAGGCGGATGCCGAAGCCGCCGGGGGAGCGGTAGGCCTGGATGCGGCCGTAGTCGGGGACGAACTTGTTCTCCGGATCCTCGGTGGTGATGCGGCACTGGAGGGCGAAGCCGTTGCGCGGTACCTCGGCCTGGGCGGGCATGCCGACTTCCTTCGAGTGGAGGGCGTGACCCTGGGCGATGAGGATCTGGGCGCGTACGAGGTCGAGGCCGGTGACGACTTCGGTGACCGTGTGCTCCACCTGGATGCGCGGGTTCATCTCGATGAAGAACCACTCGTGGCGGTCGAGGTCGTAGAGAAATTCGACCGTGCCGGCGTTGTCGTAGCGGATCTCGCGGGCGATGCGGACGGCGGCGTCGCAGAGCTCGCCCACCACCGCCGGGGGCAGGCCGAAGCTGGGCGCGACCTCGATGACCTTCTGGTGGCGGCGCTGGACGGAGCAGTCGCGCTCGTGGAGGTGGATGACGTTGCCGTGCTTGTCGCCGAGGACCTGGACTTCGATGTGCTTGGCGCGGGGAATGTATTTTTCGAGGAAAACGGCGGGGTTGCCGAAGGCGCGGCCGGCCTCGGCCTGGGCCTCGTCGAGCAGGTCGGCGAGATCGGCGGCCTTGTGGACGACGCGCATGCCGCGGCCGCCGCCGCCGAAGGCGGCCTTGATGATGAGGGGGAAGCCGATGGACTTGGCGATCTTCAGCGCCTCGGCGCGATCGCTGACCGGATCCTCGGTGCCGGGGAGGACGGGGACCCGGATTTTCTGGGCCAAGGCACGGGCGGCGGTCTTGTCGCCCATCATGTCGAGCAACTCCGGGCGGGGGCCGACGAAGACGAGGCCGGCCTTTTCGCAGGCGCGAGCGAAGTCGGCGTTCTCCGAAAGGAAGCCGTAGCCGGGATGGACGGCGTCCACGCCGTGGTCCTTGGCGACGCCGACTATGCTTTCGATGTCGAGATAAGCGGCGACGGGGCCCTTGCCGCGGCCGATCTGGTAGGACTCGTCGGCCTTGTAGCGGTGGATCGAGAAGCGGTCCTCCTGCGCATAGATGGCGACGGTGCGGAGGGAGAGCTCGGTGCCGGCGCGGAAGATGCGCACGGCGATCTCGGAACGATTGGCCGCCATCAGCTTGGCGATGGGGCGGAGCGTGGGGACTTCGGGGGAGGATTTCGCGGCGGGAGCTTTGGCGGCGGACATGAGGGTGGGGCGGGGAGAGTGACCAAGGGGCGGGAACCGGACAGAGCGGGGGACGCTGGGCGATTTCCGCGAGCCGGGCGAATTGTTTTCGGGCGAAATTGCCTGACGGTAAGATCGGTCTCCGGATGGGCTTATGACAAATGCCTGACAATTTTAGGCTGAACAAGCGGCGTGCAGGCGCGTCTGCTTGCGGGGTAACGCCATGAAACCCATCACCCTCGCCTCCCTCGTCGCGACGCTGCCGCTGGCGGCCGCCTTTCCCCTGCCGGCGCAGACTGCGCTGACGGTTTACAACCAGAATTTCGCGGTCGTGCGCGAGACGGTGCCGCTCGACCTGAAGGCGGGCGTGAATCCAGTGACTTTCGACCGCGCCACCCTGCAGGTGGAGCCGGATTCGGTGGTGCTCCGCGATCCGGCGGGACAGGTGGCGCTCCGCATCCTGGAGCAGAGCTACCGCGCGGACACCGCCTCGCAAGGACTGATGTTGTCGTTGTACGAGGGCAAGGAGCTCGATTTTCTGGTGCGGGACGAGGGAAACAAGGAACACCTGGTCCACGGCAGGGTGATCCGTTCGGGCTATGCGCCCGGGGCCGGGCCCGGGCGCGGCGAGACCTCGCCGATCATCGAGGTGGCGGGCAAACTGCGCTTTTCGCTGCCGGGCGAACCGGTATTTCCCGCGCTGGCGGACGACGCCGTGCTGCGGCCCACGCTGAGCTGGCAGTTGAACGCGGACCAGGCGGCGAAACTGAACGCCGAGCTCGGTTACATCACCGGCGGGCTGTCGTGGCAGTCGGCCTACAACCTCGTGTCTCCGGAAAAGGGGGACACCATCGACCTGGTGGGCTGGGTGACGATCGCCAACCAGTCGGGCAAGACCTTCGACGGCGCGACGGTGAAGCTGATGGCGGGGGACGTGAGCAAGCTCGCCCCGGAACCGCCCGGCGCGCCGGTGGAAAGCCGCGTGATGAGCATGATGGCGAAGGACGTCGACGCGGTCGTGACCGAGAAGGCCTTCGACGAATTTCATCTCTACTCGCTGCCGCGGCCGGTGACCTTGCGCGACCGCGAGACCAAGCAGGTCGAGTTCCTGCGCGCGACCGGCGTGAAGGCGAAGACGATCTACGTCTACAACGGCGCCGCGGTGGGCCAGTTTCGCGGCTGGAACGACGAGAGCATCCGCGACAACCGTGACTACGGCACGCAGTCCAACCCAAAGGTCTGGGTCTACCGCGAGTTCAAGAACTCGAAGGAAAACGGCCTGGGCCTGCCGTTGCCCAAGGGGCGCACGCGGTTTTACCGCCAGGACGACGCGGACAAGCGCATTGAGTTTACCGGCGAAAACACCATCGACCACACCGCCGAGGGCGAAACCGTGCGCATCTACACCGGTGATGCCTTTGACGTCGTGGGCGAGCGCAAGCGCACCGACTACGTGCTGAGCAACCGCAACGACCAGCTCGAGGAGGCCTTCGAGATCAAGGTGCGCAACCGCAAGAAGGAGCCCATCGAGGTGCGCGTGGCCGAGCGCCTGTATCGTTGGGTGAACTGGACCATCGTGGCGAAGTCGGACGAGTTTATCCGGACCGACGACCGCAACGTGGAGTTCCGGGTGACGCTCCAGCCGGATGAGGAAAAGGTGATCACCTACCGCGTGCGCTACGACTGGAAGTGATGCCGTTTTCCGCGCGCGGGCACCCGCGCCCGCGCGTCGGCGATCTTCATTCCTCGCGTTCGCCAAAAGATCCGCTTCGCCTTTTCCGGCGCGGCGGATTTTGGCTTTTGGGCGCATGAAGGTTCATTGGTTCCAGCATGTGGAGTTCGAGGGGCTCGGCTTGATCGAGCCCTGGCTGCGGGCGCGCGGGCATGAGCTCAGCGTGACGCGCTGGTGGGCGGGCGAGATTGCGGGCCCGGCCGCCGCGGAATGCGAGTGGCTGATCGTGATGGGCGGGCCGATGAATATCTACCAGCACCGCGACCACCCCTGGCTGGTGGCGGAGAAGGCGGCGATCGCGGCGGCGGCGGCCCGCGGCGCACGCATCCTGGGCGTCTGCCTCGGCGCGCAGTTGATCGCCGACGTACTCGGCGGAAAGGTGATGCAAAACCCGGAGCGCGAAATCGGCTGGTGGACGGTGCGCGCGGTGCCGGACGGAGCCGCGTCGCCTTACGTTTTTCCCGCCGAGGCGACGGTGCTGCACTGGCACGGGGACACCTTTACGCTGCCGCCGGGCGCGACCTGGCTGGCGGAAAGCGAGGTCTGTCTGCGGCAGGCCTTCGCGTGGGGCGGGCGCGTCCTCGCCCTGCAGTTTCATCTGGAAATGAGCGCCGACGCGGTGGCCGCCATCGCGGCAGGCTGTGCGGACGAACTCGCCGCCGGCGGCGCCTGGGTGCAGCCTGCGGAGCGCCTGAAGGCCGGCGCCGCCGCCCATGCGACCGGCGCCGGCGCCTTGCTGGAGCGATTGCTGGTGGCGATGGAGGCGGCCTGAACGCCGGCCTCGCGTCATCAGCCAACGCAAAGGCCGCCGATCCGTGGGGATCGGCGGCCTTTAAGTGGCTGCCCGACTAGGACTCGAACCTAGACAAAGCGAGTCAGAGTCGCTTGTGCTACCATTACACCATCGAGCAGTGGAAATCGTGAGGCCCGCGCCGGATCGGAGAGCCGGGAAGCTTGGAGCCGGCGAAGGGATTCGAACCCGCAACCGCCTGTTTACAAAACAGGTGCTCTACCGTTGAGCTACACCGGCGACAAAAGCCGCCAAACGCATGCGTGGGACTGAAAGAACGGGTCCGCGGATGAAGGCGGACTGGAAAATGGTGGTTCCCCAGGGACTCGAACCCTGAACCAATTGATTAAGAGTCAACTGCTCTACCATTGAGCTAGGAAACCAAAAAACGGAAGGGAGGAAGGTTCGGGTTCGGGCTTTTCTGTCAACGTAGTTTTTCGAGGATTTTTTTGGCTTCGCCGAAAAGGCGCGGGGGCCGGCCAAACAAATTTCTTGCCAAGCTCCGTAGCGCCCTCTGCCTTCTACCTTCCCTCCCATGCAAAAGACCAAGAAGTCCGTCGCCAAGCGCTTCAAGCTCACCGCCAAAGGTAAGCTCAAGCGTCGCACGCCCGGCTTCCGTCACCTTCTTGCCTCCAAGAGCACCAAGGCCAAGCGCCGTGCCTCGAAGGACAAGCTGGTGGCCGAAGGCCATGCTGCGCCGCTCCTGCGCTGTCTCCCGCACGGTCTGTAATCAACCCACAGACCGCGTCGAAACCGAAACCAGCCTGGCCGGGTGAATCCCAACGAGACGACCCGCCGGCTCTAACCCAACAAGGAAAATCCCAACATGCCTCGTGCAACCAATGCCGCCGCTTCCCGCCGTCGCCGGAAGAAGGTCCTCAACTACGCCAAGGGTTACTTTGGCAACAAGTCCAAGCTCTTCCGCTACGCGAAAGAAGCCGTTCACCACGCCTGGCTCTACGCCTTCCGGGCCCGCCGCAAGAAGAAGGGCGACTTCCGCTCGCTCTGGATCGTCCGCCTGAACGCCGCCGCCCGCGCTAACGGCATCAGCTACAGCCGCCTCATCGAGGGGCTCAAGGCCGCCAACATCGGCCTCGATCGCAAGGTCCTTTCCGACATCGCGATTCGCGATGAGGTCGCCTTTGCCGCCCTGGCCAGCAAAGCCAAGGACGCGTTGAAGGCCAAGGCCGCCGCCAAGGCCGCCTAAACCTGGATCTAACGCGAGCCCCGGACGGCTCGCCTCCCTTTCAGTCCCCGGAGGACGGGCCTCTTCAAGGCACCGTCCTCTTTTTTTGCCCATAAAACACACGAAATGACCCGAAAGGCTGGAGCAGGAAAAATCCGGCGCCTTGTTTTTCGTGCTTTTTCGTGTGTTTCGTGGGCCGTTTCTCCCGACGCTTTCCTCGATTTCGCATGCAAGACCAACTCGCCGCCCTTCTCGCCAAAGCCTCCGCCGAACTCCCGGCGCTAGCCGCGCGCCCCGACTTCGAGGCCGCCAAGGCCCGCTACGTCGGCCCCAACGGCGAGCTCACCACGCTCATGAAGCAGATGGGCTCCGTGCCCAAGGAGCAGAAGCCTGTCGTCGGCAAACTCATCAACGAGGCCAAGTCCGCGCTCCAGGCCCTGCTCGACGCCGCTCTGTCACGCATCGAGGCCTCCGAACTCGCCGCCCGGCTCGGCCCTGCCGTCGATCCCACGCTACCTTCGCCTGACCGCGCGCTGGGCACCCATCACCCGCTCACCCTCGTTCGCGAGGAGATGACCCGCATCCTCCGCAAGGTCGGCTTCGCCGTGGTCGAGGGCCCCGAGGTCGAGACGGAGTATTACTGTTTCGATGCCCTCAACACTCCGTCCGACCATCCCGCTCGCGACGCCCAGGACACTTTCTACCTGCCTGCGTCCGCCCGCTTCGGCAACGTGTCCAAAAAGAACCCGCAGGAAAAGTACCTCCTGCGCACCCACACCAGCTCGGTACAGATCCGCACCATGCTCCGAGGCCAGCCGCCCATCCGCATCGTCTCGCCCGGCCGCGTCTACCGCCGCGACACCACCGATGCCACCCACTCGGCCAATTTTCATCAGCTCGAGTGCCTCTACGTGGACAAAAACGTCACCGTCCGCGATCTCAAGGCCCTGCTCGACTACATCTTCGCCTCGCTTCTCGGCAAGGATACGAAGACCCGCTTTCGTCCGCACTATTTCGGCTATACCGAGCCCAGCTTCGAGGTGGACCTCAGCGCCACCCACCTGCCCAAGGTCAACAAGCCTTGGATCGAGATCGGCGGCTGCGGCATGGTGGATCCCATCGTGTTCAAGGATGTCGGTTACGACCCCGAGGTCTGGAGCGGTTACGCCTTCGGCATGGGCCTCGAGCGCCTCGCCATGCTCCTCTACGGCATCGATGACATCCGCTATTTCTACCAGAACGACGTCCGCTTCCTGAAGCAGTTCGCCTGAAACAATCCTGATTAACCACGGAGATCACGGAGGGCCACGGAGAGAAACAAACAAGGTTCTCCCGTTTTTTCCTCCTCTCCGTGCTCTCCGTGTCCTCCGTGGTTTAAAACCCCTCTCCTCTTTCCCGTGAAACTCTCCCGCTCCTGGCTCCAAGACTACGTCGACCTCGCCGGCGTCACCGACGACGACATCTCCCGCGCCATCACTTTCCTCGGCTTCGAGGTCGAGCAGGTCATCCGCACTGGTGCGCCCAAGCTAAGCAACGTCGTGGTCGGCCGGATCCTCACCCGCGACAAGCATCCCAACGCCGACAAACTCTCCGTCTGCACCGTGGATGTCGGTTCCGCCCTCGGCGGCGTGCGTACGATCGTCTGCGGCGCCCCCAACTGCGATGCCGGCAACCGCGTCCCCGTGGCCCTCCCCGGCGCCGTGTTGCCCGGAGATTTCGTCATCAAGGAGGCCAAGGTCCGTGGCCAGCCTTCCTCCGGCATGATGTGCTCCGCCAAGGAACTCACCATCGCCGAGGATGCCCAGGGCCTGCTCCTCCTTTCCGGGGAACCGGAAATCGGCACGCCCCTCAACGAGGTGCTCCCCGCCGGCGACGTCGTCTTCGACATCGAGATCACGCCCAACCGTCCCGACGCGCTTTCCCATATCGGCGTCGCCCGTGAACTCGCCGCCTGGTTCAAGAGGGAGCTTCGCTATCCGCAGGTCAGCTTCACCCCGGCGTCCATTTCGGCCAATCCGCGCGCCGATCTGCTCAAGGCCGTCCGTATCCTCGCCGATACCGATTGCCCGCTTTACACCGCCACGGTGGTCACCGGCGTGAAGATCGGCCCCTCGCCCGAATGGCTCCGGCAGCGCCTCGCCGCCGTCGGTCTCCGCCCGATCAACAACGTCGTCGATATCGGCAACTACGTGATGCTCGAATACGGCCAGCCCGTGCATGCCTTCGACGCGAAGAAGCTGGCCGGCGCGGAGATCGTTGTCCGTCACGCCGCCGAGGGGGAAAAGATCGTCACCCTCGACAACAAGGAACGTGCGCTCGCCGCCGGCATGCTGGTCATCGCCGACGCGCAAAAGCCCGTCGTCATCGCCGGTATCATGGGCTCGGCCGATTCCGGCGTTTCTCCCGACACGACCGATCTCGTGCTCGAGGTCGCCTTCTTTAAGCGCCAGTCGGTGCGCTCCACTTCGAAGCGCCTCGGCCTGGCCTCCGATTCCTCCTACCGCTACGAACGTGGCGTCGATGTCCACTCGCTCGACGAGGCCGCGCATCGTTTCATCGATCTCGTGCTCGCCCACGCCGGGGGCCAGGTCGTCGGGCCCATCTACCGCGCCGGCGCCGACATTCCCTGGCAGCGCGAGATCACCGTCACGCCCGCCTACATCAACGAGCGGCTTGGCTTCGAGATCCCCGCCGCCGAGATGCGCGCCGCCTTGGAGTCGCTGGAACTCGTGGTCACCGAGGAGACGCCCACCGAGTCGCGCGGCCCTGCCTGGACCTTCTCCATCCCGAGCTGGCGCGACGATCTCGATCGCCCCATCGACCTCGTCGAGGAAGTCGTGCGCCTCTACGGCACCGAGAAGATCCCGACCTCGGTCGTCGCCGCCCCCGGCCTCGTGGGCAACGACGACGCCATCGTGCTTTTCAACCGCCAGGTCGCCGACGCCCTCGTCGGCCAGGGCTTCAACGAGTGCGTCAACTACACCCTGCGCCCTGCGAAGGAAGTCGCTGCCTGGACCACCCCGGCGCAGGTCGACGCCCTCGCCCTCGCCAACCCCTTCGTCGAGGACCAGTCGCATCTGCGTTCCTCGCTTGTCGGAGGTTTGCTCGAGTCGTTGAAACTCAACCAGTCGCGCGGGGTTGCCGCCTCGCGCCTTTTTGAGACCGGCCGCGTGTTCCTCGAGCGCAACGGCCAGCTTTCTGAGTGCGTCGCCGCCGCCTTCCTTCTCGCCGAGGAGACCGGCGAGCGCAGTTGGCGCCCGCGCGAGGCCGCCGATTTCTATACCGCCAAACGTCATGCCGCCACGATCGCGGGATTCGCGGGCATCGAGTTGGAGCGCCAGCCGACCGCCCTCGTCGCCGCACCCACGCTCGGCTGGCAGGCGGGCCACGCCGCCACCGCCGGCGACATCAAGCATGGTTGGACCGCGACCTTCGGCCTGGTCGACCTCGCCCACCTCAAAGCCCTCGGCATCACCGGCAAGGTTTACGCCGGCTTCTTCGCCGTCGTGTCGGAGAAGGTTTCCGCGGATGCCGACCGCCGCGGCTACAAACCCTTCAGCCTCCAGCCTGCCGCGCTCCGTGATCTTGCCCTCGTCGTTCCCGAAGCCACTCCTGCGAGCGAGGTCCAGAAGGCCGTCGCGAAGCATGCCCGTGCCGCCGTCGGCAACGCCTTCGCGCTGGAAAGCGTCGAGGTCTTCGACGTCTACACCGGAAAGGGCGTGCCGGACGGGCACAAGAGCCTGGCCTACGCGCTGACCTTTCGCGCCGCCGACCGCACCCTCACCGACGACGAGGTGAACGCCGCCTTCACCAAGGTCCAGGCCGACCTCGCCGCCGCCGGCTATCAGATCAGAAAATAAACATCATCAACCGCGAAGGACGCGAAGAGTCGCCAAGTCCAAGCCTTCCGGATCGCTTCTTAGCGACCCTTCGTGCCCTTCGCGGTTTAACTTTCCGATTCATGTCCACCCCGGTCCACATCGACATCAACCATCTCGCCACGCTTTCCCGCCTCGCGCTCACGGCGGAGGAGAAGGTGAAGTTCTCCACCCAGCTCGGCGACGTCCTTGGCTACATCGAGCAGCTCAAGCAGGTGAACGTCGACGGCGTCGAACCCACCGCGCACGCCACCCCGATCTTCAACGTCCTCCAGGCCGACGCGCCGCGTCCCGGCCTCGCGGTCGAGGACGCCTTGCGCAACGCCCCGGCCCAGCGCGACCAGATGGTCCTGGTCCCCCGCGTCGTCGAATAAACCGCGCCCGCCGCTGCCATGTCCGCCACCCCGCTTCACTACCAGACCGTCACCGAACTTTCCGCCGCGCTCGCCTCCGGCGCGCTCACGTCGGTCGCACTCACCGAGGCCGTCATCGCCCGCACCCGGGCGGTCGAGGATCGTGTGCAGGCCTTCAATTCTTACGACGTCGCGGACGCGCTGCGGCAAGCCGCCGAATCCGACGCCCGCCGCGCCGCGGGGAAAGCGCTCGGTCCGCTCGACGGCATCCCCATCGGCCTGAAGGACGTCATCGCCGTCCGGGACCAGCCGCTCACCGCCTCGTCGAAGATGTTGGCGAATTTCGTCAGCCCTTACGACGCCACCGTCACCCGAAAGCTTCGCGCCGCCGGGGTCGTGCTTTGGGGCCGGCTCAACATGGACGAGTTCGCGATGGGGTCCTCCACGGAAAACTCCGCGACGAAAAAGACCGCAAATCCCCACGATCTCACGCGCGTCCCGGGCGGTTCTTCGGGCGGCAGCGCGGCCGCTCTCGCCGCCGGCGAAGCGCCCGCCACCCTCGGTTCCGACACCGGCGGTTCCATCCGCCAGCCCGCGGCTTTCTGCGGCGTGGCCGGGCTCAAGCCCACCTACGGCCTCGTCTCGCGCTATGGGCTCATCGCCTACGCCTCGTCGCTCGACCAGATCGGCCCCTTCGGCCGCACCGTCGAGGACGTCGCCCTCGTGCTCCAGGCCATCGCCGGTCACGACGAGCGCGACAGCACCTCTTTCGAGACGCCGATCCCCGATTACCGGGCCGCGCTGACCGCACCCCGCGAGCGTCCCTGGCGCATCGGCATCCCGAAGGAGTACTTCGGTGCGGGTCTCGACCCCGAAATCGCCGCCGCAGTGCAGAAAGCCATCGCGCACTACAAAACCCTGGGCGCCGAGATCCGCGAGGTCTCGCTGCCGCACACGCCCTACGCCTTGCCGGCCTACTACATCATCGCGACCGCCGAGGCCTCGTCGAACCTCGCCCGCTACGACGGCGTGCGCTACGGCCACCGCAGCGCCGAGGCGGAGAACCTGCTCGACCTGTATTTCAAGTCCCGCGCCGAGGGCTTCGGCTCCGAGGTGAAGCGCCGCATCATCCTCGGCACCTATGTGCTCAGCTCGGGCTACTACGATGCCTACTACGGCCGGGCGCAAAAAGTCCGCACGCTGATCCGCCAGGATTTCATCGAGGCCTATCGCGAGGTGGACGTGATTCTCACCCCGACCTCGCCCACGCCCGCGTGGAAGCTCGGCGAGAAGGCCGAGGATCCCCTGACGATGTATCTCCAGGACATCTACACCATCGGCGTGAACCTCGCCGGCCTCCCGGCGATCAGCGTGCCCTGCGGGTTCACCACGGGAGGGCTGCCCATCGGCCTGCAGTTGATCGGAAAACCCTTTGCCGAGGCCGACCTCCTCGCCGCCGCCCACGCCTACGACTCCGCCCACGACTGGGCCCGGAAGACTCCGGCACTCTGATTTTGAACCACGGAGAACACGGAGGGCACGGAGATGGAGAACGAGCAACTGACCGAGAAAATTATTGGCGCGGCTATCGAGGTTCATCGCGAGCTCGGGCCGGGGCTTTTGGAGTCTGCCTACGAGGCTGCTCTGGCGCATGAGCTTTTTCTTCGTGAGGTCCGTTTTGAACGGCAGAAGGAGATGCCAGTTCGCTACAAAGGCTTCTTAATCGAGGTTGGGTATCGTCTCGATCTGCTCGTTGAAGATCAAGTGGTCGTGGAGCTAAAGGCTGTGACCGAGATGCATCCGATCTATGAGGCTCAGCTCATCACCTATCTGCGCCTCTCAGGCCGGAGGGTCGGCCTCCTTATCAATTTCAACGTGCCCCGCCTCAAAGACGGTTTGATCCGCGGCGTTGTCTGAACCTCCGTGGCCCTCCGTGACCTCCGTGGTTAAAATTCCCCATAAAATGAATTACGAAGCCGTCATCGGTCTTGAAGTCCACGTCCAGATCAAGACCCGCTCCAAGATGTTCACCCGCGTGGCTGCCGGCTACGGGCAGCCTGAGAACACGCTCACCGATCCTACCGTGCTCGCCCTCCCGGGCGCCCTGCCGGTGATGAACAAGGCCGCGGTCGACGCCATCATCAAGGCCGGTCTCATGCTCGGCTGCGAGATTGCCCCGGTCTGCAAGTGGGACCGCAAGAATTACTTCTACCCCGACAGCCCGAAGAACTACCAGATCTCCCAATACGACCAGCCCATCTGCATCGGCGGCGCGGTCGAAATCGAGCTGCCCGGCCCGGCGCGCAACATCATGGGCGAGCACAAGAGAATCCCGCTCACCCGCATCCATCTCGAAGAGGATGTCGGCAAGCTCAACCACGGCGCCGGCGGCTCGCTCATCGACTACAACCGTGCCGGCACCCCGCTGATGGAAATCGTATCCGATCCGGCCCTGCGCTCGGCCGATGAGGCCTATGCCTACCTCCAGTCGCTGCGCACCAGCATCGTCTACGCCGACATCTCCGACTGCGACATGGAGAAGGGCCAGCTCCGCTGCGACGCCAACATCTCCATCCGCCCGGTCGGCGAGACGAAGCTCGGCACCAAGGTCGAGCTGAAGAACCTCAACTCCATCTCCTTCGTGCGCGACGGCATCGCCCACGAGATCGCCCGCCAGATCGCGGTCGTGAAGGCCGGCGGCGTCATCGTGCAGGAAACCCGCGACTACGACGGCCTCACCGGCACCAGCCAGTCGCTCCGCTCCAAGGAAATGGCGCACGACTACCGCTACTTCCCCGATCCCGATCTCATGCCCGTGAAGGTCGACGCCGAGTGGCGGAACCGCCTCGCCGCCGAGCTGCCCGAGCGCCCCTTCGACAAGCAACGCCGTTTCATGGCTGCGGAGGCCGAGGGTGGCCGCGCCTTGCCCTACACTCTGGCCAGCGTGCTCGTCTCCGACCGCGGACTCTCCGATTACTTCGAGGCCGCGGCGAACGCCGCCGGCCCCGGCCGCGCCCAGGCCGTCGGCAACTGGATCGTCAACGACCTGCTTCGCGAGCTCTCCGCCTCCGGCACCGGCCTGGCCGACGCCAGGGTTACGCCCGCCGCCCTTGCGGAGCTGGTGAAGCTCATCGATGCCGGCACCTTGCTGCAGAACGCGGCTAAAGAGGTGTTTGCCGACATGGTCGCCACTGGGGACGCCCCCGCCGTCGTCGTCGCCCGCAAGGGTCTCACCGCCGCACCAACCGACGTCGGCGAGCTGGAGCAGTGGTGCCGCGACAGCATCGCCGCCAACGCCAAGGCCCTTGCCGAGTTCAAGTCCGGCAAGGACAGCGCGATCAACGCTTTCAAGGGCCCGGTGATGAAGGCCGCCAAGGGCAAGGCCAACCCCAAGGCGGTGGATGAGACGCTGCGGCGGCTCCTCGCGGTTTTGTAGGCCTCTAGGGGTAGGGCTGAACTGCCGGGCCCGCCGAAAACGTTGCGCGGACGGCCCGGCGGTCCGTCCCTACCTGGATAGCCGCTCAGCCCCGCGCTTTTGCACGACGCGCCTTGACCAGACGCTCGCTGGCCGCGTCGCACCAGCGGATGAACGCGTAAGGCCGGGGACTGCGAAAATCCTGCGGTTCCCAGCCTCCTCCGTCGACGTAGAGCGTCTTCGGGTTGATCCAGGTGCCGAACACGAGGTCCGGCAGCGGAAAGGTGAAAAAGCCGGAGATAGCCTCGTTGCAGTCGATCACCGCATGGTGGCGCAGGTGAAAGCTGTAGATGTGGCGCCAGAGCCAGCCGAAATATCTGTTCTCCACCAGCGGTTCCCACTTCTCGAAGGCCCAGTGCTCGATGGCGTGAAAGACCTCGTAGAGCACCAGCGACGCGGCCAGGGCGGAATAGCCGGCCACGAACCACGGGAACGCGGGCAGCGCCCAGGTCAGCAAGGCGAGCAGGGGCGTCATCGCCATCGCGAAAATCGGCAGGGTATACCAGGGGAAAAAGGAGGCCTCGTGCTGCTCCGGTTCGGTCATGGGGTAGATGTTTTCCACATAGGGCAGCTCCCGGCCTGCCGCGGTGCGACGGCGGGTGATGCGGGTCAGGCTGTGGTGAAGGGTATGCTGCTTGTAGAAGCGGGAGAACAGGGAGACCACCGGCTTGTGCAGCACATAGCGGTGGAAGAAGAACTCCACGAACGCGTTGACCACCTTGATCGCGAGAAAGGCGATCAGGAACGCCCACCAGGTTGCGGTCCATTGCGCATGCCAGACGCCCTGCGGAGCGACGGCCCGGAATACTACCCCCATGCCGGCCAGGCACAGCGCCACGGTGCCGATAAACAAGGGCAGCGAGAACTTCTCTTCGACGGGAACGCGCGAGGCGGATGAAGCGGACATGTCCGCCCATTAATCTCGGTTCAGGCCGGGGCTACAACGGTCATAACTACCTATTTCTTGTCTGCGCCCGCTTGGCGGTGCTGGACTTCGTTGGCGCCCCGCCGCGCTGCGCTTTCGCCCTTTCCCATGATGACCATCCCCGTCGGCATCGGCCTGCAACTCGTCCAGCTCCAGCCGGACGACGCCGAGGAACTGTTCGCGTTGACCGACGCCAATCGCGAGCACTTGCGCCGCTGGTTGCCCTGGCTCGATCAGACGCGCGTACCCGCCGCCACGGTTCATTTCATCGACTTTACCCGCGCCGCCGCTGCGGCCGGCACCGGGCTGCATTTCGCGATCTTCGAACAAAGTGTCATGGTCGGCGTCTGCAGCTACAACCGGATCGATGCCGCGAACCGCTGCGCGCACATCGGCTACTGGCTTGCCGCCGACGCGCAAGGGCGAGGCATCATGAGCCGGTGCGCCGCCGCGCTCGTCTCCTACGGTTTCGCCAAACGCGATCTGCACCGCCAGGTCATCGCCTGTGCCGGGGAAAACGAGGCCAGCGCCGCTGTCGCCGAGCGCTGCGGCTTTCGTTTCGAGGGCGTCGCCCGTGACGCCGAATGGCTCTACGACCGTTACGTGAGCCACCGGATCTACGCCCGCCTGCGGACCGACGCCTGACAAATCCCTGACATCCACCTGACCGCGGGGTGACAAGCCGGGATCCGGTTTCGGGTAGGATGGGGAGTCATGAAACGCCTTTCCTTCCTCCTTTTCGCTGCGCTCGGGCTTTGTACCGGGCTGCCGCTTTTCGCCAAGACGATCGCGACGGCATCCCCCGCCGAACCGGTTCGGCTGCGGGTCGAGCTCGACCGGCCTGTGCTGCCCGCCGAATCTCGTGAAACCGCCATCGTCAAGGTCTCGCTCGACGGTGTTCGTCCGACCCAGATCCGCCGCGCGCCGGTCAACCTCGCCTTGGTAATCGACAAGTCCGGTTCGATGGGCGGGGAGAAGCTCGCCCGCGCTCGCGAGGCCGCGCTCGAGGCCGTCCGCCGCCTCTCGGCCGACGACCTCGTCTCCCTTGTGGTCTACGACAACTCCGTGCGTGTCCTCGTCCCCGCCCGGCGTGTGGGCGACGGCGAAACGCTATCCGTCGCCATCGAGGGTATCGAGGCTTCGGGCGGCACCAATCTCCACGGGGGCGTCGTCGCCGGCGCGAACGAGCTGCGCAAACACATCGAGGAAGGCTACGCTCACCGCGTGCTCCTCTTGTCCGACGGCCTGGCCAACGTCGGCCCGCAGACGCCCGAGGCTCTCGGCTCGCTCGGGGCGCAACTCGTGCGCGAAGGCATTTCCGTGACCACGGTCGGCCTGGGGCTCGATTTCAACGAGGACCTCATGACCCGCCTGGCCCGGCGCAGCGACGGCAACACTTACTTCGTCGAGAACAGCCGCGACCTCGCCCGGGTTTTCAACGAAGAGCTCGGCGATGTGCTCAGCATCGTGGCGCGCCGCCTGGTGGTGGAGATCGATTTTCCGGCCGGCGCGCGGCCGGTGCGCATCATCGGCCGCGAAGGGCGCGTCGAGGACGGGCGCGTGGTCGTCGAGCTCAACCAGCTCTATGGCGGCCAGGAGAAATTTGCCCTGGTCGAGGTCGAGCTCGATCCGGCGAAGAAAGACTCGGCCCGCGAGGTGGCCCGGGCCCGCGTGCGTTATGAGGACGCGGCCGACGCCCGGCCGGCCAGCCAGAGCGCGCAGGTCGCGGCGCGTTTCACCGCCGAGCGCGAGGAGGTCGTGCAAGCGGCCAACCACCGCGTGCAGGCCGACTACGCCGCCAACCGTCTCGCCGAGACGAAGGATGAGGTCGTGGCGCTCGTGGATGCCGGACGGCGCGACGAGGCCGCCGCCCGTCTGCGCCAGGTCGGCGATTCGCTCACTGCGTTGGGAAGCGCCTATCACAACGGCGCGGTGCTCGCTGTCGCCGCCCCGGCGCCCGCCGAGGCTGCGAAGGTCGAGGCAGAGGGGCTCAGCAACGCCGACCGCAAGAATTACCGCGCCGAGGCGCAGCAGACCTACAACCAGCAGCGGGCGGAGTGAGCAGCCATGAAAACGAGCCTTTTTCCCATCGTCGCCTGCCTGCTTTCCGGCGGTTTCACCCTGCTGCGGGCCAACCAGCCCAGCCTCGACAATCCGCGGATCGATTACCCGGGCTTCCAACGCTTGGTCGCGGAATCCGGTCCCGTGCGCGAAGCGCACCGGCTGGACGAGGCGGCCTTTCTCGAAATGACGAAGCAACCCGGCGTAGTGATCCTGGACGCCCGCACCGCGGAGCGTTACCGTCTGTTGCACATCGCGGGCGCCGTGAATCTGCCTTTCACCGAATTTACCGCCGAAAGCCTGGCCGCGGTCATTCCGACGGCTGACACGCCGGTGCTGATCTACTGTAACAACAACTTTGCCGATCGCCTCGACGCCTTCCCGAGCAAGATCGCCGTCGTTTCGCTGAACGTGTCCACCTACACCTCGCTGCGGGCTTACGGCTATACCCGTGTTTACGAGCTTGGCCCCCTGCTGCGCGTGGCGGAAAGCCGGCTTCCTTTTGCCGGAACGAGGTTGGAATCTTCTTCATCTCGTTCCCGCCAGATTTCCCCTTGAAAACGGACTGCCCATGAAAACGCACCTTTTCTCTCTGTTTCTCGCGGGCGGACTCGCCTGCGCCGCCGAGCCTCCCGCCTACACCGTCCATGAGTGGGGCACCTTCACCACCGTGCACGCACCGGATGGCGCCCTGCTGCACGGGCTCGAGCGCGAGGAGGAACGCCTGCCGAATTTCGTGCACAGCCACGCCGGTTTCGCCCCGGAGAACAAAGGCTGGTCGCGTCCGGTGGCCAACGTGACGGTCAAAATGGAGACGCCCGTGCTCTACGTTTATTCGCCGGCTCCGTTTCGCCTGCGCACGGCGGTGGACTTCATCGGCGGCTCGATCAGCCAGTGGTATCCGGACCGCGTCGCCGGCGAGGCTCTGCCCCCGGCCGAATGGGGATCGGCTCCCGCGCCCGTCGATTTCGCCGCCGGCTTCCATGGTTCGGCCGTCTGGGAGGTGGATGTGCTCGCGCCGGGGCTGCCGGCGAAGCCCGCCCATCCCGACTGGGAGACGCCGCAGTGGGGGCGCGCCCGGGTGCCCGCCGCCAACGCCTTGCGCGGTTCGGATCGGGAAGCGGAGGGTTTTCTGTTTTATCGGGGCGTGGGCAACTTCGCTCTGCCACTCCACCTCTCCTTCGATGCGGAGGGCGCGCTTTGCCTTTCGAATCTCGGCGCCGAGCCGCTGTCCTTCGTGTGGATCTACGACCACCGCGAGAACGTCGGCGCCCGCTTCGAGTGGTCAGGGCCGCTGGCCGCAGGCGAAACGCGCAGCGTCGGCCTCGCCAAGGTGCATTTCGGCCCGGATCGTCCGCGGGCCCTGCATGCCCCGCTCGTCGCCGCGGGCTTGAGTCCGGCCGAGGCGGATGCGCTGCTTGCCACCTGGCGCGAGAGTTATTTCGAGCGGGAAGGGCTGCGCGTGTTCTGGATCGTGCCGCGAGCCCTGGTCGACCGCGTCCTGCCGCTCCGCCTCGAACCCGCGCCGGCCGCGCTGGAGCGGGTGCTCGTGGGCCGCAGCGAGGTGGTGACCCCTGCCTTCGCCGCCGAGTTGGAAAACGGTTTCCGCGCCGACGACGGCGCGCGGTGGCGGGATCATCGCTACTTTTTGGCCTACCGTGCGCTGGCCGCGCGGCGCGGCGTTGTGTCGGCGTCGACCGCCTCCACACTGCCGTCCCCGTGACCGCCGCCTCCCGTCGTCTCTGGCTCTATGGCCTGCTGCTTTTGTTGCCCGCGCTGGCCGTCGGCGGCCTCGCGCTCGGGTTGCTGGCGCGCGAGCAGGACCGGCTGGCCGAGCGCGAGCAGGCCGCGCGCGATTCGCGGCGTGCCGCGGTCGAGACGCGCGCACGGTTGATCGCGGAAAACATCGAGCTGCTGGTCGGCGACGTGCAGTCGGCGCTCATGGCGACGCTGCTCGAGGCGCCGGCCGGGGAGCCGCGCGCCTTCCTGTCCGAATGGCAGGCCACCAATCCGCTGGTGCGCGACGTGTTCCGCGCCACCGCCGAGGGGCATCCGGTCTGGGGCGCCACGGGCGAGCCGCTCCGCTCCTGGCTGAACCGGGACGCCCCCTGGCGGGTGACGCCGGCCCCGTCTGTCCCTGGGGAAAGCCTCGTTTCATCCACCAGCCAGACCCGGCAACAGGACGAAGCTCCGGCCCTTGCCGCGCAGGCGCTTCGGGACAACGATCCGGCCCGGCGCGACATCTCCGCCAACATCGTCCAGTATCAGCGCGCCCGGCAGGAGATCCAGGAAGTGGCGAAGTTGAAGAACTACGCCGACATCGCCGCCAAGTCCGCCTCTGAGTCCCAGTATTCGTCGGCGGGCGCGCTGCCCCCGGCCGCTCCTGTCGCACCGACCGCGGAGGCGGGGGAAGACGTCCCCATGAGGAAGGTGCCGGTCGCGCCGGACGGCACCGTTGCCGCGGTCCCTCAGACCGAGCTGAGGTCCGTTTTTTCTGCGCCTCCGCCGGTCGCGCCGAAGGACTTCGACGCGGCCAAGTCCGAGGTCCTGGCCGCGGTTTCCGATCCCATTACCCGCTCGGGCTGGACGCCGTGGTCGGATGCGTCCGGCCTGCATCTTTTCGGCTGGCGCGAGCTGCCCGACCGGACCGTGGTCGGCCTCGAGCTGCGGCTCGATGCGATCAAGGCCCGCCTTGGCGAGGTGTTTCCCGCCGCGCCGGAAGAGGGTGAAGCCTACGCCTTGCGCGATTCTTCCGGCACGACCTGGCATGCGGTTGGGAACGCGGGGCTGCCCGCGACGCTCGAGGTTTCGCTGGCGGCGGCCACCTTGCCCGGCTGGACCGTGGTCGGCGCCTTCGCCGCCACCTACGATTCGTCGGCCGGCGGGGGCTTTTTCGCGCTCGGCGCGGCCCTTGTCGGGCTGCTCGTGCTGGCGATCCTGGCCGCCGGCGCACTGCTGGTGCGGCAGGCGAGGATCAGCGACGCGGAGGCCGCGCTCAAGACCTCTTTCGTCGCCAACGTCTCGCACGAATTGAAGACCCCTCTCACCACCATCCGGCTCTACGCCGAGCTGCTTGCCCAGGGGCGCGTGCGCGACGAGGCGAGGCGCGCCGACTACCTTGTCACCATCGGGCGCGAGACGCAGCGGCTTGCCCGGCTGGTGGGCAACGTTCTCGACTTCAGCCGGCTGGAGCAGGGAAAGAAAAAGTACGACCGCGCCGGCTTCGATCTCGCGGCGGAGCTGCGGCGGCTGGCCGCGACGCACGCCCCCCGCCTCGCCGAGGCAGGCCTGGAACTGCGCGTCGAGTCGCCGGGGTCCCTTGCGATCACGAGTGACCGCGACGCGGTGGAGCAGATCGTGCTCAACCTCTTGGACAATGCCTGCAAATATGCCGCCCAGGGCGGTGAGGTCTGCCTTTCGCTGACCCCGCCGCGAGCGGCGGGCGCGGACGTGGAACTGCGCGTGGCCGACCGGGGACCGGGCGTGCCGGCCGAGCAGCGCGAGCGCGTCTTCGAGAAATTTCACCGCGTGGACGATCGTCTCACCGCCGAGAAGGGCGGGGCGGGGCTCGGTCTCAGCATCGCGCGCCGGCTGGCACGCGGCCTCGGCGGCGAGTTGCGCTGCGGGGCCCGGGCGGGCGGCGGCGCCGAGTTCGTCCTCTCTTTGCCTTCCTTCGTTTCCCCATGAAAGCCCGCATCCTCATCGCCGAAGACGACGCCAACATCCGCCTCGGCCTCGTGACCACGCTGGAAAGCGAGGGCTACGAGGTCACCGCCGCCTCGGACGGGGCGCAGGCGCTGAAGCTGTACCCGCAGAACAAATACGACCTGGTCCTGCTCGACGTCATGATGCCGAAGGCCAGCGGCTACGATGTGTGCCGAGAGCTGCGAGCGGCCGGCGCGGCCGCGCCGGTCCTTTTTCTCACCGCGAAGGGCGAGGAGGTGGACAAGGTCGTGGGGCTGAAGCTGGGCGCTGACGACTACGTGGTGAAGCCCTTTGGCGTGCACGAGTTGCTCGCCCGGGTGGAAGCCTTGCTGCGGCGCGGCCGGGCCACGGCCGCGGGCGCGGCCGCCGCCATGGCCGCGGGCCTGCCGCCGGTGTTTCATCTCGGTGCGGCCGAGATCGACCGCCGCGCCTTCACCGCGCGCCTGCCCGGCCGCGCCGCCGAGCCACTCACCGCACGCGAGCTGAAGCTGGCCGAGGTTTTCGCGGCGCACGCGGGCGACACGCTGACGCGCGACCAGTTGCTCAACGCGGTCTGGGGCGTGGGTTACCTCGGCACCACCCGCACCCTGGACCAGCACGTGGCGCAACTGCGCAAGAAGATCGAGCCGGAGCCGGATACGCCCCGTGCCATCCTGACCATCCACGGCGTGGGTTACCGTTTCGCGGCCGGGCCGGGCTCATGAGATTCCGGTGAAAGCCCTGTGGAAATCCCATCCCGGATTTGCGCCGCGCCCGGCCGCGGTTCTGCTCTTCCCATGCCCACCGTTTCTTCCGTCGTCACCCGTCGTTCCGCACTCAAAACCCTCGGCGCCGGCGCGGCGCTCCTGACCCTGGCGAGGCCCGGTTTCGCGCAGGGCGCGTCGGAAGCCCGGTTGCGCGGGGGCACGGACCAGCCCTTCACCCTGCCGAAATTGCCCTACGCCTACGACGCCCTCGAGCCTTACATCGACGCACGCACGATGGAGATTCACCACACGAAGCACCACCAGGCCTACATCACGGCGGCAAACAAGGCGCTCGAGGCCCGGCCGGATCTGCGCGAACTGAGCGGCGAGCAATTGCTCGAGCGACTGGGGGCGTTCGACGAGCCCCTTCGCACAACCTTGCGAAACCAGGTCGGCGGGCACCTGAACCACTCGTTTTTCTGGCCCCTCCTCGCGGCCCCCGCGGAGTACAAAGCCGGGCCCCTGCGGGCCGCGCTCGAGCGGCGTTTCGGGTCCTTCGAGGCTTTCCAGAAGACCTTTGCCCAGACCGCCGCCGCGCGTTTCGGCAGCGGTTGGGCCTGGCTGGTACAGCAGGGTGACGAGTTGGAGGTCATGTCCACCGCCAATCAGGATTCACCCCTGTTGCAAGGGGCGCAGCCGATCGTGGCCCTCGACGTGTGGGAGCATGCCTATTACCTGAATTACCAAAATCGGAGAGCGGATTACGTGCAGGCCTTCTGGAAGATTTTGAACTGGGACGCGGCCGAGGCCGCCTATGCCGCCACGGGCGCCCTTCGCTGATTTCGTCCGCTGCGGAAGCGCACGGCTTCGGAAATAAAAAAGCCGCCCGAAACCGGGCGGCTTTTCGCATGCGCAAAAGGGGATGTCGGGCTCGGGAAAACGCTCAGAGCGCGGGGGGCATCTTGGCTTGACCGGCGCGGGTGCGTTCGGCGGAGGGTGCCCTGGCGAAAAATTCCAGAACGTGGGTTATATTCTGGTAGCCCTGGGCCTTCAGCTCCTCCTCCACCTGCTTGATCGAGGCGGCAAGGCGAGCGCTGGTCTCCGGATCCAGATCACGAATTTCCTGGGTGTCTTTCGAGACGATATGATAAACCGCGTCCTTGCCGTCGCTTAGCTGATAAAGGCTGGTGCCGTTGTGGAAAAAAGAGCGGCGTACAAGCCCGATTTCCTCGAAGGCTCCGAGGCAGCGATAGACCGTGACGAGGTCGCAGGACTTGTTGTTAAGGTCGGCGTGGATCTGCTCGATGCTGACGGGCTGCGGGCGGGCGATGAGCGCGCTGATAATAGCGATGCGCGGCTGCGTGATGCGCAAGCCCGCCTCGCGGAGGCGGCCACAGGCGGCGTCGAGACGCGACTGCGTCTCGACCGCATTGGCGCTGCCCTGCAGCGGGTGATTGGTCTGAGTGGAGGCGATCATGGTTGGTCTTCTTATTAAAAGGGGTTGGCAAAAGCTGCTGTCACCCCTTCGGAACACAAACTGGAATCGGCATTCGGTTTTGAGTATTAACACCCAAAGACTAATACCTAGGGGGTAGTCCTTAACTTCGAAATACCAAGATTGCGTGGCGCGGACTCCTCTCTTCTCTTTCGTCGAAATGCCAGAGCTCGACGTCAACGAGATCATCGCCCTCATCCGAAAAGAGGATCCGCGCTTTGACCGCATGGCCTATACTTTTGTCCGTGATGGGCTCGAGCACGCGGTGAAGGAGCTCAAGAAACGGGATGCGGCCCGGGCCAAGATTTCACGCCATGTGACCGGCCGTGAACTTTCGGAAGGGCTTCGGGCCTACGCGCTCGAACAATATGGTCCCCTGACCAAGACCGTCCTCAACCATTGGGGCATTCACGCGACGATCCACTTCGGCGACATTGTTTATAATCTTATTGAGTACAATGTCTTTAGTAAGACGGAGGAGGATCGCCGCGAGGATTTCGCCGACGTTTTCAGTTTTGACGAGGCCTTTGTCGCCCCATTCCTGCCGCAGGCCCGGCGGCTGCCCTTGCCCAGCTTTGTCGAGACGGAATAAGGTGGCCGGCTGGAAGGACTTTTAGGGGGTGCTCCGAGTATTCTGCATTGGTCATCGGCCGGCTGCCCTTCAAGGTCGTGGCCGAATGCCTTCCTTGCTCGCCCCCGCCGACCGCCGTCTCCTCGAACGCCTTTGGGCCCAGCCGGTCCACCGCACCGAACTTGGCAACGGGCTGGTCCTGCTCGTCCAGCCCGACGCCGCCGCGCCCGTCGTCTCGGTGCAAGTCTGGGTGAAGACCGGCAGCCAGCACGAAGGCGCCCTGCTCGGTGCCGGCCTTTCCCACTACCTCGAGCACCTGCTTTTCAAGGGCACCGAAAAGCGCGCCGGTCGCGAGATCTCCGCCACCGTCCAGGCGCACGGCGGTTCGATCAACGCCTACACCACCTACGATCGCACGGTTTATTACATCGACCTGCCCGCGCCGCACCTCGAGGTCGCGGTCGACCTGCTTGCGGACATGACTCTCCGCAGCACACTGCCGGCTGACGAGGTGGCCCGGGAGCGTGATGTCATCCTGCGTGAGATCGCGATGGGAGACGACGACCACGACCGTCGCCATTGGGATGCGCTCGCGCGCACGGTCTTCAAGAACCATCCCCTGCGCGAGCCCGTCATCGGCCATCGCGATGTGTTTTCCGCCGTCACCCGCGAGGAACTGCAGGCCTACTACGGTGAGCGTTACGCGCCCAACAACCTGGTTGTCGTCATCGCCGGTGACATCTCCGCCGAGGCGGCCCGCGCCAGCGTGGAAAAGCACTTCGGCGCCGCGCCGCGCCGCCGCCTCGCTCCCGTCTATCAGCCGGCCGAGCCGGTCCAGCTTGCGCCCCGGGTCCGGCGCGACACCGCCGAGGTCGAGCAGTCGCGTGGCGCCATTGCCTGGCCCACCGTCGCGCTTACCCATCCCGATGCGCCGCTGCTCGACTTGCTCGCGGTGGTGATCGGCTACGGCGACAGCTCTCCGCTCTGGCGTGAACTCCGTGAAAAGCGCCGCCTCGTCCACAGTATCGACGCCCATCATTGGTCGCCGGGCGAGGCCGGTCTTTTCGCGCTGTTTTTCAGCTGCGATCCCGACAAACGCGAGGCCGCCGAGCAGGCCGCCCGCCGCGAGCTGGAGCGGCTGGCCGCCAAAGGTTTCACCCGCGCCGAGCTTGCCCGCGCCGTGCGCCAGCTCGTGGTCGGCGAGGTCAACGGCCGCAAGACCACCTCGCGCCGCGCCGCCCGCCTCGGCTCCGCCGAGGTCGTCGCGGGCGACCTCGATTTCAGCCGCACTTGGTTCGGACGTGTCGCCGCCGCCACGCCCGCCGATTTGCGCCGCGTGCTGCGCGAATGGCTGACACCGCGGCGCGAGAACACCGTTTCCCTCGATCCGGTATCCGGCCCTGCGAAGGACAAAACCGCCAAGATCGCTCCCGCCAGGCCGGCTTCCGACTGGACGCTCAAGACCCTGCCGAACGGCGTGCGGCTCCTTCTCCGCCGCGATGACCGCCAACCCAATCTCCACCTCCAACTCGTCTGCGAGGGCGGCCCGCTGCATGAGACCGCCGGCAAGCGCGGCGCCTCGGGGCTGCTCGCCACGATGCTCACCAAGGACACCGCGAAACGCGATGCCGCCGGGGTCGCCGCCGCCATCGAGGCGGTGGGCGGCAGCTTTTCCCCCATCTCGGGCAACAACTCCCTCGGCGTTTCGCTCGAGGTTCTGCCCGGCGACGCCGCGCTCGCCTGCGAGCTGCTGCGCGATGCCGTGCTCGCGCCCGCCTTCGTCCCCCGCACTTTCGCGGTCGAGCGGGACGCCGAGCTGGCCCACCTGCAGCAGGACGAGGACGATGTCGTCAGCGCCGGCCACCGCCTCGCGCGCGAGAAATTTTTCGGCAGGCATCCGCTCGCGTTCGACGCGCACGGCACTCCCGAAGGCGTGAGGGCGCTCAAGCCCGCCGACCTGCGCGCGCTCTGGAAAAAACTCGCCGTCGGCGGCAACGTGATCGTGGCCATCGCGGGCGATTTCGAGGAAAAGACCCTCGTCCCCGCGCTCACCCGCTGGCTCGCGAAGCTGCCGAGGGGCGCGGCGCCCGCGCGGCCCGCCCGGCACGTCCCGGGCAAGGCCGCGGTCCATGCCCACGCGCGCGAATGCCAGCAGGCCCTGGTATTCGACGCCTTTCCCGGCCCGGGCGCCCTCGATGCCGACGACACCAAGGCCACCGTGCTCCACGAGATTCTCAGCGGCATGGCCGCGCGGCTTTTCGAGCGGGTGCGCGAGGAAAAGGGGCTCGCTTACTTCGTGAGTGCGAGCCGCGTGGTGGGCGTCGAAGACGGTATGTTTTATCTCTACGCCGGCACGCAGCCCGGCAAGGAGGACGAGGTATTGGCCGAGTTCGACGCGGAGCTTGCACGCCTCGCCGCCGGAGGGATCGAGGCCGACGAGCTGGCCCGGGCCGTCACCCGCCTGCAGGCCTCGCGCCGCATGCGCCTGCAAACCAACGCAGCCCGCGCCAGCGAGGCCGCCCTGCGCACCTTGCTGGGCCTGCCGCTGGAGAGCCTGGCCGAATGGGATGCGCGTCTCGCCGCGGTTTCCGCGCCGGATCTGGCCGGCTTTGCGCGGACCTGGCTGGCCGGGGAAAACCGCCAGCGTCTGGTGCTGCGTCCGCGGTGAAACCCATGCAGGATTTGCCGGTCGAACCTTTCTCCCCGCCATGAATGCCCGCTTCCGCCTTTCTTACGGTCCACGCCTCGCCGTCCTTGTCTCCCTCGCCTTGATATCCGGCCCTGCCTTGCTCGCTCAGGGCGGGGCCGGGGCCGATGTGCCGTCCGGCGTCCTGAAAAAATACGACAAAAACAAGGACGGCACCCTCGATGAAACCGAGGCGGCCAAGTGGGAGGCCGATAAAGCCGCGCGCCGCGAAAAGGACCGCAAGGCCCGGGAGGAGCGTCTGCAGAAATACGACCTCAACAAGGACGGCAAACTGAGCGAGGACGAGAAGGCCGCGGCCAAGCTCGCCATGGAAAAGGAGCGCACCGAACGCGAGATGGCCAAGGGCAGGGAAAAGGCGCAGGAACGCCTCGCCCGCGAAAAAGCGGAGAAGGCGAAATCCGAGAACGACGCCGCCGCCGGCGCCCCCGAAATGACGGAAGAAAAGGCGGCCAAGGACGGCGGCGCGAAAGCCGACGACAGCATGATGATGATGACGCCGTGACGGGCCTCTCCCGGGTGGGCCCTGCGTTTTAAGCCCTTCGGGGGCCGGTTTATACGGTCGGGCCTTTTTTGTATTCGGGCATCGGGATGTCCGCTCTCGGTTGACGCCCCCCGTTCAGCCGCCTTGCTCGGCGCGCTATGGAACTTCTAGCTTTAGCCAACGCCAATCCGGGTGACTGGATCGTAGCGCTCATCACGTTGACCCTGCTCGAGATCGTCCTCGGCATCGACAACGTCATCTTCATCTCAATCCTCGCCGGCAAGCTGCCCAAGGAGCAGCAGACCAAGGCCCGCCAGCTCGGACTCAGCCTCGCGCTGATCACCCGCATCATCCTGCTTTGCAGCATCAGCTGGCTGATGAGCCTGACCAGCGTGCTCTTCACCGCGCCCATCCTGAACCATGGCGTCACCGGGCGTGATCTCATCCTCCTGATCGGCGGCCTCTTCCTGATCGGCAAGAGCGTGGTCGAGATCCACGACAAGCTCGAGGGCGAGGAGGGTCACGCCAGCAAGCCCTCCAAGGTTGCGTCCTTCACCGCCGTCATCGTGCAGATCCTGCTGCTCGACATCGTCTTCTCGCTCGACTCCGTCATCACCGCGGTGGGCATGGCCAACCAGCTTTGGGTCATGATCGTCGCCGTCATCCTGGCGCTCGGCGTGATGCTGGCTTTCGCCGGGGCGATCAGCGACTTCGTCAACCGCCACCCGACGGTCAAGATGCTCGCGTTGAGCTTCCTCATTCTCATCGGCGTCACGCTGGTTGGCGAAAGCCTCGGCCAGCACATCCCGAAGGGTTACATCTACTTCTCCATGGCTTTCGCCTTCATCGTGGAGATGCTGAATCTCCGTTTTCACGCCAAGTCGAAGGCCAAGCCGGTTGAGCTGCGCCAGGCGGTGAAATAAACATGGCGGGCGAAGGCGATCTCTTTGGCGACTTGGACGACGGTACGCCGCCTGCCGCCGGGCCGTCCCTGGCCGCGCGGGCCCACCAGCCTCTCGCCGCGCGCATGCGGCCGCGAACGCTCGAGGAGATCGCCGGCCAGGAGCACCTCACCAAGCCCGACGGCCTGCTCGCCCGCCTCATCGCGGCCAACCGCTTCGGCAGCCTGATTTTTTACGGCCCCCCGGGCTGCGGAAAGACCAGCTTCGCCGAGGTGATCGCGCGCGTCACGGGCAGCCGTTTCGTGCGCGTCAACGCAGTCATGAGCAACGTGGGCGAGTTGCGCGAGATTCTCGCCGCCGCGCGCCGCCGCCCTTCGGAGCCCACGCTGCTTTTTATCGACGAGCTGCATCGCTTCAACAAGTCCCAGCAGGATCTGCTCCTGCCGGACGTCGAGGAGGGCCATGTCCGCCTCATCGGCGCGACCACCCACAACCCGGGTTTTTACGTCAATCCGCCGCTGCTCTCGCGCAGCCATCTGTTCCGGCTCGAACCGCTCGCGGCCTCGGCGGTGGCCGGCGTGCTGGGCCGCGCCCTCGCCGATCCGGAACGGGGCCTCGGCGCCACCGGATGCACCGCGTCGCCGGAGGTGCTGCTCGACCTCGCCAAACTTTGCGAGGGCGACCTCCGCCGGGCGCTCAACGCCCTGGAGGTCGTCGTCGCGGGCCTGCCGCCCGGTTCTCCCGTCACGCCGCGTGAGCTGGAGATCTTCGCCCGCGAGCGCCGCATCCGCTACGATGCCGACGAGGACGAGCACTACGACACCATCTCCGCCTTCATCAAAAGCTGCCGGGGTTCCGACCCCGACGCCGCGCTTTACTGGCTGGCCAAGATGCTTGCGGGCGGCGAGGACCCCCGCTTCATCGCGCGCCGCCTGGTCATCCTCGCCAGCGAGGACGTGGGCCTGGCCGATGCGCTTGCGCTTCCCTTGGCCGTCGCTGCGCACCATGCCTGCGAATTCGTCGGCCTGCCCGAGGCCGAATACGCGTTAGCCCACGCCACGCTTCACATCGCCTGCGCCCCCAAAAGCAACTCGGTCACCCTCGCGCTGGCCGCCGCCAAACAGGCGATCTCCACCCAGCCGGTGCAAAGCGTGCCGATCGCGCTGCGCGACAAGGGCGGCAAGGCCAGCAAGCTCCTCGGCCACGGTAAGGGCTACCTCTACGCCCATGATTTTCCGGAAAACATCGCCCCGCAGGCCTACCTGGAAAAACCGCTGACCTTGTTCACGCCCAAGACGAACGGCATCGAGGCCAAGCTGGCCGAGCGCCTCGCCCGCTGGCGCGCGATGCGCGACGAGGCGCTGGGCCAAACGGCTGGCCCGGGTTAGGTGGTTTGGCGGTTTTTTCGCCTAGGCCGACGTTATTCGCAGAGCGCTCCTTCAAGCTGTTTACGCTAACCTTACGCGATGATTGGCCCGCTGCGGTTTTTGGGCCGGACTCGCGCACGTTAGTCCGTTAACCCCAAAAACACCCCCCTCATGCAAAAGTCCTTCTATGCTTCGCTGACGGCAGCCGGCGTCTTGTTTGCTGTTTCCGCCACTTCGGCCCACGCGGTACTCGTCACTGGCTGGGGTTTGGAGACCGGAGCCGCGAACGCCACCCTTACGGAAGGCGTCGCCGGCAGCTTCTCCACCACCACGCCCACGGGCAACGCCTCTCCCCGTGCGTTGTTTAGTTCGATTCCTTTTACCGTGGTAGGAACCACCGTCACTTTGTCCGGCACGGTGACGCTTCAGAACGTGCCTGGTAACATTCAGTTTCGCGTCGGTCTTTATGACACCAACGCTGCTGCAACCGGAACTTTGAGCGGCGGGACTTGGACTGGCGCCAACAACGTTGGCTGGTCGGGTTACCTTGGCGAGCCTCGTAACCTGGCAGGCGGTGGCGCGACCGTTGTGCAGGGCCGAAATGCGACCGGTGCGTGGTTTAGCGGCACCGGTGCCTATACGCTCACGGCGGACACCTTCACCGATGGCGGTGGCAACGGCTCTGCGGGTGGGACCTATGATTTTAGTCTCACCTTTGAGCGTCTTTCCGCTTCCAGCATCGGCGTGGACTTTTCGTTCGTGCAGGCGGCTGGCACCGGAAGCGTAAACATTTCCGGCTCTTATACGGATAGCGTCGGCACCAGCAGCACGCTCGATAATCTCAATGCGGTTGGCTTCCTCTTGAACGCCAACACCGGTTCCGGCAGCTTCACCGACGTGGATGTCTCGGTGGTCCCCGAGCCCAGCAGCTTTGCGGCCTTCGCCGGACTTTTCGCGAGTGCAGTTTGCCTCCTGCGCCGCCGCCGCGCCTGATTTGATTCGTCCGTTCCGTTCTTTCGTTCGACGGCCTTCTCCGGAAGGCCGTTTTTTTTCACGGATGCAGATGCCGGGCAATTTCTCCGTCAGCGGCTTTTACCGCCGCTTCGCCGCCGGCGTACTTGCCCGTTCCGGCGAGTTGGGCAAAGTCCCGTCATGCGCTCGTTCCTGTCGCTCGCTGCCCTCCTGCTGTTGACCGCCCCCGCCGCGCTTCATGCGCAGGCCGCGTATCCCACCCAGCCGTCGCCCGCCAAAAAGACCGGCCCGGCCGCGCAGGCCTCGTCCAAAGCCGCGGCCGCCGGCGAAAAATCGGCCGAGGAACCCACGATCAAGGGCATCGAGCTGTCCCGCGCCGGCGGTGGATTCCTTGGCGTCCAGACCGAGGGGGTCACCCTCAAGGTGACCTTTTACGACGAAAAGAAGGAGAAGGTCGCCGCCGACGCCGTTCGCATCACCGCGCGCTGGCAGGATACCAAACCCCGGCATATGGTGCTCCTGCCTTCCAGCCCGGAGACGTTTTCCTCCCCGCCGCTCCTGACCCGTCCCTTCAGCTACATCGTCTACCTCGTGCTGGTGGGCGCCGACGACAAGCCGATCGAGAACTTCTCCCTGCGGTTGAACGGCAGCGGAAGCGAAGGCTGAGCTTCGGCCCGCGGCCGGGTCTGCACTAATCAGCGGCCGGCGCGGCCGGAGGGGACTGGCGTATCATCGTGACGGATACCTCGAGCTTCTGGGTGCGCGTGCCCTTGAAGACGCCGCGCGTCGGCGTGCCGTCGAGGTAGTCGCGGCCGATGGAGACCTTCACATGGCGTTCGCCCGCGGCGCAGTCATTGGTCGGATCCAGGGCCCACCAGAAGCCGCCGGGCAGGCAGATTTCGACCCAGGCGTGACTTTCCGCCGCGCCCACCAGCGCGGCGGAGGCACCTCGGACCAGGCGGGCCTCCGCGGCCTGCCGCTGGGTCTCCGTCTCAATGTAGCCCGTGACATAGCGGGCGGGGATTTCCGCCGAGCGGAGAATTGCGATCATCACCTGCGCGTAGTCCTGGCAGACGCCGGCTTTCTGCGCCAGGACCTCGGCCACCGGTGTGTCGATCCGGGTACTGCCCGGGGCATAGCGAAACTCGGTCTTGATCCAATGGTTCAGGCGGAGGAGCGCCTCGCCGAGAGCGAAGCCGGGTTTGAAAAACTGATTGGCCAGGCGGTTTACCGGAGCGGACATGGGGATGGCGGGCGAGGGCATCAGGAACTCGAACAATTCCAGCCGGTTGCCCCGGTAGAGCTGCCGCGCTTCGGAAACGCTGATCTCCTCGGCTGCCCTGGGTGGTTCCCAGGGCATGGTTTCCACCTCGGACCGGCTTTCGAGGACCAGTTCCCCGTGGCGGTGCGCGATGGCGAAGGACTCCACCACGTTGCCATGGTAGTCGGTATAGCTGTGAATCTTGCCTGCTGGAAGGGTGATGAACTCCCGCGCGATCAGCCGCTGCCGTGCGTCCGTGACCGGGGTGAGCCGCGCCTCCATGAACGACTCACGCGCCTCGCCGGCATAGCGGTAGGTGGTGCGGTGGTTTATGTGGAAGAGCATGACGGCCAGGGCGCGATTGAAAGGAAGGCGGAAAATGGGGAAGGGAAACGCCGGATAGCAAGGTCCAGACCGGACGGGCGTCACGTAGGCGTGACAATTTTTCCGCGGCCGTTCGCATTCAAGTCCCGTCGGCACGCAGGCGGCGGCGCATCCGCAGCGTGTGCCGGCCGCCGGCGTTGCGGTGTTCCACCGCGTCCATCAGCCGGGTGATGAGAAAACCGCCGCGTCCTCCCTCCGACAACGGGTCCGCGGGCAGTTCGCTCCAGGCCAGCGCGGGTTCGAAGCGGCCTGGCTCGCTCACCTCGATTTCCAATTCGTCATCCTGCCAGCGCCAGGCGAGTCGCACCGTAAACTCGGATGCGCCGCCGCCGCCGTGGCGGATGGCGTTGGTCAGGGCCTCGGTCGTCGCCAGCACGATCTCCGCCTGTGTCTCGCTTTCGGCCAGGCCACGCGCCTGCAGCCAGTTCCGGAGGGCTTCCGTCGCCGGTCCGGTGCCGGCCAGGTCGCGATTCAAGTGGACGCAGGCCCAGCCCGCGGGCTCGGAGTCGGGTTGCGGCAGGGGGGGGATCATCCTGTCCGTTTCTTTGGGCCAGGCCGGCCGGCCGAACAAGCCCGCGCTGCGGGAGGCTTCCTCCGGCCTGGCGTTTTTTTCCCGTTTGCTTCGGCGCCGGGCGCCGCGCATCCCTGTCCGTTCCTTCTTTCCCATGAGTCTCGACGCGCCCACGCCTCTGTCCCTCTCCGGTGCCGATTTCCGCATCGGCATCGTGGCCGCCCGCTTCAACGCCGTGCTGGTGGACGCGCTGGTCGGCCGCGCCCAGGCACGGCTCGTGGAGGCCGGCGTGTCGGCGTCCGCCATCGAGATCGTGCGGGTGCCCGGCTCGCACGAGGTGCCCTGGGCCGCGCAGCGGCAGGCGGAGGGCGGCCGCTTCGACGCCGTCCTTGCGCTCGGCGTCCTGATCGCAGGCGACACCAACCACCATGAAATGGTCGGCGACGCGGTGGCGCACGCCCTCATGCGCGTGTCGCTCGACACCCGGGTGCCGGTGATCAACGGCGTCATCGTGGTGAACACCCGCGCGCAGGCCGAGGCCCGCACCGTCGGCACCTATGACCGGGGCTCCGAGTTCGCCGCCGCGGCGTTGGAGATGGCCGCCCTCAAAAAGTCCCTTTCCTGAGATGAGCAACAAAGCCCTTTTCGCCCAGCGCAGGGACGGCCGCGTCGCCGCCCTCCAGTTTCTCTTTGCCTGGAGCCTCAATCGTCCCGCGCGCCTCGCGGACGACCTGGAGGTCTTCTTCGCGAACCTCCAGGCCGTCGACGGCAAGCCCCGCGAGCACTACGCCTTCGGCGAAGAGCTGATCCACGGCGTGATCGAGCACTGTGACGAGATCGACGGCCGTATCCGCGGCCTCGCCCAGAACTGGGACTTCGAGCGCATCGCCAAGATCGACCTCGCGATCCTGCGCCTCGCGATCTTCGAGATGATTTATCGCAAGGACATCCCCCCGGTCGTTTCGATCAACGAGGCCATCGACCTCTCGAAGCTGTTTTCCAACGCCGACGCCAAGCGCTTCATCAATGGCATCCTCGACAAGCTCAAGGACCAGATCGGCCGCGACGCCCGCAAGGTCACCTGAATCTCTCCACCGCGAAGGACGCGAAGAGTCGCGAAGCCGAACGGTTCTTTTCCGACTTCGCGCTCTTCGCGGTTCAATATCATGTTCGGTCTATTCAAAAAATTTAAGGACGGCCTGGCCAAGACTGTCGCGGCCATTGCGGGGAAAACGCGTTCGCTCTTTGGCGGGCGCACGATCGACGCCTCTTCGCTCGAGGAGCTGGAAGAGGCGCTCATCACGGCCGATTTCGGGGTGGAGACGGCCGACGAGATCCTCGCCGAGATCAAGGCCGCCTACCGCAAGGATCCCGAGCTCAAGGGCAAACAGGCTGCGGAGATCGGCTCCGCCGTCCTCACCCGCGTGCTGGCCGGCAGCGCCGGCACTCCTGCCCTGGGGAAACGCCCCGACGGCTCGCCCACCGTGATCGCGATGATTGGCGTTAACGGCTCGGGTAAAACCACCACGACCGCCAAGCTCGCCTGGGCGCTCCAGCAGGAAGGCAAGTCCGTCCTCGTGGCTGCGTGCGATACCTTCCGGGCCGCGGCGGTGGAGCAGTTGAAGACCTGGGCGGAGCGGCTGAACCTCGAGGTGGTCGCCAGTCACACCGGCGCGGATGCAGCGGCGGTGGCTTACGACGCGCTTCAGGCCGGCAAAAGCCGCGGCAAGGATGTCGTCATCATCGACACCGCGGGCCGTCTCCACACCAAGAGCAACCTCATGGAGGAGCTCGCCAAGATCCGTCGCGTGCTGCAGAAGCTCGACCCTGCCGCGCCGCACTACGCCTGGCTCGTGGTGGACGGATCGCTCGGCAGCAACTCGATCGAGCAGGCGCGGGTGTTTCACCAGAGCTTCGGATTGACCGGCCTGGTGGTGACGAAGCTCGACGGCACTAGCCGCGGCGGTGCCGTGGTGGGCATCTGGCGCGCCCTGAAGCTGCCCATCCACTACGTGGGCCTGGGCGAGCAGAAGGAAGACCTGCAGCCCTTCGATCCCGAGGCTTATTCGAAAGCCGTGTTCGGCCTGGGCGAATAGGACGCGGGTCAAGCCGAGGGATTGCGAATGAGAGGCGGGCGGGGACTGCTGACCCCGCGGGTTTGGAGGTGTGAATTCGCACCGGTCCCAGCCGTTCCGCCCCGTTTCAAGCTGCGGCCTTACTCGATGCCGATGACGGTAAGATCGGCAGGGTGTTCGATGCTGAATTTGAGCGGGAGTTCGCGTTTTTCGCCGGGCTTGAGATCGAGGCGCCAGGTCAGCTTGCCGTCGCTGTCGCGCGCGATGCCGGGCTTGGGCGGTTGGGCGGTGGCGTCCTCCAGTTTGAGCAGCTCGCGTTCGGAAGGTGCGAGGAGTTTTACGGTGATCTTCTCATCGCGGGCGACGGGAACGGTATCCGTGATGACCACGCGCTCGGGTGTGTGCTTGTTGTTCGTGACGGTGATGACGACGTCATAGGTGATGCGGTGGTTCCGCTTGGCGAAACCGGTATCCTCGGTGAAGCGGGCGGCGATCTTGCGTTGGATGGAAATGCCCTCGTCGGCACCGAGGTTGAGGATGAATTTTTCCCCCGGCATGGTGGTAGTGAGGCGGGAAGAGGCGACAAAGGTTTCATCGAGGAACACGTTGAGCGTGCCACCGAGAAAGGGCAGCTCGCTGCGGTTCGTCACGTAGGCGGCGAGATAGGCGGTCTCCTGTAGCTTGGGGGCGGCCTGATACTGGAGTTCCGCCGCCAACGTTGCGCCACCGAGCGGCACGCGTTGCGGGGTGTTGTCGCTCGCGAGGGTGACGGGGGTGGCGATTTTGAAACTGGCGCTGGTCGCGGCGGATTCCAGCTCAGCGACGGCCAGGGTGGATGCGAATTCCTGGGGGACTTCCACGGCCGCTTCGACGCCTTCGTTGGGAGAAAGCACGCCCGGCTGTCCGATTACGGTCGCGGTGGGATCCGGCCGCTTGGGTTTTTTGGCGAAGGACAGGGAGTCGAGGACTCGACTGAAGGCGGTGACGCCGGCGCCGGAGCCATTGTAAATGGCCGGGCGATCGACATCGACATGCCACGGCTCGATCTCAGGTGCGGCTCCACCGAGGCCGGGGCGGGCGGTGGAGAGGACGAGGGTGATATCCTTCCAGTCTTCGCCGGTAGCGTTGCGCACGAGGCCGAAGGCGTCGAGCTGCACCTCGCGTTTTTCGGTGTGCAGGCGGGCGTCGTAAGCCGGTGTCCAACTAGCTCCGGGCAGGGCGTAGCGCAGGGAGATATCGAGCTGGCCGGCGGCCTCGGTGGTGAGACGCAGGGTGACGCTCTTGGTGGCGCGGCGTCCCGGCTGCTTGCCGCGGAGCTCGTTCAACCGGGCGTCGGCGGCGGCGATTTTTTCCGCGAGGGCGCTGCGTTCGAGATCGAGTTTTTGCGCGGCGGCGTCCAGCCGGCCGCGTTGGGCGGAGGAGAAGTCGAGGAGTTTCGCGTAGTCCTCCAGAGCCGGGCGGGCGGGCGGGACGGAGCCGGCGGGTACGGGGGTGGTGAAGGCGATTTCGATGCTCGCGACGAGAGCGCGCTGAGATTCCACTCGCTCGTTTTGGTCATGGAGCACGCGTTCCTCGCGGCGGAAGGCGAGCAACTGGTCCTCGACGGATTTTATGCGGGCGTCGGGCTCGGCGGTGACGAAAATCGTGCGGATGGCGATGTCGAGGAGCGAGGTGGCGACGGTTCCCTTGGCGAAAACCTGCACGGACTCATCCTGGAGAGTGCCAGGGAGGCCGGAGAAGGTAACCTCGCTAGTCCCGGCGGGGACGAACAGGCCGGCGGCGAGGCGGCTGACGACGGCGCGGTCGGGATAAACGGTGGCCGAAGCTAACCGAGATTCGGCGGGAATGGGCGCGGCGAAAAGCGCGGAGGCGACCAGCGCGGACGTGGCGGCGGCGAAGGCCGCGAAGGCTTTGAAGGCGGGATTCATGCGAGGGGGGGCTTTGTGGCTCCGGCATCCCTGAAGATCGAGAGCCTGACAAAAGCCTGACAAGTGAGGCCGACGCAGCCCGGGATGGGCGTTGCGGTTTATGCGGCTGCAATTTCGCGGGCGGGCGATCATGGAGGAGGCGTCGCCTTCTCCATCTCCCATGAAACGTCTCACCCCTTTTCTCGCGTTGCTCGTTCTGTTCTCTTTCGCCGCCTCGCCTCTTTGGGCGGTTTTGGGCGCGGCGACCCAGTCCGAGGCCGTGGCGGACAAGTCTCCGGCCTCGCCCTACGCCAAGGCGATCTCGACGGTCACCGGCATTGCGATCTCGCCATTGCTCGGCACGGGCGCGCTCGGCGTCTACGAAAGCTGGAAGGCGAAGACGCCGGAGGAAAAGGCCAAGCTGCCCTGGTATGCGCAGTGGACCTTCTATGTGCCGGCGTTGCTCATCGTCGGGCTTTGCGCGGCGAAGGATTCCTTCGGCGCGGCGATGCCGCCGGGGCTGAAGAAACCCTTCGACGTGCTGGAGACGATCTAGAACAAGGCCTCGGGCCTGGTGGCGGCGGGCGCGGTAGTGCCTTTCACGATGAACTCGCTTTCCAAGATGATCGTGAGTGCGACACCGGCGGGCGAAGGTTTGCTATCCACCGGCACGGCGACCGTCGCGGTGGGAACGGTGGACTGGTCCTGGCTGCTGAATCTCCTGACCGTGCCGGTGGGCATCGCGGTGTTCGCCGTGGTGTGGCTGGCCTCGCATGCGATCAACGCGCTTATCCTGCTCAGCCCCTGGGGCGCGATCGACGCGGTGCTGAAGGGGGCGCGGACCGCGCTGCTCGGCCTGATCGTGGTCACGGCGACGCTCAACCCGTGGGTCGGAGCGCTCCTCTCGCTGGCGGTGATCGTGGTCGCGTATCTGGTGGCGGGCTGGGCCTTCCGCCTGACGGTCTTCGGCGCGGTTTTTTCCTGGGATTTTCTAACCCTGCGCAAGAAACGCTTCACGGTCGCGGAGCGGGGCGAGAACAAGCTCTTCTCGAGCAACACGCTCACCCGGCAGGGCGTGCCGATGCGTACTTACGGCCACCTGCGGCACGAGCCGGAGAATGGGCGCTTGGTTTTCCGCTACCGCCCGTGGCTGGTTTTGCCGGAGAAGACCCTCGACGTTAAACTGGAGGCCGCGGCGGTGGGCCGGGGGCTGTTCGTTTCCAGCATTCAGAGCGGCGATTCCACGGCCTTCGTGCTGCCACCCCGCTACCGCGACCATGAGGAAGCGGTGGTGCGAACCTACGGCATCGAGGGCGGGGTGCGCGACGCGGGGCTGCTGAAAACCTGGAGCACGTTGAAAGAGCTTTTTGGCGGCGGCGCGGCACGCGCGCAGGTGACGGTCTGAAGCGGGCCTCATTCGGAGCTGGTTTTTCACGCAAAGGGAATTCGACCACGGAGGGCGTAAATGGGCGCGGATAAGACCGGACCGGGATCCCGGCAAAATTGACCAGGGGTGGCACGGCCGGGCACGGATAACACCGATAATAGGGGCGGTGTCGGATGGATCGCTTTGCGACCTTGGATTCGATCTTCGCTGCTTGGTGTTAAGTCCGTGCTTTTCCTGCGCGTTACTTCGTCCCTGAAAATTCCCGCGGAGGCGAGGCGAGTGGGCAGGGAAAGGAGACTCCCCAGAGCGTGGGCGCGTCCTCGCGGTCCGGGGACAGTCCGGGCGCCAGATGCTTGAACACGTCGGCATAGCGCAGGCTGCATTGGAGGCGGCGCTGGCCTTTTTCGTCGATTTTCGGGTTAAGGACAAAGACAGCTTGGGTGAAGGGCGGCTTCGCCTTCATCTCCCGGGCGCGGCGACGTGCTTCCGCGGGCGGCAGCGAGCGGTCCTTGACGACGGCGTCGAGCCTTTCGAGGTCCGCGCGGGTGACGGGACCCCAGAGCGCGCGCCAGGCGGCGGGTTCCACGCGCGGGGCAAGCAGCTTCACGAAACGTTTTTGCGCGGGGCCGGACTGCTCCCAGTAGCCGAGAACGAGCAGGAAGGGCTCGTCGATGTCGTATTGGCGGAGGGCGTCGCCCAGGCCGACGGAGCCGCCGAGGCGGGCGGCCTTGGGATTGGCGGGCAGGCCGGCGAGGGCGGGGTCGGCAAGGCGGTTAGCGGAGGCCGGGATATCCCATTTCTGGGTGTATCCGGACGGTCGATACCCGGCGAAAAAAGCGTCGCAGACCCAGTGTTCGAAGGCGAGTCCGTGAGCCTGCACCTCGGCGGCGGGCAGGCGCAGGACGAGCATCAGGCCGAGGCAAAGAAAGCGGAACGGGGCGAGACGCATGGCCGTGTCCGCTGCCCGGGCGCCGAGCTCAGCGCTGGGCGGTGAAGTTAAGGGCGAGCACGCCGGGACCGGTGTTGTTGCCGGCGCCGTAGCGCTGATCTTTGTAGTCGAACTGTACGGCAGCGCGGTCGCTGACGCCGATGAGCATGTCGGCGTTCGGTACAGGGTAGCGTTCGCCGGCGACGAGCGAACGGGGGGGGGCGAGTTCGCGGCCGTCGAGCTTCGCCTTCACGGAGGTGATCTGCACGGGTCGCAGGGCGATGATGTAGACCGGCTCCTCGATAGATGCAGTCGGCGTCGGTGCGGCGGCCGGACCGGAACCGCGCCCGACGAAGGCGACCACGCCCCAGATGACGAGGCCGAGGAGCACCACGCCGCCGATGCCGAACCAAAGACCGTTCTTGGCGAGGAGAGCCCGGTCCAGGCCCCCGAGCGGCATGCGGGGCTGGAAGGGCTGGCGCTGGGGCGAGGGGGCGACGGCGTCGGCGCCGGGAGTCAGAGCGGCGGCGGTGGCGGAAGGAGCATGGGGAATGGGGCCGTCCTTCACCGAGCTGCTGCCGGAATGGCTGATTTCCATCTTGCCGTAGATCTCGCGGTTGAGGCCCCGGCCGGCAGGGCGGCCGCCTTCGCCGAGACCGAGGGACAGGTAGTCGGTTACGAGCTTGTCGCCGGGGAGTTTGAGAAAGTTGCCGTAAATGCGGAGAAAGCCGCGCACGTAGATCTCGGGCAGCTTGATGTCGAATTGGTTGCTCTCGAACTTGTGCAGATAGTCGCCGCGGATCTTCGTCCCCTCCGCGGCTTCGCGGATGGAGATACCCCTGCGTTTGCGTGCTTCTTCGAGGCGTTCGCCGATCGTCTGCATGAAATGCGAAGTAAGGTGGTGGACGGGGGGGAATAAAGGACTAAGTTGCCCGCCGCCCCCCCTGATGGCATGGGGCGGCGGTTGGTTGGGCGGGAGGGAACCGCCGGCGGGGTGAACGCTTTACCAGTTTTCGACCGGACCCTTGGGCACGGGAATGGATTCGCGGGCGAAGATGGGATCGTCAGGATCGCGCATGAAAGAGGAGACCAGCGGATCCGGGCGAAATTTGGGGAGCAACTCGCCGCGCTCGTCGCAGAAGCGGGCCCGCCAGGCGATGTAGTCGGCGAGCACGCGTTCGAAGTCGGCGCGGGAGGCGATGCCGAGGATGGCTTGTTTGAAGGGCTTGGCCGGGCCGAAGCGGCGCGCATACCAGGGGGCCACCCGGCGGAAAAGCCGCGCGCCGAACTCCTCGCCGTAGAACTCGACGTAGCGTTCGAAGTGGATCCGCAGGACGCGGACGCGCTCCTCGAAGGCTGGTTCCGGAAGCAACCCGCCGGTGCGGAGGAAATGGTCGGTTCGCCGGAAGATCCACGGGTCGTAGAAGGCGCCGCGTCCGATGCTGACTCCGGTGCAGCCCGTTTCGGAAATCATGTGGCGGGCGGCCTCGGGGGTGGTGACGTCGCCGTTGCCGATAACCGGAATGGTTTGCACGGCCTCGACGACCGAGCGGATGCCGGCGAGATTGACCTGGCCGGCGAAGCCCTGGGCACGGGTGCGGCCATGTACGAAAACGGCGGCGACGCCGGCATCCTCGAGCACGCGGGCGAGATCGGGAGCGGTGAGGTTTTGCTCGTCCCAGCCGAGACGCATCTTGGCGGTGATCGGGATGCGGACGGCGGCGATCATGCCGCGCACCAGGGCGGCGGTCTTGTCGAGCTCGGTCATCATGGCCGAGCCGCCGCCGATCTTGACGACCTTCTTCACCGGGCAACCCATGTTGATGTCCACGGCGTCGGCGCCCAGTTCCTGGCAGATCACGGCGGCGT
>CBINGR010000018.1:0-88493 GCA_966250295.1 uncultured Akkermansia sp. | reverse complement strand
GCTTTTACGGTCGTTGCCGAATGAGCCGCGGCGGAATGGCATTGAGGGACGGGAGTCGGAAAAATTTTCGAAAATTCTACCTAATATTTTTCGAAGTCGGGTGTTCTCTCATGAACCCTTTCATCTCCATGGCATTCTCCTCAATCCGTATCCTCCGAACGGTCCTGTGCATCTCCGGTTGTTTCAGTTTCCTGCCTTTGGCTAGAGCCCAAATCAGCATTGTTGATTCCGGTGCGGCTGGCAATCAGGTAAATCTGGACGGAATCTACACGCAGTCTTTCGATACCTTGGCCAATACGAATACGGCCCCGGTGCCTTGGGTGAATAACGGGACCTTGCCGGGGTGGTATGCGTATCAAAAGAGCAAAGGGGATGTAACGGTATATAATCCAAGCGAGGGCGCTCAAATCCCTTTGGGGAGCTTTGGTGCTCTTGGGCAAACAGATCGGGCGCTAGGCAGTGGTTTGGGGGCGCCCACTGGGGAGTTTATTCATTTCGGTGTTCAGTTTGTGAATGACTCGTCGTCATTGATCACGGGGTTTGATGTTTCTTTTGATGGGGAGCAGTGGTATTACGGTACACGATTTCCGGGCATAAGTGAATATTTGGTATTTAGTTATCAGATTTTTAATACCGGGCAAGGTAGCTTGGCGGAGCCTTCGGGATGGACTGCGGTGAGCGAATTGCTATTTGTTTCACCGACCAACAGTGGAGAGCCTGAAAGCCAAGCATTGAACGGCAATCTCCCAGCAAATCGAATAGCCGGAATAGCCGATTCCTTTACCGCATTAACCTTGGCGCCAAGACAGGAACTTTGGCTTCGCTGGACCGCAACCAATACCTCTTCGATCGCTGACGATTCTTTGGCCATCGACAATCTCACGGTGCATTTTAGCACGGTTCCGGAACCGGCCGCCTGCGCCGCGCTTATCGGCGGTATTGTCTTTTTCGGTGCTCTCTGCCGCCGCAGGCGGTGAGAGCTTCGGAGAAGTGACCACAGATTACACAGAGGAGCACAGATAAGGGCGACCGATTCGGGCTATCTGTGTTCACCTGCACCATCTGTGGTCAAACCCGCTGCTTTTACGGTCGTTGCCGAATGAGCCGCGGCGGAATGGCATTGAGGGACGGGAGCCGGGAAAATTTTCGAAAATTCTAGCTAATTTTTTTCGATCTCCATGACATTCTCCTCAATTCGTGTCCTCCGAATGGTCCTGCGCATCTCCGGTTGTTTCAGTTTCCTGTCTTTGGCCGAGGCCCAAATCGGCATCGTCGATTCGGGGGCCACGGGCAATCAGGTGAACTTGGGCACGGCCTACACGCAGTCCTTCGATACTTTGGCCAATACGAATACGGCCCCGGTGCCTTGGATGAACAACGGGACCTTGCCGGGGTGGTATGCGTATCAAAAGAGCAAGGGGGATGTGACCGTATATAATCCAAGTGAAGGCGCTCAGATCCCTTTGGGGAGTTTTGGTACTCTTGGGCAAACAGATCGGGCGTTAGGCAGTGGTTTGGGGGCGCCCACCGGGGAGTTTATTCATTTCGGTGTTCAGTTTGTGAATGACTCGTCGTCATTGATCACGGGGTTTGATATTTCTTTTGATGGAGAACAGTGGTATTACGGTGATGCTTTTCTGGGGCGAATTGATTCTCTGTCATTCAGCTATCAGATCTTCGATGCAGGCCAAGGCAGTCTGTCAATCGCTACAGACTGGATCTCTGCACTTGATTTGTCTTTCGTGTCGCCGATTACTAATACGGAGCCTATATATCAATCGTTGAACGGCAATCTCCCGGCGAATCGAATAGCCGGAATAGCCGATTCCTTTACCGCGTTAACCTTGGCTCCAGGACAGGAACTTTGGCTTCGCTGGACCGCAACCAATACCTCTTCGATCGCTGACGATTCTTTGGCCATCGACAATCTCACGGTGCATTTTAGCACGGTTCCGGAACCGGCCGCCTGCGCCGCGCTTATCGGCGGTATTGTCTTTTTCGGTGCGCTCGGCCGCCGCAGGCGGTGAGAGCTTCGGAGAAGTGATCACAGATTACACAGAAGGGCACAGATACGGGCGACCGATTCGGGCTATCTGTGTTCATCTGCGCTATCTGTGGTCAACCCCGCTGCTTTTGGCCGCTGAGGCTGAGCGGTCGCGCCCTATCCAAGAACGGTCACGGCTTTTCTTGAGGATATAAAAAAGGCTCACACGATCAGCACGTGGTCGCCGGGGCGGACTTCGTCGTAGAGGGCCACGATATCACGATTGGCCAGGAGCACGCAGCCGGCGCTTTGGGGCTGGCCGAGGCGGTCCTCCCGATTGGTGCCGTGGAGGTAGACGTAGCGTCCATAGCTGTCGACCGTTTCGCCGGTTGGGGACTGGCCGGCGTTCACGCCCGGTTCCAGGCCGCGGAGCCAGAGGATGCGGCTGGTGATGAGATTGCCGTTGTCCTCGTGCTCGGAAAAGTGCCGGCCGGTGGGGCGGCGGGCCTTGAAGACCATGCCGGCGGGCTGTTCGCCGCCGATGCGCTCGGCGATCTCGTGCAGGCCGCGCGGGGTGCCGAGCGAGTCTTTCACGTTGCTGGGCGGCCGGAGCGAGGTGGACACCGGGTAGCTGCGGACCAGCTCGCCCCGCCGGTAAAACTGCAGCGTCTGCGTGGCGATGCGCACGAGCAGGAAACGGTCTGCGGGCTTGATGCCGAGCGCGTCGCAGGTTTTGCTGACCGACTCCCAATTTTCATCCATGGTGAACACGCGTAATCACGTTGTCGGCATCGTCGGCGCCACCGGCGCGGTCGGTCAAGAGCTCGTCCGGTTGCTGCACGAGCGTAATTTCCCGATGAGCTCGCTGCGGCTCTTCGCCTCCGCCCGCTCGGTGGGCAAGACGGTGAAACACGGCGCGCACACCTATACGATCGAGGAGGCGAAGCCCGGCGCCTTCGCCGGCGTGGACCTGGCCTTTTTCGCCGCCGGCGGTTCGGTCACCCGCGCGCTCGCGGCCGACGCCATCGCCAGCGGTTGCACCGTGATCGACAAGAGCTCCGCCTACCGCCAGCAGCCCGACGTGCCGCTGGTGGTGCCGGAGATCAATCCCGAGGGCCTGCGGAACCACAAGGGCCTGATCGCGAACCCGAACTGCTCCACTGCCGTCATGCTCATGGGTCTCTGGCCCTTGCACCGGCTCTTCGGCCTGAAGCGCATCTTCGTCTCCACCTACCAATCCGTGTCCGGCACGGGCGCGGAGGCGGTGAAGGAGCTCGCCGACCAGATAGCGGCGCACTCCGCCGGCCGGCCGCTCGTGAACAAGGTTTATCCCTACCAGATCGCGTTCAACTGCATCCCGCAGATCGACAGCTTCGGCGCCGACGGCTACACGGGGGAGGAGGAGAAGATGCGCCTGGAGAGCTGCAAGATCATGGGCCTGCCGGGCCTCCGCGTCTCGGCCACCTGCGTGCGTGTGCCGGTGGTACGTGCCCACTCGGTGGCGGTCAGCGCGGAGTTCGAGCGGCCGGTGAATCTCGAACAGGCCCGCGCCGCCATCGCGGCCTTCCCTGGCGCGCAGTTGGTGGACGAGCCGGCGGCGAGGAAGTATCCCACCCCGCTCGACTTCGCCGAGAAGGTGAAGTGCGGCGTCGGCCGCCTGCGTGTCGACACCGCCTTCGACAACGGCCTCGCCTTCTGGGTGAGCGGCGACAACCTCTGGAAGGGCGCCGCCCTGAATGCGGTGCAGAACGCCGAGCTGATGTGCCGCGAGGGCTGGCTGCTGCGCGACCGCGCTCCGGCCGCCGCCGTCGCGTCGGCCTGAACACGGCGGAAAAACCGGCTTTCCCGGGACAAGCGGCCCTCCCGCCGGGGCCGTCCGCAAATAAACCCTTGTCAGCGCGCGGAGGCGCTTGCTTTCCTCCGCCCTTTGGTTCGGACGCTTAGCTCAGTTGGTTAGAGCACCTCGCTTACACCGAGGGTGTCGGGGGTTCGAGTCCCTCAGCGTCCACCAGAAGATCCTATCCACTCCCCCCTCGTCTGCAAATCCTTCCGCAATGCGTCACACGATCTCGATCCTGGTTGAGAACAAGTTCGGCGTCCTGGCCCGCGTCACCGGTCTTTTCTCCGGCCGCGGCTTCAACATCGACTCGCTCAACGTAGCGCCCACCCACGACTCGGCCTTCTCCCGCATCACCGTGGTCCTGAAGGGCGACGATTCCGCCCTCGATCTCGCGATCAAGCAGGTCCGCAAGCTGGTGAACGTCGTCGAGGTCACCGATTTCAAGGAGGGCCAGGCCGTGCAGCGCGAACTCGTGCTCGTGAAAGTGAAGGCCGCCGCCAAGACCCGCTCCGAGGTCATGCAGATCTGCGAGATCTTCCGCACCAAGATCGTCAACGTAGACCACAACGAACTCATCGTCGAACTCATCGGCGACAGCGGCAAGGTGAGCGCTTTCCTCAACCTCCTCGAGCCTTTCGGCATCCTCGAACTCGCCCGCACCGGAACGCTCGCGCTGAAACGCTGACGCCTGGGGCGCGCCCAAGCGCCCGGTCGCCTCTTTTCCCTCAATCCAACCTTACCCCTCCAACTTTTTCCCAACATGCCTGCCAAAGTATATACCGACAAGGACGCCGATCTCGGCCTCTTCAAAGACAAGACCATCGCCGTGCTCGGCTACGGCTCCCAGGGCCACGCGCACGCCCTCAACCTGAAGGACTCCGGCGTGAAGGTCATCATCGGCCTCTACGCGGGTTCCAAGTCCAGGCCCGTTGCCGAGAAGCACGGCTTCAAGGTCGTCACGACCGCCGAGGCAGTTCAGCAGGCCGACGTCATCCTGGTCGGCCTCCCCGACATGAAGCAGGCCGATGTCTACACCAACGACATCGCCCCCAACCTGAAGAAGGGCAAGACCCTCGTTTTCTCGCACGGCCTCGCCATCCACTTCGGCCTGATCAAGGTCCCGGCCGACGTCGATGTCATCATGGTTGCCCCCAAAGGTCCCGGCCACATGGTCCGCCGCCTCTACGCCGAGGGCAAGGGCATGCCCGCCCTCATCGCGGTTGCCCAGGACAAGTCCAAGAAGGCCAAGAAGACCGCCCTCGCCTGGGCCAAGGGCATCGGCAGCACCCGCGCCGGCGTGCTCGAGACGACCTTCAAGGAAGAGACCGAGACCGACCTCTTCGGCGAGCAGGCCGTGCTCTGCGGCGGCGCCTCCGCCCTCGTGCAGGCGGGCTTCGAGACCCTCATCGAGGCCGGCTACCAGCCCGAGATGGCCTACTTCGAGTGCCTCCACGAGCTGAAGCTCATCTGCGACCTGATGTATGAGAAGGGCATCTCCGGCATGCGTTTTTCCATCTCCGAGACCGCCAAGTTCGGCGACATCACCCGCGGCCCCCGCGTCGTGAACGCCAAGACCAAGGCCGAGATGAAGAAGATCCTGAAGGAGATCCAGACCGGCAAGTTCGTGAAGGAGTGGGTCGCCGAGTACAAGGGTGGCCTGAAGAACTACAACAAGCTGCTCAAGGCCGGCGAGGCTCACCCGATCGAGAAGACCGGCGAGCGCCTCCGCGGCCTCATGCCCTGGATGCCCAAGCGCAATATCTCCGGCGTGCAGGGCGCTTACGCCAACTAAGCGGACACGCTTCGTTGCCTTTTGCCCTGCGGGCGCCGACCTCTCCGGGCGGCGCCCGTTTTTCGTTTTTAGACCAACTGCCATCCAGAATCGGATTTTTGACGCAAAGGCCGCGAAGACCTCGCAAAGGACGCAAAGGCGAATGACGGACGGGGCAGATGCGTCCTCGCTCTTTTTTGCGTCCTTGGCGATCCTTGCGTTAAATGTCCGACGCTGAATGGCGCAGGGCAAGGCCGGGACTGGCCTTGCGATCTTTGGACCATTCTTCGCGCCCTTGCGTTAAAAGTCTGAAAGCCTCTTTCTCGTGAAAAAACTCGTCCTCGCCACCCGCAAAAGTCCCCTCGCGCTTGCCCAGACCGAGCAGGTCGCCGCACATCTTCGCGCCGCGCTCGGCTGCGAGACGGAACTGCTCAAGATCGTCACCACCGGCGACCAGCGCACCGAATGGTCCCTCGAAAAACAAGGCGGCAAGGGGCTCTTCACCAAGGAACTCGAGGAGGCCCTGCTGCGCTGCGACGCGGACGTGGCGGTGCACAGCTGCAAGGACCTGCCGGGCGAGCTTCCGGCCGGCCTCGCAGTCGCCGGCTACCTGCCGCGCGAGGACCCGCGCGACGTGCTGGTGCTACGCGACGGCGTGGAGACGCCCGCGCTGATCGCCACCGGCAGCCCGCGCCGTCGCCTGCAACTGGGCATGCTTTTTCCCGAGGCGAAGTTCACGGAGATCCGCGGCAACGTGGACACCCGTCTGCGCAAGATCGGTCAGGACAAGGTGGCCGACGCCACCGTGCTCGCCGCCGCCGGCCTGCGCCGGCTGGGCATCGGAGGCTGGCAGGGCGTCACCTTCCACGCGCTCGGTTGCGAACACATGGTGCCGGCAGTCGGCCAGGCGGCGATCGCGCTCCAGACGCGTGAGGCCGATGCGGAACGCTTCCGGGCGGTGCTGGATCATCGGACCTTCCGGGCGGTGACGCTGGAGCGGGCCTTCCAGGCTGCGCTCGGCGGCGGCTGCCAGACGGCTTTCGCCGCACACGTGACGGCTGACACACTCTGGTTTTACCACCACGAGATCGGCCTGCGCAGCCTCCCGCTCAGCGACGCGGAGATCGATGCGCCGGTGGAGACCGCCCGCGCGATGCTGAGGCATTTCGGGTTTCAGGTTTGAACCGCGAAGGACGCGAAGGGGCGCGAAGAAAACCATCCGAAGAACCGCAGTTTAACCACGGATTACACGTATGGGGCACGGATCACCAGGATATGACCGATTTCCTACTATCTATGTCTGAGGGTCGTGCTTCGCGCCCCTTCGCGTCCTTCGCGGTTAATCCTTCCGATGGCCGGGTGTGCTAAATTTCTAGCATAGGGGCTTGATCTTTCGCGGACCGGTGTGCTAAGAAATTAGCATGCCTCCGAGAACTCTTCAGGATCCCGACGATCTGAGCCGGCGCGAGCGGCAGATCATGGACGTCATTTACGGTCGTGGCGAAGCCACGGCCGCCGAGATTCAGGAGGCGCTGCCCGATGCGCCCAGCTACTCCGCGGTGCGCGCGCTGCTGCGCATTCTCGAGGAGAAGGGCGCGGTGAAACATCGCGAGGACGGGCCGCGTTATATTTACCTGCCGACGCAGCCGGCGGAGCAGGCGCGGCAGTCCGCGCTGAAGCGGGTGGTGGGGGCCTTTTTCGCCGGCTCGCTGGCGAGCGCGGTGGCCTCGCTGGTGGATGCGGAGGGCGGCAAACTCGACCCGGAGGAGCTGCGGCGGCTCGAGGCGATCATCAAGAAGGCGAAATCCAAGTAAGCCCCGGCTGCGTTTTATCATGAACCTCTCCAGTCATCTTCCCCTGCTGGTCGATCTGATGCTCAAGAGTGCTGCGTTGCTCGGCGTGGCGCTGGCCGCCGCGTGGTGCGGGCGGCAGGCCTCGGCAGCGAACCGGCACCTGATCTGGCTGGCGGCCTTCGGCCAGGTGCTGGCCCTGCCGTTTTTGACCGCATGGGTGTCGGGCGAACGCAGCCGGGCGTGGGCTGTCGGGACGGAAAAGGCCATCGTGCTGACCCTGCCCGCGGAAAAGATCCGGATGCCCGAAGTGGTTTCGACGGCGTTTGCGGCCCAGCCGGTGTCGCCGCTGCGCGCGGCGATGGAGTGGGGACGCGGGCACTGGCGCGACGGCGTGGTCGGGATCTGGCTGGGCGTGACGGCGGCGCTGCTCGCATGGCGCCTGATCGGGGCCGTGCGGCTGCGGCTTCTGAAATGGCGGAGCGACCCGGTGCAGGACGCGCGGATCCAGGCCTGGGCGCGGCGCATCGCGGTCGAACAGGGCCTGCGGCGGCCGGTGGAGCTGCGCGCCTCCGTGGAGTGTCCGGTGGCCATGACCTGGGGGACCTGGCGGCCGGTGGTCATGCTGCCGGCGGACGCGCCGGCCTGGGGCGACGAACGGCTGGAGCTGGTGTTGCGCCACGAACTGGCGCACGTGGCGCGGCGGGACTGCCTGGTACGGTTGCTCAGCCAGGTGGCCTGTGCCTTGTATTGGCCGAATCCGCTGGTGTGGCTCGCCGCGCGGCGCCTGCGGCTGGCCCAGGAGCAGGCCTGCGACGACCACGTGCTGGCGGCCGGGGCGGCCGCGGAGGCCTATGCGACGGAGCTGCTGGCCGGGGCGAAGGCCTTGTCCGGCAAGCGTTGGGGCGGAGCGGCGGTGGCGATGGCCGAGCCTTCAACCCTGGAAAAGCGGATCGTCGGCATCGTGGACGAGGGGCGCGACCGCGGCGCGGCACACCGGTTTACGATTCTTGCGGTGATGGCGGCGGCGGGACTGGCGCTGGTCGGCTGCCGGGCGATCCACGTGCGGGAAACCACGCCCCCGGAGACCGCGACGGCGAACCGGATGGTGCGGCAGGTGGAGATCGAAGCCCGGTTTATAGATTTCAAGCAGGGCATGGCGGAGGCGGGGCCCTATCTCGATTCCTTGGCGAATGCCGGCGGCGCGTGGACGGGTTCGACGTCGGTCATGGGGTATCTGGAGACCATGCGAGTGGGGGAGGATGTCCGTAGATTGAGCAAACAGACAGGGGCGGATTTGCTTTCGGCGCCGAAGGTCACGGTGTTGGACCACCACAAGGCGCTCGTTTCGGTCGCCGAGGAACTGCGGTTTCCGATTTTATGGGAGAGGATATCCGGGGTGCTTACGGCGACGGACTACGATTCCCGCAAAATGGGCGTGAGCCTGTCGGTGCGGCCGCGGGTGCTTGGGGGCGGAATAATCGACCTGGAGCTGCACGGCCTCATCCGCGAGTTGCATGGGTTCGTCGAAGGGAAGGTTGACGAGGATGGGCGCCTGGTCGCTGGCAAAGCGGCCGCTTCGGAGGGGTATTTCGGGACGCCCCTGTTTGAAGAGCGGGATGCGAAAGCCACCTTGCGGCTGGAGGCCGGGCAGACCGTGGTGCTGCGACTCGGGAAGCGAAAGATCGTCGCTCCGGGGGCGTCGGGCGCCTGGGCCCTGGCGGGGGCGGCACCGGATGCGGCGGATGAGCGCGTGGTGTTGGTCTTCGTGAGCGCAAAGGAGATTGACGCCTACGGAAGCAGTATGGCCCCTGCCGCGCCGCCTCCCGGCACGACGATAACCGAGGTGCCGTACGACCCGGCCCTGTTCCAGCCCTGAGCCTGGCCCGGTTGATTCTGCGCTTCACCCGGCGGGCGGAGTCGTGGTTGGGTGTCCGATGCGCCGTTCGCCTCCTTCGGAAGGCGGGCGCGCCGCGCTCTCCCTTATCCAATGTCCGTCTCTTCCTCTGGTATCGTTCATCTCGTCGGCGCCGGTCCCGGCGACCTCGGTCTCGTCACCTTTCGCGCCAAGGAGCTTATCTCCGCGGCCGACGTGCTCGTCTACGACTACCTCGTGCATCCCGAGGTCGTGAAATGGTGCCGGCCGGAGTGCGAGGTGATCTACGTCGGCAAGAAGGCCGGCTGCCACACGGTGCCTCAGGCGGAGATCGAGGGCCTGCTCGTGAAGCACGCGCAGGCGGGCAAGAGGGTCGTGCGGCTAAAGGGGGGCGATCCCTTCATCTTTGGCCGCGGCGGCGAGGAGGCGCGCACGCTGGCGAAGGCCGGCGTGGCCTTCGAGGTGGTGCCGGGAGTCACGGCCGCGCTCGCGGCGGGAGCCTACGCGGGCATACCGCTCACCTACCGCAACGTGAGCACCTCGCTCGTGTTGCTCACCGGGCACGAGGATCCGACGAAGGCAGAAAGCCAGGTGAACTGGCGCAGCTACGGCGCGCTGAAAAACACCACCCTGGCCATCTACATGGGCATGGGGAACCTGGCCTTTATCCTCGCCGAGTTGCAGGCCGGCGGGATCGCGGCGGACACGCCGGCGGCGGTCGTGCAATGGGCTTCGCTCGGGCGGCAGCGCAGCGTGAGCGGCACGGTGGCGGATCTGGCGGCGCGGGTGGCGGAGGCGAAGCTGGCCGCGCCGGCGATCATTTTTGTCGGCGACGTGGTGCGAGACCACGAGGCGATCGACTGGTTCGAGCACCTGCCGCTCTTCGGCCGCCGGGTGGCGATCACCCGCACGCGCGACCAGAACAGCGAGCTGCGGGAAAAACTGGAGGCGCTCGGGGCCGAAGTGCTGGAGCTGCCGCTGATCACCATCTCGAAGGCCGTGGACAAGCACAGCTTCGTCGAGATCCTCGCCGAATTGGGCAGCTACGACTGGATCGTGTTCACCAGCGCGAATGGCGTGCGCTATTTCTTCGAGGAGTTCTTCAAGGGCTTTGGAGACATCCGGGCGCTGGGCCTGCTGCGTTTCGCCTGCATCGGCAAGGCGACCGCGCGGGAAATCGAGAAGCATCACCTCCGTGTCGAATGCATGCCGGACACGGCGACCGGAGCCTCGCTTGCCGATGCCCTGATCGCGACCGGCAGCCTCGACAGCGCGAAGGTGATCGTGGTCACGGGCAATCTGAACCGCGACAAGCTGGTGAAGAAGCTCGAGGCGGCGCGCGCCATCGTGGACCGGTTGCCGCTCTACAAGACGGAGCGGACCGATCTCGCGCACGATCCGGTGGCGGACGATTTTCGCCAGCACGGGGCGGACGCCATCCTCTTCGCCAGTTCCTCGGCGGCGGAGAGCCACCACGCGCAGGCGGCGTCCCTGGAGCTTGGGGCGGGTTCGAAAAAGCCGCTGATCGGCAGCATCGGCGAGCAGACGACGGAAACGCTGACCGAGCTGGGCACCCCGCCGGACTTTGTCGCGGTCCGGCCCAGCCTGGATTCGCTCATCGAGGCGCTGATCGGGCGGCTAGGTGTTTAGTCTCACGTAGCTGAAGGTTTTTTCTGCGCGGCCTCTTTGCCCGTCATCGCCGGGGCGGGCTCGTCCTCGAGAGGGCATTCAGTCCCCGCGCGGCCGGGCGATGCTGGCGCGGTGCCGGGCCTGGAAATCGCGGGGGCTGCATCCGAAAGCGCGGTGGAAGACGCGGGAGAAGTGCAGCGCGTCGGCGAAGCCGGAGGCGGCCGCGGCTTCCTTGACCAGGACCGGCTCGGTGGCGAGCAGGCGGGCGGCGGTGTCGAGCTTGCGGCGGACGAGGCAGCGCTGCGGGGTGTCGTGCCGGAAGCGGGAGAAAAGCCGGCAGAGGTGGGCGGGGTCGATTTTCGCCGCGGCCGCCAGGTCGGAGAGGGAATGGAGCGAGGCGTGGCGGGTCTCGATCAGGCGCAGGGCACGTTGCAGCGTCTCGAGGGCGCGGGAGGAGGCCGGCGCGGCGGGGGCTGAGCCTTCGCGGGCCTTGAGCAAAATGAGGCGGAGGTAGGCGAGGGCGAACTCGGCGCGGAGGACGTGGGGCTTTTGCGCCTCGCGCAGGAGTTCCTCGAAGAGTTGGCGGGTCGCCTCGGTCTCGGTGACGGAAACCAGGGCGGGCGGTCCGAGGCCGGCCTCGCGGCAGGCGGCGGGCGCGGCACGGCCGAAAAAATCGACGAAGTATTTCACGAGAGGCCGGCGCGGATCGGTCTCGATGACGTGGGGCACGCCGCTGCCGTAGACAAAAAGGTGCCCGGGTTGGAGCCGGTGCCGGCGGTCGGCCAGCCGGAGCGTGCCGGCGCCCTCGACGACGAATTCGAGGACGTGGCAGGCATAGCCATCGCGCGCCACGCGATAGGCGGGCAGGCAGCGTTCGCGGCCGGCGCAGGAGACGACCAGGCCCGCGACGGTGCGCGGGGCCATGTCGAGGCAGGCATAGCTGGCGTCGGTGACTTGCGCGGAGAAGGCCGGCAGGGAGTTGCTCATGGCGGGGGCGGGCGCGGCCGCGCCGGGCGGCGGGTCGGCGCCTTCAGCACGGCGGAGGGCGCCGGGAAAAACAAGCGTGCTTACGCCGGGGGAGGGGTGGCGAGGTTCTGCCGGAGGAGCTTGAGAAACTGAACTCGCGCGACGGAGGGCGCATCCTTGAGCCAGACGGCATGGATTTCGAAAGGCGGGCAGTCCGTGTCGAGGAAACGGAGCGCGGGGTTGGGCCGGGTGACGACCGAGGAGGGGATGAGGCAGATGCCGTCGCCGGTGGCGGCGAGCGCGAGCATGCCCTCGACGGAGCGGGCCACGGGGCCGAAGCGCGGGGTGAAGCGGGCGGCCCGGCAGAGCTGGAGCACCAATGTGCGATAGCCGGGGTGGTTTTGCTCGTCGAGCTTCACCCAGGTTTCGTGGCGAAGTTCACGGAGCGTGACGGCGCGGGTTTCGGCAAGCGGATGGCGGGTGGAAACCACCGCCTTCATGTCGGCGGTGTAGAGCGCCTGGGTGCCGAGGTCGGAGCGGGAGGCGATGTGGTTCGTGGAGACGAAGGCGAGGTGGATGCGGCCGTCGCGCAGGGCTTCGATCTGCTGGTGGAAAGGCAGCTCGACCAGGTTCACCGCGACGCGCGGGTTCGCGGTCCGGTAGGCGACCACGGTTTCGGAGAGCCGGGGCAGGAGGATACGCCAGTCGCTGCCGAGCTTGAGCTCGCCGCCCCGGCCGCGGGCGATTTCCTGTGCGCCGGTGACGGCGATGGCGAGCTGGGCGAGCAGGCGCTCCACCTCGGCATGGAAGTGCCGCCCGGCCTCGGTGAGGCGGACGCGGGTCGTGGAGCGGGTGAAGAGCCTGGCGCCGAGTTCGGCCTCGAGGGCGGCGACCTGGCGGCTGACCGCGGACTGGGCGATGCGCAGGCGCCCGGCGGCGCGGCTGAAGCTGAGCGTTTCGGCGACGGCCTGGAAGTAACGAAGGTGGCGGAGCTCCATGCGAGGGAGCCCGAGCATGCGGGCCGCGCGGCGCTTGGCAAACGGGCGCGGATGATGCCGGCCGGTCCCATGATGTAGGCCCGAGGTGTGGGTGGCGAGTTGTTCATCGGCGCAAGCGGGGCGGCGGCGGGCGGAGGAACGATTTCTCGCGGGCGGGTTGCGTGCCGGACGAGGTCCGGCTGAGTTCGGGGCCCGCCATCGATGTCGCCTTCCGCTCCGCCGTCCCTCGCCGAGGATTCCCTGTCGTCCCCTGCGCAGGGCGGGCGCCTGCTGGTGTTGATCCTGGGAATGTTGACCGCGCTCGGACCGCTGGCGGTGGACATGTACCTGCCGGCCTTGCCGGAGATCGCCCGCGAACTGGGCGCGGACGTAGGCACAGTGCAGCTGACGCTATCGATTTTTATGGTCGGGATGGCGCTGGGGCAGGGCTTCTACGGACCGGTCGCGGATCGCTGGGGACGACGCGGTCCGCTGCTGGCGGGGCTGGCGGTGTTTTCGGTCGCGGCGACGGGGTGCGCCTGCGCGCGGTCGATGAAGGCCTTGCTGGCGTGGCGGTTGCTGATGGCGCTCGGCGGTTCGGCGAGCATGGTGATCCCGCGGGCGGTGGTGCGGGACCGGTTCGAGGAAAAGGATTCGGCGCGGGTGTATTCGGTGCTGATGCTGATCCTCGGCGTGTCGCCGATCCTGGCGCCGACTCTGGGCGGCCAGTTGCTCGGGGCGACCGGGTGGCGCGGGATTTTCTGGGTGCTGGCCGGCGTGGGCCTGGCGAATGCGGCGGCGGTGGCCTGGGGAATGCCGGAGTCGCTGCCGCGCTCGCGACGCTCGGCCGGCGGCATGGGACCGGTGCTGCGCACCTACGGCCAACTGTTGGCGGAGCGGCGTTTCCTGGGGGTGGTGCTGGCGGCCGGATTTACCCTGGGGGCCCTGTTCGCCTACCTCTCGGCCTCGTCGTTCGTGTTCATCGAGCTGCACGGGCTGACGCCGCAGCAGTATGCGCTGGTGTTCGGTTTCAATGCCGCGGGCATGATCGCGGTATCGCAGCTCAATCTCTGGCTGATCGGGCGCATCGCGCTGCGGCGGGTGCTGGCGGCGGGTTTCCTGGTCAACCTGGCAGCGGGCGTGCTGCTCGTGGGCTCGGTGGCGACGGGCTGGGGCGGGCTGCCGGTGTTGATCGGGCTGCTCTTCGTGAGCATGTCGGCCTCGGGGGTGATTTTCCCCAACATCTCGGCGCTGGCGATGGCGCCCTTCGGCAAGGTGGCGGGCAGTGCGTCGGCCCTGCTGGGGATGTTTCAGTTCGGCATCGGCGCGGCCTCGGGGGCGGTGGTTGGGTTGGCACACGACGGCACGGCGCTGCCCATGGCGCTGGGCCTGGCCGGCTGCGCGGCCGCGGGCTGGGCGGTGTTTCGGGGGATGACGCGGTGAGGGGTGGGTGGGCTATAGGTCTTATGGGACTTATAGGACCTATGATTCTGCTGCCGCTTCCTCGACCGGCGTCGTGGGCTTCACCCGGAAGAGGCGCAGGACCACCACGAAGAACACCGGCACCAGGAAGATGCCGAGGAGCGTCGCGGTGAGCGTGCCGCCGACCACGCCGGTGCCGATGGCATTCTGGCTGCCTGAGCCGGCGCCGCTGTTGAGCGCGAGCGGGAGCACGCCGAGGCCGAAGGCGAGCGAAGTCATCAGGATCGGGCGCAGGCGCTGGCGGGCGGCGTGGATCGCCGCCTCGACCAGGCCCTGGCCGCGGTCGTAGCCCTCCTTCGCGAACTCGACGATGAGGATGGCGTTCTTGGCCGAGAGGCCGGCGATGGTGAGCAGGCCGACCTGGAAATACACGTCGTTAGGCATGCCGCGCAACAGGGCGGCCAGCAGGGTGCCGATGACGCCGAGGGGCACGACCAGAAGCACCGCGGTGGGGATGGACCAGCTCTCATAAAGCGCGGCGAGGCAGAGAAACACTATGAGGAGCGAGATCGCGTAGAGCGCGGGGCCCTGCGAGCCGGAGAGGCGTTCCTCGTAGGAAAGACCGCTCCAGGAGATGCCGAAACCAGGCGGCAGTTGCTTCGCGAGCTCGGTGACCACGGCCATCGCCTCGCCCGTGCTGTGGCCGGCGGCGGGCTCGCCGAGGATGGCGATGGAGGGCACGCCGTTGAAGCGTTCGAGCTTGGGCGAGCCGACGGTCCAGGTGGCGGTGGAGAACGCGGAGAAGGGCACCATTTCGCCGCGGTTGTTGCGCACGTACCAGCGCGCGATGTCTTCGGGGAGCATGCGAAAGGGAGCGTCGGCCTGGAGGTAGACCTTTTTCACCCGGCCCTTGTCGATGAAGTCGTTGACGTAGGAGGAACCCCAGGCGGCGGCGAGGGTGCGGTTGATGTCGGAGAGGGCGAGGCCGAGGGCGCCGGCTTTTTCCTGGTCGATCTCGACGCGGTATTGCGGGGTGTCGTCCAGGCCGTTGGCGCGGGCGTTCGTCAGCGCGGGATTCGCCCGGGCGAGGCCGAGGAGCTGGTTGCGCGCGGCCATGAGGGCATCGTGGCCGAGGCCGGCGTTGTCGGTGAGGCGGAAGTCGAAGCCCGTTGCGCTGCCGAGCTCGAACACGGCGGGCGGCACGAAGGCGACGATGAAGGCGCCCTTGATGCCGGTGAATTTCGCCATGGCGCGTTTCTGGATGGCGTCCACCTTCTGATCGGCGCGTTTGCGTTCCTCCCAATCCTTGAGACGGATGAAGCCGAAGACCTGGTTCTGGCCGGCGCCGCTGAAGCTGAAACCGGTGACGCCGAACATGCCTTCGACGGACTCCTTTTCGGTTTCGAGGAAGTGAGCTTCGATCTGCTTCAGCACTTCGAGGGACTGCGTGGAGGTGGAGCCGGGCGGGAGCTGGCCTTGCACGTAGAGGATGCCTTGGTCCTCGGCGGGCAGGAAGCCGGAGGGGATGCGGATGAAGAGCGCGACGAGGCCCGCGACGATCAGCGCGTAGGCCAGCAGGGAGCGTTTGCCGCGGCGGACGAGCCCCCCGACGCCGCGGGCATAGCGGTCGGCATTGCGGTCGAAGACCCGGTTGAACCAGCCGAAGAAGCCTCGTTCGGAGGCGTGGTGGCCCTTGGCGATGGGCTTGAGCAGGGTGGCGCAGAGCGCGGGCGTGAGGATGATCGCGACGACGACCGAGAGCGCCATGGCCGAGACGATGGTGATGGAAAACTGGCGGTAGATGACGCCAACGGAGCCGCCGAAGAAGGCCATCGGCACGAATACGGCCGACAACACCAGCGCGATGCCGACGAGGGCGCCGGTGATCTGATCCATGGACTTGCGGGTCGCCTCCTTGGGAGGGAGGCCCTCCTCGCTCATCACGCGCTCGACGTTTTCGACGACCACGATAGCATCGTCCACCAGCAGGCCGATCGCGAGCACGATGCCGAAGAGAGTGAGCGTGTTGATCGAGAAACCCGCGGCGGCCATGATCGCGAAGGTGCCGAGGAGCACGACCGGCACGGCGATGGTGGGAATGAGCGTGGCGCGGAAGTTCTGCAGGAACAGATACATCACGAGGAAGACGAGCACCACCGCCTCGACGAGGGTCTTCACCACCTCGTGGATCGAGAGCCGGACGAAGGGCGTGGTGTCGAGCGGATACACGACCTTCACGCCGGGAGGGAAAAACGGCTCGAGCTCGACGATCTGCTTGCGGATGGCCTCCACCGTCTCGAGGGCGTTGGCGCCGGTGGCGGGCCGGATCGCCATGCCGGCGGCGGGTTTGCCGCTGAAACGGGAGTTGTTGGTGTAGTTTTCGCTGCCGAGCTCGATGCGGGCGACATCGCGCAGGAAGACCCTCGAACCGTCAGGGCTGACGCGCAGGAGAATCCGGCCGAACTGCTCGGGGGTCTGGAGGCGGGTCTGTGCGACGACCGTGGCGTTAAGAAGCTGGCCGGGGACGGCGGGGAGGCCGCCGAGCTGGCCGGCGGAGATCTGGGCGTTCTGCGCCTGGATGGCGGCGGAGACCTCGGCGGTGGTGAGTTTGAAGTCGTTGAGCTTGTCGGGATCGAGCCAGATGCGCATCGCGTACTGCGTGCCGAAGACCTGGATATCGCCCACGCCGGCGATGCGGCTGATCGGATCCTGAAGCGTGCCGACGATGAAGTCGCCGAGGTCGGCGACGCCGAGGGAGCCGTCCTCGGACACCACGCCGACGACGAGGAGGAAGTTGCGGACGGATTTGGTGACGCGCACGCCCAGTTGCTGCACCTCCTGCGGAAGGAGCGGCATGGCGAGGGCGAGTTTGTTCTGCACCTGCACCTGGGCGATGTCGGGATTGGCGGCGGGTTCGAAAGTGAGGGTGACGGTGACGTTGCCGGCGGAATCGCTCGACGCCTCCATGTAGCGGAGGTTGTCGATGCCGTTCATTTTTTGCTCGATGACCTGGGTGACGGTGTCCTCGAGGGTCTTGGCGCTGGCGCCAGGGTAGGAAGCGGCGATGGAGATCGCGGGCGGAGCGATGCGTGGGTACTGCGAGACGGGCAGCGTGAGGATCGAGAGCACGCCGGCCACCATGATGATGATGGCGATGACCCAGGCGAAGATCGGGCGGTTGATGAAAAAACGTGACATGAAAAGAAAGGCGGAAGGGCGGAGAGCTGAAACAAGGCCCGGCGGGTCGTGCGCGGCGGATGGCGACGCGAAGCCGCGGCACCTGGGATCAGGGGGCCGGCGCGGTGGAGGGCGGGACTTTGGTGGCGGGCACGGGCTTCACGGCGGCGCCGGGACGGATGCGCTGGAGATTCTCGACGATGAGCTGGTCGCCGGCCCGGAGCCCCTCGCTCACCAGCCACTGGTTGCCGAGGGCGCGGGGAGTCTGGACGACCCGCTGCTCGACCTTGTTGTCCGCACCTACGACCAGCGCGACGGCCTCGCCCTTCGGGTTGCGCGTGACGGCGAGCTGCGGAACGAGAATGGCATCGGGCGCGCTGCCCTCGGCGAGGCGGGCGCGCACGAACATGCCCGGCAGCAGTTCGGCCCGCGGGTTCGGGAAAAGCGCCCGCAGGGTGAGCGAGTTGGTGGAGGGGGCGACGGTGACGTCGGAGAACTGGAGCGAGCCTTCTTCGGCATAGACGCGACCATCGTCGAGGATGAGCTGCACGCGGGCTTCCCCGGAGTCGTTGCGCTGGAGCTTGCCCTCGGCGAGGGCGCGGCGGAGGCGGAGGACCTCGGTGCTGGACTGGGTCAGGTCGACGTAGAGCGGGTCGAGCTGCTGCACGGTGGCGAGGAGAGTGGCGGCGTTCGCCTGCACGTAGGCGCCTTCCGTGACCTCGGAGCGGCCGATGCGCCCGGAGAGGGGAGAGGTGACCGACGTGTAGCCGAAGTTGATTTCAGCGCTTTGCACGGCAGCCCGGGCGGCGGCGATGTCGGCCTCGGCGGTCCGGAGCGCGGCCAGGGCGTTGTCGTAGTCCTGCTGGCTGATGGCCTTGGCTTCGATGAGCTGTTTCGAGCGTTGTTCCTGGAGGCGGACGGAGGCTGCGCCGGCTTCGGCGCGAGCCAGCGACGCCCGGGCGCTGTCGAGGGCCGCCTGATAGGGTGCGGGATCGATTTGATAGAGCGGTTGGCCGGCCTTCACGTCGGAGCCTTCGGAGAAAAGGCGCTTCTGCACGATGCCGCTGACGCGGGCGCGGACCTCGGCGACGCGGAAGGCGGAACTGCGGCCGGGCAACTCGCGCGTAAGGGTGACGGGCCGGGCCGTCACGGTGATCACCCCCACCTCGGCAGGCGGAGGCGTGGCGGGTGTGGCATTTTTCTTGGCGCAGCCCGGCGCGAGAACGGCGCAGAGCAGGGCGAATACGAAGGGCTTGGCGTTCATGCAGACAAAGGGCGGGGAAGGGGCAGGCGTGTGGCGGGCAAAGAGTGGCCGGGATGCGCGGAGGCGCCAGCGGGCGCGTTACCTTCGCCGCGGACGGAGCCCGGGCGCGGTTGCCACCGCCGGTGCGATGATCGGCGGCAGGATCGGCGGACGAGCGGAGAGGAAGGCATCCCGTAATGTAGCCCGGCCGACGCCGGAGCGGAAATGCTTCCCCGGCCCTTTGCCTATGCCGAAACAGCATAAAGAACGGCCGGCGACCGCGGTGTATGCCCTTCGGGGGTTTTTCCAGGGATTCCATCCGGAGATCTCCGGGCTTCCCGTTTTCCGGGGAGGGCCCGGAGTGGAAATTACAAATGTGATCATAATCGCTTTACGATTCCGGGCTTGTGAATTTGCGCGCAAGCGGTCCCTCCTGCGGGGCTTAGGGGCGAGTTTATTCAAAAGTCCGCTAAAATTAACCAAGCGCAGGAGTTGAGCGTAAATGCCGAGCCCAAGCTCGACACCGGCCGATAAATCCGTTTTCAACGCAAGCGAGTTGCCCGCGTTTTCTCTGATAGGTGCCGCTCACCCGACACCCCTCGGAAGAAGACACGAAGACTCCAGTTCTTCCTCAGACACTTTCGGTCCGCGTTCTTCACGGTGCGAGCAAAGCAAATGCATAGGGGATGTTATTCGCTTTAAAAACGCCGGGACGGACGCGGACCGTCTTCGTTTACGGTCCCGATCATTCGTGACGGCCTGACCCAGCGCGCGCTCGTGATTGGGTCAGGGCGACCGCGTTTGCGCCCTGGCAGGCCACGGTTTCCCTCTGGAAAGCCTGCCGCGGCTGTTGGTCCGCCGCTTGCGAGGGGAGGCGCATATGAATCCTGAAACCCTCACCCAGATGTCCCGCTCCGCGCTTTCCGAAGCGCAGGCCGTGGCCCGCCGGCACGGTCACGTCGAAGTGGATTCGTGGCATCTGCTGCTCGCGCTTCTTGCCCAGGAAAACGGCATCGTTCCCGCGCTCGTCGACAAGGCCGGCCTCACCGTCTCGGCCTTGCAACTCGCTGCCGAGCGCGAACTCGGACGTCTGCCGAGCAGTTCGGGCAGCACCGACAACTCGAAGGTCTTCGTCACTCAGGCGGTCAACGACGCGCTGACCCGGGCCGAGACCGAGGCGAAACAGCTCAAGGACGAGTTCGTTTCCACCGAACATCTCCTTCTCGGCCTCGTCGAAGTCGCCCGCCCCGAGGCTTTCGCCAAGTACCTCAAGTCTTTCGGCCTCGACCGCGCCAGGATCCTGGCCGCCCTCAAGGCCATGCGTGGCAGCCAGCGGGTCATTTCGGACAATCCCGAGGCCACTTACGATGCCCTCGCCAAATACGGCGTCGATCTCTGCGCCCAGGCCCGAAAGGGCAAAATGGACCCCGTCATCGGCCGCGACGACGAGATCCGGCGCGCCATTCGCATCCTTTCCCGCAAGACCAAGAACAACCCGGTGCTCATCGGCGAACCCGGCGTGGGCAAGACCGCCATCGTCGAAGGGCTGGCCCAGCGCATCGTCCGCGGCGACGTGCCCGAGGGGCTGGCGGACAAGACCGTGTTCGCGCTCGACATGGGCGCGCTCATCGCGGGCGCCAAATACCGCGGCGAATTCGAGGAGCGCCTCAAGGCCGTGCTTGCCGAGGTGAAAGCGTCCGAAGGTCGCATCCTGCTCTTCATCGACGAGCTCCATACCATCGTCGGGGCCGGCAAGACCGACGGCGCGATGGACGCCGGCAACCTGCTCAAGCCCATGCTCGCCCGCGGCGAGCTGCACTGCATCGGCGCCACCACGCTCGACGAGTATCGCAAGTACATCGAGAAGGACGCCGCGCTCGAGCGCCGCTTCCAGCCCGTGCTCGTGGATCCCCCCTCCACCGAGGACGCCATCTCCATCCTCCGCGGCCTGAAGGAACGCTTCGAATTGCACCACGGCGTGCGCATCCAGGACAACGCCCTTGTCTCGGCCGTCACTCTTTCCGAGCGCTACATCGCGGACCGCTTCCTGCCGGACAAGGCCATCGACCTCATCGACGAGGCCTGCGCGCTCATCCGCACCGAGATGGACAGCGCGCCGCAGGAACTCGACGCGCTCCAGCGGCGCGTTCTCCAGCTCGAGATCGAGGAGGCCGCCCTGAAACTGGAAAAGGACACCGCGTCGAAGGCCCGGCTGGAAAGCCTCAGTCGCGAACTGGCCGACGCGAAAGAGCAGACGGCCGGTCTCCGGGCCCGGTGGGAAGCCGAAAAGGCCTCGGTCGAACGCGTGCGCAAGGTCCGCGGCGAGCTTGATGCCGCCCGCATCGAGCTCGAAAAAGCCGAGCGCGCCTACGACCTCAACAAGCTCGCCGAGCTCCGGCACGGGCGTATCCCGCAGCTCGAGGCCGAGCTTAAAAAACTCGAGGCCGCCTCCGCGCAGACCGAGCTCTTCAAGGAGGAGGTTTCCGCCGAGGAGGTCGCGAGCATCGTGGCGAAGTGGAGCGGCATTCCGGTAACCCGCCTGGTCGAGAGCGAACGCGAGAAGCTGCTGCGCCTCGGCGAAGTGCTGCACAAGCGCGTCATCGGCCAAGACGAGGGAGTGCAACTCGTGAGCGAGGCCATCCTGCGCGCGCGCGCCGGCATCAAGGACCCGCGCCGCCCGGTGGGCTCCTTCCTGTTCCTGGGCCCCACCGGCGTCGGCAAGACCGAGCTGGCGAAGACGCTGGCCGAGACGCTCTTCGACAGCGAGGCCGCGCTGGTGCGGCTGGACATGTCGGAATACATGGAGAAGCACTCCGTGGCCCGCCTGATCGGCGCGCCTCCCGGCTACGTCGGCTACGACGAGGGCGGCCAGCTCACCGAGGCGGTGCGGCGCAAGCCCTATGCGGTCGTGCTCTTCGACGAGATCGAGAAGGCGCACCCGGACGTATTCAATGTTCTCCTACAAGTCCTCGACGACGGCCGTATCACGGATTCCCAGGGCCGCACGGTGGATTTCAAGAACACGGTCATCATCCTGACCTCGAACATCGGCTCGCGTTTCCTGCTGGAGGGCGTGGCCGGGGATACGATCCCGGAGAGCGTGCGCGAGAGCGTGATGACGGAGCTGCGGCGCGCCTTCCGGCCCGAGTTCCTCAACCGCATCGACGAGACGATCCTGTTCAAGCCGCTCACGCTGGAAGAGATCACGCGCATCGTGGACCTGTTGGTCGGGGACCTGAACCGCCGCCTGGCCGAGCGCCGGGTGACGGTGAGCTTCGACCGGAAGGCCCGCGAATGGGCGGCGGAGCGGGGTTACGACCCGGTCTTCGGCGCGCGCCCGCTTAAGCGCTTTTTGCAGCGTCACGTGGAGACGAAACTCGCCCGCGCCCTCGTCGCCGGCGAAGTCGCGGACGGGGCAACGGTGACCTTCACGGTGAAGGACGACGAATTGGCGATGAAGTGAAGAAAGGTCTGCGCCGCCTCACAGATCGAACCAGTAGGTGCGGTTGAGCGGCGCGAGGGCGAGAGCTTCGACCGCGGTGAGCGTTTCGCGCTCCTGCGCAGGCGGAGCCGTCGGTTTCGCGACGGGAAGCTTGGCGCTCAGCGCGGGTTCGGGCAGCATGCGCAGGAAATCGTTGGGCGGAAGCGCGGTTTCGAGCGCGGCGTCCGGGGGCGGAGTTTCCGCCGCGCGGGGGGCATAGGGCCAGGCGCGCGGCTGGCGGAGACGGCCAAGGGCCTGCGCCAGCGGCGGGTAGTGGGTTTCGGGAGCGGTCATGGGCGGTGTGGTTTGGAGAGGTTCACCGCCCCCTCGGGGCCTCCGGAGTTTTCGCGGGGCTTGTCGCAAAACAAAAACCCCCCTCCGGCGGTCACCGGAGGGGGCGGAAAGTTCGGGTTACTTTCTCAGCGCCTTCGGTGTGCCGATAACGGACACGGAAGCTACTACGGCCACGGATACGACGTGGGCGGAAGCTTTGGCGGAGGCAGAGGAAGAGACGTTCACTGCGACGGACAAAAGAGGAGATCCCTGGGCCGCGTCAAGCCGGCAGGCTGAAAAGGAAACGCCCGCCACCGCAAAGCAGGGCGGGCGAAGCAGGGTATAAGAGACGCTGGCGGGGCAGGTCCCGGCTCAGAAGGTCGCGTTCACTTCGTGATGGTGCCCGGGCTCGAGCACGATTTCGCCGAGGGCGGTGCACTCGACCTGGTCGTTTTTGTAGAGGCGGACCTTGGCGGGGAAGAGCAGTTCGGCGCTTTCCCAGCGCCATTTGCCGATGGAGACGAACTGCAGCGGTACGCCCTTGTCGCGGCGCAGGCCGGGGCCGTCGCCGCGCACGAAGAGCCGGTTGCCAATGCCGATGTAGGCGGTGGCGAGAAGGCGGGTGTAACCGTCGTGAGAAAGCGCGGATTCGGGCGGCGCGGGAGGAGCTTCGGGCTCCGGTTCCGATTCAGGCTCGGGTTCCGGCGGGGGGGGCGCCGCAACAGGGGCGGAACGAGAGACGGGCTCGGGCTCCGCCGTTGCGACAACCGGCTCCGGGGAGGGTTCCGGAGGACGGGCAACCGGCTCCGCGTCGGAGGCGGCCGGCCTTGGTGCGGGAGCGGATTCGGATTTTTCTTCGGAAACGGATTCGTTCTCGGCCACCGCGGGGTTGGCCTCGGGTTCCGGAGCGGTTTCGGGCTCCGGCTCGGGGGCAGGTTCCGTCTCGAGTTCGAGTTCCAGCGCGGGTTCGCCGGTTTCGGCCGGCGGGGGAGTCGTTTCCTCCTCCTCGCCTGCGCCAGCCTCTCCGGAGAAGGGGCCGGCATCCGTTTCGGGTTCGGAGGGGATTTCGGAGACGGTTTCTCCCGCCTCCGTTTCCTCCGGCCCGCCGGACGTTTCTCCGGCGGAGGCGGCGGGCTCGTCGAGACCGACGTCGTCGATGAGCGCCGGGGAACCCGGGGCGATTTCTTCCGGTGCGGCTGATTCGAGGGAAGCTGCCGAAACGGCGACGGCAGGGGAGGGGGAGGGAGGTTCCGGGGACGGGATTTCCGGGCTCGGAGCGGGGGTGACCGGTATCCGGATCGGAACGCGGTCGGGGGGCGGTGGCGGCGGGACGGCGGCCGCCTGCGCGGCAAGTTCGGCAATGGCCTCGCGCACCTTGCGATCGAAGGCCTCGCGGGCCTCCGTGGCCGCGGCGGCGATGCCCGCGCCCGACTCGGTGGCGGCGGCGTGGAGGGCGGCGACGGCGGCGGCGGTTTCACGCCTCAGGGTTTCTCCGGCCTGCTGGACAAAGGAGTCGGCGAGGCGGGGCAGGTGGGCAATGGCATCGTCGAGGGCGGAGGAGTGTTTGGCGGCGAGCGCCTCGAGGCGGGCGAAGTCGCCGGTGGCCCGGGTAAGCCCCTCGAGGGCGGCGGCGAGCCCGGCGGTCTCGGCGCCGCGGAGGGTGTCGAGCTCGTGGCGCAGGGCGGCGTTTTCCTCGGAGGCGGTGGCGGCGATCTGGTCCTGCAGCCCGGAGATCTGGTGCTGGAGCGCGGCGGGGAGTTGTTCGGCGGCCTTGAGCTGACGGGCGGAGTTTTCCGCGATGGCGGGCAGGTTCGAGACGGCGATGCTGATTTGCTCGGCCGAGGCGCCCACGGTGCGGGCGAGAGCCTCGATCTGGTTGGCGCGGTCCTGGAGCGCCTCTTCCTGGCGGCGGGCGTGGTTCACCACGAAGGGATAGAGCCCGGCGATGGCGCCGAGACCGACAAGGGCGGAGATGCAGGCGAGGGGGGCGACGCCGAGCGGCGCCTCGGCCTGCCAGCCGATGAAGGCGGCGGCTCCGACGAGCAGCACGTCGGCGACGATGAAGGGGACGGGGTCGAGCCGTGGGGCTTCGGGAGGAAGAGCGCTCATGTGGGTGATGAAAGTCGGCCGGAACTGCGCCCGATATGCGCAGCTGCGCGGGTGGGAACAAGGGGAAAGGAAAGCAGAAAGGCTTCGGGCCTGCGGGGCGAAAGGCCGAGTGCCGGTTTTTTCCGTTTCCGCGGGGGCGATATTTACTGAGGCCCGCGTTAAGGGTTTGCCGGCCGGGGCAGGGCGGGCAGCATCGCGGCATGGCGGATACGTCCGGTCACTTCATGCGTGTGGAGCGCGAGGCGGGGGAGGGGAAGTCTCGTCACTACGTCGTCCATGTGCACGATCCCAAATTCGCGGTGGAAATGACACCGGACGACGAGGCGGCGGACAAGGTGGGCGCCGGGCTGCTGAAGCGCGTGAGCGTACCGAATTCCTGGGCGGGCAACTACGGACAGTATGCGGCGCTGGTGAAGGCTGCGCAGGAGTTTTTTCGCCACTCGATGCTGGCGGAGCCGGCGTCGAAAACGGAAACGCGGCGGCTGAAATTCTAAACCCGGCCAGACCTGGGGCGGTTTTCGGTGGGAAAGCGGCGGAACCACATGGCGTTCCGGCTTTCGGTGAGATTTGCACGGGCATTGCCATTCCGCCGATTTGCCGTTTGCCAAGACCCTTTCCCACTCTAGCGTCTTCCGCTCCATGTTGTCGTTTATCTTCAAGCGTTTTGCCGGCCGCCACTACCGCAAGTTTCTTGAGCGCGCCAAACCCGTGGTCGCAAAAATCAACGAACTCGACGAGTCGTACAAGGCGCTGAGCGACGACCAACTGCGGGCCAAGACGGCCGAGTTCAAGGCCCGCGTCGCCGCCGCCGAGGACAAACGAGCCGCCCTCGACGCGCTGCTGCCCGAGGCCTTCGCCGCGGTGAAAAACGCCGCCCGCCGCCTCGTGGGCATAAAGGGCATCGTCTGCGGCCAGGAGCTGGAGTGGAACATGGTCCACTTCGACGTGCAGCTCATCGGCGGCATCGCGCTTCACCAGGGCCGCATCGCCGAGATGGCCACGGGCGAGGGCAAGACCCTCGTCGCCACCACGGCGATGTACCTGAACGCGCTCACCGGCCGCAACGCCCAGCTCGTCACCGTCAACGACTACCTCGCCCGCCGCGACTCCGAGTGGATGGGCTATCTCTACCGCTTCCTCGGCCTCACCGTGGGCTGCATCCAGCAGCAGATGCCTCCCGATGTGCGCCGCCAGATGTACGGTTGCGACATCACCTACGGAACCGCCTCCGAGTTCGGTTTCGACTACCTGCGCGACAACGGCATGGCCACGCGCAAGGAAGACCAGGTGCAGCGCGACCACTGGTTCTGCATTGTGGACGAGATCGACTCCATCCTCGTGGACGAGGCTCGCACGCCGCTGATCATCTCCGGTCCCGCCCCGATCGAGCGCGAGCAGCCCTACACCCGCCTGCAGCCGCAGGTTGCGCGTCTCGTGCAGGAACAAGTCCGCCTGTGCAACCGCTTCATCGGCGAGGCCCAGACCCTGTTGAAGAAGGAATCTCCCACGCCCGACGACCGCGCCCAAGCCGCGTTGCGCATGCTCCAGGTGAAGATCGGCTATCCGCAGAACAAGCTCCTGCGCGGCCTCATGGAAACGCCCGAGTGGCGCAAACTGCTCGACAAGACCGAGGTCGAATACAACTCCGATTTCCAGAAGACTGAGCTCTTCCGCCTGAAGGAGGAACTTTTCTACGCTATCGACGAGCGCCAGCATCAGGCCGATCTCAGCGAGAACGGTCGCAAGTTCCTCCGCCCCGACAACCCCGACGCCTTCACCCTGCCCGATCTGGCCACCGCGTTCAGCGACCTCGAGCGCGTCACCGGCCTCACCCCCGAGCAGAAGGAAGCGCAGCGGGCCGCCGCCCAGGAGCAGTTCTCCGTCATCTCCGAGGAGATTCATGCGATCTCCCAACTCCTCCGCGCCTATTCGCTCTACGAGCGCGACGTGCAGTACGTCGTCGCCGAGGGCAAGGTCATGATCGTCGATGAAAACACCGGCCGCGTCATGCCCGGCCGCCGTTGGTCCGACGGCCTGCACCAGGCGGTCGAGGCCAAGGAAGGCGTCACCATCGAGCGCGAGACCCGCACCTACGCGACCGTCACGATCCAGAACTATTTCCGCATGTACGAGAAGCTTGCGGGCATGACCGGCACGGCCGAGACCGAGGCCACCGAGTTCCACGACATCTACAAGCTCGCCGTGCAGGTCATCCCGACGAACAGGCCCTGCATCCGCATCGACCGTAACGATTCCATCTTCAAGACCCGCCGGGACAAGTACAACGCGGTGCTCAAGGAGATCGAGGCCGCCAACAAGAAGGGCCAGCCCGTGCTCGTCGGCACGGTTTCGGTCGAGCAGTCCGAGGTGCTCTCGCGCATGCTCAAGCGCAGCGGCATCGTGCACACCGTGCTCAACGCCAAGATGCACCAGCAGGAGGCCGAGATCGTCGCGCGCGCCGGCCAGCGCGGGGCCGTGACCATCGCGACCAACATGGCCGGCCGCGGCACCGACATCAAACTGGGCGAGGGGGTGCGCGACCTTGGGGGGCTCTTCGTCATTGGCACCGAGCGGCACCAGAGCCGCCGCGTGGACCGCCAGCTGCGCGGCCGCTGCTCCCGCCAGGGCGACCCGGGCACGACCAAGTTTTTCCTTTCGCTCGAGGACGAATTGATGCGCCTCTTCCTCCAGGGCAATCTGGCCTCCCGCATGATGGAGGGCTCGATGAAGGAGGGCGAGGAGCTCGAGCATCCCTGGCTGAACCGCTCCATCGAGAGCGCACAGAAGAAGGTGGAGCAGCAGAACTTCTCCGCCCGCAAGCGCCTCCTCCAGTACGACGATGTGCTCAACCAGCAGCGCGAGGTCGTCTATGGCATTCGCAACGCCGCCATCCACGCCGAGCGCCCGAAGGACATCATCTTCGAGCAGGTGCAGGAAGAGGTGGCCTTCCGGCTCGAGACTGCCGGCTACGCAGGCGGTCCGGGCGCCGTGACGCCGGCCGCCGCCGAGGGCTTCGTGGGCTGGGCCAACACCCACTTCCCTCTCGGGCTGAAGGTCGAGGACGTCGCGGGCAAGACACTCGAGGCCGTGTCCGATCTCGTTGTCGGCAAGATTCGCGATGCCTACGCGGTGAAGGAGTCCGTCGAGGTCCCCGAGGCCTTGGGCGCGATCGAGCGCTACGTGGTCATCAACGCCATCGACCATCACTGGCAGGAACACCTGACCGAGATGGAGAGCCTGCGCCAGTCCGTCGGTCTGCGCAGCTATGGCCAGAAGGATCCGCTGGTCGAATACAAGGGCGAGGCTTACAAGTACTTCGAGGAGCTGATGCAGAACGTGCGCCTCCAGATCTGCACCGGCTTGTTCCGCAGCGCGTCCAACGTGCAGGTGTTCGAGAACATGCTGGCCTTGCTGGCGAAGAATGCCCGCGCAAAAGGGCCGGACGGCACGGTGCCGCCAATGGCCCTTGGTTCCGGCACGGCGAAAAAGCCGCTTCCGGCCGCACCTGCGGCGCCCGAGGTCTCGGTTAAGCCTTCTCCGGCCGCGCCTGCCCCGGCGCCCGCACCGAAGACCGAGATGCCGCGCGTCACCGCCCAGGTGCGCACCACGATCACGACCAGCGGCCGGACCCCGGCGCCCGCGCCTTCGGCCAAGCCGGACGAGACGAAGTAAGCACGGCCTGTTTATGGCGGCCTCAAGGTAGGGCGGGACCGCTGGGCCCGCCGCGAATTTCAAACGACCCCAGACGGCGGTCCCAGCGGTCCCGCCCTACCTCCGAGCGGCGGTGACTAGAGCCGCGCGTGGGCGAGCGAGAGCGCGGCGACCGCGGCCGTCTCGAGGCGCAGCACGCGGGGGCCGAGCGAACAAAGGGTGAAGCCGGCCGCGCGCAGGGCGGTCCGGTCGGCCGGGCCCCAGCCGCGTTCCGGGCCGAGCGCGAGGACCAGCGGATGTACGATGGATGATGGAGGGGGCATGGTTTGCCCGGACAGCGCGGAGGCCAGCGAGGTCGTTGCCTCGTAATTGTCGAGGGCGAGCCGGCTCTCCTTCGCCGAAGCTTGGGGCGGCAGGGTGGCCAGCGCGGAGGCGAGGGTGTGGGTCCAGGTGACCGCGGGCAGGCGGGTGTCGCAGGCCTGGGCGGCGCCGGCGAGGGCGTGGCGGCGCCACTCGCCGGAGGTCCACAGCGCGGACGCGGCGTAGTTCGGGTCGGATCGCTCTGTCGCGACAAAATGAATACACGAGACGCCGAGGGTGGTCGTGTCGCGCAGGAGGTCCCGGGCCGTCTGGGGCCTGGGCAGGCCGGCGAGCAGCGTGACCGGCGGGAGCGGAGGCGGTTCGTGCGTGGGCGAGAAGGCGAGCGTGAGCGCAGCCGCGTCGGCGGCGAGCAGCGTGGCGGTGCCGAGCGGGCCGTTCACCAGCCCGGCGACGAAGGTGTCGCCGGGCGCCCGGCGCAGGATTTTGAGGATATGCTGCGTCCGCGGGTCGGTGGCCGGGAGGGGGGCGATCGGTTCGCCGGGTTCGAAGAGGACGAGATTCACGGGCGGCGCGGATCGGGACGGAGGGAAAACAGGTCCTATGGGCCCATAGGACGGTTTGTTCTGGGTGTCCCTCAGGCGAGAATCTCCTCGATGCGCGTGAGCTCCCCGGAGGAGAAATGCGTGTTGACGGCGGCGCCGACGCAGTCCTCCAACTGCGAGATCTTGCTGGCGCCGATCAGGGCGGTGGTCACGCGAGGGTCGCGCAGCACCCAGGCGAGCGCGAATTGCGCCAGGGACTGGCCGCGTTCTTTCGCGAGGGCGCCGAGTTTTTGGACCTTGGCGAGGACCTGGGGGGTTACGCGGTCCGCGTTGAGGAAGGGGCTGTTGACGTTGGCGGCCCGAGAGTCCGCGGGGATGCCGCCGAGGTAGCGGTTGGTGAGCAGCCCCTGCGCGAGCGGAGAAAAGGGAATGCAGCCCATGCCCTCGCGTTCGAGGGTGGGGAGGAGCTCGGGCTCAATCCAGCGGTTGAACATATTGTAGACGGGCTGGTGGATGAGCGCGGGGACTCCCATTTCGCGAAGGATGCCGGCGGCGCGGGCGGTGGTGGGGGCATCGTAGTTCGAGACCGCGGCGTAAAGGGCCTTGCCGGAGCGCACGGCATGGGCAAGCGCCCCCATCGTTTCCTCGAGCGGCGTGTGGGGATCGGGGCGGTGGTGGTAGAAGATGTCCACGTAGTCCAGCCGCATGCGCCGCAGCGACTGGTCGAGCGAAGCGAGGAGATTCTTGCGTGAGCCCCACTCGCCATAGGGGCCGGGCCACATGCGATAGCCGGCCTTGGTGGAGATGATCAGCTCGTCGCGGTAGGGCGCGAGGTCCAGGGCGAGGATCTTGCCGAAGTTCTCCTCGGCGGAGCCCGGGGGAGGACCGTAGTTGTTGGCGAGATCGAAGTGGGTGACGCCGAGGTCGAAGGCGCGGCGCACGATGGCGCGGCCGTTCTCGAAGGAATCGACGCCGCCGAAATTGTGCCAGAGGCCGAGCGAGATGCGCGGCAGCAGCAGGCCGGAACGGCCGCAGCGGACAAAAAAGGAGGCGCTGTCGTAGCGCGAGGGGGAGGCGTCGTAGGGCATCGGGGAAAAATGACCAATGACGAATGACCGATGACCAATGTCGAGTGCAGGCGATGCCTGGGGGGACTTTCGCCGGAGCTTTCAGCCCTATCTAGCGTCGCCGACCGCTCTGACGGTGAAAAGCCCCAGCGGCCGGCTCGGATCGGAGGGATCGGGGAAAACCCAGTCGTTGATGTCGGCTTCGGCGACGCTCACGAAATCGCCCAGTTTCAGGTTGCCGAGAGCCACGGGCTCGTTCGCCAGCAGGCCATGGATGCGGCCGTCGGCGATGACCTTGACGCCGATCCAGATGAACTCGGTGTTTCCTCCCTCGGTGACGGGGGCCTTCACCGAGAAGCGATCCTTGTCGGCCGCGGTCCGGAAGGCAGCGACGAACTCGGGCCAGCGGCGTCGCGCCTCGGTGACGGCGGCCACCATCGCGGGTGCATCGGAATCGACGCGGATGACGGGCACCAGGGAGGATTCCTCGAACACGGCGAGCGGCGAAGCCGAGCCGAGTTTTTCACGCTGCTCGGGTTCCCAGGGCGCGATGCGGCCGGTTGCGGGATGAAAGATCGCCTGGACCTCGGCGCCGGAGGCCGCGAGCTCGGATAAAAAGCGCCCGATAAGCGCATGGATGCGGTCCTCGCCCATGCCGTCCTGCGGTTGCATGAAGTCCATCGCGATCCAAGCGCGGTGGGAGCGCACCGCCTCGGCCCGGCGCAGTTCGCGCAGGTCGCCGGCGGCCGCCCCGGGATCGTTGAAATAGTTGCGGTCCCAGTGGTGGATGAGGAAGAGCGCTTCTTCCGCTTTCAGCATGTAATGGTTGCCTTTGCCGACGACGAAGTTCTCGGCCTCCGCTCCTTCCTTGAAGGCCAGCCCGAAGGCGCGCGCCGCGATTTTGCCGAGGATGGATTCGTCGAGATACATCGGCTCGCGCAGCCAGAGGACAAGCGAGTGTTTCGGGCCGGGCTCGTCGTCGCCTCCGTTCTCGCCGTTGTCCGCATTTGTGGCGGCCAGCTTTTCGAAACGGGCGCGGTCACGCAGGTGGTCCCAGAGCGCCCAAAGGCAACCGGTAAAAACCACCCAGTTCCACCACGAGGTCCGTTTGACGATCAGGAGGCCGAGGGCGAAGACCGCGGTGACACCGTAGGCGACGATGCCCAGCTCCCAGGCCCGGCGATGCCCGAGGAACTGCGCCACGCCGGCGGAGAGCAGGACAAAGGCCAGCACGCCGATCGGCGCGCTCGGGACGATTGCAAACTTTGCCGCCGCGTATCCGCCAACCCCGAACCAAATTATCCATTCGGCGATGGTCAGGCGCCCGGCCGCACGACGGAGCTGAACCAAGTCGATGCTCATGGAATGAGTTGTGCGATTTCGTCCCAGTTTGGCTAGGCAGGAAATCGGGGCCCCGGGCCGCCATCCGGAGACCGAACCGGGCTCGCCGGAAAACCGGCGCTCCCGGAGACGGCGCGCCCGCGCCTCGCAGCCTCCGGCCGGCGAGCTTCATCCCGTATTTCCTTCGCTTTATCCCTGTTTGGTTGAGCTGGGCGCGGCGGAGCGGCCATCTGCGGCAACCTACCCCGACATGTCTCCGAAACACTTCGTTTTTTCCCGCTCCTGCCTGCTGATGGCGGCGGCGCTGGGCTGCTGGGTTCCGGCTGTTTCCGCGCAGGTGGTGATTCATCCGGAATGGCTCGTCGCCTACGCCTTTCCCATGACGACCGAGGCCCCAACCTTGGGGGCGGCGGAACCGCTGGCAGCCTTCGACCGCCCGGCGCCCGCGTTTAACGAGGCTGCGTTCGCCGCCGGTCCGCAGCTCACGGCTCTGTTTGCCCCACGGGAAATCTCATGCCGCGGCGATGCGGCCGAGTGCCCCGGCTTCCTGGCCTGTTTCGCGCTCCGCGGTCCGGGCGGCACGTTTTTTCCGGAGGACTGACGCGGGAGCACCCCGCATCCCGGCGGATGTCGGCCGACGCCTAGCCGAGCGCGTTCAGCAGCGCGCGCAGCGGCGGGGACGCCTTGCCGCGTTGCCAGGCGACCATGAGATCCCACCTCGCGGCGGCGTCGCGCAGCGGGCGGAAAACGACGCCGGGCGCGGCGACGTTCCTCGCGTAGTCGGGAGCCAGCCCCACCGCCCCATCGGTGACGACCAGCAGGAGCGCATGAGTAAGGCTGTCGGCATCCTGCACGAAACGGGCGCGGAAACCGGCTTGGCGGCAAAGCTGGGTCACCCAGCGATTGTAGCCGGGCAAGTCGGTATCGGGTGCGCCGACAAAAAGCTCCTCCCGCAGGTCCGCGAGCCGCAGCTCTCGGCGTCCCGCCAGCGGGTGCTGCTCCGCCAGCGTCACGAACATCGGCAGCACCGCGAGCTTCTTCACGTAGAACTCGCGCGCGAGGAGGCTTCCCGCCGCCCCGATCAGCGCGAGGTCCAGCTCGCCCTTGCGCAAGGCCGCGATCTGTTCTCCGGGCGAGAGGTCGAGCAGCTTCACCTTCACTTCCGGGTGGGCCTTGCGTAGCGCGGCGAGCGCGGGGTTCAGCCAGGCCGCCACCGCCGACATCAGGTAACCGACGCGCAGCTCGGAACTCTGCCCGCGGGCGCGTTTGCGCACCTCGCCGAGGGCGCGGTCGAAGTCCGCCAGCAGGGGTGGCAGGCGTTCGGCGAGCGTGTGGCCCGCCGCGGTGAGCGCCACGCCTCCGGGACCGCGTTCGAACAGGGGGCCGCCGAGCTCCTGCTCCAGCGCCTGCATCTGCCGGGTCAGCGTGGATTGCGAGACGCGCAGCCGCCCGGCGGCCTTGTTCAGGCTGCCCAGCTCGACGACGACGAAAAAGGAACGAAGCAACTCGATGTTCACGGGACCGCTGGTTTTGGGGGGATATGCGAGAAGCGCATGACGGCAAGCCGTTCCGTGCAGTAGGCGTCGCCGCGGGCGCCTGATATTCTGTGGTTCATGAACACCACCCTCATCGCCACCCGCCTCACCCGTGTACTCCGTTTCGCCGCCGTTGCGGCCCTCCTAGCCGTCTTCGGCCTTTGGGCCGGCACCGGAGCCCACTTCGGCTGGACGCAGACCAGCAAGGTTGTCTTCCAGCGCGACGAGATCACCGGCATCGATTTTCCGGTGCGAGAAAAGACCTTCGTCGCCGGCGTCGAGGTCCTCGCGGTCGGTATCGCCGCTGCCGGTGCTTTCGCCGGGGCCGCTTTCATCGCTTCCCGCCGCCAGCGCATCGTCCGGGTCTGAGCTCGTCGCCGCGCCCGGTCCATCGCTGGTCACTGAATCCTTTTCACTTTCATCCCATGAACACCACCACCTCATCCACCCGCTCCGCCTTCCATCTGCTGGCGGCGTTTGCCGCGTCGGCCCTTGCCTCCGTCGTCCAGGCGGCGCCCCTGGCCTTCGACTTCAAGGACCCGAAGGGGGTGAACAACGTCCAGTTCAAGCTCGACGCCCCGCTCGAATCCATCGCCGGCACCGGCACGGGTATAAGTGGCACGGTCTCTTACGACCCAGCCGCGCCCGAAGCAGTCTCCGGGCGCATCGTGCTCGATGCCGGCTCCCTCACGGTAGGCAACCCGGTCATGGCCGGCCACCTTCACGGCGCCGACTGGCTGAATGTCGCGAAGCACCCCACGATCTCCTTCGAGGCCCTCCGCGTATCCCATGTCCGCACCCTGGGCGCCCAGGTGCAGGCCGATGTCACCGGCACGCTCGTCGTGAAGGGCGTCGCGAAGGAGGTCACCGTGCCGGTTGTCTTCACCTATCTGCCCGGCAAGCTCGGCGCCCGCCTCGGCGACGAAAAGCTCAAGGGCGACCTGCTCGTCCTGCGTGCGAACTTCGAGATCGATCGCAGCGATTTCGGGATCATGCCCGGCCAGGCGGCCGACAAGGTTGCCGAGGTCATCCACCTCTCGTTCAGCATCGCCGGCGCCGCCTCCCGCGGCTGACGGAGGAACCGTGCCCTCGGTGGCCCTTTCGTCATTTGCCGATAAGCTCAAACACCCGCCATGAACACCACCGCTCCCATTACTGGCCTCCACCACATCACCGCCATCGCCAGCGATCCACAGCGCAACGTGGATTTTTATGCCGGCCTGCTCGGCCTGCGCTTGGTGAAGAGGACCGTCAACTTCGACGACCCTTCGGCCTACCATCTTTATTACGGCGACGAGACCGGTTCGCCCGGCAGCATCGTCACCTTCTTTTATTGGCCGGGAATCGGAGCCCGCGGCCGCGTCGGCGCCGGCCAGAATACCGCCATCGCGTTTTCCGCTCCGGCCGGTTCGCTCGGTTTCTGGCGGGAACGCCTGCGGGCCCATGGCGTGCCCGCCGAGCTCCGCAGCCGTTTCGGCGAGCAGGTCCTCGCCTTCGCCGATCCCGATGGCATTCCGCTCGAATTGGTCGCGGTCGCCGACGATACCCGTGCCGGCTGGGCCGGCGCTGGCCTCCCCGCCGAACACGCCCTGCGCGGCCTGCACACCGCCGAGCTCACCGTGCGTGCCGCCGCTCCCACCGAGCAGATCATCACCGGCACGATGGGTTACCGTCTGGTGAAGCGCGATGGTTTGCGCGCCCGCTTCGAGGCCGCCGGTGGCGGCGGCTCCGGGCACTACATCGACGTGATCGGCGATGCCTCGGCGGCGCCCGGGCTGGGCGGCGCCGGCACCATCCATCACATCGCCTGGAGCGTGCCCGACGACGCCTCCGAACTCGCGATGCGGGAGCGCCTGCAGCGCGACGGCTATCCCGTTTCCGATGTGCGCGACCGCGACTATTTCCATTCCATCTACTACCGCGAGCGCGGCGGCATCCTGTTCGAGATCGCCACCGCCGCGCCCGGCTTCGCCATCGACGAGCCGGCTGTTTCGCTCGGCGGCGAGCTGCGCGTGCCGAGGCAGTATGCCCATATCCGGGATCGTATCGAACGCCTGCTGCCGCCGCTCAGGTCTCCGCTTCGGGCCGCGGCCTGATGGGCATCCCGCGCAAAATCTCAGATACTGAACTCAAATACCAAAGACCAGATACCGCCCCCTATACATGAGCACCAAAATCAAAGTCATCTTCCACAGCCTTTACGGCCACGTCTACCAGCTCGCCGAGGCCGTCGCCGCCGGAGCCCGCGAAGTCCCCGGCGTGGAGGTCGAACTTCTCCAGGTGGCCGAGATCCTGCCCGAGGCCGTCCTCGAAAAGATGGGCGCACTCGCGGCCAAAAAAACCTTCGCGCACATCCCCGTCGCCGATCCCAAGAAACTGGCCGAGGCCGACGGCATTCTTTTCGGCTCCGGCACCCGCTACGGCAGCGCCACGGCCTCGATGCAGGCCTTCTTCGACGCCACCGGCGGCCTCTGGATGCAGGGCGCGCTCGTCGGCAAGGCCGGTGGCATCTTCGTCTCCACCGGCACCCAGCACGGCGGGCAGGAAACGACGATCATCGGCATGCAGACTTTTCTCTTTCACCAGGGCATGGTCGTGGTCGGCGTGCCCTACGCTGCGAAGGAGCTGAGCACCATGCATGAGATCACCGGCGGCTCGCCCTACGGGGCCGGCACCCTCGCCGGAGCCGACGGCTCCCGCCGGCCCACGGCCAACGAACTCGCGATCGCCCGCTTCCAAGGCCGGCATACCGCGCAGGTGGCCGCCAGGCTGGCGGCAAAATAGACCGTATCCATTGCGACGGACGAAGCCGTGGCGCGCTGCGTCCGTCGCCTGTCTCCCAGGCGCCTCTTCTTACCATGCACCTTCACGATTCCGCGAGCACCCTCCGTCTCGGCGCGCGACTGGCGAAAGCCCGCGACGCCGTCGTCCTGGTTCATGGCCGTGGCTCTTCCGCGACCGCCATCGCCGGTCTGGCCGAGGCCTTCCCGGGTGACGAGACCGCCTTTCTGGTTCCCGAAGCCACGGGCAACACCTGGTATCCGGAGCGCTTTTTCGTGCCCCCGGCACAGAACGAGCCCTGGCTTTCGAGCGCGCTGGGCGTAATCGATTGCCTGGTCGACGAAGCCATCGCCGCCGGCATCCCGCCCGAGCGCATCGGCCTGGCGGGTTTTTCCCAAGGCGCCTGCCTCGCGCTCGAATATGCGCTGCGCCACCCGCGCCGCCACGCCTTCGTCGCCGGGCTCAGCGGCGCCTTGATCGGTCCGACCGATACGCCGCGCACCGCGGTGGACCTGGGGCGGACGCCCGTACTGCTGGCCTGCGCCGAGCGCGACGCCCACATTCCGCTCGAACATGTGGAGCACAGCGCGGCGGTCTTCGCGGCCTGCAATGCCGACCTGACGAAACTCCTCTTCCCCGGCTCCGCACACGCGGTTTTTCCCGAGGCAGTCGCCTGGCTGCGCGAACACGCGGCGGCACCGGCGGCCCAGCCCGGAGGCGTCGCGCCGGCGGCTTCCGGACGATAAGCCGCGATCATGGTTGAGCCCGGCGACGGGAGCCCCGCCGCTCAGGCCTACCCTCATCTGCGGGTATTGGGAGGCGGAGCCAGGGCTGTTAACATGGGCACCGGCCTTCCTGGCCGTTTCCCGTCTCAACCCGTCCCCATACCCTATGAATCGCACCTTCGCCTTCTCGCTGCGGCTTCTTGCACTCCTGTCCTTTTCGGGCGGCGTAGCCTCGGCCGCCGTAGTCAGCTGGAATTACGATCGCAACGGCACCGTCAGCGGCTCCAATGTCGCCGGTATCGTCCCGGTCGCCAACTGGAACAACTCCTGGCCGAGCAACCCGACCACCGACCTCGTCGACGACAGCGGCGCGGCCACGACCGTGGATCTCGCCTACACGTCCTTCAACGACTGGAACATCGTCGGCTCCCATCCGGGCGCGGACCTGGCCGGCACCTATGACAAGGAGCTGCTCAACGGCTACCTCAACGCCGGCCCGGCCGGCTGGGGACCGCCCATCACTTCTTCACAGGTGACTTTTAGCCAGATACCCTACGCCCAATACGATCTCATCGTGTATTTCTCCTCCGACGTCGCGGGGCGCGAGGGCAGCGTGACCGATGGCACCACGACCTACTCCTTCAACACGGTCGGGCCCGCGAGCGTGAGCGGCGCCAATGCCGCCCTGGCCCAAACCCTGGACACGGGCGGCACCTACACCACGGCCGCGAACTACGCGATTTTCAGCGGTCTCTCCGGTCCCTCCCAGACGGTCACCGTGCAGATGCGCGACAACGACGAGTGGGGCGGGATCGCCGGCGTGCAACTCGTGGCCATCCCCGAGCCTGCCTCCGCCGCGGCCCTGCTCGGCGGCCTCGGCTTGCTCGCCGCTCTGACGCGCCGCCGCCGGGCTTGATGCCTGCCGATCGGTGCCCGATTATCCACGACCGGAGACACGTTTCCCGTGTCTCCGGTCTCTTTTTTCCGCGGCATGGATTCCCCTCCTTCTTTTGAAACCCGTTCCTGCGCCCCGGGCCCGCGGGTTTGGCGCGTCGCGTTGGTCGAGGACCGGGACGAGGTGCGCAAGGAATGGGCGCGGCTGCTGGACACGCTTGAAGGCTTCGTCTGCGTGCAGACTTGCGCCTCGGGGGAGGAGGCGCTGCGGCGCCTGCCGGAACTGCGGCCCGACATCGTGCTGATGGACATTTACCTGCCTCGCATGTCGGGCATCGAGTGTACGGCTCGCCTCAAGCAACTCCTGCCCGCGAGCCAGGTCATCATCCTCACGGGCTCCGACGACGAGGAGCTGGTTTTTCCCGCGCTGGAAGCGGGCGCCGATGGTTACCTGCTCAAGCATTGTCGCCTGGAGGAGTTGCGCGACGGCATGCTCGACGTTCTGCGCGGCGGCGTGCCCATGACGAGCGGCATCGCCCGGCGCGTCGCGGAGTTTTTCCGCCGGCGGGCGCGGCCCAGCGAGGAGGGCCGGCGCCTGAGCCAGCGTGAGATGGAGGTGCTGGACCTGCTCGCCCGCGGCTTGGGGAACAAGGAGATCGCAGACCGGCTGGCGCTCAGCGTGGAGACGATCCGCAGCTACCTGAAAAACATCTACGAGAAAATGCACGTGCACTCCCGCGCGGAGGCCGTGGCGAAATACATCACCGGCGGTGGGCGCATCCCCCCCGGCTGAGGGTATTGGTTCCGCGCCGGTCGCCTGCTAGGATGCGTCAGTCCGCCGCGCGCGACGCGGTGTCCCAACCCCCTGTCCGTTGTTCCTTCGTTTCCCGTCCGTCCTTTGCCATTCGCCATGCGTTTCCTCCCTTGTTTTTTGCTCGCTGTCGTCCCGCTGTTGCCCGCCGCCCGCGGCGACGGCCTCCCTTTCCACGCCTGGGCCGAAAGGCCGGTCCTGGGCTGGAACAGCTGGGATTTCTACGGCACCTCGATCAACGAGGAGAAAACCAAGGCGCAGGCCGACTATCTGGCGGCCAACCTGCTCCCCTACGGCTGGAATCTTATCACGGTGGACATCCAGTGGTACGAGCCGAACGCGAGCGGCTTTACTTACAATGCGAACGCGACGCTCGTGATGGACGAATGGGGACGGCTCACCCCCGCGACGAACCGCTTTCCCTCCGCGGCCGGCGGCGCCGGCTTCAAGCCCCTGGCCGACTACGTGCACGCCAAAGGCCTCAAGTTCGGCATCCACATGATGCGCGGCATCCCCCGTCAGGCCTGGCAGCAGGACCTGCCGGTCAAGGGCACCGTCTACACCGCGAAGGACATCGCGGACACCAACAGCGTTTGCTCGTGGAATCCGGACATGTACGGTGTGGACCTGGACAAGCCCGGCGCGCAGGCCTACTACGATTCGATCTTCGAGCTCGTCGCGGCCTGGGAGGTGGACTTCGTCAAGATCGACGACCTCAGCCGGCCCTACCATCGCAAGGAGGTCGAGGCCATCCGCCGCGCCATCGACAAGACCGGCCGCCCGATCGTCTTCAGCACCTCGCCCGGCGAGACGCCCCTCGGCAGCGGCGCCCACGTGCAGGCGCACGCCAACCAGTGGCGCATCAGCGACGATTTCTGGGATACCTGGGCCGCGCTCCTGGCCCAGTTCAAGCGGCTGCACGACTGGACGCCCTATCGCGGTCCGGGCCATTTCCCTGACGCCGACATGCTGCCGCTCGGCAGGGTCGAGGCCGGAAGCGTCACCGGCACGGGGCGCGGCACGCGCTTCACCAACGCGGAGCAGTACACGCTGATGAGCCTCTGGTCCATCGCCCGCTCGCCGCTCATCCACGGCGGCGACCTGACGCAGACGGATGCCTTCACACTTTCCCTGCTCACCAACGACGAGGTGCTCGCGGTCAACCAGCGCAGTACCCGCAACCGTCAGCTCTTCCGCAGCGGTGACCTCGTCGCGTGGACCGCCGACGCGGAGGACTCGACCGACAAGTACCTGGCCTTGTTTAACACCGGCGCGTCCGCGGCTCCGGTGTCGGTGACGCTCTCAACGCTCGGCTACGCGGGTGCCGTGCAGGTCCGCTCGCTTTGGGACAAGGCCGAACTCGGCGCCTTCACCGGCACGTTTTCGCGCAGCATCGCCCCGCATGGCGCCGGGCTTTACCGGCTGGCCGGCTCCGCCCTGCCGACGCCCTGGATCACCGCGGCGGCGCCCGGCGACACCACGGCCACCCTCGCCTGGGAATCGGTGGCCGGCGCCTCATCCTATCGGCTGAAGCGCGGAACGGCCGAGGCGGGACCCTTCACGGCGATCGCGGACAACCTGGCCGCGACCGGGTTCACCGACGGGGGGCTGAGCAACGGCACGACCTATTACTACGTCGTTTCGGCGATCGTCTCCGGTCAGGAAACGCCCGACTCGGGGGCCCGCGCCATCCGTCCGGCGGGGGCGCCGCAGACCGTGAGCTGGAACGTCGATCGCTATGGCACGCTGGGCGGCGCCCTCGTGGCCGGCGTGGAGCCGGCGGCCAACTGGAACAACTCCTGGCCGAACGATCCGCGCACCGACCTGATCGACAGCTCCGGCGCGCCCACCACGCTCGATATCGACTACGGTTCCTTCAACACCTGGAGCATCCAGGCTTCCTCGCCTGCGCTCGACTCCGACGGCACCGGCAACAAACGCCTCTTGAACGGCTACCTCAACGCCGGTCCGGCCGGCTGGGGGCCGTCGACCACGCGCTCCTTCGTCACCCTCTCGGAGATCCCGCACGGCTACTACGACCTGATCGTCTATTTCTCCTCCGACCAGGCCGGTCGAGAAGGCGAGGTGAGCGACGGTCGAAGCCGTTATTACTTCCAGACTCCCGGCCCGGCCAGCGTCGCGGGCGCGACTGCGACGCTGACGCCTACCGCCCAGGCGACATCCGAGGTGTATCCGGCGGCGAATTACGCGATCTTCCGCGGTCTGAGCGGCGACGCCCAGACCGTCGCCGTGCAGATGCGCGACAACGACGAGTGGGGCGGCATCGCCGGCGTGCAAGTCGTGCCGCGCGAAGACCCGCTGGCGGGCGTGACGATCGCGATCGCGCCCGGCGCGGCGGCTGGCACGGTGCAGCTCTCCTGGCCGGAAGGCCTGGGCGAGCTCGTGTTGGAGGTGAGCGACGACCTGGTCACCTGGACGCCCGCCGATCCCCAGCCCGAGGGCACCGCCACGACGGTGACGCTGAGCGGTCCGCGGCAGTTTTACCGCCTGCGCCGACCGGCCTCGACGTGAGGAGGGAACAATCCATCGGATTTGGACGCAAAGGACGCGAAGACCTCGCAAAGGCCGCAAAGGCGGAAAAACACCATTCGGCGCCTTCCCGGTCTTTCTTAGCGATCTTGGCGATCTTTGCGTTAAGGCCGTCTTATCGTCATTCCGCCGCGGCCAGGGCGGGCGGCCGGGGCGCCTCGCGCGCGCCGAGGTCGGGCGCGCCTTCGTAGGCGGCGGCGGGATCGTAGGGAAGCTCGGTCCGGTAGGCGGGATCGGGCAAGGCGCCGGCATCGATCAGCGGGGAGCCCGGCGCAAGGCGGGCGAAATCCCCGAGATCGAGCGATCCGTCGGCCAAGCGCGCGAAGCCCCCGGCGGGCAGGCTGAGCGACACGAACGAGGCGGGCGAAACCTGAAGGCCGCGGTCATTGCGGAGCCGGGTCTTGCCGGCCGTGGACCAGAAGATGTTGGTGTCGCCGGTGGGCCGGCCGTTGGCGCCGCCATAGCGGTCGCTCTTGCCGGGACCGGCGGTGAACAGGGAAAGGTTGTTGAGGAAGATCGCGGCCGGGGCGTCGAACTTGTAGTTCCCCTGCGCGTTGTCCCAGGCGAGGTTGTTGAAGAGGCGGATCGCGCCGGGGTTGCTGTTCCAGGTGAAGCCGTTTTTGCCGTTGGCGAAGGCGAGGCAGCGGGTGACGACGTGGGCGACCGGCATGCCGGAGCCGCCGAGCTTGAAGCCATTGCGATCGCCCTTGGCGTTTTGCGAGCCGTCGGAAAGGGTGCCGTTGGCGTAGGCGATGCACTGGTCGAGGACGACTGCGCCGATGGAGCCGGTCTTGGGTTTGGTGAAAAGGTCCCAGCCGTCGTCGATGTTGTGGTGGGCGACGCAGCCGCGGAAAACGTTGCCCGGGCCGGAGGTGAGCTTGCAGGCGAAGCCATCGGCGTTCTCGCCGGCGCCCGGCGGCGAGTCGTGATTGTCGTGGGATTCGCAGTTGAGGATCAGGTTGTGGGCGGGCCAGTCGGCCGGATCGACGTCGGTGGCGGCGTGGCGCCCGATCTGGAGGCCGGTGTCGCGGTTATGGTGGGTGACGCAGCGCTCGATGAGGTTGTGGCTGCCGGCGACGTAAATGCCGTTGTCGGCCGAGCCGAAAACGTCCAAACCGCGGACGTGCCACCAATGCCCGTCGATCTGGAGGCCGCGGGGATTGCCCTTTTTGGCGTAGGGTTGGCGGGAGAAATCCAGCCGCGGCCGCTCGGGCATGCTGCCGGGCGGGGTGTAGGCCACGAGATGTTTGCGGGACTGGGGACCGGTGCCGGCGTTGTCGCGGGCGATGGTGAGCTGGGTATCGAAGGCGTAGGTGCCGCCGCGCAGGTGGACGGTGCCGCCGGGTGGGACGAGGGTGAGCGCCCGCTCGAGGGTGGTCGGGGCGGCGAGCGTGCCGGGAGCCTCGGCGGAGCCATCGGGCGCCGCGTAAAGGTCGGCCGCGGCGGCGACGCGGACGGGCAGGGCGGCCAGGCCGGGCGCCAGGAGGAGCGCTAGGACGAGGCGGGGGCGGAAACGAGGGGACGTCATGGGGAAGGGGGCGGGCGCCTGGGCCGAAAGGTCGCGGAGGCGCAAACGAGCGAGCGAAAGAGACCGAAACGCAGCCTTACCGGATGTTCCCGCGGTGAAAGTTGGCAAACGGCCCCACGCGCCCATTGTTGAGCCGGAGCGGAAGAGGCGCCAGGCCTTGCGCTTACGCCCGCTGCCCGAGGATCTGCACGAGGTGGCGCAGTTCGTCCTCCGCGTCGGTGGAATTGGCGACGGTCTCGGCGATCTCCTGGCGGAGGGTTTCGCGGAAGCGCTTGCGGAGGCGGTGGATGGCCACCCGGGTGGCGCCGGCGCTGAGGCCGAGAGCCGCGGCGGTGGCGTCGTAGTCGATTTCGCCGCGCGTCGCGGTGAGGTGACCCTTGAGCAGGGAAAACTCGGCGGCGCGGTTGGCGGCGGCGTATTCCTCGGCGAGGGCGGCGAGGGCGCGGTCCAGCACGGTGAGCGCCCAGCGGCGCTCAAACATGGCGTCGGGCCCGAGCGAGGGTTCCACCGCGTAACGCGACTCGGCCTCGGAGGCGTCGAGGGGCACGAAAGCGAGGCCGCCGCCGCGCTTGCGGGCGGCGTCGCGGCGCCACTCCTTGGCGAGGAAACGTTTCAGCGCCATGAGCAGGAAGCCGCGGAAACGGCCGCGCTCGGGCACGGCGTCGCGCAGCCAGGATTTTTCCAGCAGGCGGGCGAAAAAAGCCTGGGTGAGGTCCTGGGCATCGGCCGGGGAATGTCCGGATCGCCGCACGTAGGCGTAGAGCGGATACCAGTAGGCGCGGCAGAGCGTCTCGAGCGCAACATCGGCTTCGGCGGTCGGACCGTGGCAGGCGACGGCGATCATCGACCAGCGTGTGGTGGCGAAGCGGGGCGTCGAGGCGGCGGGCAGGTCGGGCGGTTCCGGAGGCATCTGCCGCGCTATATACCGGAACGGGCTCGATTGTTACAACGCCGCGGAAATAGAGAATATCCGCGGGTCGAAGGCAGCACGCGGCCGCTCACCAGGCCTTCCCGGCCGTCTCAGGCAGCCCAGGACCGCGGCCGTTAACCAAGACACCGCCGCGATCGAAATCGTCGCCCGAGCTTGCGGCGGTGGCCGAGGCGACCGGATCGGGCGCCGGACCGAGGGAGATCGTCGGTGCGGTCTCGTGGCCGGCGGCGAGTGAAACGTCGTTGAATACGACCCAGTGGGCCGGGCGGGTCCAGAGAGCCAGTTCGACCACTTCGGCAGGGCGCAGGCCGTCGAAGGCCCGGGTCTCCTGCAGGAGATCGCCGCTGCTGCTGCCGGCGACCGTGCGGGAGTCGTGCCAGCGGTGGTTGGAGTCGAGGGCGCGCAGACGCCATTCAGCCTCGCCGCCGAGTTCGGCCGACAACTGGACCGCGGCCTTGCCGTCGTGGTTGAATATGTCTCCAACCAGAACGCGGCGGCCGGCTACGCGGGCGTGAAAGGCCTGGCCGGGGCCACGATGCTGCATTTCGCCGGAGGGGAATCGGTGGAGGGGGCCGCTGGCGATCAGCACCCCGATGCGTGCGGAGATTTCGCCCGGGGCGGTCGGGATGAGCGAGCCGGTCCAATGCTCATTTCCGCTGAACCCGTCGCCTCCCATCACCAGGGATGCGGCAAACGGGGCGGCCTGGCCGTCGGAGCCGAAAAGGCGGAGATCGAGGATGCGTGGCGCCTCGCCGCGGCCTTCGGCGTGAAAGACGAACAAACGGCCTTCTGAGTAGGCCGGCCCTTCGGCCCGGGGGATGGGCCAGGGACCGGGGTAGACGGCCGCCCAGTCGACGAAGCCGAGTGGCCTGCCGTCGGGTGTCCACCAGGATCGGGGGCCGGAGGGCTGCGGTCCGATCGATAGCAACTCGAGGTAACCGCCGCCGGGCAACCGGGCGGCGAAGCGCGGTGCGCGGGGAGGCGCGATCATGGTGTCGGTGACGGTTTCGGGAGTGGCGCGTTTTCGCCGGAGCTTCGCGGGCAGGTCATGCCACTCGTCGATCAGCGGCGTGGCGGGGACGGCCAGCACCAGAAGGGTCGCGGCGAAGAGTGCGGCGTGCTGGCGGCGCAGTTTTTGGGGCGAGGCCGCGGGTTCGGAGAAACGCAGGACCAGGCCGACGGTCCAGAGCATCAGGGCGACGACGAAGCCCAGGGTGATGGCGAGCATCGGGCCGCCGGGGAGGCGTGGCGGGGAGGCGTGGTTGGCGAAAACGACGAGCAAGTGCAGTTCCGCGAAAAAAACGGTGAGCAGGCAGGCGGGCCCGGCCATCCAGCGGGCAAAGAGCACGTAGGTCGCGGCGCGGCGTTCGGGGGCCAGCCAATGGTCGCGGTGGGGAAGGTTGACCAGCCGGGCGGGAAGAAGATGGAGAAACCAGGCGGTGGCCGCAAAGACGACGCCGAGCGCCAGCGGAAGCACCGCGATAAAACCCAGGTAGGCGACACGGGGCATCCGGCCATCGGCGTGCCCGTCGCCGTCGAAGTGGCTGGCGAGCGGGTCAGGCAGCGTGCCGGCGCTGAGCGTGAGCAGCCCGGTGTAGGCGAGGTAGAGGAGCAGGAAGCCTAACCAGGGAAGAAGGACGGAGGAAGCAGAGGCCGGCGGAGGAGGCGGGAAGGAGGCGGGGCGGAGGCGGCGGCGCACGAGCCAGGGCAGGCCAAAACAGACCAGCATGCCAACGGCGCAGAGGAGGAGGCTCCACCAGCTGGCTTGATTGACCAGGGTCTGGGCCCAGGGCTCGAAAAACGTCTTCGCGGCGGGATTGTGCCGGACGGTCGAGGTCACGAAGCGACCGGCGCAAAGGCCGCCGTAGGCATACCAGCCGACGCTCAGGCCCCCGAGGGCGACCGGGGCGATGGCGATGCCGGCGAAACTCGCGAGCAGGCCGAGCCCCAGCCCACCGACGCTGAACAGGCCGGCGACGATGCCACCGTAGGCGAGGAGGCCGAGGCTGATGCCCCCGAAGGCAAAGCCGCCGGTCGCGATGCCGCCGAAGGCGAAGACGCCTTGGGCAATGCCGCCGATGGCCACGATGCCGCGCGCCACGCGGAGCCGTCCGGTGGCGGGGTCCATGCCGTTGGCGATGTGCAGCAGGGGCAGGCCGAAGAGAGTGCGGGCGGAACGGTAGTTGAACGGGCGGAACGGAGGGCTGGCCGACTCCGGGGCGGAGGCCGGGGACGGCGATGAGGCGACGGTTTCGAGCCGGGTGCGGAATTCGGTGGCGGAGGCGTAGCGGCGGGAGGGCTCCTGTTCGAGGGCGCGGAGGACGATCTCGTCGAGGCGGACATCGAGCTGGACGCGCCGGGAAGGCGGCTGGAGTTGTCTTTCGTCGGGAAGCTCGCCGGTGAGCATCTGGTAGAGGACGACGCCGAGGGCGTAAATGTCGGCGCGATGGTCGACGGCGGCGGGATGCTCGCGCTGCTCGGGGGCCATGTAGCGGGGCGTGCCCATGACGCCGCTTTCCGCGGAATGCGCCCTGGTACTCGCAGGGTGCCGGCCTGGCGGGTCGAACGACGAATGCCCCATGGGTGGCGCGTCTGAACCGGCGGGGGCCTCGGGCGCGGCGAGTTTGGCGAGGCCGAAGTCGGCGACCTTCACGAGGCCGCGGCGGTCGAGGAGGATGTTTTCGGGTTTGATGTCGCGGTGGACGATGCCGTGGTCGTGGGCGAATTGGAGGGCGTCGCAAATCTGGGGCACGATAGCGAGGGCCTCGCGCGGGGCGAGGCGGCCGCCCTGAAGGAGGTGGCGGAGGGTGGCGCCATCGACGAACTCCATGAGGAGGTAAAAATAGCCGCCAGTCTGGCCGAAGTCGTAAACGGTGACGATGTGCGGGTGATCGAGCCGGGCGAGGGCCTGGGCCTCGCGGGCAAAGCGTTCGGCGAAGGCGGGATCGGCGACACGTTCGGGGGCGAGGAGCTTGAGGGCGACAAGGCGGCCGAGGGATTTTTGGCGAGCTTTGTAGACCACCCCCATGCCGCCGCGGCCGAGGCAGGAAAGAATCTCCAAGTGCGGAAAATGGGGCGCGATCTCCTCCGGGGCAGGGGCCGGCGCGGAGGAATCGCCGGGGGCATCGCCCAGATCGGTGGGCGGGGACAGATTGAGCGCGAGCAGGCAGGCGGGGCACAAGCCCTGCACGGCGCCGGGGACGAGCGTCGCGCCGCAGCGGGGGCAGGCAAGGGGACGGGGAACGGAGGAACTCATGCCAGGCTATTAGGCAAAAGGGGATGGCCGTTACAGGCGACCGAAAGAACGTGGCGGACCGGCGAAGCGGGAAGGCGGTGGCAATCGATCGCCACTTTCCAACTACCTGGCCGGAGGCTGGATTCAGCGTGCCGCGAGGGCGTGCAGCAGGTGGCGCAGTTCGGAGTCGATTTCCCCGGCGGAGACCACGGTCTGGGCGATCTCCTCGCGGAAACGCTCGCGATAGCGTTTGCGCAGGCGATGTACGGCCACGCGGGCGGCGCCTTCGCCCAGGCCGATGGCGCGGGCGGCGTCGGCGTAGGCGATCGAGGCGGGGTCGGCGGTGAGGAAGGGCTTTAGAGCGGCAAACTCGGAGGCACGGCCGGCCTGGGTGAACTCGGCTTCGAGGCGGGTGAGGGTGCGTTCGAGGAGCGAGAGGGCCCACTGGCGGTCGTAAAGCAGGTCGGCGGAGAGGGCCGTGGCGGCCTGGGATCGATAACCAGCCTCGAGCGCGTCGAGCGGCAGGGGCGAAAGACCGCCTCCGCGTTTCTGGGCCCGGGCGCGGTCCCACTCGTCGGATAGAAAGCGCTGAAGCGCAGTGAGGAGAAAGGTGCGGAAGCGGCCCTTGCCGGGATCGGCGCGGCGAATCCATCCCTGCTCGAGCACGCGGGCGAAAAAAGCCTGGGTGAGATCCTGGGCGTCGTGCACGGAGTGGCCGCGCCGGCGCACGTAGGCGTAGAGCGGGGGCCAGTAGGCGCGGCAGAGTCCGGCGAGCGCTTCCTCGGCGAGGGTGGAATCCTCCAGGCCCGCATGGACGACCAGGGACCAGTGGGTGGTCGCAAAACGGCCCGGACCGGAGGCCGGCGGAAGGTGGGCGTCTGATGCGGACGTGGGCATCTGCCGGTTGTTTTAGGAACGAACGCGACTTCGTTACAGGTAAAAGCGGCGCGCGGCGGAGGGACAGAAAAGTCGAAAGGTCCAAAGTCCGTGGCCTCAGGTCGGGGACGGCGCGAAGCGCGCAGGCGGCGACCTGGGACTTCAGACTTTGGACCTTCGACGGCTTGAGCTTTCGCCCGGCTCAGTCCTCGCCTTGCACCGAGGTGCCGGCCTCCGAGGTCTCGCCGACCAGGCGGCGGGCGCTGGTGCCCAGGTTGCTCGAGTTGAGCCGGAGGTTCAGGTAGTGGCGTTTGCCGTCGGTGGCGCCGAGCTTGAAGCTGAGCTTGCCGCGGGGCACGTGGACAAAGGCGAAGGGCAGGCGGCCGGAGATCTCGCGGGTGCCGGCGCGATCCTTGAGCGTGCCGCGGATTTCGAGGCCGGCTTCGCCGTCCAGGTGGAACGACACGGCGGAGCGGTCGAGCGTTTCCCAGCCGGCCCGGGTGAGGCCGAGCGTGCGCAGGTCCTCGTCGGTGACGTCGAAGGCGAAGGTCTCGGGCGGGAACTCGGTGTCGTAGTCGAGAAACTCGTATTCATGGAGGAGGACCTCGGGGGCGTAGTTCGGGAAATCGGGGCTGAGGAACTGCAGGCGGCGGGGCAGGCGGCTGGCGCGGTCCACCCAGAGGCGCAGGATGGTTGTCTCGTCCTGCTTCCAGCTATAGCGCTTCTCATAGACGATGACGTCCGCGGGGACGCCGGCGGGGTGGACTTCGCGGGAGCCGTCCGCGTCGCCGTCGTGCAGGGAGACGGCGGAGAGGGAGGCGAAGAGCCGGTCGCCTGCGGTCAGGCTGAGGCGGCGCTGGCCGTTGCTCCGGTCCACGGCGAGCTCGACGTTGCCGGCGCGCCAGACCTCGCGTTCCGGGGCGGAGCTACGGGTGAAGCCGGAGCGCGGGTGATCGGGGTCGGCCTTGAACCAGTGCCGGGTCTCGACCAGCGGGTTGGCGGGGTGTTGCGAGGTGGCGTAGTTGGGCCAGGTGTTGGACGGAATTTTCGGGTCCTTGATGATTCTCTGGGAGGGGCCACTGCGGGTGCGTTCGATCACGTGGAAAGATCTGACGCGGTTGAGGGCGACGAGGGATTCGGCGAAGACGTTCGCGGTGCCCGTGCCCAGATAGAAGAACCCGCAGACGAGGGCGGCGGCGAGCATGCCGGCCAGTCCGGTCAAAGGCAGCCAGAGGCGAAGAGCCCGGCCGGGAACGCGGGGATGCGAAGCCCGGGCGGGGACCGGCGCCGGGATCGGCAGATGGGTGTCGAGCTGGCGCTCAAGCTCGGCGAGCAGGCCGGCGGGCGGCGGAGGGACGGGAGCGTGGCGGAGCACGCGTTCGAGGTCGGAGTCGGAAAGAGGTTTCATGATGACGGGCGGGCCGGGCTGGCGCGGAGCGGGGCGGGGAACTCGGCGGCGGGGAGACCCTCGCGCAGCCGGCCGAGGGCGCTGCGGAGGCGGTATTTCAGGGTGCTGAGCGGGAGCGCCATGACTTCGGCGGATTCCGCGAGGGTGAGACTTTGATAGTAATGGAGGTGGACGGCCTGGCGTTCCTCCTCGGGCAGACGGTCCACGGCGGCGTGGACCTTGCGGGCGGTGTCGAGGTCGGCGGCCTGCTCGGAGGGCGGCGGGCCGGCGGCAGGCAGCCGGTCCCACCAGCCTTCGTCGCGGGCGTCGCCGGGCCGGGATCGTCGACGCCAGTCGATGTAGGTGCAGTAGGCGATGCGATGGATCCAGGTGGAGACGGAGGAGGCGCCCTCGAAACGGTCGAGGGACTGCCAGACCTTCACGAAGGTGATCTGCGTGAGGTCGGCGGCGTCGGCGTCGCTGGCGGCGAGGCGGCGCAGGTAGGCGTGGATGGGGGTCTGGAAAGCCTGGAGCAGCGCGCCGGCGGCCTCGCGGTCGCCGGCGGCGGCGCGGGCGCGCCATTTTTTGGCTTCGGAGTCGGGTATCATTGGTTGCACCAGTTTAGTCGCAGCCCGGGGTCGCGGTGGTTCACTTTTCCGACAAAAAACAGAAGTCGAAGGTTGAAAGCCGGGGGCAACCGGCGTGCGTGGCACGGACTATCCCGAATTTTCGCCGCGAAATGATCCGTTTCGGCGGGAAATTACGCTTTATGAGCGAACCCATCTTTTTCTCCCATGAAATCCCGTCGCCTGTTTTCCCTGCTGGCCCCCGTCCTCGCCCTGTTCGCGCTTTGCCTGGGCGGCTGCATCCCGTCCGTGGCGCCCTTCTACACCGACGCCGACCTGCGCGCCGAGCCGGCCTTGGCGGGCCGCTGGCGCATGACGGAGAACGGCGCTTGGGAAGACTGGGTCTTTGCGCCCGGCGACACGACGGGTTACGCGCTCACGGTCACGACCCACGAGGGCAAAACGGGGCGGTTTGCGGCGCGCCTTTTCGAGCTGAACGGGCAGCGTTTTCTCGATTTGGTCCCCACCGACGCGGCCTTCGAGTCTTCGCAATACGATCTGGTGAAGTTTTCTCTCATCCCGGGGCATCTATTGATGCGGGTGGACTGGGCCGAGGATCGCTTCCGGCTGGCGCTGTTCGACTTCGACTGGCTGGGGAACTATCTGAAGGAAAACCCCGCGGAACTGACGCATCGCAGCGAGCAGGGGAAGGCGATCCTGCTCACCGCCGACACCGCGGCCCTGCAGCGTTTCGTGCTGGCGCATCTGGGCGAGGGCGAGCTGTTCAACAAATTCGACGCGGTCTGGCGGCGCGAGGCGGAGGTGGTGCCGTCGCCGGCCCCGGCTCCTTGACGCGGCGAAACCGCGCCGCCAGGGTCGTGCCGGAAACGCGGCGGCGCCCTCCGGCCGCGCACTCTCCATGCATCCAACCCTGCCCTTGCCCGAGGCGGCCGCGCGCGACCCGGATTTCCAGACGGGCGGCGACCTGCTGCCGCTGGTCTATGACGAGCTGCGCCGGCTGGCGGCCTGGCGGCTGGCGCGGGAGGCACCGGGGCAGACCCTGCAGGCGACGGCGCTCGTGCACGAGGCCTGGTTGCGGGTGCAGGCCGGGGAGCGGCGCTGGCGAGGGCGGGGACACTTTTTCGCCGCCGTCGGCGAGGTGATGCGGCGCATCCTGATCGACCACGCGCGGCGCCGGGGGGCAATCCGGCATGGTGGCGGTCTGAGCCGGGTGGCGGAGAGTCCGGACGAGACCGCCGCTTCCGAGGGACCGGGCGGTACGGCCGAGGCGCTGGCGGTGCATGAGGCGCTGGACCGGCTGGAAGCGCTGGATCCGCGCAAGGCCGCGTTGGTGAAGCTGCGCTATTTTTCCGGGCTGACCTTGGTGGAGGCGGCGCGGGCGCTGGGCATCGGCGAGGCCACGGCGAAACGTGACTGGAGCTATGCGCGGGCCTGGTTGTTTCGCGAGATCCGGCGAAGCCCGGAGGGCGGGTGAACAGCATGGAGAGTCCCGGGCCGGACGACGAGGAGCTGTTTGCCGCGGCGCTCGCCCTCGACGGGGCGGCGGAGCGGCGGGCCTTTCTGGCCCGGGCCTGCGCGGGGCGGGAGGAGCGGTTGGCTGGGCTGCTTTCGCTTGTCGAGGCGCACGAAGGGGCGGGCGAATTTTTGGAACGGCCGGCCCGGCCGCCGGCGGGTGAGGCGCCGGAAACGGGGCCGGAGGCGGAGCGGCGGAGGGCGGGCCGGATTGCGCGCACCCTGGTGGCGGCGGAGGCGGAGGAAGATTTTCCCCGGCTGCCGGGCTTTCGCCTGCGGCGGCGTCTGGGCACGGGCGCGGCCGGGGCGGTTTACGAAGCCTGGGACGAGACGCTGGACCGGGTGGTGGCGGTGAAGGTCCTCCACCTTCCGCCCGGCGAAGAGCGGCGGCGGCTCACCCTGCAGGAAGCCCGGCGGGCGGCGGCCTTGCAGGATCCGGCGCTCGTGGCGGTGCACGGCGTGATCGAGGCGGAGGGGCTGGTGGCGCTGGTGATGGAACGGGCCGAGGGCTACCCGATCGACGCGGCGACGGCCGCGCTCTCCTTCGCGCAGCGGGCGCAGATCCTGCGCGAAGTGAGCCGGGCGCTGGCGCTCGTGCATGCCGCGGGGATGGTACATTGCGACCTGAAGCCGGCCAACGTAGTGGTTTCCCCCGGGCTGAGGCCGAAGCTTCTCGATTTCGGGCTGGCGGCGCCGGCGGGCGGGAAGGACGGCGGGCGGGCGGGCTTTGCGGGCACGCCGCTCTATGCCTCGCCGGAGCGGGCGGCCGGCTTGCCGCCCGCGCCGGCGGGGGACGTGTTTTCCTTCGGCAGCCTGATGTTCACGGTGCTGACGGGCCGGCCGCCCTTCACGGGCCGGGATGCCGTGGAGGTGCTCGGGGCGGTCGGCGAGGCCGAGCCGCCTTTCCCTCGCGACCTGGCGGCGGGGGTGCCGGAGGATTTGCAGGCCATCTGCCTGGCCTGCCTGTCGCGGCGGCCGGAGGACCGGCCGGAGGCGGCGCAGGTGACGGAGGAGCTGGGGCGTTTCCTGGCGGGTGAGCCGGCGCGGCTGCGGCCTGCGCTCTACGGGGACATCCTGCGCCGGCGGCTGGCGGAGCATGCGGCGGACGTGGAGGGCTGGGCGCGGCAGGGGATGATCGGCCAGGCGGAGGCGGACCGGCTGCGCGACTGGCACCGGCGGGTGCTGGCGGACGAAGATCACTGGATCGTGGGGGCGCGGCGCATCACGCCAGCCCAGGCTGCGCTGAACACCGGCGCCTGGCTCGCGGTGGTGGCGGCGGCCCTGTCGGTGTGGCTGGGCCGGGAGGAACTTGGCCCCACGGGATGCTGGCTCTGGCCGCTGCTGGTGACGAGCGTCCTGCTCGGCCTGGGCGCGCGGGCCGAGCGCCGGCGGGAACGGCTGGCCTCTGCGACTTTTCTGGCCGCGGCGGCGCTCTCGCTCGGGCCCGCCCTGCTCGCCGGTCTGGGGGAACTTGGCTGGCTCGCCGGGGCGGGGCCGGGGGAGCGGACGCTTTTCGGCGAACTGTTCAGCAACCGCCAGGTGTTTGCGGCCGCGCTGGGGGCCTTCGGTCTTTCGGTCGCGGCCCTGGCCCGGCTGCGGCTGACCGGGCTGGCCTGGACGACGGCGGGGCTCGGGGTGGCGGCCTATTTCGGCTGGCTGCTGGTCAACGACTGGCTGGCGTGGACGCCGGAAATGCGGGCGCTCGGCTGCCTGCCGCTGGTGGCGGCGGAGGCGGTGGCCCTGGCGCTGTGGACACGGGGCCGGGCGCGTTGGGCGACTCCCTTCGACCTGGTCGCCTTGCTGGCCCTGGTGGGCTCGCTCGACGCGCTGGCCTGGCACGGGCCGACGCTGCGCCTGCTCGGCCTGGGCGGGGAGGCGTCGGAGTATTTCACCGACGGACGCCTGCGGGCTCTGTCCTTCGCGCTCAACGGCGGGCTGTTTCTCGGTCTGGCCGCGCTGGCGGGGCGGGCCTCCCAGCTCGACCTGCGGCGGGTGGGGCGGACGCTGGAGTGGGTGGCGCTGCCGCACTGGCTGCTGCCGCTTTACGTGAACGCCTCCTCCCACCAGGGCCAGGCCGGGGCGGTCACGGATGCGGCCCTCTACCTCGGGGCCTCGGTCGCGCTGTTGCTTGCCGGCGTGGGCGGCGGCCGGTGGCGCTGGCTGGTCGCGGCCCTGGGCGGACTGGCCTTCGGCTGCCACCTGCTGCTCGCCCAGGGGCTGGTGCGACCGGGCGCCTTTTTGCTCACGCTGGGCGCGGCGGGCCTCGGGCTCGCCTTCGCGACCTATGTCCGCCTGCGCCGGGTCGCGCGGCTGGCCGCGGCCAGGCGGACGCCGGATGGCGGATGAGCCTCGGACCTTTCGACCTTCGCCCCCGGTTTGCCGGCTTTCAGCCGGCGGACACGGCGGCGATGAGGTGGCGGAGCTCGTCGTCGATGTCTTCGGGCCGGGCGACGGTGTGGGCGATCTCCTCGCGGAGGAGCTGGCGGTAGCGCTGGCGGAGGCGGTGCAAGGCGACGCGCAGGGCGGGCTCGCTCAAACCGAGGCGCGCCGCCAGCGCGGCGTGCGGCGCCTCCGCGTCGCGGCCGGCGAGGCAGGGCGCAAGGGCGTCGAAATGCGCGGCGCGGCCCGCGGCAGCCTGCTCGGCGCGGAGGCGGTCGGTCACGGCCTGGAGCAGGGCGAGCGCCCAGGCGCGGTCGAAGGCGAGGTCCGGCGCGGGGCCGGGATCGGCCGCGCCGTCGAGAGCCTCCCGATGGGCGTCGGCGTCGAGGGCGGGCCGGAACTGCGCGCCCCGTTTTTGCGCCCGATCGCGGTCGCGAAGGTCGGCGAGGTGGTGATTGAGGCCGGCGAGCAGCCAGGTGCGGAAACGTCCGCGCGAGGGTTCCACCGTGGCGAGGGATTCGAGGCGGAGGAGGGCGGCGAAGAAGCCCTGCACGGCATCCTCCGCGTCGGCCGGGGCCAGGCCGCGGCGCAGGGCGTGGGCGAGGAGGGGCGGGCGGTAGCGCGCGCAGAGTCCAGCGAGGGCGCGCCGTGCGGTGGAATCGGTATCCGTTTCCCCATGGCGCGCCGCCTCGAGCACGAGCGTCCAGCGGGTGGTGGCGAAGGAGGAACTCACAAAATGCGTTCGGGGACGTAGAGCGTGTCGTGATCCAGCAGCGGGGGATTGGGGGCCTGGCCGCGAAGGATGGCGGCGGCGTCGAACAGGAGAACCACGGGTATTTCGCCGGCCGGGCCGCGCACGACGGAGAGTTTGTTGGTGTTGGCGACGGAGATGCCTCCGCCGGCGGCGGCGAAGGCGTCGAGCAGGGTCGCTCCGGCGGAGAGCGGGTAGGAGCCCGGGCGATGGACGCAGCCGAGGACGTTGACGGTGATCGGAGCGGGACTGGCGACAGGCGCGGAGGCCGTCGGGGGGCGGACGTAGGCGATCGTATAGAGGCGCATGGCGGAGTCCCCTTCGTTGATTCGAAAAACGAAGCCGGCGGCGGTTTTTTCCAGCGTGGTGGCGTCGTGAAGGGTGATTTTGGGCGCGAGGGTCCAGTCGTTGCCGAGCGCGGCTTTGACCCGGTCGGCGACCGGGGTGGTTTCGCGATCGGAGTTTTCCTCGCGGGTGAGCTGGCCATCGGCGGCCGACAGACGGGCGCCGCCGTCCGTCCAACCGGTTTTGTCGCGGGCCAGCCCGATGGAAATGCCGGGGCCGGTGACGGTGATGTGGGTGGCGTCGGGCGGCGCGAAGAAGAGGGCGAGATAAAGAAGAATCTGGGTGAGAGGATAGAACGTCATGATGGGTAGGCGGCTCAGTAAATGGATTCGGGCACGGAGATCGTGGCCCGGTCGGGGATCGATGGATTGATGGCATGGCCGCGCAAGATGGCGGACACGCTGTGGATGGCGGGGCGGGCCTGTATGGCGGCGGCAGGCAGCGGCAGGACAGATACCTTGTCGAGGCTTGCGTGAGCGGTCCATCCGCCGGCGGCCGCGAGGGCGTCGAGCAGCGTGGCGTCGGAGCGGATCGAATAGGCCCCCGGATGAGCGACTTTACCGAGGACGTTGATGGTGATGGGAGGAGCCGGCAGGGATATGCGGCCGGGGAGGCTGGCTTGGGTGTTGGCCGGTTGCGGCGGTGCCATGGCAGGGGAGGTGGCCTCGGGCAGGGTGTCCTCGGGCGCGGGCGGCTGGATCGCGTAGGCGCTTGCGCACCAGCCGCCGTCGGGCGCCTGTTCCATGATCAGCGCCTCGATCGCGTTACGCCCCGGAGTGAAGGTCGTCGAAAACTCCAGGACGACGCGGGGATTGCCGGAGTCTTCCGAGGCGGAGCGGACGGGCGAGGCGGAGCGGAGGCGCCGGGTGGCGATGTCGCCAAGGGGAGCCCGGGTGCGGTTCAGCGCGGCGATCCAGTCCGCTTCGGCGGAGGCTGCCTGGAGGGCTTCGGAGCCCTCGCGCCGGGCCTGGGCGTAGTCGCCGCCATCCACCCTTCTCAGCCAGGTCTGGGCCTGGTTGACGACTGGCAGGACCTCGTCGGCTGGCGCCGGGGATAGGGAGAGCATACGGGAGTCCCGGTAGCCGGCGAGGTTCCAGACGGAGGCGGGGCTGGCCGCGGCGGTGAGACGGCAGAGCGCCTCCGCCGCCGGGATGCGGTCGAAGTCCAGCTTCGGAGCCTGCACCGAAAGCCAGGGGCAGGGATCGATCCCGCGGGCGACGGGCATGGCCACGATCATGCCGGTGCCGATGGGATGAGACCCGGGAGCCTGGGCGAGAAGGGCCGACACAGCCTCGTTCAGCGAGAGGCCGGCGGTCTTGAGCGTCACCGGAAAGTTCAGGACCGAAGCGGCCCGGGGCTGGATGAGCCAGGTCGCGTCGAGCTTTCGTGCGGCGTAGGGAGTGCCGGCGGTGAGACGGTCGAGAAACTCGGCGACGGTGTTGCCTTCCACGACGCCGGTGTAGCGGGCGCCGACATCGAGCAGCGTGCCCGGGTCCGGGCATTCACGGGCGATCTGAAGGAGCCTTTGCCCCGCCTCGTCGCGGGGTGGATGGCGTTCGGCCTCGGCGATGATCTGTGCCGCGGTCGTCGCGTCGGCCGGGGTGAAGTCGAGATTTTCGAAGGCGAGCCGCAGCCCGCAATCGCGGCGGAGGCGCTGCACGATGTCCTGCAGGGTGCCGCCGGCGCGGTCCAGACGAAGAGATCGCTCGTCGCTCGGGATGCGTTCGCGGTGCAGCGGCACGGTCCATGCCTGGGTCTGGACCGGGCGCTTGCGGACTTCGAGGGAGCGCAGGTTCGCCAGGGACGTCTCGAAACCGAAGCGCTCGAGGACCGTGGATCCGGTGCTGATGCTGTGGCCGGAGTGTTCCAGCCGGCTGCCATCCCTGGTAATGGCGATGACGTCGAACTGGTCCCTATCGGTATCGAGGGCGGGATCGCGTGTCAGTTCCACGACGGCCTGGCCGTCGGCGTCCTGGCCGGGAACGCCGAGGGAAACGCCGTCAGCCAGGGAGCGTCGATCCCGGTAGGGGAGCGGCAGTTCGTTCACGAAGCTCCAGTCGCCCGCGCTGAAACGGAGCCGCACCTCGACCCGGGCCGGGAGCCGGCCATAAGGCCCCGGAGAGAGCGTGACGGCGAGCCAGCGGTCGGGCGCGTGGTCGGCAGAGCTTTCGGAAAAGCTGACGGCAGTCTCCTGGCGCGGATCGCCGGCAATCTTGCCCGTGGACGGATCGACCAGCCGTAGCTCGGACACGCTCAGGCGGTCGAAGGACGGGTGGGAAAACCACAGGCAGAGGTAACGCGGGGTGCCGGCGTCGAAGCCCGGGAGCGCGTTGGATACCCGCGAGGTCGGGGGACGCCATTCCGCTTCCGGGGCGTCTTTGCCATCGGGGAGCCAGGCGTGGCCGACGCAACCTTCGACGTGGTCGAGCCAGTCCAGGGCGCGGAGTTCGGGTGACGATTCGGGAGTGGTGAGAACCAGCTTGTAACGGATCCGCACGTCGCCGACGTCGTCCGGCTCGGAGACCTGCAACAGGACGAAGCGGCCGGACGCGGTGCGATAGACCTGGGTTTTGGGGGCGGCGTTGCGGACGGGGGCGGCAATGGAAGTATAGTCTCCTTCGTCAGCGAGGTTGCGCTTCCATTCGAGGAGGTGCTTCACCGTGTCCTGCGCGGGGCTGTCCCATAAGCGGGCGTCCGCGCTGCGACTGCGGACGCCATCCAGGGCGACGGAGGGCAGGCTGGCCTCCTGGTCGGCAAAGGCATCGACGCCATGTACCCTCCGCCAGCGGCGGGAGCGCGCGACGCCATGAGGCGAATCGGGTGTCGGCGTGTAATCAACGAAGGCATGGGTTTCGAAATTGTAGCCGCCGGGCCGTCCCCGGCGTGCCAGGAGGACTTCGCGGGTTTCGCCGAAATGCACCGGACCGACACGCACCGGGATTTCGCGGGTCCCGCCGGATCGCACCGGAGTGTCCGGGCCTTGGGCGGAGGACCGGAGGGCGGCCGGGGGACCCGGGTTGCTGAAGAGCCGGACCAGATAGAGCGCGGCGCCGGCGAGGATCGCGAACGCGAGGAGGCGGAGGCGTTTTTTCCACCGGGGGGCCAGGATCACGTGGAAAAAGGCGTCGAGGCCGGGCCCGGGCAGCAGGGTCAACAGCACGCAACCGAACGCGAAGTAATACCAGCCCCGGACGCCCCATCGGTTGAAGAAGGCCAGCCACACGGCGGTCAGGGGGACCAGTTGCCAGAGGAAGGCGATGAGACTGCGGCCGGGGGTGGCGCGTTTGGACGTGCCGGGGGCGGCATCGGGGGGCGGGGCAGGCGGTTCCGGAGGAACGGTGGGCGGAGGCGGGCCGAGCGTTTCGATGCGAGTTTTCAGCTCGCTGGCGGCGGCGTAGCGAAGGGCGGGATCCTGCTCGAGGGCGCGGAGGACGATCTCGTCGAGGCGCACATCGAGGAGGACGCGGCGGGAAGGGGGCTGGAGCTGTTTTTCGTCGGGGAGCTCGCCGGTGAGCATCTGGTAGAGGACGACGCCGAGGGCATAGATGTCGGCGCGGTGATCCACCGCGGCCGGGTGCTCGCGCTGTTCGGGGGCCATGTAGCGCGGGGTGCCCATCACCTTGCCGGCTTCGGTGAGATCGACGGCGACAGGTGCGGCGGCGGAGGACGGGCCCGATGTTTCGTCCGCGGCGGTGCCGGGGGCGGCGAGTTTGGCGAGGCCGAAGTCGGCGATTTTTACCCGGCCGAGGCGGTCCATCAGGATGTTTTCGGGCTTGATGTCGCGGTGGACGATGCCGCGGTCGTGGGCGTATTGGAGGGCGTCGCAGAGGGGCGGGACGATGGCGAGGGCCTCACGGGGGGCGAGGCGGCCGCCCTGGAGGAGCTGGCGGAGGGTCACGCCGTCCACGAACTCCATCACGATGAAGAAGAGCCCGCCCGGGCTGCGACCGAACTCGTGCAGGGTGACGATGCCGGGGTGGTTGAGCTGGGCGAGGGCGCGGGCCTCGCGGGTGAAGCGCTCGGCGAAGGACGGGTCGGCGTCGAGGCCGGGGCGGAGAAGCTTGAGCGCGACGAGGCGGTCGAGGTGGCGCTGGCGGGCTTTGTAAACCGCGCCCATGCCGCCGCGGCCGAGGAGTTCGAGGATCTCGAGCTGGGGAAATTCGGGGGCGAGGTCCTCGGGCTGGGGCGGCGGCGTGTCGGAGACCGCGGCATCGGCGGCGGGCTGGGTGAAGAGACCCGCGCCGAGCAGGCAGGCAGGGCAGAGTCCGTGCGCGGCGCCCGGCGGGATGGGCCGCTGGCAGCGCGGGCAACCAGCTGGGTCGGGTGCGGGGCCGGAGGGCGGGGAAGGAGGCGTGGTCATGGTGCTCGGGCCGCCGGCACCCGCGGGTGCGGGGCGGCCCCGTAACCATTCAGAGGAAACGCGGGCGAAACGTTACATGCGGCCTGCGGGGGCTGCCAAATCCGGGTTCGAGAACGGTTGCGGACGCTCCTCGCTACGCCTGAGCGCGGCGGGCTTATTTGCCGGTTGCGGCGGTCGGGCGGCCGACGCCGAGCAGGGCGAAGGCCTTTTGCACGGCGGCGTCCGAGGCGAGCTTCGGGTTGGCGCGGAGGGCGGCCTCTTGTTTGCCGAGGTAGGCGAAGACGCTGTCGAGGGTCTTGTCCGTCACGTAGCTCTCGAGGTCGGCGACTCCGGGCTTGCCGAAGAGGGTCGCGGCGGGCCCGGCGGCGGCGAGGACCTGCTTGTACTGGTCGGGCACGCCGGCATTGGCGACGGACTTCTGGACCAGGGGTAGCAATTGGGCGCGGAGCTTTTTGGCGGAGGATTTTTTGAGAAACTTGGTCGCGCCGTCGGGACTGCCGCCGATCAGAGTCTTCGCTTCTGACCAGGGAACGTCGGAAAGCGCGTTTTTCACGAGGGCGGCGGCCTCGGAAAAGGAGGAGGCGGACGCGGTGTTCAGCTTCGCGCTCAACTGGTCGGCGAGGGCGGACTGGCCGGCGACTTTGGCGGCGGCCTGGATCTTGGCCAGGGTGTCGGGCAGGCTGAAGGCGGCGGCGTCGGCGGCGGTGGCCTGGTCGAGGAAGCCCCCGAAGGCGGTGGTGAGTGCAGCGCCGATCTGGGCGAAATCGGTCGCGGGGGCCGCCGCGGCCGGCGCGGGCGCCCCGGCCGGGGTGGTGGTGGCTTCGGCGGCGAAGGCGGCGGAAGCGAGAAGGACGAGGCCGGCGAAAAGCGGGGAGGTGCGAGGAATCATGCGCGGCCGGAGACTGTCGACCTGCCTTTCGGGGGCAAGCGCCGCCCTTTATCGTCCGGGGAGGGGAAGCGGGCGGCGGCGGTCGAGCCAGGCGGCGGCGAGCGAGAACAAAAACAGCGCGATCGCGGCCGGCACGGCTTGCCCGGCGGCCGCGGCCAGCCCGCCGCCCACGAAATTGGGCCGGCCCGAGGCGCGTTCGACCAGCCAGCCGAGCGCGGCCAGGCCGCCGCCGCAGGCTCCCGCCAGGCGCAGGCCCGGGTAAAGGCGAGTGCGGGCCAGCAGCAGCAGCGAAGGCATGGCGACGACCACCACCGCGAGTTGCATGAGCTCGATGCCGAGATTGAAGGCGAGCAGGGCAAGGGCGAGGTGGCCGCCGGAGAGCCCGAGACCGGCAAGCGTGTCGGCGAAGGCGAGGCCATGGACGAGGCCGAAGCCAGCCGCGACGACCAGCTCGCGTCCCGCGAAGCAGGGCCGGGCGGCATGCACCGCAGACACCAGGATGGAGGCTGCGATGAGGAGCTCGACCGGCTGGGAGGGCAGGCGGAGCCAGCCCAGCGTGCCCACCAGGAGGGTGAGGGAGTGGCCGGCGGTGAAGGCGGTGACGATCCTCAGCAATTCGCGCAAAGCCCGGCGGAGGCCGCCGTAGCCGCCCCAGCGGCGGCCGGCGGCGAGGAGCGGCGCGGGCAGGAGCAGGACGAGCAGGAAAAGCAGGTGATCGGTGCCCTCGGCGATATGCCGGATCCCGAGCCGGAGCATGGCCCGAAAACCGGTCCGCCAGCTTCCGCCGGCGCGATCGATGGCGAGAGCCCGGACCGTGTATTGAAAAATCCCGACAGGTTCGGGGTTTTCCAGCACGGCAGTGTCCCAGTCGCGGCGGACGGTGAGCACGGCGTAGTGGTTGTTCACTTCATGGCCGATGACGTCGTAGTTAAGGTCGAAGCGCCGCGCGGAGGCCCCGGCGGGCGGGCGCAGGATGACGGTGGCGAGCAGGTCGAAGGGTTCGGCGGCGAGCTGCAGGTGCAAGGTTTCCACCTCGACCTTCCACGGGCGGCCGTCGGGGGCGAACGGGCGGATGTGCATCGCGAGGTAGGCGCGCAGGGCGGCCTCGTGGCGCGCGAGGGCGGCAGGCGGGTCGGCGAGCAAGGCATGGCCGAAGGCCGGCTCGAGTTCGATCAGCGGCAGGGTAAGCCAGGCGACCACCCGGCCGGCTTCGAAGTCGAGGGCAACGGCGCTGCCCGGCATGTTATGGGCGCGGAGCGGAAAGGCCCACACGACAGCGAGACCGAGAAACAGGAAGACAGTCCGAAAAATCGGCGGCAAACCCGGCATGGCGGAGGGCGTGGCGAGGGTGCGGGCGCGACAAGGCGGGCCTCCGAGCCCTTACGGCGCGGTGACCCGCACGCGGGCAAAGATCCGCTCGGCGGAGACGGGCAGGCTGTAGACGACAAGATTCAGGCCCGAACCGGCGGAGGCGACGGTGCGCAGCACGCCGTTTTCCCCGGGTGTGGCGGTGGTCCAGGTGGCGAGATCGGTGGTGGATTCGACCGAATAGGTGGCCGAACCGAGGTCGGTGCTGACGGTGAAGCTCAGGAGCAGGGCCGAGCTGTCGTAGGTCGCGACGGGCAGCAGATCGATCTCTGGCGAGGTCGGATCGCCGCCGAGAGCGAACTCGAGCAGATTGACCACGCCGTCGCCGTCGGGGTCTTCGGAGTCGGAGCCGGCGGCGAGCCCGTGGGCGGAGAGGTAGGCGGCGTAGGGCTCGGTCAGCGTAAGCGTGGCCACCGCGCTGATGGCGGAGCCGGCGGAATTGCTCACGACCACGTGGTAATCGCCCGCGGCGGAGGCCGGCGCAGTGCCGATCGAATAGGTCGTGGACGTGGCGTCGGCGATCGCGGTCGTTCCCTTGTACCATTGGTAGCTGAGCGGGGCGGTGCCGGTGGCGGCCACGGAGAAACTCACGTCGTCGCCGACCTGAGCCTCGAGGGAGGCAGGCGGAGTGGTGATCGTCGGGGCGACGACGGTGTTGACGGTGAGCGTGGCGGCGGAACTGGTGGCGAGTCCGCCGGTGCTGATGACACGCACGGAATAGGAACCGGCGCTGTCGGCCGAGACGGGGTCGATCATGTAGCTGGCGGAGGTGGCGCCGGAAAGGGCCGTCGTCCCTTTGTACCACTGATAGGAAAGCGTCGCGGTGCCGGTGCCGGCGGAGGCGGCGACGACATTGAACGTGGCCGCGTCTCCGGCGTCGACCGTCTGGCTGGCCGGCGGGGTGGTGAGGGTCGGCGGGCGGACGGTGGTCGCGACGGTGGTGGAGCCGTAGGCGGCGCCGTAGTCGGCCAGCTTGTCGCGCCAGATGCCGTGATCGTGCACCCCGGACTGGTCGTAGACGCCGCCCTGCACGATGAACTCGATCCAGAGGCGGGGGCCGTCGACGCGGAAGTAGCTGCCCGAGGCGGAGAGCGTCGTGGAGGAGCCAGCGTAGCCGACATAGGTTTCGGCGAGCGCCTGGTCGCTCAGGTAGATGGCGAGCAATTCCTCGGCGCGCGGGGTCGCCTGGGTATTGACCCAGGCCTGGATGTAGGCGCGGACGTAACCCTGCTGGGCGGAAGTGAGCGCGGAGTAGAGCTGGCCGCGGCCGGTGGTCGGGTAGGACTTGGGCTGGACAGTATCGTGGGAGCCGGTGCCGTTGGGACCGAAAACCACGTCGGAGTAGGTGCCGCTGAGGAGCGCCGAAGTGCTGAGGGTGGCGCGCAAGGAAAGGATGAGGCTGCGCTGGGCGCCAAGCGGGGCGTGGGTGGTGCCGTTGTAGGTCCAACTATTCGGCTCGGTCCCGGCGAAGAAGGGCGAACCGCTGGGGTAGGTGCCGTTGTAGGTGATGTTGTAGGCGATGTGGTGGCCGCCGAGCTGTAGCGTCCAGGCGGAGGTGGTGGACGGCGTGCCGACGAAGGCGATGTAGTATTTCTTGTAGCCCCACATCGTGCTGGTGGAGCCCTTGGCGTTGGTGACTTCGCCGCTGATGTATTGGTCGGCGAGGCGGATTTCCTCGAGCAGGGTCGCGCCGGAGGAGCTCAAGGCGGCGCTGGCGACGGCCAGGGCGGCGTTGAGCTGCGCGGTCGAGAGGGCGGCGAACTGCAGGCCGTTGCGGGTGGAGGCCGCGACGGGGATGTTGGACCAGTTCTCCACGTTGGCCAAAAGGAAGTTGTATTGGCAGGAGGAGTTGCTGCCGCCGTTGGTGACGTTGGCGGTGGAATTGATCGCTGTTTTCTGAGCGGTGGTGAGGGTGGCGAGGAAGGCGTTGGCGGCGGCGACGACGGCCGCGGTGTTTTCGGCCGTCGTTTCCGCGCGGGCGGAAGCGACGGCGGCGAGCAGGGTGGCGCCGATCCAGGCGACGGTGCGGAGCAAGGAGAAGGCGAGGCGGGAGGAATGCATGGGAATGTTGGACTTGCTGCGCCCATTATGCCCGCGGGTGGACGGCGTGTCGTGTTAAGGAATGTTAAGGCGCCTGTTGCGGGGTTGCGGCCCGTCGGCCGGAACGCGAGTTTCGGCGCGGTGAAGACGGCGCGTCGCAGTCTTGGCTGGGAGTGGGCGTTCCTCGGCCTGATGGCCGCGGCGAGCGTGGTGCTGACCGTGTTCCAGTTCCGTTGGACGGGGGAAGTGGCCCGGGCCGAGTTGGAGCGGAGGCGCGGATCGTGGGAAGAAGGGGCGAGGGCCGTGGCGGAGACCTTCGACCGGCGCCTGAACGAGAAATGCCAGGCTTTGTTGGCAAGGGCGGCTACGAACCGGCGCCCGGAGGGCTTGCGGCCCGATGCGGATGGCTGGATCGGCCAGGCGGCTCTGGTCGAAAAGACCCGCGGAACGGCGCGGATGGCGCTGGTGATTCTGGCTCCGGACGGCAGGTGGGTGGAGGCGGAATGGCCTGCGGGCTGGGGCGCTTTGCGCCGAAACTTGCAAAGCGCCTCGGGCGGCGGCGCGGGCGGCGATTGGAGTCCGTTTCACGATCCCGAGGGACTGCTTCTGGAGTTTCCGCTCCACGGAGCGAATTCGTCCGGTCCCCCGGACGATGGCGGCCCGGGCGGCCCCGGTGGCCCGGGTGGCGGAGAACGCTGGCTCATCGTGGAACTCGCGCGCGAGGTCGTGCTCGGGCGCTGGCTGCGCGGAGAACTGGAACGAGAGGCGGAAACGAGCGGAGCGACCCTGGTGCTCAAGGCCGGGGACGCCGTATTGCTGTCCGCCGGCGGGAACGCGTCCGAGCCGGCGGTGAAGGTTGCGTTCAACCATCGTGGGCGCGGATCTCCCGGCGGCGGTCCGTCCGGAGGGCGGGGCGACACCGCCTGGCGGCTCGAGGTGCACGCCCGGCCGGGGGCGCTCGAGGCGCTGGTCGCGGCCGCACGCCGGCGGAATCTCCTGGTAGCCTCGGCCCTCAACGCGCTGCTGCTCGCGGCCGGCGCCGTGCTGGTGCGGCAGGCGCGCCGCGCACGTCTGCTGGCGGAGGCCCGGATGACCTTTGTTGCGACGGTCAGCCATGAATTACGCACGCCGCTCACCGTGATCCGAGGCGCGGCGCACAACATCCGGCGCGGCATCGTGCGCGACCCGGAACGGGTGGAGCACTACACGCGCCTGATCGAGAGCCATGCCGAGCAGCTCGGGAGCATGGTCGAGCAGGTTTTGGACTACGCGCGGCGCGGCCGCATGGACGATACGCGGGACGCGGCGGAGACCGACCTGGAGGCGATCTTACGCAGCGCCCTGTCCGCCGTCGGGGAGGAGGCCCGCGCCGCGGGCTGCCAGGTGGAGGCGGTGATCGCCCCGGATTTGCCGCGCGTGCGCGGGGACGTGCCGGCCTTGCGCCGGCTTTTCGAAAATCTTCTCGTCAACGCAGTCCGCCACGGCGGCGCCGGTGGCTGGATCGGCCTGTCCGCGGCGGGCGCGGACCGGCGAGGCGGCCGGGTGGCCGAGGTGCGGGTGATGGACCGCGGACCCGGCGTGCCCGAGGCCGAGCGCGAGGAGATCTTCACGCCCTTCGGTCGCGGGCGGAGGGCGCGCGAGACGCAGGTTCGCGGCAGCGGCATCGGGTTAAGCCTCGCGCGGGAGACGGCGCGCGCCCACGGCGGCGACCTCGTGCTCGAGGCGTCGGAGACCGGTGCGGTTTTTAGGGTGCGTCTGCCCGCCGCACCGACAGCGTGACGCCGTGAGTGCCGGGATTCTACTGGTCGAGGACGAGGCGGGCATCGCGGAGGTCGTGGGTGACCTGCTCCGCGCGGAGGGCCATGCGGTGACGCTGGTGGGCGACGGACGCATGGGTTTGCAGCGTGTGCGGGACGAGGCCTTCGACTTGCTGATCCTCGACGTGATGCTGCCGGGGATGGGTGGTTTTGAAATCTGCCGGGCGGCGCGCGAGCGCGGTTTCGACGGCGGCATCCTGATGCTGACCGCGCGCGGCACGGTCGGGGACCGCGTGGAGGGGCTCGGGATCGGGGCCGACGACTACCTGATAAAACCCTTCGATCCGGACGAACTGGTGGCGCGCGTGGCTGCGCTGCTGCGGAGGGTGCGCAAGGCGGAGCTGACCCCGGTGATGCGGATCGGGTTCGGCCGCGTGCAGGCGGATTTCGCGCGGATGGAGTTTACCCGCGGCGGAGTTCACCTGGCGCTGTCGGGCAAGGAGGCGGAACTGTTGCGTTTTCTCGTAAACAACCGCGGCCGGGTCCTCACCCGGGACGAGATCCTGCAGCACGTGTGGCGCGAGCAGCCGGCGATCACGGCGCGGACGGTCGACGTGCACGTCGCGTGGCTGCGGCAGAAGGTGGAGGAGAACCCGCAGACGCCCCGCCACATCCAGACGGTGCGGGGCGAGGGCTATCGGTTCGAACGGTGAACCGGGAAGGGCCGCGCGGCGGCGAAGCTCAGGTGGGCCGGATGGGATTCCGTCGCCGCGTGGAGGACGGCCTCGACGGCGAATACCTCCCGGACCATCGCGTCGTTCAGGACGGATTTCACCGGGCCGGAGGCGGCGACGCGGCCGTTTCGCAACGCAACGAGGTCGTCGGCGTAGGCGAGGACGAGGTTGAGATCGTGAAGGATGGCGAGGACGGCGACATCCTCGGCCACCGCCAGTTCGCGGGCGAGGCGGAGGACCTCGTGTTGATGGGCCAGGTCGAGGCTCGCGGTGGGCTCGTCGAGCAGCAGCAGGCGGCCCGCGGGCCGCCGAGCGCCGGGGGCGGGCTGGAGCTGCACGAGGGCGCGGGCGAGGTGGACGCGTTGTTTTTCGCCTCCGGAAAGGGTCGGATAAAGGCGGTCGGCGAAGGCGGCGAGCCCAACGCGGCCGAGCGCGGCCCGGGCGAGCGCACGATCCGTGCCGCCGTCGCCGCCACCCGGATGCGGTATGCGGCCCAGGCGCACCACTTCCTCCACGCGGAAGGGAAAGCGCAGGTCGCTTTCCTGCGGGAGCACCGCACGGTGGCGGGCGAGCGCGGCGGAGGACCAGGCCGAGAGCGGGCGATCGAGGAAGGCGACGGCACCGGCCTCAGGTGTCAGTTCGCCGGCGAGTACACGGAGGAGGGTGCTTTTGCCCGAGCCGTTGGGGCCGACGACTGCGGTGACACGCCCGGGGGGGAGGCAGAGCGAAATATCGTCGAGGATGCGGCGGTCGCCGCGGAGGACGACGAGGCCGGAGGCGGAGAGAAGCGGCGGCACGGCTAGAAGCGCTGGCTGCGCCGGCCGCGTTGCAGCAGGCTGAAAAAGACCGGTGCGCCGAGAGCGGCGGTAACGACGCCCACGGGGAGTTCCGCGGGGGCCGCCATGGTGCGGGCGAGAAGGTCGGCTGCGAGGAGAAGCGAGGCGCCGAGCAGGGCCGAGCCGGGGACGAGCCAGCGATGGTCGGGTCCAAACAACTGGCGCACGAGATGCGGCACTACCAGGCCGATGAAGCCGATGCCGCCGGCGATGGAGACGGCGGCGCCCACGCCGGCGGCGGTGGCGAAGACGAGGGCGCGCTTGAGACGGCGCAGGTCGATGCCCAGATGACCGGCTTCGGCCTCGCCGAGAAGGAGGGCGTTGAGCGCGCGGGCATGGCAGGGCACGAGGAAGAGGGCGGGCAGGACGAAGGGCAGGGCGGCGGCCAGCCGGCCCCAGGTCACCTGGCCGAGGCTGCCGAGAGTCCAGAAGGTGAACTGCCGAAGCTGGTTGTCGTCCGAGAAGAAGAGCACGAGCCCCGTGCCGGCCCCCGCGAGGGCATTTATCCCGATGCCCGCGAGGAGCATGAGGGCGACGACGACGCGGCCTTCGACGAGGGAAGCGCGATGCATGCAGGCGACGGCGGCGAGGGCGCCGGCGAGTGCGGAGGCGGGGAGGGCGAATTGTCCTAGAAGAACGGATACGCCGGCCAAGGCGGTGGCGGCGAACTTGACGTGAAGCACGGCGCCGAACGCGGCGCCCCCGGTGACGCCGACCAGGCCTGGATCGGCGAGGGGATTGCGGAAGAGTCCCTGCATGCCGGCGCCGCAGAGCCCGAGGACGGCACCGACGAGGACGCCGCCGAGGGCGCGGGGCAGGCGGATGGAATAAAGTACGGTGCGATCGAGCGGCGCGAGTTGTCCGCCGCCGGTCAGCCCGAGCCACAGCGCCCTCGGCGAGAGCGGGGCCGCGCCGAAGGCGAGTGCGGCGACGAAGGCAAGGACGAGCCCCCCAGCCAGCGCGAGCAGCAAGCGCCCGCGAAGATCGGAACGAACAGGAACGATCAAGATCCCAAGAAACCGATCCAGCCCCCGGTTTTGTCACCAGATTGGTGACAAAGGAGGCGAAAACCGGGATTTTTACGAGGAGGCAGCGATTTTGCGTTTTGTCACCAGATTGGTGACAAAATCGTCGGGACGGGGATGGTCAGCGGGTGGCAAGAGGGGTGGAAGGTGCGGCCGGGTGGAGGAGCGCGGCGACCTCGGCAACGGCGCCGCCGAGGCGGGGGCCGAAGGAGAGGTGATAGCCGAGATCCAAGGCGTGGATGCGGCCGGCCCGGCCGGCGCGGGTGCCTTGGAGCCAGGCGGGCGGCTTCACCGCGGTCGAGTTCAGCGGGCTGAGGCCGTAGAGAATGACGTCAGGGTCGAGGGCGATCAGGGCCTCGGCATTGAGTGACTTATAACCGTTGAGCCCGGTGAGCGGGTTGCGCCCCCCGGCAAGTTCGATGAGCGCGCTGGCGGCGGTGCCGTCGTAGGCGGCTTGGATGGCGGTCTCGTTCATGCTCATGAGAAACACGACGGTGGGCGTCGTCCCGGCCGCGGTGGCGCGGGTTTTCACGGTCTCGAGCTGGACACGGAGCTTTTCGGCGAGCGCGGCGGCCTCGGCCTCGTGACCGAGGGCTTCGCCGAGCCGGGCGATGTTGGCGAGGACGGTGCCGGCGGAATAGCTGCCGTCCAAGTGGAGAAATTTCGCGCCGGAGTTCCGGAGTATCTCGACCTGCGGCGCGGGTCCGGTGCCCTGGGCGGCCAGGATGAGGGTGGGCTGCTGGGCGAGCACGCCTTCGGCCCCGACGCTGCGAAAGTAACCGACATCGGGCAGGGCGAGGACGGCTTCCGGGAAGACGCTGGAGGTGTCGCGGGCGACAACCTGTCCGCCCGCGCCGAGGGCGAAGACGGTTTCAGTGACGGCACCGCCAAGCGTCACGATCCGGTCAGTCGAAAAGCCGAGGCAGGGAATGGCCGAAAAAAAGCACAGAAGACGCAAAAAAAGAGGCATGATGATCGTTTGAGATTTGCCGTTTGGGTTTAGGATTTATGCGGCACAGGCGCGTGGCTGTGGCCTGTGTCGTTTACGTGATTGAGGCGGGTCCAGTCGCCTGGGTCGGCGTCGTAGGCCTGGCCGAAACCGGCGACGAGGCGGGCGCGGTCGGGAATGAGACGCACGAGGTGGAAGTCGTGCATCTTTTCGAGGTGTTCCATCACCGTTCCGAACTTGTCGCGGAGAGCCTGCATGGGAGTGGAGAAGCCGGCCTCCTCGCGGGCGACGAAGGCGGCCGCGCAGCGGAGGGTGAGGCGGCGACGGGCGAGGAGATGGCTGGCCGTGGCTTCATCCTCGATAAGGAGGACGGAGGCGTGCGGGTTGGCGCGGAGATTCGCGGTGTGGATCGAGAGATCGCTGATGTAGGTGTGGAGCACGCCGTCGGCGGAGAGGACGAAGGGTGCGACGGAGCAGTCGGGCGTGCCGTCGGCGGAGGCCGTTCCAAGCTGGCAGGTCTTGGCGCTGTCGCGGAGATAAGCGGCGGCGGCGCGCGCACGTTCGAGCGCGGCGGCGGCCTTGGCGCCGGAGGCGGGCGGGCTGGTTCCCGCGGACGAAGCGCGAAACGCGGCGGAGGCCTCCTTGGCCATGGCGACGAGAACCGGATGGGCATCTCCGGGGCCGGAGAGCGGAGCTTTGAACTCGATGCGCAGGGATTGGTCGCCGGAGGCCTCGGTGACAATGAGATCCATGCCGGCCTGATCGATGCCGGCGAGAGTGGCGGCGGTGGCCGCGGAGCGACCGCCGAAATGGCGGGCGTAGGCGAGGACAGAATCGGAGTGGTCCTCGTTCATGTGCCCGATGATGCGGGCACGGGCTTCGATGGGGAACAGGTTTGTCGGGTCGTTGGCGATCATGGTGAAAATCGGCTTGGATCGGCGGGGCGGAGGGAGAAGGAGAAAAGACCGGGAAGGTGCAGCGCGGTCGGGAGACAGAGCGGGAAACGCAGATCGCTTCGGGGACAGCTCACGCGGAATGCCGGGCCCGGTGCACACGGGCCGAGTGGGGCGACGGCCGGAAGGAATCGGCGGCGGAAATCAGCACGGAGACGCGGGCGGAGGGAAGGAAGCAGGCGAGGCGGCAGGCCAGGCACCAGACCTGGTGCTGGGCGCCGGCCAGGGAAGCAGGCAGGTGAAGAGTGAGGAGGGCCTCCTCCTCGCCGGCGGAGGCGAGGTTGCGATCCCCTTTGCCGATGTGAACGGTGCGCGGGCGGAGCGGCTGGCCCAGGTCGCGGGCGCAGGTGACGGCGATCTCGGCCAGCACGGCGGCGTGGGCGGCATGGCGGGCGCGGATCTCGCACTCGATGGGTTTGTGGGCTTCGGCGGGCACGGGGAGAGGTGAAAATTCCCGCCGGCGAGGAGACCGGCGGGCGGAGCGCTTGGCTGGCCTCAAGTTGCGCGGCGGCGGCGAAGCGTGGCCAGGCCGAGGGCGCCGAGGCCGGCGAGGGCGCCATAGGTGGACGGCTCGGGGATGGCGGAGCCGGTGAACGTGCTGCCCTGATCGAGGCGGGCTCCGAAGGTGAGGTCGTGAGGCTCGACGGTGCTCCAGGTGATGCCGAAGTCGGTGATGGCGGGGGCGGAGCCCAGATCCCACTGGAAGGCCCAGAGGTATTGGGTGGCGGGTCCGAAGGCGGTGTTCACCGTACCTGAGGAGAGAAGGGCGGTGAAGGCGGGGGCGAGGTTCTGGTCACCGCCGTTGTAGTCGAGAGTCGGGGCAGCGAGGTTGGCGGTGGAGCTGACCTGGAAAGTGACGGTGGCGAGACCGGAGAGGGGCGTGGCCTCCGACACGGTGAACGTGCCGGTGGTGTTGGGCGAATAGAGGACATTGGAGGCCGTGCCGGTGAGGTAACCGGAGGTGCCGGCGAGTTTATTCCAGAGCGCGTCACCCGACCCGGCCTGATTGGAGCCGAGGGGAGAATCCCAGGCGGCAGTGCTCGTGCCGAAGGTGCCGTGAGGGCCGAAGTTGTCGGTGTTCAGGTCGAACCAGCCGTCGGTGACGGTGGCGCCGGCGAGGGTGGGAGAGAGGAACTCGCCATAGGAAACGGCGCGCGCGGAGACGACGGAGAGCGTGGCGAGGGCGCCGGTTGCCAGGAGCTGGAGGATGCGGTTTTTCATGTTTGTAACGAGGAAACGGATACAATTTAAGGATGCCAGGACGGGTCGCCGGCGGCGCGGGCGGGTTCGGCCCAGGCGCGCATGTCACGGAGGGCGGCGTAGCTCTCGGCGGTGACGTGGCCGTCGAGCCAGGTTGCGACGGCGCGGCCGCGGTGGCGGAAGCTGACCCAGCCGCGAGAGGCGTTGTCGGCGGCGGGATCCAGCGTCTCCGGCCAGCCGGCGGCGGTGGGGGAGCGGACTTCGAAATAGCCCGCGTCGGGGGCGATGGCGCGGTTGGCCGCGGAGACGAAGACGAGCTGGCGGGCGGGGCTGGCGCAACGGTCGAGGCGGGTGACCGGGCCATAACGGACATCGAGCGCGCCGCTGCCGAGCGTGATGCCGCCGACGTGCGCGAGGTTGAGGCCAAAGGTGGGGGTGAGGCTGTAGAGATACGAGGCCTGGGCGGGGTCGGCGGCGAGGACGTCCGTGTAGTAACGAGCCTGGTCGTTTACGAAGATCGTGTCCTTGAGCCGGTTGCCGAGGTAAGGGGCGAGCCGGTGGGGCCAGCGGTAGGAAAAGTAGCCGAGTGGCGCACCCTGCTCGTCGAAGGCGGGTTCGTTTTTCGAACCGGGAAGAAGCTCGCCGCGGCGTTCCTGGGGCACGAGCAGGTAGGCCTGCATGAGGAAGCGGGCGGCGGAGGTCTCGCGGGCGGCGCGGGCAGCGGCCCGACACTGACCGACGGCGGGCAGCAGGATGGCGGCGAGGATGCCGAGCACCGCGACGGCAGTGAGCAGCTCGAGGAGGGTGAAGGCGCGGCGCGAAGTTTTCATGGCCGGGCGATCAGGAGCCGGAAAAAGCGTCGCGGGTGCGCGGCGCCGTGCATGACGGCATCGGAGACGAAAACCGGGCCGGCGGCATTGGCGGCGCCGGTGGAGACGAACACCTCTTCCCAGGCGACGAGATCGTCGGAGGCCTCTACGGTGTAGACGAGGGCGGGATCGGCGACGCGTTCAAAGGAGAGCGTGAGTGCCGCACCGACTGGAAGCTCGCAGGCGGGAACCGGGGCGGAGAGAGGATCGAGGGGATCGCCACCGAGAGCGTATTCGAGCAGGTTGGGCAAGCCGTCGGCATCGGGATCCGCCGCGGACCCGCCGACAAGGGGATCGCTCAGTTGGACTTCGGAAAAGCGCGTGGAAAGCCAGCCTTGGTAAGCGTCGGCCGGAGCAGGGGCGGCAAGGTCGAGCGCGGCGGCCTGAAAACTCTGGCTGGTGCCGGAGGCTTGAAAAGCGATTCGCCAGCGGCGGGCGCCGATGGCGCCGAGCTTCCATGTCCAGCGGCGGGTTTCGTCCAGGGCGGCACCGAAGCCGGTGCCGATCACCTCGCTGAAAACCAGTTCGTTGACCGGGGCGGACGGAGCGATCCAAACCCCGTCGCCGAAATACTCCAGCCGCATGCTCTCGGGGACAATTGCAGCGCCGAGGCTGCGGGTCTGAAGGACGACCGTGGCCGGGGTGGCGGCGAGTTCAGGGAGGTCGATGCGGTGTGAGAGGGCGGCTGAGAAGCTGTATAGGTTACCCGAGCTGGTGATGAAGGCAGAGGGATCGAGCTGGGTGAAAGCGAAGCCGTCGGCAGAGCCGGGCCGGTCAGGAATGTTCGGCGCGGTGGCCGAAGTGAAGTCATCCCAGCCGGCATAGAAAGCCCCTTCCTGACCTCGGAACGAAGGCGCGGCGAAACGGTCCGACTGGGCGCGCAGGCCCGCGACTCCCGCGGACAAGGCGAGGGCGAGGCGGAGGATGCGGCGGAGGATTTTCACGTCCCAAGCATAACGAAACGGCCGCCCCGATTGCTTACCCGGCCTTGCGGAGTGTTTGCCCGTTGTTGCCCAAAATCGGGGCGAGGCCCCGTGCCGACGACGACAGATAAGCACAAGCCGCGACGACTAAGGCCAATTTTGTCACCAATTTGGTGACAAAATGTAAAAAAACGTGGGATTTCTTAGAGGAGAGGCGGGGCGGCTGTTTTGTCACCCAATGGGTGACAAAACCGGCGGGGCGGAAGGAGGGCTCGAACTGGCATGTAGCCGGGGAGGGGCAGGGCACGAAAAGGCCGCCGGGCGACCAAACCCGGCGGCCTAAACGACCAATACGACTTTAACCTGTGCGGTCCGGGCTGCGCCCGGGTCCGGCGGGGCCGCGACCAAGCGGCTTCCGACCGTCCCGAGCTTAGCAGACGCGAAGGACAAAACGCTTACCCATCCTTGCTTGTTGTTTGCCCGTTGTTGCGGCCGCCCGACGCCGGTCGGCCTACGCGGTGGCGGCACCCACCCGGGCGCGCAGGGAGCGGGCGCAGGCGACGAGGCGGGCGAGGGCGGGCTTCACCTCAGCCCAGCCGCGCGTCTTGAGTCCGCAGTCGGGGTTGATCCAGAGGTTTTCCAGCGGGAGTACCGCAAGGGCCCGGGTCATGAGCGATTCCATCTCGGCCACGGTCGGAACGCGCGGCGAATGGATGTCGTAGACGCCGGGGCCGATCCCGGCGGGATACTCGAAGTTCACAAAGGCCTCGAGCAGCTCCAGGTTGGAGCGCGAGGTCTCGATGGTGATCACGTCGGCGTCGAGCGCGGCGATCGCGACGATGATGTCGTTGAACTCCGAGTAGCACATGTGGGTGTGGATCTGGGTATCGTCGCGCACGCCGGCGGCGCTCAGGCGAAACGCATCCACCGCCCACTCCAGATAAGCCTTCCAGTCCTCGCGGCGAAGCGGCAGGCCCTCGCGCAGCGCGGGTTCGTCGATCTGGATCACGGCGATGCCGGCGCGTTCGAGGTCGAGGACCTCGTCGCGCAGGGCGAGCGCAATCTGGAAGGCAGTGTCGCGCCGCGGCTGGTCGTCGCGCACGAAGCTCCACTGGAGCATGGTGACCGGGCCGGTGAGCATGCCCTTCATCGGCCGGCGGGTGAGCGACTGGGCGAAAGCGGACCAGCGCACGGTCATGGGGGCGGGACGGGCGATGTCGCCGTAGAGGATGGGCGGCTTCACGCAACGGGAGCCGTAGCTCTGCACCCAGCCGTGGGCGGTGAAGGCGTAGCCGTCCAGTTGCTCGCCGAAGTACTCCACCATGTCGTTGCGCTCGAACTCGCCGTGGACGAGTACGTCGAGCCCGATCTCCTCCTGGAAGCGCACGCAGGCGGCGGTCTCCTCCTCCAGGAATTTTTCGTAGTCGGCGGTGGAGAGGGCGCCTTTTTTCCATTTCGCGCGGGCGGCGCGAATCTCGGCGGTCTGCGGGAAGGAGCCGATGGTGGTCGTGGGCAGCAGCGGCAGAGCGAGGCGGGCGTTTTGCACGGGCTGGCGCTGGGAATAGGCGGAGCGACGCTCGAAATCCGCGGCGCCGATCCGTGCGAGCCGCGCGGCGACCTCCGGCCGGTGTACCCGCGGGCTGGCACGGCGGCCGGCGAGGGCCTCGCGATTCGCGGCAAGCGCGGCGGCAGGGCCGGGCGCGGACGGAGCGGCGAAGTGGTCGCGGAGGGCGGCGAGCTCGGCGAGTTTTTCCTCCGCGAAGGCCAGCCAGCCGCGCAACTCGGGATCGAGGCCGGTCTCGTGGCGCAAAGTGGCCGGAACATGCAGCAGGGAACACGAGGGCGCGAGGAGCAGGCGTCCGGGGCCGAGCAGATCGGCGGCCTGACGCAGGCGGGCGAGGACGGCATCGAGGTCGGCACGCCAGACGTTGCGGCCGTCGATCAAGCCGAGCGAGAGCATCGGCGCGCCCGGCCCGCGCGGGAACTCGCGCAACACCGTGTCGAACTCGCGGGGGGCGCGGGAGACGTCGATGTGGAGAGCGGCGACCGGGAGCTGCAGGAAATCGCGGAGGTTGTCGCGCAGGCCGCCGAAATAGGAGGCGACGAGCAGCTTCAGGGACGGTGCGGCGGCGGCCAGGACGGCGTAGGTCCGGGCGAGCGCGGCGCGCCATTCGGGCGAGAGGTCCAGCGCGAAAACCGGTTCGTCGAGCTGTACCCACTCGGCGCCGAGGCCGGCGAGTTTTTGCAGAACCTCGACGTACACGGGCAGGAGGCGTACGAGGAGCGCGAGCCGGTCGAAGCCGGGCTGGCGGGCGTCGTGGACCTTGCCGAGCGCGAGGTAAGTGACCGGGCCCACGAGGACCGGCTTGGTGCGGAGGCCGAGGACCAGGGCTTCGGAAAACTCGTCGAAAATCTTGGTCGAGGAGAGGGCAAAGACCGTGCCGGAGTGGAATTCGGGCACGATGTAGTGGTAGTTCGTATCGAACCATTTGGTCATCTCGCTGGCGAAGGTGGGCTCCGGTGCAGGGTCCGCCACCGGGGCATGGGGGCGGCCGCAGGAACAGCCCTCCTTCGCCGAGGCATCGGGAGACGGGCCCGGCGGGGAACCGAAACCGCCGCGGGCGATGGCGAAGCGGGTGTCGAGGCCGACCGGGCCGCCGGTCCAGCCAAAACGCGGAGGGACATTGCCGACGAGGCAGCTGAGATCGAGGACCTGGTCGTAGAGGCTGAAGTCGTTGGACGGAATCAGGTCGACGCCGGCGTCGCGCTGGGCGAGCCAGTGCCGGCGGCGAAGATCCCGGGCGACGGCCTCCAGGCCGTCGCGGTCCAACGTGCCGTGCCAATAGGCCTCGAGGGCCTGCTTGAGCTCGCGGCGCTCCCCGATGCGAGGATGGCCGAGCGAGTGTATGAGTATCCGGGGATCGGATACGGTGTGGGCGGTGTTCATTCGTGCGATGTGGTTCAGGTTTTTCGGACGGGAGTGCGCAGCCGGGTGTTCGGACTCCGAGTTTGGATGGGCGGTGACCCGCGACCTCGCCCCTCGCCTTGGCCCCGCGGACGGGACGGTGCTTTGCTCCTGGCTTTCGGCCCCGGCCTTCGTTGGTGCCGGCGGATGGTGGGCTCGTGACTCGATACCGCAGCGCGACTGTCGCCGGTTTTCACGGCGTTCCCCGACCGCTGCGCACTCACGCCTCCGACTGGGGAGGCGATTTTTCAAACAACGAAGAATGCGGAGCTAAGAAGGGAGGAGGAACTTGGTCAAGAATACATATCAATATATTTATATATGTTGATTCATTATTGGTTGAAGAAGGCTAATCTCGCCAGGGGGTGGAAGCTTTCACGGGTCTTTGTGGATAAGGGGTTGAGCGGGATGGGAGGAGCGGCGGACTGTCTGCGGATGAGAATTACCCAGGTTGTCGCGATCTTGGCTGTCTTCGGGGCGAGCTTCGTCACCAGGCTTCCGGCGGCGGACCTGAACGTCTTCGCCGCGGCCAGTCTCTCCGATGCCTTGCAGGAGATCGCCAAGACCTATGGGTCCGCGCGCGGGGACAGACTCGTCCTGAATCTTGCCGCCTCCAGCACGCTGGCTCGCCAGATTCGGGAGGGGGCGCCCGCCGACGTGTTTTTCTCGGCGGACGAGGCGAAGACGGACGAACTCGCCAAGGCGGAGCTGATCGCCGCGGGCACCCGCCGCACGCTGCTGGGCAACACGCTCGTGATCGTGGTCAACGCCGGGGGCGGGGTCCCGGTCTCGGGGCCGGCCGACCTGGCGAAGCCGGTCGTGAGCCGCCTCGCGCTGGCCGAGCCGCAGACGGTACCGGCCGGCATTTACGCGAAGGCATACCTGCAGAAGGCGGGGCTTTGGGAGCAGGTGGCCGACAAGGCCGTGCCGACCGAGAATGTGCGCGCCTGCCTCGCGGCGGTGGAGGCGGGCAACGCCGATGCCGGCATTGTTTACAAAACAGACGCGCTCGTCTCGAAAAAGGTGAAGATCGCCTTCGAGGTGCCCGTCGCCGAGGGACCGAAGATCTCCTATTCCGTGGCGGTGGTGAAGAGCGCGAAGCAGGCCGGGGCGGCGCTGGAATTCGTCGCATATCTTGCCTCGCCGGAGGCGGCGGCCGTATTTGCGAAATACGGATTCCTCCCCGCGCCTTGATCGGTTTTGGTCGCGCGGCATGGCATCGGAAATCTGGCAGATCACCGTTTTCACCCTCGGGGTGGCCGCGTTTGCCACGGGGCTGATCCTGCCGCCGGGGGTTGCCCTGGGCTGGCTGCTGGCGCGGCGGGACTGGCCCGGAAAATCGCTGGTGGAGACCTTGGTGGCGCTGCCGCTCGTGGTCCCGCCGGTCGCGACGGGTTTGATCTTGCTGAAGCTTTTCGGGCGGCGCGGGCCGCTCGGCGGTTTTCTGGAGAGCCGGCTCGGAGTGGAGATCGTCTTCACCTGGGCGGGCGTGGTGCTGGCGACGGCGGTGATGTCCTTTCCCCTGCTCGTGCGCGCGGCGCGGGTGGCTTTCGAGGGGGTCGATCCGCGGCTGGAACAAGTGGCGCGCACCTTGGGTGCGGGCCGGGTACGGATGTTTGCGACGATCACGCTGCCGCTGGCGCGGCGCGGGCTGCTGGCCGGGGCTTTGCTGGCCTTCGCGCGGGCACTGGGGGAATTTGGCGCGACGATCATGGTGGCCGGCTACATTCCGGGCAAAACCGCCACGCTCTCGCTCTCGATCTATCACCTCGTGCAACTCGGGCGCGACGCAGAGGCGCTGGGTCTGCTGGCGATCTCGGTGTCGATCGCGTTCGGCGCGGTGTGGGCGAGCGAATGGTTTTTAAGGAGGCGCGTCGCATGAAGGGAGGCGTGAGAGTCGGTTTGCAAGGCCTGCGTCTGCCGCTGGCGGCCTTCACCCTGGAGGTGGATGCGCGGCTGGAGGGCCGCGTGACGGCGGTGTTCGGCGCATCGGGCGCGGGCAAGACCACGCTGCTGGAGCTCATCGCGGGGCTGCGACGGCCGGTGGCGGGGCGGGTGGCGGTCGGCGATACGGTGCTGACCGACGTGGAGGCGCGGGTGGCGGTGCCTCCGGCGCGGCGCGCGGTGGGCTACGTGCCGCAGGACGGGGCCCTGTTTCCGCATCTTTCGGTGCGCGAAAACCTGCGTTACGGGATGAAATCGCAGGAGGCAGGCCAGCATGCAGGGCGGGGTCGCCGCATCCCGCCGTTCTCGTCCGTAGCGGGAAACGCCAGCGATCCGGGATCGGAACGGGGCGCTGGCGCTCCCCGCTACATCCCGTCCTGCACGGCCGGGCTGAGCTACGAGCACGTGGTCGAGGTCCTCGAGATCGGCGCGCTCGCGGACCGCGCGATTTGCACGCTTTCCGGCGGGGAAAAACAACGCGTGGCGCTGGGCCGGGCCCTGCTGGCGGCGCCGCGGCTGCTTTTGCTGGATGAGCCCCTGGCCGGCCTCGATGCGGCGTTGAAGGAACGCTTGCTGCCCTACCTCGCACGGGTGCGGGACGAGTTTGGCCTGCCGATGCTGTGCGTGACGCACTCGCCCGACGAGGTGATGGCCCTGTGCGACGACGTGCTGGTGCTGGCGCAGGGAAAAGTGATCCGCCGCGGCGCGCCGGCCGAACTTTTCGCGGCGGAGGGAATGCCGCGTTATCGCCTGCGGGAGTAAACGGCAGGGTGGGATCGCCGGGCCCGCCGGAACGTTGCGCGGACGGCCCAGCGGTCCGTCCCTACCGATTTTGAGTCCGTACGCGCATGCCGGCGGCGGGATCCCAGCGCAGGGGTTTTTCGTGGCGGGGCAGGGGAGCCTCGGGAACTTCGCCGATCTTCACGCCCTGCGGCCAGTCGGGCGGACAGATGGCGATGTAGCGCGCATAGCCGCCGAGGCCCCCGCCGAGCTTGGGAAAGCCGATCGAAACCAGCGCACCCGTTTCCGGCACGAGATCGAGGTGGGCCACGCCCTCGGCTTGCGCGTAGCCGTGGTGCATCAGCCAGTGTTCGCCTTCGAGGTTCGGGGTGCTGTCGGTGTCCAGCGGCTCGTGGCCATGGAAGAGAATCTTTCGTTCCTCGTGGAGAAAGCGCAGCGCGGCCAGGCTCACGCCGGGGAACTTGGAGAGCTTGGCGAGTTCGGGGTCCGGCCAGCGTTTCGACCAGTCCGAGCGCACGAACACCACCGAGCCGGCCGGGATGCGGCGGTGTTTTTTTTCCCAGGTTTCGATATCGGCAACCTGCAGGTGGTAGTTGGGATCCTGGGCGACCTGTTCGACGATCGAAATGACCACCAGGGGGCGCACCGCGAAGGTGGGCGGCAGCTCGTCGATCGCGGGATACTCGGGGGCCCAGTGGGCGGGCGGGTCGAGCTGGGTGCCGAGCTGATCGGTGCCGAGGACGTAGCGCGTCGCCTCGAAGCCGTCGGCGGCGTAATCGTAAGGCTTGCCGGTGGCGGGATTGAGGGCGGGGCCGAAAGTGGAGGAGCCGAAGCCGGACCAGACCGGGATGGCGGGCGTGATCGTGTGGGTGAGGTCGACGTAGCGGGCTTGTTTCAACGTGGCTTCGTAGAGCGACCAGAGGCCGGACGCAGGAGCGGGGGCGGCGCAGAGAGGAGCGCCGAGGCCGGCGAGAGCGAGGCCGACACGGAGCGCGAAACGTCGGACAAAAAACGCAGGGTGCATGACCGCGGGATCTTGACGGGAAACGCGCCGGGCGAAAGCCAAAGGACGGGAGGCGTGTAGCGGTGAGCGCCCGGCGAACCGGATCCGGAAAACGGGCCGCTGGCGTTTCCGCTACCTAAAGGAAAGAGGCGGCCGGAAAAACCGGCCGCCCCGAGCCGACACCGCGAGACGATGCGGGCTTCGTTCAAGGCGCCTGGATCAACCAGCGCTGGGCGTTGGCGCCGTTGTAGTCCCAGATTTGGAGCTGCGTGCCGGTGGCGGTGGTGGCATTGGGCACGTCCACCACGCGGTTGCCGTTGACAGAGGAGATGATGTAGCTGCCGTCGCTGGCGCGCTCGATCTTCCACTTCTGGCAATTGCCGCCCCAGTAGGAGTAGATGTCGAGTTTGGCGCCGTTGCTGTTGGCGCAGTTGATCACCTCGGCGGCGAGCCCGCCGGTGGCGCAGTTGATCCGGTATTCGCCGTTGCCGAGGCTGGTGAAGTCCCAGCGCTGGCAGGTGATGCCGGAATAGGTGTTTTGGGCGATGGCTTGGCCGGCGGTGCCGCCGCAGCCCCAGTCGTCCCAGGCGAGGTTGTTGCCCTTATTCACGACCTTGTAGCGCCCGTTGGCGACCCAGTCGGCCGAGGCGTAGGGCCAGCCGGAGGAATCCCACTTGAAGCTGCTGAGAGCGAGGGTGGGGGCGCCGTTGTTGAGCCCGTCGTAGAAGTGATAGGTCAGGAACTCGATGCCGCTTTCGCTGAAATAGCCGACATGGCCGGGCCCGGCGTAGCGGCCCGAGGTGCTGAGAAAGGCGCTGCCGCCGCCGCTGGTGAGGGCCTTGCCGCTCTTGTCCACATACGGCCCGGTGGGGCTGGTGGCGCGGCCCACCTGCACGTAATACGTGCTGGAGGTGCCGTTGCAGCAGACGCCGCGATTGTAGAACAGGTAGTAGTAGCTGCCGCGGCGGACCACGAAGGCGGCCTCGTGCTCGCTGCTGGAGCCGGAGCCGGCGATGTTGTAGCGGGTGGAATTGAGCGTTTTTCCGGTGGAGGTGTTGATCTCCGCCAGCCAGATGCCGTTCAGGTGCGAACCATACACCATCCAGAGCCGGTTGCTGGAGTCCCAAAAGAGGGCGGGATCGATCGAGCCTATGGTGCCGGTGGTGCCGGAGTACACCACCATGCCTTGATCTGTCCAAGAGGTGAGGTTCGTGCTGGTGGCGACGCCGATGGCGCATTGCCGGCCGCCCATCGAACAGGAATAATACAGATAATACTTCCCGTTCATATAAATGCATTCCGGCGCCCAGAAGAAACCGGCGAAGCCGGGCACGTAGCTGTTGATCCAACTTGGCCAGGTGCCGGAGGAAAACACCGTGGACGCGGGTGACCAGCGCACCATGTCGGGGGAGGTCAGATGGTAGATCTGGTTGCCGGTTCCCCAGATGTGATAAACGCCATTCAGTTTGACGATCGAGGACGGATCATGGATTCCGGGGGACCAGTGGAGCGCGTGGCCGGTGTTGGTTCCGAAGCAGGCGGCGACGAAGCCAAGTACCAGGGCAAAGCTCAGCCGAAGGCTTCGCCACGGGCCGGGTGGGGTATAGCGGGGGGTATCGGGGGTATTCATGTTTTGGGGGCGAACCGGTTCGATATCCGAAATGTTTGTACGCTGACGGGATTCGCGGCCGGTCCGGTTTCGCAGGCTAAGAAGCACGGGTTGACGTTAAACAACAACAATGTGCCGCCGAAGGACCATAGGGTGAAAAGTCGATATTACCCGTCATCCAGCTTGGGGGATGTGCTGCTATAGGAAGGTAAATCACGGTTTTTGGAGTAAAAGCGAACGAGTCAGGCGGATGATATAAATGATCTGGCTCAATATTTGAGTTTGCGGCCTGGGCGGGAAGATATTCGCTGGCAACGGCCTTGGGGTTTACGATATAGCGTCGGCGGTTTACGCTATAGTATTACCGGAATTGAGCTTTAGGGTAATTATATCCTGCATCGGGCCATCGCGGTCCCCCCGCGATCTCCGCTTTCCCCGTTTCTTTCACCCCTCTTTGTTCGTCGACAGGCAATTACGAGCTTCTTAGTAAATACCCCTTCACTCCTGCCCATTTGATATTTTATCCGGCGGTTTCGTGGCGATTCCCCGGTTTTCCCCAGCTCCCTAAATTATATAGCCTGACGATCCTTTCCCGCGGCGTTTTTATGGCGGCGCGGGCGGATTTCTTCACCCGGAACGCCTGGCGCGTCGTTGTACAATCGTGGACCGCCGGGAAGGGCCGGCGGCTTGTCCGAATCGCCGCGGCGTTCCAGCCCTGGCGATATGATCTTCCCCAAGAATTTTTCCGGCATCACTGCGCACGGAAAAGCACAAACAACCCCAACCCACAGGAAGTACAAGACAATGAAACTGAAAACAGGTCGTATGACCCTGCTCTTCGGCGCGCTGGTCGCGCTGTTCAGCCTATCCGCGGCGCAGGCCGCCGCCGTCAAAGGCACCGCCGGTCAGGTCGCCAACGCCGGCAAACTCGGCGCCAAATGGTGCTACAACTGGGGCTCCGGCAAGCCCAGCAATCTCCCCGCCGGGGTGGAGTTCTTCCCCATGTGGTGGGGCTATTACGGCGCCACCGCAGCTCAGGACAAAACGGCCATGACCAATCTCTACAACCAAGGCTTTCGGGTGTTGCTGATGTATAATGAGCCGGATCACACCGACCAAGCCAACCTGACCGTGTCCTATGCGCTGCAGGGCTATCGCGGGGCCAGCGCGGCCGCCAAGTCGCTTAGCGGCATGATGTTGATTTCGCCGGCCTGCGCCGACGACAACAGCACCTGGATGCAGCAGTTCATGGCGGCGGTTAAATCCGAGGGGTTGGCCTGCCACGCGGTGGCGGTCCATAACTACAATTCGAACGCGAATTCTTTCCTGAGCTACGTCGACGGCATTCGTAACCGTTATGGTTACAATATCTACGTGACCGAGTTCGCTCCCACCGATTGGAAGAGCCCGACCGCCATCACTGTCGCCAACTGCAAGACCTTCATGGCGACCGCGGTCCCCGGCCTGAAGTCCCGCGGCTTCGTCCTCCGCTATTCCTGGTACTGCGGGACCCTCCCCGGCACCGGCACCCTCCAGACCGCCGCGTTGGTCAACTCCAACGGCACGCTGACCGAGCTCGGCAACCAATATAAGACCTACTGACCCGCGTCTTGCGAAACGGCGGGCGTCGGCGCGCCGACGTCCGCCACCGCGTTTCCTCCCATGCCACGAATGTGTTTCGTTTTCGGAAAACTGAAGGGCCCCGCTTTGGTTTTGCTGGGCATGCTCCTCGCCTGGGGCTGGGCCAGGCTGAGAACCCCCGGGCCTTCCGCCTCGCAGCCGACGGCGAGCCCGCCCGTCCTGGCCGCGGCGCCGGAGCCGCCGCGTCCGGTTTCGACCGAGGAACCGCTTCCGGTTTCGGTTCCGCCGCCCCTGAATGCGATGGATGCGAACCCCCGGCCCGTGCGGCAGGCGCTGAATCCGCCGTCCGCCGACGCCGCGCCGGTCAATCTCAGCGAGGCCGACAAACCTTACCATGAGGCGCTGCTGGCAGGCCTCGATGCGCCGGATACCTTCGCCCAGGAGTCCGCCTTGTGCGGCAAGCTCGCCGAGTGGATTCGAAAATCCCCGGACGCGGTGGAAAGCGTGGTGGAGCAAATTTCCCAGCGCTACGGCCCCAATACCGCGTTGCGCGTGACGGCCCAGTTATGGGCGGAGGAAGATCCCGCGGGCGCAAAAGAATGGGCCCTGCGTTCCGGAAACGGCGGGCAGCGGATGAAAGTGATCGCTTCGGTCGCCTACCAACTGGCGCAGCGCGACCCGCAGGCCGCGATGGAAAGCTTCAAGGCTGAACTGGATCGCACCCCCTTTTACGAAGCCGCCGCGATCCCGCTGGTCGCCCAATGGGCGGCCACGGATCGCGCGGCCGCGCTCGCTTGGGTGAACGCGCAGACGGAGGGCGATGTCCGCAACCAGCTGCTCCGTCACATCCAGCAGGCATCGGCTCCAAGCCCCGGCCCGGCGGCCGCCCAGCAACCATGACCGTTGCGGTTCCGCTCCCGTTTGAGGCGACCGCTTCTTTTTTCCCGGCATGAAATTTATCCAATCCATTCTCCTTGTTTCCCTCGGCCTCGGGCTGGGTTCCGCTCCGCTGTCCGCCCAGTACAAGGTCAACCTCGAAGACCCGAGGCAAAAGACCAGCTACGCGATCGGACTCGATGCGATCCTGACCTTCCGGCAGCAGCAGATCGACGTGGACGCGCGGGCGCTGCTCGCCGGTGTCGCAGACAGCCTGGCCGGAAACCCCCGCCTCACTGCCGACCAGAAAAAGGAGGTGATCGTCGCACTGTTCAAGCGGTTGTCGGCCAAGGCCGACGAGCAGCGCAAAATCGATTGCGCGGAAAATCTACGCGCCGGCCAGGCCTTCCTCGCGGCCAACGCCAAAAGGGAAGCAGTCAGGACCCTGCCGCTCGTCGCACCCGACGGCTCCGCCGCCGAGTTGCAATACCGGGTGCTCAAAACGGGCTCGGGCGCGTCCCCGGGGCTCAAGGACATCGTGGAGCTGCATTACGAGGGGCGTCACCTCGACGGCACGGTGTTCGACAGCTCGGTGCAGCGCTCCACCCCGGTCACTTTTGGCCTGGACGACATGCTGCCGGGCTGGCGGGCGGTCATGCCCCTGATGAAGGCTGGGGACAAATGGCGGCTGTTCATCCCCGGTCCGCTGGCCTTCGGCGAGTCCGGCCCGCCCCAGCTGGGCGCCAACCGCACGCTGATCTATGACCTCGAGCTGCTCAGCTTTTATACCCCGGAGTCCGCACCGCCGGCCGCAGCCAGCCCGGCAGCGGCGCCTGTGCCGCGGCCTTAACCTCGGTCCTGCCCTTTCACTCGTTCACGACCTGCTTATGAAACCACGGTTGATCGCCGCGCTCATTTCGGGCGGCCTGTGCGCCCATGCCGCCCTGGCGGAAGGGAAGCTCGATCTCGAGCAGACCACGCAAAAAACCAGTTACGCGCTGGGCATGGAACTCGCCGCGTCGTTCAAGTGGGACGATGTCGACATCGACCTCGGCGCCCTCCTCGCCGGCCTGCAAGACATGCAGGCTGGCAGACCGCTTCTGAGCCCGGCCCAGCGGGCCGCGGTGCTGAAGGCGATGCAGGACGACATCGCCGTCCGGGCCGCGGCGAAGAAGACGATCGCCGCGGAAAAGAACCTGAAGCTCGGGAAAGCGTTCCTGGAGGCGAACGCCAAAAAGCAGGGTATTCAGGTGCTGGAAGCGACGGCGCACGACGGCACGAAAACCGAGCTGCAGTACGAGGTCCTCAAATCGGGCGAAGGGCCCAGCCCGGGCCCGGAAAACCAGCTAAAGGTGCACTACGTCGGCGCCCTGCTCGACGGCACGGTGTTCGACAGCTCGGTGGAGCGCGACGAACCCTTCACCGGCCGGGCCGGCGATTTCATCGCGGGCTGGACCGAGCCCTTGCTGCGGATGCGGGCCGGCGAAAAGTGGCGTCTCTTCATTCCGCCCAGCCTGGGTTATGGCGAGCACGTGCCCTACAATATCGGTCCCCAGAGCACGCTGATCTACGAGATCGAACTGCTCGAGATCGGGCCGCCGGACGCGGTGTCGAGCGTCCAGTGAGACGGGGCGGGGGCCGTACGCCCTCGGTGCAGCTTTACGGGATATAGGCGGAGTGGTTTCGCTCTTGTGCGGGGATTGGCACGTCGAATGGTGGAGGGCCGCCATGTCCTCCCGCGCCAACGCCCTTGCCTCCGCCACGCTCGAGTCGCCGACCCGCGGCCTGATCGAGCTGCGCCACGACTGGCGGGGGCGGAGCGTGCCGGTGTTCGTGATCGCGGGCGGGAGCCTGCGCATGCGGCGGCTGGAGCGGGTGGCGACGGCCCGTTTCGCGCTGCGCAGCGGGTATCATTTTCCGCACGAGGGCATGATCGAGTTCGTGTTCGATCCGGCGGCCTTTCCCGAGATCGATTTTTCGCGCGAGACCGTGCACGTGGCGGGCGAGTTCAATGCCTGGCGCGGATCGGAAGAGGCGGCTTGGGCGATGTATCCGCGGCTGGTCGCAGGTCGGCCGGTCTACGTTTGGAGCGGCAAATCGGCCCCTTTGCTGGCGGCGGGGCGGCGTTTCAAATTCGTCACGGGCAAACACCACTGGCTGCCGGTGCCCTGGGATGCGCCCTCGGCCGAGACCGACACGGCCGGAAACGTGAACCGCGTGGTCGACCCCGACCGGACGGGTTTCCATTGGTTCGGCTTCGAGCTCGAGGCGCCGGCGGATTTATCCGCCAGCCTCACGGTGCGCTGGGCGGAGGGACATGCCGGTGACCAGGTGCCGCTGCAGCCGGGGCGCTTTTTCTACGAGTTAAGCAGCGATCTGCCCCTGGGGGTCTATCCGGGGAAAAACGGCACCGTGTTCCGGATTTTCGCGCCACGGGCGAAAAGCGTGGAACTGGCGGTGTGCGCGGCCCTGGCGGAGCAGGATCGCCCCCACCGCTACCGGTTGGCACGCCGGGCCGATGCCGACGGCTCGGCGGGGGTGTGGGAACTCGCGCTGGAGGGCAACCTGCACGGCTGGTTTTACTGGTATCAAGTGGACGGGCCGCGCGACGCTTTCGGGCTTTTCGATCCGAAGCGCCGCATTCTCGATCCCTATGCCCTGGCGGCGGTGGGGCGCGAAGGGCCGGGCATTATCCTGGATCGGGCGCGTTTGGGCGACCCCGACGGCGGGCGCGAGCGGTTCAAGACCCCCGCCTGGCACGACCTCGTGGTCTGCGAGGCCCACGTGCGCGATCTGACGGCGCATGCTCCGGTGACGGCGACGGAGGCCGAGCGCCGCGGCTTCGCGGGCCTGAGGAAGTGGGTCGAGAGCGAGGATTTTTACCTTTCCCGGCTCGGCGTGAACTGCGTCGAGCTGCAGCCCTTGCAGGAATTCGACAACGCCACGCGCGAGGAGTACCACTGGGGCTACATGACGGTGAACTATTTCGCGCCCGCCAGCGCCTACGCGGCGCGGCCGGAGGCGGCCTCGGGGGTGGGGGAACTGCGCGAACTGGTGCGGGCCTTCCACGCGCGCGGCATCGCGGTGATCGTCGACGTGGTCTACAACCACGTGGGCGAGCCCGCGCATCTGTTGTTTTTGGACAAGCTTTACTACTTCGAGCAAAACCTGGCCGGCCTGCTCTCCAACTGGAGCGGCTGCGGCAACGACCTGCGCGCCTCGGCCGCCATGGCGAAACGGCTCATCATCGACAGCTGCGCGCACTGGCTGGAGGTCTATGGGGTGGACGGCTTCCGGTTCGACCTCGCCGACCTCCTCGGCACGCCCGTGCTCCGCGAGGTGGAGACGGCGCTGAAACGGGTGAAGCCCGACGTGATCCTCATCGCCGAGCCCTGGAGCTTCCGCGGTCACATCGCCGGCGAGCTGCGCGACACCGGCTGGGCCTCGTGGAACGACGGCTACCGGAATTTCCTGCGCGACTACGTGCGCGGCGCGGCCTCGCGCGAGACCTTCGAGTATTTCCTGAAGGGCTCGCCCTGGTACTACGCGAAGTGGCCGGCGCAGACCGTGAACTACACCGAGTCCCACGACGACCGCTGCTGGCTCGACGTCATCACGGAGAACCCGAACAACGACGGGCACCTGCCGACGGTCAACGACCGCCGCCGCACCCACCTCATGGCCGCGGTGCTGTTCTGCTCCATCGGCATCCCCATGATCTCGGCCGGGCAGGATTTCCTGCGTTCGAAGCATGGGGTGAACAACACCTACCAGCGCGGGGACCTGAACGTGCTCGATTACGCGCGCATTCACCGCTTCCCGTCCACGCACGCCTATTTCGCTGACTGGATTGCGTTCCGCCAGTCCGAGACCGGCCGGCTGCTCCGGCATTTCTCCCGCGCCAGCGAGGGCTTCTTCGAGTTCCGCTGGGCCGAGGGCACCAGCGCTGCGGCGGTGATTTTCAACGCCGACCTCAGCCAGGGGCCGAAGCGCCTTTTGTTCGTCATCAACCCCACTCTCGGCGACGTCGCCATTCCCCTGGGCGACTGGGCGGCGCCGGCCTGGCGGCAACTGGCCGACCACGAACGTTTCCTTCCCCCCGACCGCCCCGCCGGCGCCCAGCGCGTGACGGCCGACCTGTTCGTACCGGCGCTGGGCTGCGGCCTGTGGATCGCGGAGTAGCAGCTGCCCTAAAACCCCCTTGCTTTCGCCGTCCCCCAGCTCTTTTTTCGATCTTTCCGCGTCCCCAAGACGCTTCTCACCACCACAGTAATCAACATCACCACTCGGAGCCCTATCATGGCTATCAAAGTCGCTATCAATGGTTTCGGCCGCATCGGCCGCCTCGTCTTCCGCGCCCTCGTTGAGCAGGGCCTGCTCGGCACCACGCTCGACGTCGTGGCCGTGGGCGACATCGTCCCCGCCGACAACCTGGCCTACCTGGTCAAGTATGACTCCACCCAGGGCAAGTTCCAGGGCACCGTGTCCTCCAAGAAGTCCTCCCCCGACAAGGCCGAGGACGACGTCCTCGTGATCAACGGCAAGGACATCCTCGTCGTCTCCGCCAAGTCCCCCGCCGAGCTTCCCTGGGCCAAGCTGGGCGTCGATCTCGTGATCGAGTCCACCGGCCTGTTCACCGAGGCCGAGAAGGCCAAGGGCCACATCACCGCCGGCGCCAAGAAGGTCATCATCTCCGCTCCCGCGAAGGGCGAGGACATCACCGTCGTCATGGGCGTGAACGACGACAAGCTCGACCTCTCCAAGCACAGCATCATCTCGAACGCCTCCTGCACCACGAACTGCCTCGCGCCGGTCGTCTCCGTGCTCCTCAAGGAAGGCTTCGGTCTCGAGGAAGGCCTCATGACCACCATCCACTCCTACACCGCCACGCAGAAGACCGTGGACGGCCCCTCGAAGAAGGACTGGAAGGGCGGCCGTTCCGCCGCGATCAACATCATCCCGTCCTCGACCGGCGCCGCCAAGGCCACCGCGCTCGTGCTCCCCGAGGTGAAGGGCAAGCTCACCGGCATGTCCTTCCGCGTGCCGACCCCGACCGTTTCGGTCGTCGACCTCACCTTCAAGACCACCAAGGAAACCTCCCTCAAGGAGATCAACGCCGCCCTCAAGAAGGCGTCCGAGACCTACCTCAAGGGCATCCTCGGCTACACCGACGAGGAAGTCGTCTCCACCGACTTCATCCACGACAAGCAGTCCTCGATCTATGACGCCGGCTCCTCGATCGAGCTCAATCCGAAGTTCTTCAAGCTCGTGTCCTGGTATGACAACGAGTGGGGCTACTCCAACCGCGTCGTCGATCTCACCAAGAAGATCGCCGCCAGCCTCTGAGCCCGCTCCGGTCCTAACGCCTTAACATCAACCGCGAAGGACGCGAAGATGCGCGAAGTTTTCCTCTTCGCGATCCTCGGCGACCTTCGCGGTTTTTAATTTTTCACACCATGGCCAAGTTCAAATCTATCCGCGACCTCCAGCTCGCCGGCAAACGCGTCCTCATGCGCGTCGACTTCAACGTCCCGCAGGACAAGGTGACCGGCGCCATCACCAACACCGCGCGCATCACCGCCGC
>CBINGR010000017.1:0-88538 GCA_966250295.1 uncultured Akkermansia sp. | reverse complement strand
ACCACCCGCAGGGCTTCAGCAGAGCGCTGGATTATTTCGAAGACAGCGCCTAGGCGTTCATGGCCTTCGGCTTGGCCGGTTTCGCGACGGCTTCCGCTGCGGCGCCGCCTTCCGTCCCCGTCTTGTCCCGCACCGTAGGCCCGTCCAGCCACACCGCCGGCACCGTCGTCGTCATCGGCTGCTCGGGCGCGCCGCACTCGTTGCGCAGCACCTGGCTGATCAGCAATTCCATGCCACGCACGCCCAGCAGTCGCGGCTGCAAGTCCAGCCCCGCGCAGGGGGTCGTGCTGTTCATGACGTTCAGGCAGCAGAATCCATGCGTTTCCGGCACCACCGCTCCGGCCTGCTCCATCCAGGTCTTCACCTCCGGAGAGTGCGCCAGCACCACGTCGCACTTCACGGTCCGGAACCAACGGATGAAGTCCTCCGCGCTCGGTTGGCTCGCGATCAGGGGCGGCAGCCGCGTCATGCCGTCATGATGCGTCTGGTAGGCGTGATAGGCCGCCTCCCAGCGATGCAGCAGGCGGGCGTCGTGAGCCTGCTGGATCACCAGCCCGGGTCTCCGGTAGCCCAGCGCGCGCAGGCGGTCGAGCACCGTCAGCATCGCGCGGTAGTGGTCGGGGCACACCGCGTGCAAGCCCGGCCGTTCGATCACGTAGTCGGAATAGATTCCCGAAAAGTGCGTCCAATCCAGCCGGGTAAGGTCCGGCGTTTCCCGGACCGGCAGCAGGAAAATGCCGCCAATGCCGCGAGATTGCAGGATCGTGTCCAGCCGCTCCAGGGAAAGCCCGCCTTTGCCCACCGTGAAGGCATCGGCCTTGAAGCCCAGTTCCTCCGCGCGCTTCGTCGCCCCTCGGGTCAGCTCCCGGTGGTAACGCATCGCCCCCGCGGGCCGGTTTTCCGGCCCGTCGAGATCGAGCACCGCCAGAACCCCGCGAAAGGTCCCGGCCCGCGAGCGCCGCATCTCCGACATCAGGGCTCCCGCCAATGGATTTCTTTGATAACCAAGGGCCTTAGCGGCCTTGGAAACTTTCGCCCGCGTCGCCGGCTTCACCCGCGGGCTTCCGCGAAGAGCCTCCGAAACCGTCGTGTGGGAAAGGCCGAGTTGCTGGGCGAGTTGGCGCAGGGATGGGGCAGGCATGACGGGGTCTTACTGTAAGAACTGCGGTGCGTCGCCGCCCGGGACAAGCGGATTATCCCAAATAGTTGACCACTAGTTCCACCCCGCGATTTCCGTCCATGCCCTTACCCTCCGGCCACCGTATCCCCCGCGTCGCGCTTATCGGCGTGTCGGGCTACGGTACCATCTACGTCCAGTTGCTTCGCGCCGCGTTGCGGGCCGGTTCCCTCCGGCTCGTCGCCGCCGTGGTGATAAACCCCGAACAGGTAGCCGATACCGTGGCCGAGCTGCGCGCCGGCGGCACGGTCATTTATCCGTCGTCGGAGGAGTTTTTCGCCCACGAGGCCGGCCGTGTCGACCTTTGCCTGATCCCCACCGGCATCCAGTGGCATGCGCGCATGACCATCGCCGCCCTGCGCGCCGGCATGAACGTCCTCGTCGAGAAGCCTCTCGCCGGCTCGCTCGAGGACGGCCAGGCCATCCGCCGCGCCGAGGCAGCCACCGGCAACTGGGTCGCGGTGGGCTTCCAGGATATTTACGCCTTGGAGGCCCAGTGGCTGAAGACCCAGCTGCTCGACGGCGCCATCGGACGTCTTCGCGAGATCCGGATGATCGGCCTCTGGCCTCGCGCCCGCTCCTATTTCACCCGTACCCACTGGGCCGGCCGCCGTGTGGCCGACGGCGCCGCCGTGCTCGATTCTCCGCTGAACAACGCTTTCGCCCACTTCATCAATCTCGGCCTCTATTTCGCCGGTCCCGCCGCCGGCGAGTCCGCGACCCTCCGAGTCGAGACCGCCGAGCTCTTTCGCGCCCACCAGATCGAGATGTTCGACACCGCCGTGGTCCGCGGCGCTTCCGCCGAGGGCGTGCGTTTCTGGCTCGGCTTCAGCCATGCGACCGAGACCACCCGCCAGCCCGAAATCTATCTCCACGGTTCCGCCGGCCGGGCCGAATGGTGGCACGAGCAGCGCTGTGTCGTGCTTGACGCCGAAGGCCGCCGCCAGGTTTTCCCCCTGCCCGATACCGAGGAATTTCGCCGCGTGATGTTCGCGGCCGTGCTGGCCCGCCTGGCCGATCCGGCCACCTTCGTCTGTACCACCGCCATCGCCGAGCCTCATACCCGGCTGGTCGAGGACGTGCAGAAAATTGCCGCGGTGCGCGAAATTCCGCCCGCGCTCGTCGACGTCATCCCGGATCTCGACAGCCGCTCGGAAATCCCCGCCGTCCAGGGGCTCGCCACCGCGCTCGACCGTGCTCTTGCCCAAGGGTCCACGCTCGCTTCCGTCGCGGCCTTCGCCGAGCCTCAGCTCGTCACCCCATGATCCGCAAAGCCTTCGTCATGTCCGTCCACTCCGGCCGCGAGGCCGAATACGCCCGGCGCCACCAGCCCATCTGGGACGAGTTGGCCGACGTACTCCGGGCCCACGGCGTACACAACTACTCCATCCACCTGCATCCCGCCACGAATCAGCTCTTCGGCTACGCCGAGATCGAGAGCGAGGAACGCTGGCGCGCGATCGCGGATACCGAGGTTTGCCGCCGCTGGTGGAAATACATGGCGGATCTCATGCCCGCCAACCCCGATTCCAGTCCCGTTTCCACTCCGCTTCAGGAAGTGTTCTACCTCGCCTGAGACGCATTTCGCGCCCGTCTCACGCGTTTCCCCCCCGCGACCAATCCCCCTCTGACGGGCGGCCCGCGCCCGTGCCTCGTTCCGCCATGCCTCTAAGCCGCCGCTCCTTCGTCAAGACCGGAACCCTCACCGCCGCCGCCCTGCCCCTCGCCTCGCTGTTGCGGGCCCAGCCGGCACCGGCCGTCGCCCCCTTTCCTGAAGACATCGCACCCGCCTCTCCTGGCCGCGCCACCCTGCGCTGGCTCGAGGGCGTTCCCGACGAGCAGCCTGGCACCGCGTTTGGCGTTCCCTGGCCGCGCGGCACGGTGAAGCCCGATGCGCTCTTCTCCCTCCGCACCTCCCACGGCGAAAATGTCCCGGTGCAGAGCTGGCCCCTCGCCACCTGGCCCGACGGCTCGCTCAAGTGGACCGGCCACGCCATCCCCGCCGCCGCCGGCCGGGACAAGGCCCTCGTGATCGCCCCGAACGGCGATCCGTTCTCTCCCGGTCCCGCCAATCCGGTCACCGTACGCGAGACCCCCGCCGCCATCGAAATCGACAACGGCCTCGTGACCTGCGTCGTCCCCCGTTCCGGCCCGCACCTGGTCTCCGCTCTCCGCCGCGAGGGCCGCGACATCGCCCGCCACGGCCGCCTCGTCGCCCTGCGCAAGGACCAGCCCGACACGGTGTCCCCCGCCGAGGCCTTCGCCGGCGAGACCGAAACCGTCACCGTCGAGCAGCGCGGCCCGGTCCGCGCGGTCGTCCGCATCGACGGGCGGCAGAAAAGCGAGGGCGGCAGGCGCTGGCTGCCCTTCACCGTGCGGCTCTACCTGCATGCGGGCGGCGACGCCCTCCGCGTCCTGCACTCCTTCGTGTATGACGGAGATGAATACAAGGACTTCATCCACGGCCTCGGCGTCCGCTTCGACGTGCCGCTGCCCGATGCCCCGCACGACCGCCATATCCGCTTCTCCGGCGAGGACGGCGGTCTCTTCGGCGAGGCCGTGCGCGGCGTGACCGGCCTGCGCCGCGATCCCGGCCAGGCCGTCCGCCAGGCCCAGGTTGCAGGCCGGGCCACGCCGCCCCTTTCCGAATGGCCCGGCGCCGTCTCCGGCCGCCTCGAACTCATCCCCACCTGGGGCGACTACACCCTGTCCCAGCTCTCCGCCGACGGCTTCGAGATCCGCAAGCGCACCAAGCCCGGCCACGCCTGGGTCCGCTCCGCCGCCGGCCGGCGCGCGCCCGGCCTCGGCTACCTCGGCGGCGCCTCCGGCGGCCTTGTCTTCGGTCTCCGCGATTTCTGGCAAAAGTATCCCGCCCAGCTCGACGTCCGTTCCGCGCACACGGCAAACGGCGAGATCACCGTCTGGCTCTGGTCGCCCGAGGCCCCTCCCATGGACCTGCGCTTCTACCACGACGGCATGGGCATGGATACGCACTCCGAGGAGATCGAGGGCCTCAACATCACCTACGAGGACTACGAAAAAGGCTTCGGCACGCCCCACGGCATCGCGCGCTCGCACGAGCTCGTCTTCCGCGCCGTCGCCGCCACGCCCGCCCGCGAGGAGTTCCCCCGCTACGCCGCCGCCCTCGGCCGTCCGCCCCAACTCGCGGCCTCTCCCGCCCACTGCCAGGCCGCGGGCGTCTTCGGCGACTGGAGCCTGCCGGACCGTTCCACCCCCGCCAAGGCCCGCATCGAGGACCAGCTCGATTTCCTCCTCCAGACCTATCTGGGCCAGGTTGGGCAGCGTCGCTGGTACGGCTTCTGGGACTACGGCGACGTCATGCACAGCTACGACTCCGATCGCCACGAATGGCGCTACGATGTCGGCGGCTTCGCCTGGGCCAACTCCGAGCTCTCGCCCGACCTCTGGCTCTGGTACTCCTATCTGCGCTCCGGCCGCTCCGACATTTTTCGCCTCGCCGAGGCCATGACCCGCCACACCGGCGAGGTGGACGTCTACCACCTCGGCCGTTTCAAGGGACTCGGTTCACGTCACAACGTCCAGCACTGGGGCTGCTCCGCCAAGCAGCTCCGCATCAGCACCTGCGCGTATCGACGATTCTACTACTACCTCACCGCCGACGAGCGCACCGGCGACCTCATGCGCGAACTGGTCGGCGCCGACGAGGCCTTCCTGACCCTCGATCCGATCCGCAAGGTCCGCGAAAAACCCATCCCGCCACCCACCCGCGCCGCCGCCTCCGTGGGCTTCGGCACGGACTGGGGCTCCCTCGCCTTCGCCTGGCTTACCGAGTGGGAACGCAGCGGCGACCCCCGCATCCGCGACAAACTCCTCGCCGGCATGCGCACCATCGGCGCCCAGCCCAAGGGTTTTTTCACGACCGACTGCACCTTCAACCTCGACACCGGCGAGTTCTCGCAGGGTTCGCCCGACGGTGTCGGCGTTTCCCACCTCAGCGCCGTCTTCGGCCTGCCCGAGATTTGCTCGGAGCTGATCTCCCTGGTCGATATGCCCGCCTTCCGCGACGCCTGGCTGCAATACTGCGTCCTCTACAACGCCACCGCGGAAGAGCAGCACGCCGCCCTCGGCAAGGACCTGGGCAAACTCAACCTCGGCGAAGCCCATTCCCGCCTCACCGCCTACGCCGCGAAGCTGAAGCGCGATCCGGCCCTCGCCGCCCGCGCCTGGAAGGAGTTCTACGGCGGAAGCGCCGGTTACGGAGTCAAATCCGAGCTCAAATCCAAGCGGATCGAGGGCCCGGCCGTCCTCAACCCGGTGGACGAAAATTTCGGCCTCAGCACCAACGCCTCCTCGCAGTGGGGGCTCTCCGCCATCGAGGTCCTCGCCCTGGTCGGCGACCAGATGCCCGCCGCCCGCCGCTGAACCTGGCGCGGGGCTACCGGTAGGGCGGGACCGCTGGGCCCGCCGAAACGTTACGCGGACGGCCCGGCGGTCCGTCCCTACCTCAGACGCTCCTTTTGCCACGATCCCTATGAAACTTCGCCCCGCGTTCCCCGCGCTGTTTTTGGCCCTCGGTCTTTCCCTGCCCGCCGCCACGCCTCCCCTGCGCTTCGACTTCGGCGTCGGCCCTTCCGCCGAGGGCTGGACCGGCGTCGCTCCGGATACCGTTTACACGCCTGCCCTCGGCTACGGCCTCGTCTCCGGCGCCGGGGTCGCCGCCTCCACCGGCGATATCGGGCCCGGCCGCGATGCGCTGCGCGCCGACGCTCTCGTTGGTCAAAAGCCGTTCTCCTTCGTCCTCGATCTTGCCGAGGGGAACTACGAGGTCATTGTCCTCCTCGGCGATCCCGCCGCCGCGTCCGACACCACGGTCAAGGCCGAGACTCGCCGCCTGATGGTCGAATCCGCCCGAACGCCGGCCGGGACCACCCTCACCCGCAGCTTTACGGTGAATATTCGCACGCCCGCCCTTCCGGGCGGCGGTGCCGTCGAGCTCAAGGATCGCGAACGCGGCACTTTTCACTGGGACGACAAGCTCATCCTCGAATTCAATGGCCCCCACCCCGCCGTCGCCGGCCTCGAGATCCGCCGCAACGATGCCGCCCTCACCGTTTACCTGGCGGGCGACTCCACCGTCACCGACCAGCCCGGCGAACCTTGGTGCGCCTGGGGCCAGATGCTCCCGCGCTTTTTTCCCGCCGGCGTAGCCATCGCCAACCACGCGGAATCCGGCCTCTCCTACGCTTCCTTCCGCAAATCGCGCCGTCTCGAGAAAATCCTCTCGGAGCTCCGGCCCGGCGACTACGTGCTTCTGCAGTTCGCCCACAATGACGAAAAGGAAAAGGGCGAGGGCACGGGCCCCTTCACCACCTACGCCGCCTCGATGCGGGAATACGTTGCCGCCATCCGGGCCAAGGGCGGCGAACCTGTGCTGCTCACTCCCATGTACCGCCGCCGTTTCAACGAAGCCGGCCAGCTTTACGACACCCATGGCGACTATCCCGCCGCCGTACGCCAGGTCGCGGCCGAGCTGAAGATCCCGCTGATCGACCTCCATGCCATGAGTGAGCGCCTCCTCACTGCGCTCGGCCCCGAGGGATCGATTCCGGCCTTCGTCCACTTCCCCGCCAATGCCTATCCCGGCCAGCCCAAGGAGGTGAAGGACGACACCCACTTCAGTCCTTACGGCGCCTACGAACTCGCCCGTTGCGTCGTCGAAGGCATCCGCACCCAGGTCCCCTCCCTCGCCTTCCGCCTCGCTCCTGACGCTGGAACCTACGATCCCTCCCGGCCCGGCGATCCCGCCGCCTTTCCGGTTCCTGCGAGCCCGCCCCGCGACGAGGTCCGCATCCCGGATGGAGATGGGCGATAATCCAGGCATTTAGTCCATCGTCTCATCCGTGCGCCTTTACGCCGGTCGCCCTTGCGCGGCCGGTTTTTTTTTGTCCCCACTTCATCCATGCGTCCCCCTTCCCCCCGCTCCCGCGCCGGTCTCGCCGCGCTCCTCGCCCTCACGCTCGCCGCCATGTCCTTCCCCGCCGCCTCCGCCTCGCCTCGTACCTGGACCGCCGACAACGGCGACGGCACCTACACCAACCCGCTCTTCTACGACGAGTTTTCGGACCCGGACCTGATCCGCGTGGGCGAGGATTTTTATCTCACCGGCACCACCATGCACACCATGCCGGGGCTGCCCATCCTGCACTCCCGCGACCTGGTCAACTGGCGACTTCTCGCCTACGCCTCCGACCGGCTCGATCTCGCGCCGGCCTTCCGCCTCCAGGGCGGACGAGACGTCTATGGCCAGGGCATCTGGGCGCCGACCTTCCGCTATCACCAGGGCACCTTTTATATTTTCAGCAACGTCAACGGCCAGAGCACCCAGCTCTTCCGCGCCACCGACCCCGCCGGCCCCTGGACGCGCACCGCGATGAAGCGCTCTTTCCACGACCTCTCCGTTCTCTTCGACGACGACGGCAAGGTTTACGTGATCTGGGGCTACCAGGACCTCCGCCTCGCCGAGCTGAATTCCGACCTCACCGACATCGTCCCCGGCACCGAACGCGTCATCATCCGCAAGGACGCCGGCATGGGCGAAGGCGTTCATTTCTACAAGATCGACGGCCGCTACTACATCCTCAGCGCCTGGTTCGCGGGTCGCATGCGCATGCCCTGCGCCCGCGCCGACTCGCCGCTCGGCCCCTACGAGGTGAATCCCGCCATCAGCACCGACGAGGATTTCGGCCTCGCCGAGGGCTACCGTCTGCGCGGCCGCTTTCCGCCCTTCGACGTCGTCCCGCCCAACACCCGCCCCGACGGCCGCATGTCACTCCACCAGGGCGGCATCGTCGCCACCGCCCAGGGCGAGTGGTGGGGCTGGTCCATGATGGATTTCAATTCCGTCGGGCGCCTCACCTGCCTTTCGCCCATCACCTGGAAGGACGGCTGGCCGTATTTCGGCCTGCCCGGCAACCTCCAGCGCACTCCGCGCACCTGGGTGAAGCCGGCCACCGGGCACGATTCCCCGCCTTCCGCGCCCTATCAGCGCAACGACGATTTCTCCGGGCCCGCCCTCGCCGATGTCTGGCAGTGGAACCACGTCCCCGACGACGCCCGATGGTCGCTCTCCGAACGCCCCGGTCACCTGCGTATGCACGCCCAGCCAGCCAACGACTTCTGGACCGCGCGCAATACCCTCACCCAGCGGGCGATCGGCCCCGTTTCCAGCCCGACGGCCGAACTCGACGCCTCCGGCCTGCAACCCGGCGACCTCGCCGGCCTCGGCCTGCTCAATGCCCCCTACGCCCTCCTCGGCGTAGCCCGCGCCGAGTCGGGCGAGGGCTACGTGCTGCGCCAGTTCGACCAGCGCACCGGCGCCACCGCCGAGGTGCCGCTCGCCGGCCCCCGCGTGTGGTTGCGCGCCCACTGCGACTTCCTGGCCGAAACGGCGGCTTTTCACTACAGCACGGACGGCCGCGTCTTCTCCCCGATCGGGCCCGTCTTCACCACCATCTTCCAGCTCCGCACCTTCCAGGGCGTACGGTATTCGCTTTTTGCCTACCATGCCGGCGGCGGCTCGGCCGGCCATGCCGATTTCAACGGTTTTACCGTGGATGAGCCGCTTCCCCGCGGCCTCATGCGCCCCATCCCCTTCGGCCGCTCGATCAGCCTTCGCGCCCGGGGCCGCGACGCTGCGCTTCCGCTCGCCGGCGCCGAGAATCTGCTTGTGGTCGACCGCGGTCTCGGCCGCGTCGCCCTGCGTGTCGCCGACGGCCGCTACCTCTCCGTGGAGGCCCCCGGCGGACCAGGCCAGGTCACCTTGCGCGAAGGCGCTCCGACCGATGCCGAAACCTGGCAATGGACCGAGACCGTCTATGGCGATCTCATCCTGATGTCGCTCGTCACCCACCGGCATCTCCGAATCGATCCCGCGGCCGGCGGTCTCGTCGCCAACCACCGCGGCCCGCTCCCCGACCGCAAGGACGGCTCCTGTTTCGATTGGAGCATCGTCGCCCCCTGACTTCCCGATCCCTTCACCCATGTTGCTCTTCCGACTCCTCCGGGCCCTGCCCCTTCTCAGTCTCGGCATCGTTCCGGCCTTCGCTGCCAGCGAGCCTTCTCCGCGCGAGGTCGTCCCCTTCGACACGGGCTGGCGGTTCCATCGCGACGACCCCGCCCCGGCCGGCCCCGAGTTCGGCCGCGAGGCGCTCCGCCCCTGGCTTTTGCCCCAGACCAACGAGTTTTCCAACTACTCCCCCGCGCCCCACCGCCGTCCCGAGGGTGCCGAGCCCGGCGCCGCGATGCCCGCGACCCAGCCAGGCTACGACGATTCCGCCTGGCGCGCGCTCGATCTTCCGCACGACTGGGGCATCGAGGGGCCCTTCGACCAGGCTCTCCCCGGCGAGACCGCCAAACTCCCCTGGCACGGCGTGGCTTGGTATCGAAAGACCTTCCCGCTTCCCGCCTCCGACGCCGGCCGCCGCCTCGTGCTCGAGATCGACGGCGCCATGTCGCATTCCGCCGTCTGGCTCAACGGCCGCTTCGTCGGCGGCTGGCCCTACGGTTACTCCAGCTTCCGCCTCGACCTCACCCCCTACGCCAGGCCCGGCTCAGACAACACCCTCGCCATCCGGCTCGACAACCCGAAGGAGTCCTCCCGCTGGTATCCCGGCGGCGGCATCTACCGCCACGTCCGCCTGGTGAAGACCGGCCTCGTCCACCTCGATCCGTGGAGCCTTGTCGTCACCACGCCGGCCGTCTCCCCCGAGTCCGCCACCGTAGATGTCCGGGTCGAGGTGACCAATCGCGAGGAAAAGCCCGTCAAGCTCGGGGTCTCCGTCGCCCTTCACGCTCTCGACGACACCGGCTCCGCCGCGTCCGCCGCCGTCGCCACCGCCGAGCCTCAGTACTTCGATGTCCGCCCCGGCCTGCCCCGCCAGACGTCCTTCAGCCTCGCCGTTCCCTCGCCACGCCTCTGGGACCTCGACGCCCCCCACCGCTACGTCGCCGTGGCCACGGTGTGGCGCGACAACCAGACCCTCGATCGCCTCGAGATTCCATTCGGCATCCGTTCCCTTTCCGTCGATCCGGACCGCGGCCTGATCCTCAACGGACGTCCCGTCCGCCTGAACGGCGTTTGCCAGCACCACGACCTCGGTGCCCTCGGCGCCGCCGTGAACACCGCGGCCCTCGAGCGCCAGCTCCGCATCCTGCGCGACATGGGCGTGAACTCCATCCGCACTTCCCACAACCCGCCCGCGCCCGAGCTCCTCGACCTCTGCGACCGCATGGGCCTCCTGGTCATGGTCGAGGCCTTCGACGCCTGGGCGATCCGCAAAAAGCGCCGCGACTACTCGGTCGACTTCCCCTGGTGGCACGAGGCCGATCTCCGCGCCATGATCCGCCGCGACCGCAACCATCCCTCGGTAGCGATGTGGAGCATCGGCAACGAGGTCGTCGAGCAGCGCGACTCCGTCGGCTGGCGCCTCGCCACCCGCCTCGCCGGCATCGCCCGCGAGGAAGACCGCACCCGCCCCCTCACCGCCGGCTTCAACCACGTCTGGTCCGGCTACAACGGCTTCGAAACCGCCATCGACATCCTCGGCTACAACTACAAGCCCCAGGAGTATCCCGCCTTCCACGCCCGCCACCCCCGCATTCCTCTCCTCGGCAGCGAAACGGCCTCCACCATCAGCTCGCGCGGCGAGTACTTTTTCCCCGTCTCCAAGGACAAGGGCCAGGGTCGCGCCGACTTCCAGGTGAGCAGCTACGACCTCTACACCCCGGGCTGGGCCACCACGCCCGACACCGAGTTCGCCGCCCAGGACGCCCAGCCGTATGTCCTCGGCGAATACGTCTGGACCGGCTTCGACTACCTCGGCGAGCCCACCCCCTACAACGACGACTCCACCAACATCCTCAACTACACCGACCCCGCCGAGCGCGAGCGCGCCGCCAGGGAACTCGCCGAGCTCGGCAAGATCCGCGTGCCTTCCCGCTCCAGCTACTTCGGCATCGTCGACCTCGCCGGCTTCCCCAAGGACCGCTATTACCTCTACCAGGCCCGCTGGCGCCCCGACCTGCCGATGGCCCATATTCTCCCGCACTGGACCTGGCCCGAGCGCGCCGGCCAGGTGACGCCCGTCCACCTCTACACCTCGGGCGACGAGGCCGAGTTGTTCCTCAATGGCAAATCCCTCGGCCGCAAAAAACGCGACCCGAAGGAATACCGCCTGCGCTGGGACGAGGTCGTCTACGAGCCCGGCGAACTCCACGCCGTCGCCTACAAGAACGGCCAGAAATGGGCTGAAGCCGTGCAGCGCACCGCCGGCCCCGCCGCGAAGCTCGAACTCGTCGCCGAGCGCCCCGCCCTGCGCGCCGACGGCCTCGACCTCGCCTTCGTGACCGCCCGCGTGGTGGATGCCAACGGCGTGCTCATCCCGCGCGCCAAGCTCCCCCTGCGCTTCGAGCTCTCCGGCGCCGGCGAAATCCTCGCCACCGACAACGGCGACGCCACCAGCTTCGAGAGCTTCCAGGCCCCCGAACGTCGCGCCTTCAATGGCCTCGCCCTTGCCATCCTCCGCGCCCGCGCCGGCCAGCCCGGCGAGCTCACCCTCACCGTCCGCGCCGAGGGCCTCGCCCCCGCCGCCCTGAAGCTCCACGCCGAGTAAGCGTCGGAGGGCATTTTGCGCCTGTCGGGGCACAGATCTGCCTGTCTGTGCTTCCGGACGATGGGAGCGCCGCCCATTCCACGCAGGCCGTCCTTTGCGGACGGCCTCCATCGGAAAATGCGGCCGTTTCAGTCTCCGCCGCCGCAGCCACCGCACCCGCCGCCACAGCCACCGCCACCGTCTCCGCCCCCGCAGGCGGAACCGCCGGAGCCGGAGTCCCCACCCGCGGCCGGCGGCGGGAGCAGAGCCCTCTCCAAATACGAAATCGGGCTGCCGGAAAGAACGCCCAGCCCAAAGAGTGCCACCGCCCAGGGCAGTTGCTCATAGGCCCCCTGCGCGAAGATGGGCCGCTCCAGATGCCCATGCTCCTGTCGCAACCGGGCGAGCATTCGGTCACCGCGCCTGCTCCGCCACACCCGGCGGCCCAGCAGCAGATACACTGCGGGGATCGACAACAGGCAAAACACCACGAGAAACCCGACCGGCTTGTCGCGGCTTAGGCCGACCGCGATTTTGATCAACCCCAGTCCGACCGGAATCAGCGCCACCCAGAACGGCCGCCACCGCGCCTTGCGTCCCACTCCCGGGGAAAGCGCCAGCCCCAGCGATTCCAGTTCCGCGGCGAGAGGCGCCCCGTGGATTTCCGTTTGCGCGGTCAAACCCTTGATCGTGGCCACCCCACGACGCGCGTCCTCATACAGGGCGGCTTCGAGCGGATGCGCGCCCGCGGGCAGCTCCCCCGCGATCTCGGTTGCCCCGCTCTTCGTCACCGCGACCGCCTTGCCCGCGGCCAGGCTCGAAATCGCCGTCAGTGTGGCGCGCTTCGCGCCGCCCGCCAACCAGGCGCATAGATAAGGATCGGCCGGAATAAGCCCCTCCGGCCCCCCGGGCCCGCGCAGCCGCCACCGCAACAGCAAGCCGGCGGCGAGAGCGCCGCCGAAGAGAACCAGGTATAGTTGGAGAAACGCCGGTCCGCGCAGGTCGAAAATCGAGCCGGGCAACAAGGGTCGGTCATGACAGCCCGCCACCGCCACGAGCCCCAGCGCGGCGGTGCCTATCCCTGTCGCCCAGGAAAGCTGCCGCGGTCGAGGAACGATCCAAAACCGGGCCAGATCCACCCGCCGATAACGCGGCTTTTTCCCTGTCGCCGGCGGCCAGATGTCGGCGGGCGGCGCTTCACCGAAAAAGCGGCGATACGAACCCAGCGTGCGTTCATACCAAGCGGCGAATTTTGCCGATTCCCCCGGACCTCCCTGGCTGGGCACATGATGCAAGGGCCGGCCGAGGATGCCTCCGCAAAGTTCGTCCCAATAGGATTGCGTGTAGGTGAGGTGAAGATGCCAGGCTTGGTCGACCGCATCGGAAGGCGAGACGGGGTGCCCCGACGCCGCGAACAGAAAGAGAAAGCGTTTATACTCCGCCACCACCCGCAGGGCAAAAGCCGGGCTCCAACCCTGCTCCCGCGCGAGCTTGCGCGAGAACGGAAACATCGCTCCCGGCTGATCGAGCCGGAACTCCTCCAAGCGTCGCCAAAGCTCCGTGTGTTCGGGATTCATCCGAAGATCCGATAAGGTGACGGCGGCGCCGACGTCCCCGCAAGAGCGATCCGGTGCGGCATGCCCGCCAAGGCGATCGCCTGAACGCGCCGACCGCCCGAGTGCCGTGTACCTCGTCGCCGGGCGCAAACCGAAGCCAGGCTCCTGTTTCCTCCCGATTTTCCAAGACGGTGGTCCACGGGAGCTTTGGGTTGCCCCGCAGGCCGCGCCGGACATGGTTCGGCCCCGCCCCATGCCCGCGCTTCGCTCTTCGCATCCCCCCTCGCGCCGTGTCCTTCTTGTCGGTTGGGACGGGGCCGATTGGAAAATCGCCTCGCCTCTTCTCGACGCCGGCCAGTTGCCCCAGCTCGCCAATCTCGTCGCCAATGGCGCCTCGGGTCCGCTCACCAGCCTCCCGCCCTACCTTTCGCCGATGCTCTGGAACAGCATCGCGACCGGCAAATACGCCGACCAACACGGCATCCTCGGCTTCACCACCACCGACCCCGTCACCGGCAAACTCGCCGCGATCACCAGTACCCAACGCCGCTGCAAGGCCCTCTGGAACATCCTCGGCGAACACGGCCTCACCGCCCATGTCCTGGGTTGGTTCGCCTCCCACCCGGCGGAAAACGTCACCGGCGTCTGCGTCACCGAGGCCTTCCCCCGGCCGGTGGCGAAGGGCGCTCCCTGGCCCCTCGCCCCGGGCAGCGTTCACCCGCCCGCGCTCGCCGACGAGTTTGCCGAACTCCGCCTCCGCCCCGAGGAAGTTGACCGCGAAATCCTCCGCCTTTTCGTTCCTCGCGCCCACGAGATCGATCTCGGCAGGGATCGCCGCCTCGAGCAACTCGCCATCCGGCTCGCCGAACTCTATTCCGTCCACAACGCCGCCATCGCCGCCCTCGGGCGTGGCCCCTGTGACTTTCTCGCGGTCTATTATCACTTCATCGACTGGGTGTGCCACGACTTCATGGACTTTCACCCGCCGCGTCGCCCTCATATTCCGGAGCGCGAGTTCGAGTTGTACAAGGATGTCGTCAACTCCGCCTACCGCCTCCAAGACCTTCTCCTCCGCGATCTCCTGAACCAGGCCGGGCCGGACACCACCGTCGTCCTTTGCTCCGACCACGGCTTCCACAGCGACGCCCGCCGCCCGACGCGCGTCCCCATGGTCTCCGCCGGCATCGCCGTCTGGCACCGCGCCCAGGGTGTCTTCGCCGCCGCCGGCCCCGGCATCGCCCGCGACGCGGAGGTGGCCGGCGCCACCGTCCTCGATATCGCGCCGACCATTCTCCACCTCCTCGGTCTCCCCGCCGCCGCCGACATGGACGGACGCGTTCTCACCGCCGCCCTCGCGTCCGGTGCGACACCGACAAAAAAAATCCCCAGTTACGAAACCGAGCCCGGCCCCTTCCCGCGGCCCCGTCACCTCTCCGCTCTGAGCCAGGCTGACGAGGCCGCCTTGCTCGACCAGTTTTCCGCCCTCGGCTACGTGGACCTCGCCGAGCACGGCCCCGAGTCGCCCGCCGCCCGCAACGACCGCGACAACCGCTGGAACCTCGCCATCACCCTCCGCCACGCCGGCAAAAACGAGGCCGCCCTCGCGGTCCTCGACCGGCTCCATTTCGAACGCCCCGAAGACCCCCGCTACGCCTATCACCTCGCCCTCTGCCAGATCCACCTCGGGCTCGTCGAGGAGGCGACGACCACGTGCGGGACGATCGCCGATTTCCTTCCCGGCAACCGCCAGGCGCGCCTCCTCCTGGCCGAGCTCGACCTGGCCCGCGGCGATCCTGCCGGCGCGCTCCGCCACCTCGACGAACCCGACGCCGCCCTCCCTGCCGATGCGCCAGGCGCCTCCGACCCGGGCAACTCTGCCGGCCTTCTCTTCCGCGGTCAGGCCCTCCTCCGGCTCGACCGCCTGCTCGAAGCCTGCGCCGTGCTCCGCCAAGCCGTGGACGCCGACAACGAAAACCCCGCCGCCTGGCTCGCCTACGCTCAGGCACTTCTGCGCGCCGGCCAGCCCGCCGATGCCTGCGCCTGCGCCCGGGAAGCCATCACCCTCGCCCCCTCGATGGCCCTGGCCCACTTTACGCTCGGTCAGTCGCTGGCCGTGCAGAACCAGGGCCCCGAGGCCGACGCCTCGCTCAGCCGCGCCCGCGAACTCAACCCCCGCCTCATCCTCGCCGACCGGGCGCTCGAACGCCTCCAGGGGCTGCCTTTCGTCGCCGGCGTCGCCAGCCTCTCCGAAAAACTCTCCGAGCCCCCGGCCGTCTTGGCCCTGCGCGCCGCTTCGGCGAAACGCCGCGCCGTCCACGACAAGACCCTCGCCCGGCGGCGCGGCGACACCGCGCCCGTCACCCGCATCGACCCGCCCCTGCCCGCAGCGCCGGGCATCCCTGGCGCCCCCGCCGCGGATGCCGTTCCCCTGGTGATCGTCTCCGGCCTGCCCCGCTCCGGCACCTCGCTCATGATGCAGATGCTGGCCCGCGGCGGGCTGCCCCCGATGACCGACGGCCTCCGCACCGCCGACGAGAACAACCCCGAAGGCTACCTGGAATGGGAGGAGATCAAAAACCTGCCCCGCGATCCTGGCCTCATCTCCCGCGCCGCCGGCCACGCCGTGAAGGTCGTTTCCCCGCTGTTGCCCCACCTGCCCGCGAGTCACCGCTACAAGGTCATCTTCATGCGCCGCCCCTCCACGGAGATCGCCCAGTCACAGGAAAAAATGCGTGCCCTTCTTTCCGGAACCCCGGAAATCCCTTCCGCTAACGCCGCGCCGGCGGATCTGTCCGGGCTCCTCGCCCGGCACGCCGAGGCCACCTTGGCCGCGCTCCGCGCCGCTCCCCACATCGATCTGCTCGTCATCGACTATCCCACCCTTGTGGCCGATCCGTTCGCTGCGTCCCGCGAACTCGTGGGCTTCCTCGGCGAACAGACCCTGCCCAACGCCGCAGCCATGGCCGCCGCGGTTCAACCGCAACTCCACCGCCAGCGCTCTGGAAGCCCCGCATGAACGTCTCCGCTTCCGCCCCGCCCTCCCCCGCCTGCCTCGTCCGGCCGCCCTGGCCCGACGAGTTGCCCCGCATCGCCGACGCATTTCCCCGCGGCCGCGTCAACCGCGCCCTGCACCCGCTCGTCCTCGTCGCGCCCGGTTCACCCGAGCGCATGGTCGGCTTCGCCGGGGTCCTCGAACCACTCGAGGGCCAGACCGGCCTGACCTGCGCCCTGCGCCCGCGCTACCTCGATTCGCCCGACGGCGACCGCCTGCTCTCCGCCGCCGTACACCTCGCCCGGAGCCTCGGCGCCCGCAGCATCCGTACCATCGATGACCTGCCGTCCGGAAGCCCGATCGGCCCCGCCTTGAAGCGGGCGGGCTTCGTCGTGACCGCCACCAGCGAATTCTGGAAACTGGAGATCCCAGCGCTCGCCCGCAGGCTCGGGCGAAGCCAAGTGCGCCTCGCGTCAGATCCTCGCCTCGGCGAGTTCGAGGTGGAACCGCCCGGCCCCGCCGATCTTCCCGGCGTGCAAACGCTCCTCGCCGACGCAGGCTTGCTCTCCCCCGAGCGCCGGCGTGCCCTCTCCCCGTCCGATCCGGGGACCGGTTATACTCCGGCCTTGTCCGCAGTAGTCCGGCAGCGCGGACAGGTCGTCGCCGTCGCTCTTCTCAAAACTCAGGTCGGTGCCGCAGTGGTCGATGCGCTGGTCGTCGATCCCTCCTGCCGCCGCGGCTTCCACCTTCCCGTCCACCTCGCGCTGCGGCACTGCACGCAGGCCTGCCTCGCCGCCGGCCTGTCGGGACTGGTTTTCGCCGCCGACCGGGAACGCGCCAAAGCCGCCCTCCGGATCGCCCGGCGCTCAGGGGGGCGCCTGGCCGGCGGCATCGAGATTTTTTCGCAGCCCCTTGAGGTTTAAACCCCAGGGTGTTTTTCCCTAGATTCCATACAGGCAATGATTAGCGCTTGAAACAATCCGGTAAATTCATTGGTAAAGGGCCCGTTTTCATCGCCTTCCCTTGGGCGGTTTCCCCGGCCTCTAAACAACCTTATCCCAATGAGCCACAATCGTCTCGTCCGTCGTCTTGTCCTCCCCGCCACCCCGCTGGCCCTCGCCGGCGTTTCCGCGTCCTCCGCCGAGGCCGCCATCGTTTATACCGACAACGTTGACACGACCATCAGCGCCGCCAGTGGACGGATTTACTGGGACATGGGCACGGGCGGCGGCACCGGCAGCGTCAGCAACACTTTTTTCCCGGCCTCCGACATGGCCCTTTTCTTCGGCCAGAACGATTCCTACGTGCCCGACATCAATCACCCCGCGGCGACGGTCATCGTCGGCTATTCCTACCTCGCGACCAACGGTGTTCCCGCATTCGCCACCAAGTTCGCCTACGGTGCCACCATCAGCGGCCTGACCGGCGGACCGGGCACCGCGTCCTCCGCCGAGATGAGCCGTGAGGGCACCGGCAACTGGCTCGCCGGAGCCGGCCAGGGCTACCTCGGTTTCCGCTTCGATGCGGATGGCAGCGGCCCCGGCAACACCTTCCTCTACGGCTGGGCGAGGGCCTCCTACAACTCCGATAAGTCGCTCACGCTTTACGACTTCGCCTACGAGTCTTCCGGTGCTCCCATCAACGCCGGAGCCGGGGCCATTCCCGAGCCCTCTTCCTGCGCCGCCCTCGCCGGCCTGCTCGCCGGCTCCGCCGCGCTTTTCCAGCGTCGCCGCCGACAGTAGTTCTTATCGTCCGCCCGGTCCATCGACCGGGCGTCGGGCTTTCCGCCTTTCGGCCCCGGCCGCCGGAGGAAGTCGCATTCAGTGCGCCCTCCCCGGCGGCCGGTGGTTTTTGGGCGGCTGCGGATACCACGGCGGCGTATTTCGCATTGACGCGGTCCGCAGCCTGGCCGCCCTCCTCCCGGCCATGAAGCTGCTCCCCGGCCTGCCCCCGCCTGAACGCGACCAGCTTGCCCGCTTCGCTCTCGTCTTCGCCTGCATCATCGTCGGCTGGGCCGTCGCCCACGACCTCTACCTCATCCACGTCGAGCCGAGGCATTTCACCGAGTATCACCGCCCGCTTCTGCCGATCAGCGACCTGCGTTTGCTCGCCCTGCAATACGCCACGGTGGCCACGCTCGGCCCCGGCCTGGTTTTCGGCGCTCTCGCCTACACCGCCTGCCGCGCCGGCCGCCGCCGCCGGTTCGCCCTGCGACCCGTGGCCCTGGGCTTCGCCGGCGTGATCGCCGCCGGGGAGCTGCTCATCCTCGCGCTCGGCCGGTATTCGTTTTCTAGTTACAAATCCGGCGCCGGCCCGCTCTACCCGCCCGTGCTGTATCCCGATCTGACCGACGGCATCGTCTACAGCCAGAGCGTGAACATTTCCGCCTACCTGATCGCGCCCGCGCTCGGCGTCGCCTACCTCGTCGCGCTGGCGCTTTCCCGCCCGCGGGACGTGCCGGTATCCGCTCCGAGTTCCTGACCCGCCCCCGGGCCTGCGAACGTCTTACCAGACGCGCTCCGCCCGCCGCGACTCCAGCTCGGTTTCCGCCTGGACCGGCAGCTCCGCAAAAAACTCCAGCCCGGTGCGGCGCTCGATCTCGTCCACCGTCGTCAGATAGTCCCCCGGCTCCGCCCCCGCCGCGGGTTCCTGAGGAAACAGGAAGGCCAGCGCGCGCATCCGCCCCTCGCTTTCATCCACGATGATCAGGTAGCAGGCATCGGGGATCGCCGGTTGCGCAACGCCGCCGCCGGTCCCGGACAAACGCGCCGGAGAGCGCCGGAATACCGGCCCCGCCAACACCCAGACCTCGCCGAAGCGGGCTGGGTAGCTGGTCGCCGCGCGCAGCTCCATCTGTTTCCACAGGCCGGCGTTCAGGCCATGCTTCTGCGGGATGACGTTGCTCATCAGAAACGTTTCCTGCTGCGCGGTCCGGCCGTAGCGGGTGGCGATGGCGTAGTTGGGCGCAAGGTGGCCGCGATCGTAGCCGCTGCCGGTGTAGGCGGCGGGCTCGACCCTCGCGAGGGTGCGCGGGTCCGCCTCGAAACGTTCCGGCCGCTCCGCCGGTGCCGGCAGCGGATCCACGTCCTTCACCCGGTAGCCGACCCACAGCGCCGCTCCCAGGTCGTCGCTGTAGCCGGCCAGGTAGCCGGTGTTGCGGAGGAAACGCCCCGCCGGGATCGCGTCGCCCTCGCCCGCGACCCGCGGCGCCCCCGCGTAGAGGTGGGTCCGATCGCCCGCCACCGGCGGCACCGAAACGAAGTCAGGGCTGTAATAGAGCTGGTAGAGGTCCCAGGCCACGTCGAGCAGATCCACCTGCTTGTTCTCGGCGAAGGCGTTGCCCACCAACAACCGCACCTCCGCCTGCCGGGCCGGCGGCTGCAGCAGATACCAGACGCCGCCGCCCAGCAGCAGGACGAGGTTGAACCACAGCGCCGCGCGCAGACGGCGGAAAAATTTTCCGCCAGCGGGCTTGGAGGCCCGGGCGGGACGGGAGGAACGGGCGGCGGGTTTCGCGGGTTTCTTGGCCATGCGTCCGCCCACGGTGCGATCCGTCGCGCTCCACGCCACACCGAATCGCGTCGACGCGAAAACCTGTCCCGGTCCCTTGACTCCGCCGAGATTCGCATGACTTTTCCGCCCGCAGCCCGCACGCCATGTCTTACGCCCTCCATCACGTCATCGGCATCTGCGTCTGCCTGGAGCTATCTGTCTTCCCGGGTATGCCCGGTGCCGCCCGCTGACCGCCCGCCCGGCCCTTGAGCCGCGCCCGCCCGGCCAGCCGGCTGGGCATCGGGTTGATAAGCTCCGTCCTTCAAGCCCTGCCGCGGATTCGCGTTCGTAGGCACCTCGCGCCCATCGCGGCTGCGTGCCTGCCCGGGCCCGGCAGATCCGAAAAACCATTCCGTACACCCTTCATGCAACCCCCGCTCTATCTTCTCGATTCTGACGCCGCCTCGCTGCGGCATCGCGTCGAGTCACTCTCCCGCGACAGCCATTCGCGCCGCGCCCTCGCCGGCCTGCGTGCCGAACTCGAGCGAGCCCAGGTGCTTCCCGCCGCATCCATGCCTTCCGACGTGGTGCGCATCGGCTCCACCGTTGAGGTGCTCGACCTCGCCGACGGCGAAACCTCGCGCTATACCCTGTGTTTTCCCGAACACGCGGAAATCAGCGCCGGCCGCCTCTCGGTCTTCGCCCCGCTGGGCACAGCCCTGCTCGGCTTCTCCGCGGGGCGCGAGTTCATCTGGGAAATGCCGGGCGGCCCGCGTCGCCTTCGTATCCTCAGGGTCACTCCGCCCCCCAATTTCCCCGCAGCGGTCGCTCCGGCCGCCCGCCCTGTCCTCGTCTCCTGAATCCCGCCTCCTGCAAACCGCTCGATATATTCCTATGAACGATCTCTCCACCCTTCCTCCACCCGACACCCCGTGGATCCTCGCCAAGTCCGTCCTCGACGAAGCCGGCCTGTCCGGCGAACTCCTCCTTCTCGCTCCGGGCGCCGAACGAATCCCGGAAATGCCCGCCCCAGGCGACACCCTCCTGTTCGTCGTCGCCGGCTCCGTCACCGCCCGTGTCGGCCTCGCCCATCACATTCGCCCGGCCGAGTCCGCTCTGTTGATCCCAGCCGGCCGTCCCTGGGCCCTCAGCAACCCCGGCGCCGCGCCCGCCAAACTTCTCGCGATCACCCTCCCTCCGCCCCGCGTCGTGGAGCCGCCGCCGGCACTTATCACGCTCGCGGGCTGACGCCCCTCCCCCTCCCGGCATAGTCCAGGAGTCCCGCGGCTTTCGCGGGGCTCCTTTGCCTGTCGGGCTTTCGCGCCGGCTACAGACGTTGCAGGTGAAAGCCTCCGTCCACGTCGAAGCAGGCGCCGGTGGAAAACGGGAAACGGTCTTCCGCGATCGCCCGCACCGCGCGACCGATATCCTCGGGTTTGCCCCAGCGTCGAATCGGCGTGATACCGCGCTCGTCGTGGATGATGAGCTTGTCGTACTTCTCCTTCACCCCGCCCGTCATGTCGGTCGCGATCACGCCGGGACGGATCTCGTAGACGTTGATGCCGTCGTTAGCCAAGCGGTCGGCGAAGAGCTTTGTCATCATCGCCAGCCCGGCCTTCACCATGCAGTAGTCGCCGCGGTTGATCGAGGCGGTGTAGACCGAGATCGAGGTGATGTTCACGATGCGCCCACGAAAGCCTTCCGCGTCGGGCGTCTGCCCGATCATCTGCTTCGCCACCAGCTGGCTCAGGAAAAAGGGCCCCTTCAGATTGATCGCAAAGAGGCGGTCGAAGCTCTCTTCGCCCGCGTCGAGCAGGTCCGCGCGGACCTTGGGCGCCACGCCGGCGTTGTTCACCAGCAGGTCGATCCGGCCGAAGCGTGCCACTGTCTCGGCGACCATGCGCTCGCGGTCCGCGGCGACCGCCACGTCGCCCTGGACGATGAAGCCATCGCCGCCCGCCGCCTTCACGAGGTCCAGTGCCTCGGCCGCCGCCTCCGCGTTGCCCGCGTAATTGATCGCGACGCGCCCGCCCGCCTTCGCCAGCTCGAGCGCGATGCCGCGCCCGATGCCGCGGGACGCGCCCGTGACCAAAGCCGAGAATTTCAGTGCCGATGAGGAGGTAGCCATAAGCCCTCCACCCAAAATCCCCCGCCGTCCGTCGCCAAATCCAAAGCCCCGCATGCCTTCCACCCAAGCGGTTCCGTGCTAGTCCCCATGCGCCGGCCATTGATCCTTGATCGTTCCGCGCGCCCGCCAGGCCCGCGGCGCCAAACCAGTTTCGGCCTTGAAGACTCGCGAAAAGTGAAACGCGTCCGCAAAGCCCAGCTCTGCCGCCACTTCCTTTACCCGCGCTCCCGGCGCGCGCAGGCGCTCCGCCGCCAGTCGCATGCGCCGGGCCCGTAGATAGGCCCCGGGCGTCGTATCCAGAAAGCGGCGGAACAGCCGGCACACCGTCTCGGTCCGGAGCCCCGCCGCCGCCGCCAAGTCCGCCGCTCCCCGGAGGCGCGCCGCCTCCGCGTCCACGAGCGCGCGGCAGCGCTCGAAACTCTCTCGCGCGCCCTCTCCCGCCTCCGGCGCGCCGGCATCGCGTGCGTCGCTCAGTTTCAGCAACAGCGCCTCCGTGACCACCCGTGCGAGCTCCGCCCCGCGGGGGCCGGCGGTGGCGCCCTCGCGCAGCAGCCACTCCCAGGCCTCGCGAATCTCGCCCGGTGCCGCGACCATGCGCACCCGTGCCCTCCCCAGACCGGCTTCCGCCAGGGCCTCCTCCACGCCGGGCCCATCCAGCCAGAGGTAATAGCGCCGCAGCGGCCGCGCCGGATCGCTTCGCAAAGCCAGGCGCGTGTCCGCCGCGACTCCATAGGCCGCGCCCGCCCCCAACGCCTGCCTCAACCCGCCCAGTTCCACCCAACCGCGTCCTCCGGCGACATATTCGAGCCGGTGATAAGGAAAATCCCGCTGCAGCACGTAGGCACCGGGGCCGACCATTTCACATCCCGCCCCCGCCACCCGCCAGCCTCTCCGGCGCGCGGGTGCGTCGATCCGAAAAAAGCGCCGCGCCTCGCCCGCCTCGCGAACCAGCAGATCCGGCGGCGTCTCGACCACGGTCCCGGCCTTTTCCTGCACACCCATGCTTCATGCGAGGCTTCCGTCGTCCCTGAGCGCGAGCTTGAAAATGCCCTTTCCGCCGCCACCGCCGGGTTGCGGGCTTGACTGTCTGACCCCGCACCCGTTGTCCCACCCGTTCCCGCTTCCACTTTCCTCTTCGCCCTTCCTTCCGATGCTTCAAGTCGCACTTATCGGCGTCACCGGCTACGCCTCCATCCACCTCGCCATGCTTCGCGCGTTCGCCCGGGAGGGCCGGCTCCGCCTGAGCGCGGTGACAGCCATCAACCGGCCCCAAGCCGAGGAGGTCTGCCGCGAACTCGAGGCCGAGGGCTGCGTGATCTACCCGGATTACCGCGACATGCTCACGGCCTGCGCCGGCTGCATCGACCTCTGCATCGTCCCCACCTCGCCCCATCTTCACGCCGTCATGGCCGTCGCCGCGCTCGAGGCCGGCGCCAATGTCCTGCTCGAAAAACCTCTTGCGCCCACGCTGGCCGACATCGATTCCATCCTCGCCGCCGAGCGGCGCACCGGCCGCTGGGTCGCCGTCGGTTTCCAGGATTTCTACGCCCCCGAGCTCAACTCGCTTTGCCAGCGCCTCGCGGCCGGGGAGTGGGGCGCCGTCCGCCGGGTTTCCAGCCTTTGTTTCTGGCCCCGCGCCTTCAGCTACTACACGCGCAATTCCTGGGCCGGCCGCCTTTACGTCGACGGCCACCCTGTGTTCGATTCCCCGCTGAGCAACGCCATGGCCCACTTCGCCATGACGATGCTGCGCCTCGCCGCCCCCGCCGGCCGGCCTGCCACCCATCTTGTCGGGATGAACGCCAACCTGCGTCGCGCCTATCCCATCGAAAGCTTCGACACCATCACGCTGCGCGCCCGTACCGAAAACGGGGTCGATTTCCGCTTCGCGGGCACCCATGCCTGCCCGAAAAACCGCGCCGTCGAGATCGTCGTCCACGCCGAACACGCCCGCATCGTCTGGCGCCACGAAACGTCACTCGTCATCGAAACCGCCCAGGGCGTCGAATCGTTGCCGATCACCGACGCCGCCGGCGCCCGCCGCAATCAGCTCGAGACGGTGCTCACCCGCCTCACCCGGCCCGAGACCCTGGTTTGCACCACCGAGATCGGCGCCGAACACGCCCGCCTCTACATCAACTTGCACGCCGACATCGCCATCGCCGATGCCCCCGCCGCCGACATCGTCGAGGAAAAACGCGACGGCGAAACCTGGCGCTGGATTCGCGGCATCGAGCGCGAACTCGAGACCTTCGTCGAGCACGACCATCCCGTCTCCGCCACCCCGTTTCCCGCTGACCAGTAAGCCTCGCCAAGCATCTCTCATCCATGGCCCGCAACGATCCCGTCGACCCGCTTCCCGTCGCGCCCGCCAAGGGCATCTACCGTCACTACAAAGGCCACCTCTACGAGGTCGTCGACATCGTCCGCCACTCCGAAGAACTCGCCCCCTACGTGCTCTACCGTTGCCTCGACGAACGGGGCGCGAAAATCGACGACGTGCTCTGGGTCCGTCCGCACGCCATGTGGAGCGAACCCGTTACCTACCAGGGCCGCACCACTCCGCGCTTCGCGCCCGTGTGACCGGGTAGCGACAGCGCCGCGGCCAATAGGGTAGCACGAGCTTTTGCCCGCGCGCGACACGCGGAACCGCGGCTGAAGCACCGCGGAACAGAGGAGACGCCAGGTGTCACGTCGCAGGCCGGCCCCTGGACCTGCGGAACCTCAAGCCCGGGCTTGCCATCGTGGCCTGCACTGTTCAAGTGAACAGTCATGCTGACCACCCGCCAAGAGGAGATCCTCGATTTCATCCGCACCCACCAGCAGGAGCATTCCTTTCCTCCCTCCACCCGGGCCATCCAGAAGCGTTTCGGCTTCGCTTCGCAAAACTCCGCCATGAGCCACCTCCGCGCCCTCGCCGCCAAGGGCGCCGTCGAACAGTTCGGCGACGGTTCCTGGGGCGTGCGCGCCTCCGAAATCCAGGGGCTCTTCGACCTGCCGATTTATGGCGCCATTCCCGCCGGCCTCCCGGACCAGAGAGAACAGGAGCCGCTCGAAACCCTCGCCATCGATCCCGCCGCCTTCCGATCCACGCGCCGCGGGCGCTCCGCCAGCCCGCTCTGGGGCCTGCGCGTGACCGGCGATTCCATGATCGAGGCGCACATCTGCGACGGCGACATCGGCGTTTTCGAACGTCGCGAAGCTCGCCCGGGCGACATCGTCGCCGCGCTCGTGGACGGCGTTAGCACCACACTCAAACGCCTCGTGCTGGTCCAAGGCCGCCTGATTCTCCGGGCCGAGAATCCGCGTTATGCCGACATCGTCCCGGCTGAACGCCTCGAAACTCAGGGCGTCCTCGTCGGCCTCATCCGCCGCGTCGCCGCTTGAGTAGACCAAAGGATCGCGGTCAGACGAGGGGCGGGATACGCCAGGCCCGCCATGATCGGACAGTGTGGGACGGTGGGTGCGGAGAGAACCGGGCTCGAAACCGGGTCGCTCGGCGCCCCTGGTTACGCACCCTTTATGGCTCTAGCCCGGCCGCTCGGTTCCAGTTTCCGAGCCCTGTCGCGTCGCATCGCCTCCCCGGCGGAAAAAATCGCGTTCCTTCGCCAGCAGCTGCTGCTCGCGCTGTTCCAGCATCGCTTCGCGCTCGGACAGGTTCTGTCCCACTTCGGCGATACGCTGCTCGCACTCCGCGATATAGCGTTCGCGGACATTCAGGCTCTCCTCGCGTTGCACCAGTTCGCGCATTCTTTCTTCGTTCTCCCCCCCAGCCGCGCTTTCGTCGCCCTTGGGGCGAAACGCGCACAAGGCTCGCAACCCATCGATCTCCACCCCGGCCGCCTCGGCCAGACGCTCAAACCGTTTCCCCGCTCCCACCGTCACCAGCGCGAGCTGCTCGCCGGGCACATCGGAAAAGAGCACGATCTCGGAAAAATCCTTTCGCGTCAGCAAATCCCCCAGTTTTTCGGCCAGAGCTTCACCGGCCAGACTGCTGAACGCCGTAAGCGGCACGAGGGGTATGTTCATAGGCGTTTTCTCCGGCTGGACGAGGTCAGGGGTTTTCCATACATAAACCGGGGTATAATACCTAACATTCTGTTTACAGTTCAATTTACTTTCTGTCAGAAGCTCAAGGTCTATTCCAACCCCAGTCCTTATATCCTGACTTAAAATCCAACCCGGCACGAATGGCGCGTCGCATCGCATTTCTCAATTACAAGGGAGGCGTCGGTAAGACTTCCCTTATCGTCAACATCGCCTCCTGCCTCGCGCAGCAGGGCGCGCGGGTGCTGCTCTGCGACCTCGACACTCAATCCAACGCGTCCATTTGGCTGCTCCGTCTGGAACGCTGGAACCAGCTCGTCACCGCCACCCGTAGCACGATCTTCAGCCTGTTTCTTCCCGATCCGCCTTCTCTGGCTGAACTGATCGTACCGGATGTCGTCGAAGATCGCGACGGCCGCAAAGTCCTTCCCGGCCTCGATCTCCTTCCCACCAGTTTTAACCTCGTCGACCTCGAGGCCGATTTCGCCGGTGATCCGCGCAAGCCCGCCTACGTCCGCTTCCGCGAAGAGCTCGCCTTGGTCGAAAAGGACTACGACTTCATCCTCTTCGACTGCCCGCCCAACGTCCTCCGCGCCTCCCAGTGCGGCGTTTTCTCCGCCACCGACATCTATGTGCCGGCCAATCCCGACGCGCTCTCGCTCATCGGGTTCACGCTCCTCGTGGAAAAACTCGCCGCCTTCCACGACATGGCGGCCGGCTTCCGCCGCCACGCCTTCGGCCCCGCCGCCCAGGTCCAGGGCATCCTCTTCAACGCCGTCAAAAGCAACACCGACGTGGAAGTCCCGAAGATGCGCATGCAGCTTCGCCTGAATCAGTTCAAGACCGCCAAACGCGTCGCCCGCGGCGCGAAGATATTCTCCGCCCAGGTGCGCGATGCCACCATCGTGCGCCGCGCCGTCACCCTCGGCCTCCCCGTTCCCCTCGTCTCCCCCGATTCCGTTGCCGATTCCGAAGGCATCGTGGGCGATTACCGCGCCATTACCCGCGAGCTCTTCCAGCACAATTTTGTCTGACCCCACCGTGAATACCCCGACCGATCTCGCCTCCGCCCCGCCCCGCATCACCCCATCCGAATGGGATGACCTGCGTTTGGAATTCCGACACTCGGTCATGGTGGACACCTCTCTCGCAGCCCTCGCCGAGAACATCGATGGTTGCGTCTGGCCGCTCAAGGGGCCCGGCGAGACACCCGCCGGCTACATCGCCCTCGCCCACTCCGAAGTCCTCGCCCGCCTCACCGCCGCCGGACAACCGCCCTCCGTCCTTGATCTCCTCGTCGTCATCCTGCGCGGCACGCTTTCCTTCGACGAGTCCTTCGGCGAAATGGTCGAGATCGCCGGCAAGGCCGAGGCCGAGCACGATCCCGTGCCGCGCAACCTCGAGCGCCTGGGCATCCCTCTCGATTTCCCGGTCCGCCTCTGCGCCATCAAGCCCAACACGCTCCAGTTCTGCCAACGCGAACGCATCGAGGTCCTCACCGATTTTCTCACCTTCGCCCGGGGCGCCTCCCGCCAGATGATCATCGGCGGCGAGTTCCGCGGCCTGCTCAACGCCGTCACGCACGTGGACGAAGCGACCATCGCGCGCTACCTTCCTTTCCGCATCAAGACATCCGGGCTCCACTTCGTCGAGAGCCTCGCCCTCCTCGTCCGCGAATTGGACGAAGTCCAGCGCGAGCGGCTGATCACCCAGCCCGGCAGCCTGCCGCCCGAGGTGTATGCCAAGGGCGAGGAGTACGCTGTCTACTTCAAGGATCAGGTCCAGGAGCTGCGCACCGCCCTCGCCGCCGGCACGCCACTCTCCCGCCTGGTCGCTCCGCTGGATGACCTGCTGGTCGAGCCCTCGGTCGCATCCATCCTGCGGCTCTACTTGACCCCCGCGCTTTTCGCCCGTCCTCAGCCCGGCCGCCCCGCCCGACGCAGCTTCTTGCAGCGCCTGTTCGGCTTTTTCGGCAAGTAACCCGCCGCAGGCCGGGCACCGGTTCGCGATACGTGGCCACCGAAAATTCCCGGCGGGCTCGACGGGCTCGCCCTGCCCTTGGCCAGATTCTTCGGCAGCCGTTTGATGTTAACCGCCGCAGCGACGACAGCCGCAGCGACGGCACTCAGTAACGCACTGCCACCCGGGCCGAGGTCTGGTCCTCGAAAATCACGAGATGCTTCTCCTGATCCAGGCCCACCAACCGCACGCCGTGCGCGAAATCGATCATCTCCCCCGCCTCGACGATCCGGCCGTCCACGATGGCCCGGGCCGGGCTGGTCTGCAGCACGCCGGTGATTTTGAAACGCTCCACCCTCTGGACGAAATCCCGACCCGGCGCCGGACGCTCCGCGTCGACAACCGATACGCCCGCAGGCACGGGCTGGCCGCCGGTCACCTCCACCGTCCAGAAGGGCTTGATGGGAGCGGGGCTTGCCGCCGCAGCCACGGCACCGGCCGCCTCCGGCTGGAAAGGCCACAGTCCCCGTTGCCGCCACTCATAGCTGCCCAGGACCAAAAAGGCCGCGCCCACGGCCGCCGCCACCGCGCGGCCCCACCAGACTCCGCGCTCCGTGTCCGTCTTTGCCTTTGGCGCGTTTGCCGCCTTCCCTTCGTCCTTCGTCTCGGTCGCGGGCCCCGGCATGGCCAGCGGCACGAGGAAACCGGGAAGCTCTCCTGCCCCGCCGGCCGCCGAGGGCAGGGGCAACGGCACACCCGATCCCAGGCTTGGAATCGGCAGCAACGGCGCACGCGTGCCGTCCATCACGGGCCCCATCAAAAACGGTGCCTCGGAGGGCGGCGGCGGCACCAACGGAGGGACCGGCGGCGTCGAGGCAGAACCGGAACGCCGCAGAGACACCTTCAGCCGCCCGGGCACCGCCTGCTCCGCAGGCAGGGGAGCGGAAGCAGGGGCGATCGACTGCGGCTGCGCCGAGGCCGGCACGAAAGGCGCCACCGTTGGCAGGGGCACCAACAATTCCGGCGCAGGCAGCCCGGCGGCCTCGTTAGCCACCGGGAATTCCGCTTTGATCCGGGGCTTGCGGGCCAGGCGGACCGGTACCGCCGTCTTGGGCGTCGCAGCAGCCGAGGCGGCGTCAGTCGCCGACGCGTTGGTTACGCCTTCGCTTGGATGACCGGCCGCCGGTCCGAGACCGTCCGTTTCTGCGCTGGCTTCCGCCAGGGCCAGCACCAGTGCCTGCCGCGCCGTTCGTCCAGCCGGTACAGGACGTCGCGTATAGGCTTCGAAAGCCTGATTCCGCTCCGCAGCTCCAGCCGGGCTCGCGGGCGTGGTGCCCCGCCTGGAAGGCATCTTCAGTCCGGTACGGACTGGAGGAGCCGGCTCGTTGCCCAGAACCGCATAGGGAAAAGTCCCCGCCGGGCCGAAGCCTCCGACTGCATCCGCAGCCGAAAAAGAAGGCTCTGACACGGCCTGAGGTTTAGATCCCATGGGATGATGTAAAAATGCGATAAAGCACCGACGTGAGACTTATTGCAAGCACTTCACACGCCGTCCACCTCGACCTGATTCGTAGTTTCACCGCTCCGTCTCTCCGGCGCATCCCCTAGTTCGACAAAAAAACCGCCTCTCGCGAAGCGGTGAATCCTGCCCGATGCCGAAACTGGCGCGAAGATTCAATGCAGCTTCGCCGTTTCCTCGATCAACAGCGCGGAAGGCAGCGGGTAGTAACCCTCGCGTTTGACCACATCCTGCCCAACCGGGCCGAGCACGAAGCCCAAAAACTCGCGCTGCAAGTCGCTCGGCGGTGCGGAGGGAGCCCGGTTCGTGGCCAGGAACAGCGGACGCGCCAGCGGATATTCGCCGCTCAGCGCGGTGTCCTCGGTCGGCTCCACCGGATCCCCGCCCGCGACCTTGAGCAGCGGTGCCAGCGCCACCCCGGCCGTCTTGTATCCGACTCCCGAATACCCGATGCCGAACTTGTCCGCCGCCACCTGGCCGATCACCTGCCCGCTGCCCGGCTGCTCGCGCACCCAGTCGCCGAACTCGCCCTTGCCCAGCGCCGAGTCGCGGAAAAAGCCGTAGGTGCCTGAGGCTTTGTTGCGGCCGTAGACGTTGATCGGGGCGCTCGCCCACTCCCCGCCGAGGCCGAGCTGCCCCCAGGCGGCCAGCCGCTCGGCGGCGCCGCGTTTGCGCGTCGAGGAGAAGATCGCGTCCACCTGCTCCAGCGTCAGCCCGGTCTGCGACACCGGGTTGCTCGGATGCACGTACAGCCCGAGCGCGTCGATCGCCACGCGAACCTGAGTGGGGGCATAGCCGAAGCGTTCCCGGAACTTCGCGACCTCCGGTTCCTGCATCGGCCGGCTCATCGGGCCAAAGTCCGCCTGGCCCTCGACCAGCGAGGGCGTGGCCGTGGCGGAGCCGCGGCCCTCATGCACCACCTTCAGTCCGGGATGATATTTCGTGAACACCTCCTCCCAACTCGCCACCAGCAGGTCCATCGTGTCCGAGCCGATGGAGCGCAGGCGGCCCGCGAGCACGACCTGAGGCCGATAACGCGGGTCCAGGGCCGGCTTGGTCTCGACCGCCGCGACCGGGGCGGGTGCGGGCGCCGGCGTGAGTGCCGGCGCCGGCGTCGCAGCCGCGACCGCCGGAGTGGCTGGCGCCGCCGGTTCCGGGGCGGGCTTCGCGATTGCCGCCGGAAGGGAGGAGGCGACGGGCGTCACCCGGCCCTCCGTCACCATCGCATTGATGATGTGCACCGCCTGTGCGTCGCTGATCACGCCGCGCGCCTTCAGGTCGAGGATGCGCGCGATCTCCGCGTCTCGCGAGGCCTGGGCGTCGGAGCGCGCCGTGGGCGCGGGGGCCTGGCAACCGTTGAGCAAAAGCAGCGCGGCCAGTGCCGCAAAGGGAATGGTTTGGGTCTTCATGGAGGAGAAAATCGCCCCGCGCCGCCATCGCGGCCATCCGCGCTCAGGGCGCGGCCAGTTCGGGATCGTAGGCCACGCGTAATCCGATGTAGGCGGTGGCCACCGCCGGGGAATACTCCCAGCGGTTGGCGGAACGCGCGTCGCTCGCCGGAGCGTTCCAGCCGCCGCCGCGCACCACTTTCATCGCGAGGTCCGCCTGCCCCGCCGCGCCGTCCGCGGGGCCTCGCGGATCGACCGCGTCGCCCGCCGGATAGGGCGCGCTCCAGTCGGCGCACCACTCCCAGACGTTGCCGTGCATGTCGCGCAGGCCCCAGGCGTTGGCCCGCCCGGCCGCTCCGGCCGGGGCAAGGGCAAAGCGGGCCGCCGCGGAGCCGTCGTCGATGTTGGCATCTCGCGCCGAAAGCCCGTCGCTTCCGAGGTTGAAGGCGGTCGTCGTGCCGGCGCGGCAGGCATATTCCCACTCGGCCTCGGTGGGCAGCCGGTAACGGCGCCCGTCCTGTGCGGAAAGCCGTGCGCAAAACTCGTTCGCCTCGTCCCAGCGCACACTGTGCATCGGGAGCTCGGGGCCCACGGTCTCCGGCTTGGCCCGCGCCGCCTTGAGCGCCCGCTCCGCCGCGCCGGGCCCGAACACGAGGTCCCACTGCCGTTGCGTCACCTCGGTGGCGCCGAGGAAAAAACCGGCCGTCAGCCGCACCTTCGCCGGTTCCTCGTCCGCGCTCCGCCCCGGCTCCGCCGCCCGGCTGCCGCGCAAAAACTCGCCCGGCGGCACGTAGGCCAGCTCGATTCCGCCCGGGCTGCGCAGGATCTGCCCGGCCTTGAACTTGTGCGCGAACAGGTGCGCCCGTGCCGCCACGTCCGCCCGCTCCAGCCGCAGCGCCCGCTCATAAAAATAGGTCGCCAGTTCGGAGTCTCCCCGTCCGGCGGCCTCTTTCGCGATCTCCGAAAGGCGTCTCGCGATCTCCGCCTGCGCCCCGGCCACGAACCCGGCGGCTTCGTCCCGGCGCGCCACCGCCTCTGCCCACCGCCCATCCTTCGCCGCCTGTTCCGATCCCATCAGGGCCTGCCGCAGGCGCTGCGCCGCCGGCGTGGGATATTCATTCAGTTTGATCCCGTGCAACGCCGCCGCGCTCTTGTCGTAGGCTGCCTCCGCGTGTTTCGCCACGATCGGGCCCAGGTCCGCTTGCGCTTCGGCGAAGTCTCCTCCCGCCGCGCGCAGGGTGGCCTCCGCGAGTACCGCGCGTTCGGGTCCTTCCAACGCGAGCGTGGCCGATCGCGCGACCAACGCTTGGTAATCGGCCTTCGCGTCGCGGAATGCAGCCGGCGCCGCGGGTTTCGCCGCCGTCTGCGCTCCAGCCGCCGCCGCGGCCGGTGCCGCCGGCACCGGAGATTTGCCGGCGGTCAGAAACCAGATCCCCACCCCCGCGGCCGCCAGGCCGCCCACCGCGGCCAGCACGAGCGGCAAAGCCGATTTTTTCGCGGCCGGTGCCGGACCAGAGGCCATAATCGGCACCCCGGCCGGCCTGGCCGCCGCGACGGGGGTCCCGCCCGATCCTTGTGCCTGGGCGGGAAACGCGGCGCGCGTGCGCGCCGCGAAGGGAGAATTGCCGCCTGCTCCGTTGGGTAAGTTCATGAAAACCGGTTTCCGCCTAGGCCTGGACCTCGATCGCCGCCTGCCGCGCCAGGTCTCCGCTGCGTCGGAAGAAATCCCGCTCCTTCGCCAACAGTTGCTGTTCGCGCTGCTCCAGCATCGCCTCCCGCTCGGAAAGGTTCTGCCCCACCTCGGCCATGCGTTGTTCGCACTCCGCGACGTAGCGCTCGCGCGCTTTCAAGCTCTCCTCCAGCCGCGCCAGTTCCTTCGCCCGCTCCCCGTCGTCCGTCGCCTCCGCGCCGGCGCCGCGCAGCCGCAGCCCGCACAGCGGCCGCAGGCCTTCGATCTCCGCCCCGGCCACTTCGTCGACGCACGCGTAACGCTGCCCCCGGCCGACCGGCAGGATCGCGAGCTGCTCGCCCTGCGTGTCGGAGAACAACACCAGCCCGGTGAAATCCAGATTCGCCATCAGGCGGCGCACGTCCTCCGCCAGCGCGGCGCCGGCGAGGTTGCAAAATGCGGAGAGTGGGACGACGGGAACGCTCATGACCCGTCCGCGATGCGCTGCGCGCCGCGCCTCCGCAAACGCCAAAACGCTCCGCGCGAGGATTTAACCCGGCCGTCACCGGACCGTCACCGACCGAGCCCCCGGGGCCTCGGAAATCGCGGGAAAATTTCGTATTCATTTTTCCGTTACAAACATGTCACCTTTCCGCGGCGCTTGCCTCTTGCCCCCGACCCCGCTCCGCCCGACTCGTTGCCTGTCAGTCTTTCCAACCGCCTTCATGACCCGCCGCATCGCATTTCTGAACTACAAGGGGGGCGTCGGTAAAACGTCGCTCATCGTCAACACCGCCACCTGTCTCGCACAGCAGGGGCATCGCGTGTTACTCTGCGACCTCGACACCCAGTCCAACGCATCCATCTGGTTGCTCCGTCTGGAGCGCTGGAACCAGCTCGTCACCGCCACCCGCGGCACGGTTTTCAGCCTGTTTCTCCCCGACCCGCCTTCCCTGGCCGAGCTGATCGTGCGCGACGTGGTCGAGGACCGCGACGGCCAGAAGGTCCTTCCGGGTCTCGATCTGCTCCCCACCAGCTTCAACCTCGTCGACCTCGAGGCCGATTTCGTGGGCGATCCCCGGAAGCCCGCCTATCTCCGTTTCCGCGAGGAGCTCGCCTCGGTCGAGAGGGACTACGACTTCATCCTCTTCGATTGCCCGCCCAATGTCCTCCGCGCCTCCCAGTGCGGCGTTTTCTCCGCCACCGAGATCTACGTGCCGTCGAACCCCGATGCGCTCTCGCTCATCGGATTCACGCTCCTCGTGGAAAAACTCGCGGTCTTTCACAACCTGGCCGCCGGCTTCCGACGCCACGCGCTCGGGGCCGCCGCCCAGGTCGAGGGCATCCTGTTCAACGCCGTCAAAGGCAACACCGACGTCGAGGTCCCGAAGATGCGCATGCAACTTCGCCTGAATCAGTTCAAGACCTCCCGCCGCGTCTCCACGGATGCGAAGATATTCTCCGCCCAGGTGCGCGATGCCACTATCGTACGCCGCGCCGTCACGCTCGGCCTCCCCGTCCCTCTCGTTTCCCCCGACTCCGCCTCCGATTCCGAAGGCATCGTCGGCGACTACCGCGCCCTCGCCCGCGAACTTCTCAACCACCCATCCTCCCCATGAGCCTCCTCGCCGTGCCCGCCACCGCCAACCGCCCCCACACGACTCCCGCGCAGTGGGACGAGCTTCGGATCGCGTTTCATCGCTCGATGATGGTCGACACTCCGCTCGCCAGCCTTGCCCAAAACATCGATGGCTGCGTCTGGATTCACGAGGGCCCTGACGAGAAACCTTCCGTCTACATCGATCTCACCCATGCCGAGGCGATACAGCGTCTCGTCACCCTTGGGCGGCCATCCGTGTTGCTCGACCAACTCGCGGAAATCCTGCGCGGCACCCTCGCCTTCGACGCGTCCTTCGGCGCGATGGCGGCCATCGCCGGCAAGGCGGAGGCCGGGTCCGACCCGGTACGGCGCAACCTAGACAAGCTCGGCATTCCCCTGGACTTCCCCATCGCGCTCTGCGCCTTCACCCCCGCCACGCACTCCTTTTGCGAACGCGAGCACATCCGAACGCTGAAGGATTTCATCGGCTTCGCCCGCAACGTCTCGCGCCAGGTCATCGTTGGCGGCGTGTTCCGCGACTTGCGCAACGCGGTCGTCCATATCGACGAGGCCACCCTCGCACGCCACCTGCCCTTCCGGCCCCGCGCCACCGGCCTGCATCTCGTCGAGGCGATCGCGCTCCTGGTCCGCCCGATGTCGGTCGAGGAGCGCATCCGTCTGGCCCGGGACCCGGCCTCCGCCCCCGCCGCGCTTCGCGCTCAGATCGCGGCACGTACGGGTCACTTTGTTTCGCAGGCGGAGGATATCCGGACGACACTGGCGCAGGGCACGCCGCTTACCCGCCTTGTCGCCATGCTCGACGACCTCAGCCTGGAGTCCGCGGTCGCCGCCCTGCTGAGTCACCACCTCGCCCCACCGCCGCCGACGCATGTCCCGGCGGAGGCGACCGAACCCGCCAGGCGCGGTTGGCTGCAACGTCTCCTGCGCCGCGCCTGATCACGGCCGCGTCGCCTCCTCCCAGGCGCGCAGCCGGCACAGGGCCTCCTCCCGATTCCGGCCGCACATGTCCTCGTGCGGCCTCAAGCTGGCGCAAAACGCGGGCCGCTCAGGCCTGCCGAACAGAGCGCAACGCAGGTCGGGCAGCAGTTGCACGCAGGGCACGCCGGCAGGCTTGCCGTTGGGCATCCCCGGGATCGGGGACGTGATACTGGGGGCGATGCAGCAGGCCCCGCAGGCCGGACGGCAAGTCATGCCGGGCATCGCGCGCCTACTTGAGTTGAAGATTCACCCGCAGGCCGGTCGCCGCGACCGGCGCGAGGAAGATTCGTTCGGGCGCGACCTTGCCGGTTTCGACCAACCAGGTGCGGATCGCCTGCGCGCGTGCCTCGCCCACGGCTTGCAGCTCCGCCGGCGGAATTTCGATCCGCGACGCCAGCCGTGCCTCCATTTCTTCCAGGGAAACAAGCAACGTCGACGTTTCGCCATCGCCGGGCGCCGCCGCCGTTCCCTTCGGCTCTGTCGCTTCGGCGTCCGGGTTCGGCTCCGTCATCGGCGCCGGTTCGGGAAGCGGCGTGCCTCTCGCATACTCGCCCTTCACGTAGAACTTGGGCAGACGAGCGATCTTCCGCCGGGGGGCTGTCTCCTCCCCAGCCGGGGCCGCCGGACGCTCCATCGGACGGACGCGGACCGGCTCCGGCTCTACGCCGTTGGCAGGGAGAGCCCCCGCCTCCGAGGGGAAGGCCTCCGCATACAGCTTCGCCACCATGCCGGCATGCAGTTGGGGCGTGAGGTCGAGCTCGCCGGGCGGCGGGGTGTTCGGATCCACCTGGCGACGTGTCTCCCAGGCGGCCGCCCGCACTTGCGCGTCCAGCCGCTCGAAACGAAGTGCGGCGAGATCATTCACCGGATCGTAGGCGCCCGCGATCTCGAGGCCGAGCGAGGGACGGCCGTTCATCGCCTTGGCCACCGTCTCCAACTTCTTGATACCGGCGTCGTCGGGCTTCGTCTGGCCCGCCCCAAAATCCTGCCAGCCCAGTTCGTCACCCCCGCCACCGAAAGCCGCGCCGAGCAGGGAGAAGGGCGAGGTCGCCGCCTTGGCGAGGATGTTCGTCAGCACGCGCAGGAGCATCCGGCCGATTTTGAAATCCGGGTCGTCAAGGCTGCCCTCGACCCGCGGATCGATAATTATTTTTCCCTGGGTGTCGCGCAGAAGCGAAAGCGCCAGGCCGACCGGCAATTTCGTCGCGTCGGGACTGTTGTTCTTCTCGCCGAGGTAAAATTGCTCGAGCGTGATGACATTCGCCATGTCCACCTTCCGCTCGTCGAGCCTGGCTTTCACCGCGAGGCTGAGGTTGCCGCGCTCCAGGTTACGGCCGGTGAACTTGGCGATGTAGGGCCCGCCGCCGGGCTGGAGATCGATGCCCTTGAAGTCGACCTTCAGGTCCACGAACGCGGGGGTTCCGAGCGGATTCAGTTTGCCGGTGACGGACACCGGCGCGACGCCGTCGACCATGCCCTGCAGATCCACGTCAGCCCGCCCCAGCGTCTCGGAGGAAAGCCCGCTTACGCTGCCGGAAAAACCGGTCAGCCCGCCACGTGCCGCGGGCTTGACCGAGCGATCCTCGAAACGGAAGGCTCCGCGCTCGATCTCGATGCGGTCCACCGTGAGCGCGAAGGGGAAAGGGTTCTCCGGCATGACCGGCCCGGTCCGCGTTCCGACCACAGGCTTGGTGGCAGGATGATCCTCGGTCACGCGCACGATCGCGACCGGCTCGCGGGGCTTCTTCTCCTCCTTCGGCGGTGGCGGGGTGACCTGGGCGATGCTGAGCGTGCCGTCGGCCTCGATGCGCAACTGGCCGCTCGGATCGACCAGACGGATCTTATCCGCGTGAAGCGACAGAGGCTCGCTCGTCACCAGGATGCCGTCGATCGCGAGGTCGCTCCACTTCACAAAATCCTGGGCCAGCTTGCCGTCCACGCTGGCGAAGCCGGCGATGCCGAAGTCGCCCGCAAAACCGGTCTTGCCCTCGTGCAGCGACACCTTGCCGCGAGTGCGCAGGGTGCCGCCGGCGAGGCGAACGTTCAGAAAGGGCTCCACATAGGGGCTGACCTGCGCGAAAGGCACGCGCTCGACCGCGATCTCGAACTCGCCCGCGACGGGCTGGAGCGCCGCGGCGCCGGAGACGGAGACCCGGCCCTCTTCCGGCAACTTTACCTCGAGCGAAAACGGGATGGCCTCGGCCAGGGCCGCCGAGTCGAAACCGGTCACGGAAAGAACCACATCTTCGATCCGATGCTGGGCCCGCCGCGGCGTCGTAAGGTCGGTCAGGTCCGCCCGCAGTCCGGACAACAAAAACTCCCCGACCGTGAGCGCGGGCCGCGCGGCGGCAGCGGGCGCGGCGGAAGCCGTGGACGCGGCAGGGGCAGCGGGTGCGGCAGACTGCGCTGTCTTCTGCTCCGCATCGTCGGGCGCGAGCAGACGCAGCAGGTCGATACCGTTGGCGTCCCGCGTCGCCTTCAGGCTCACCCCGCCAGCTTCGATCTTCGCGATCGTGGCTTTGCGTGTGGTCGAATCCGCCGAAATCCCCGTCGCGGCCACGCGTCGAAGCGCAAAGGCATCGCCTTCCGCACCGGGCGCGCCGAAACGCAGCTCCCGCAGGGTGAACGCGCCGTCCTCGAAGGTGAGCGCCGGGACGCCGTCCTTGAGACCGAAGGTGTAGCGTCCGGAAACGTCCGCGAAAGCGGAGCGAAGCTCGCCCTTCACCAACTGGTGGTAGTACGGGGAAAGGTGCGCGAGATCGATGTTGGCCAGGATCAGTTCGCCGCGCGATTTCACCGGGTTGGTCGAAACCGTGCCTTTCCATGCGAGGCGCTCGCCCGCCGCGGTCACGGCCTCGAACTGGTAAGGAGAGTCGGGGCCGCCGACCGTGAAGAAATTATCGAGCGAAAAGGTCAGCGGGCCGACCACGGTCGCAAAGGGGCGGTCGCCGCTGGCGTCGTCAAAGGAGACCCGTGCATCGGTTACGGCCAGCCGGGCGATGGCGAGGGGCTTCGAGCCGGCCTTCGGGTTGGTGGGCTCGGGCGGCGCGGCCGGATCGGGCGCCATCAGGCGAGCCACGATGTCGTCGAAATTGAGCCCGCCTTCTTTTCCCTTGGCCACCCGGGCACGGAACCCGTCGAGCGCGATTTCCTGGAAGCGGATTTTTCCCACCAGAAGCGGCCAGGAATCGACGTTCACGTGAAGACGCCGCCAACCGGCGAATTCGCCCGCCGCAGGACTGGCCTCCGCGACGGCAAAATCCTCCACCGTGGCGGAGAGCACCAGCGGGTTGATGCGGATCCTCTCGATCGTGACCGTACGGCCGAGCCGCGCCGACAGTTGTTTGATGGCCTGGGCCCGGACGATTGGCGGCAGCCCGAAAAAGCCTAAGAGGATCAGGAGCAGCAACACCCCACCCGCGATTATCCATTTGCGGAACCGCCGCAGCGCGGAGGGCGGCTTGCCGCGCGCGGCGCGGAGTTCCTGAAGCGAGGGGGCGGACGGAGACTGGCTGGGACTGCTCATCGCCGGGGAATCAACCGCATCCGTCACGCGCCCGCAAGCCGGCTCCCGGCTTGTCACGGATTCAGGGTGTCGAGCATGGCGAGCAGCTGCGCCGCGTGGTTTTTCGGGTCCACCTTTTCGAGCACGGCGAGCAGCGCGCCATCCGGGGCGAGAACGAAGGCGGCGCGTGCCGGACCGCGAAAGGTGCGCCCATACATAGATTTTTCCACGATTGCGTCGACGGCCGTCGCAAACCGGTCCTGCGGATCGCTCGCTAGCACGTAGGAAATTCCCTTGGTCTCCGCGTATCGCCGGTGCGAGCCGCAGGTATCGCGCGAGACGGCCACCAAATTGTAACCGCGCCGGTCGAATTCGGCCGCGTGGGCGATGAGGGAGTCGTTTTGCCGGTCGCAGGAACCGGTGTTGTTCCGCATGTAGACCGAGACGATCGTCGGCCGCGTGAGGAGCGTGCCAAACGCCACCTCCGCAAGGGCCCCGCCGCGCACGATTTTGAGAGTGAAATCGGTATCCAGTTTCTGGCCGGGTTTGAGCATGGCCGTTCAAAAACCGTTCCGCCGCTGGACGTCAAAGCCGGCTCCGCGGCGCTTGCCGCGGCACCCTGCGCCGGGCCAGGCTCGCAACCATGTCGCTCGACAGCCCGCGCGCCCAGCGCTTGTTGCAAACTCTGCCCGCTCTTTCCGAGGCCGCCGCCCGCCTCGCGCCCGATCCCAGCCCCGCCCCTCGACGGGTCGCCAACAGCGCCGACGCCTCTCCCGCGGCCGTCGCTCGCCGGTGGCACAACCTGCCTGCAGCCGCGCGGGCCATTCGGCCTGCACTCCACGGCGCCGCCTCGCCCGACCCGGAAGCCTGCGCGCGCAACATCGAGAACTTCGTCGGCTTCGCCCAGGTTCCCGTCGGCGTCGCCGGTCCCCTCCGAGTGCGCGGCCTGCACGCCCGCGGCGATTTTTTTGTGCCGCTGGCCACCACCGAGGCCGCGCTCGTCGCCTCCTACAACCGCGGCACCCACGCCATCACCGAGGCGGGCGGTTGCGCCTGCATCCTGCTCAACGAAGGGGTCACCCGCAGCCCCGGCTTCGTCTTTGAAACCGCCGCCGCCTGCGGCCATTTCGCCGCCTGGGTATCCGGTCAGACCGACGAACTGCGGGCCATCGCCGCCACCACTACCCGTCACGGCCGGCTCGAGGGCCTGCGCCTCGCCATCGAGGGCAACCACCTCTACCTGCACCTCGATTACACCACGGGCGACGCCGCGGGGCAGAACATGGTCACGCTCGCCACCGCCGCCGTCTGCGCTCACCTGCTGGCGCACGCCCCCGTCTCCCCGCTCCGGCACTACGTCGAGGCCAATATGTCGGGCGACAAAAAAGCCTCCGCGCAGTCCTTTCAGGCGGTGCGAGGCAAGAAAGTCACCGCGGAGATCCTCCTTCCTGGCGAACTGGTCGCCCGCCGCCTCCGCACCACCGCCGTCGCCATGGCCGACTACTGGCGCATGTCCGCACTCGGCGGCGTCCTCAGCGGCACCCTCGGCGTACAGGGCCACTACGCCAACGGCCTCGCCGCTCTCTTCCTCGCCACCGGTCAGGACGTCGCTTGCGTCGCCGAAGCCGCCGTCGGCGTCACCCGCATGGAGGCTCGATCCGACGGCGCGCTCTACTCCGCCGTCACCCTGCCCAACCTTATCGTCGGGACCGTCGGGGGAGGTACCGGCCTGCCGACCCAGGCGGCCGCGCTCGAAATGCTCGGCCTCCGCGGCAGCGGCCACGCCCGCGCCTTCGCCGAGGTTTGCGCCGCGCTCTGTCTCGCCGGCGAACTCTCCATCATCGCCGCGCTCAGCGCCGGCCACTTCGCCTCGGCCCACGGCAAGCTCGCGCGGGGCGGCGCCATCCCGAATTCGACCCGAGATAATGATTAGACTTCAATCGTTGACATATAAACTTTATGCCGGCTCCGTCCTTTCGTGACCTCCGCCGCTCCCACCCGTCCGCCCTCCCCTTCCGATCCGACGGGCTCCGCCCGTTGGTGGGTCTACCAGCGTGAACGTTTCCCCCTCCTCGCCCACGGTCCGCTCATCGCCTGCTTCAGCTTCTGCGCGCTCAGCTATTCGGCGCAGTTGCGGAGCGTCCCGTCCCCCAGACTCGGCGGCTGGGCGGTGGCCTTCGTCACCTGCCTGTTCTCCTTCCTTCACCTGCGCATCGCCGACGAGTTCAAGGACGCCGGCGAGGATGCCCGCTGGCGCCCCTACCGTCCGGTGCCGCGCGGCCTGGTCAAACTCCGCGAGCTCGGCTGGCTTTGGGCCGCCACCGCTGCCGTGCAGTTCGCCCTCGCGCTCTGCTTCGCCCCAGGTTGGCACCTCGCCGGCCTGCTGGTCGTCACCTGGGCATATCTGGCGCTGATGACCCGCGAGTTCTTCTGTCGCGAATGGCTCAAGGCTCGCCCGTTGCTCTACCTTTGGTCGCACATGTTCATCATGCCGCTGGTGGATCTCTACGCCACCGCCTGCGACTGGGTTCCTGCCGGCGGCGGACTGCCCGCCGGGCTCGGTTGGTTTCTCGTGGTGAGCTATTGCAATGGCCTCTCCCTCGAACTCGGCCGCAAGATCCGAGCCCCCGACGACGAGGAGCCCGGCGTGGAAACCTACTCCGTGCTTTGGGGACGTCGGCGCGCCGTCGCAGCCTGGTCGGGCACGCTTGTCCTCACCGCCTGCGCCGCCTGCGCCGCCGCCGCCCGCATCGGCTTCGCCCTCCGGGCCGCGATCATCCTGGGAGCCGCTCTCCTGGCTGCATTCTTCGCCGCCGATGCTTTCCTCCGCAGGCCCGAAACGCACACCGCCAAACGCATCGAAACCTTCAGCGGCCTTTGGACCATGCTGCTCTACCTCACTCTCGGGGCCCTCCCGCTCCTGCTCAAATGAACCCAGTCTCCCTGCCGCTCTGGCTCGACGCCGCTGACCCGCGTTGCGCTTCCGCCCCTGTCGGGGGCAAGGCCCGCGCGCTCCACGCGCTCGCCGCCGCCGGGTTTTCCGTCCCGCCCTTCGCCGTCGTCCTGCCCGCCGCCCGCTCAACGCCGGAGGCGTCGGTCCCGTCCGCGCTCGCGACGGAACTCGTCGCGCTCGCCGCCCGTCTCGCCGGCCCCGCCGGTCGCGTCGCGGTGCGCTCCTCCGCGGGCGACGAGGATGGCGGCGAACACAGCTTCGCCGGCCAGTTCGAAAGCCACCTCGATGTCGCTCCTGCCGACGTCCCCGCACGCGTCGCCGAGGTCTGGCGCAGCGGTTCCTCGGAACGCGTTCGTGCCTACCGGGCGGAGCGTGGGCTCGCTGCCGAGGCGGAAGCCCCCGCGGTCATCCTTCAGCGCATGGTCGCGGCCGACGCTGCCGGGGTGGCTTTCAGCATCGATCCGGTCTCCGGCCGCCGCGCCCACGCCACGGTCGCAGCCGTGCGCGGCCTCGCCGAGGCGCTGGTCTCCGGCGCGCGCAACGCCGACACTTTCACCGTGGACCGCAGAGGCTCGGTAATTGCCCGCGACCTCGCCTCCGGAGAACCCGCCCCCGTATTGACCGACGCCGAGGCCATCTCCGTCGCCGCGCTCGCCCGCCGCTGCGCCGCCCATTTCGGCTGCGCCCAGGACATCGAATGGGCGCTCGCCGGTGGGGACTTGTTCCTCCTGCAGTCCCGCCCGGTCACCACCCTCGGCCGCGTGGCCGATCCCGACGGCGCCCTGCTCATTTGGGATAACAGCAACATCGCCGAGAGCTACTGCGGCGTCACCACGCCCCTCACCTACAGTTTCGCCCGTTACATCTACGAGGAAGTTTACTGGCAGTTCTGCCGCCTGCTCGGCGTGCCGGAAGAAAAACTCGCGGAAAATGCCGACCTGTTCGGCCGCATGCTCGGACTCGTGCAAGGGCGTGTCTACTACAGCCTCGTCGACTGGTATCGTGCCATCGCGCTGCTCCCTGGCTTCACCTGGAACCGCCGCTTCATGGAGCAAATGATGGGCGTGAAGGAGGAAATGCCCGCCGAACTCCTTCCCCGCGTGACCGGGGCCGGACTCGGCGCCCGGCTCGCCGACCTCAGCCACCTTGTCTCCACCGTGATGGGCCTCCTCCGCGCACGCCGCCGCCTGCCGGAAATCCAGCGCGCCTTCCGTGCCCGGCTGGACGCCGCCCTCGCCGCGCCGGCCACCCCCTTCGCCGACCAACGGCCCGATGAGCTCGCCGCCGCCTACCGCTCGCTGGAGCGCCAGCTCCTTACCCGCTGGGACGCGCCCATGGTGAACGACTTCTTCGCCATGCTCTACCACGGTGTTTTGCGCTCGCTTTGCGCGAAATGGCTCGGCGCCGAGTCGCTGGCCAACGACCTCGTCGGCGGCGAAGGCGGGCTCGTAAGCACCGAGCCTGCCAAAAGGGTGGAGCGGCTGGCCGCGATCGCCAACGACGCCCCCGGGCTCAGGGCCGCCCTGCTGGCCGGCGATCTTGCCGCCTTCCAATCCGCTCTCCGCGATCCAGGAAACGAAACCTGCGCCGCCGGCTATGCAGACTACCTGGAGCGCTTCGGCGACCGCTGCATGGAAGAGCTGAAACTGGAAAGCATCACCCTGCGCGACGATCCCAGTCCCTTGCTTCGCAGCATCGCGGCCCTGATCCCGCGCCACCACGAACCCAAACGCCCGCGTTTCGACGCGCGAGGCCAGGCCGAGGCCCGCGCCGCCGCCGCCTTCAAGGGACGGCCCATACGTAAACTTGTCTTCGCCCGCGTACTCCGCCGTGCACGCGGCTACGTCCGCGACCGCGAAAACCTGCGCCTCGAGCGCACTCGACTCTTCGCCCGCGTGCGCGTGATCTTCCTCGCCGTCGGGCAACGTTTGGCCGAGGTCGGCGTGCTCGGGACTCCGCGCGACATCTTTTATCTCACGGTGCCGGAAGCGCTCGGCTTCATCGAGGGAACCGCTGTCACCACCGACCTGCGCGGGCTGGTCGCCCTCCGCCGCGCCGAGTTCGCCCGCCACGCTGCTGCGCCCGAGCCTTCGGGCCGCGTCGAGACCCGCGGCACTGTCTATGTGGGCAATCCCTTCTCCGCCCCACAACGCCGCGCCTCCGTCTCCTCCACCGATGCCGACCCGAATCTCCGTCGGGGCCTGCCCTGCTGTCCCGGCCTTGTCCGGGCCCGGGCGCGCGTGGTGCTTGACCCTCGCGGCGCGGCGCCCGCACCCGGCGAGGTCCTGGTCGCCGCTCGCACCGACCCCGGCTGGGTCATGCTCTTCCCCGCCGCCGCCGGCCTGCTCGTGGAGCATGGCTCGTTGCTTTCCCATTCCGCGATCGTCTCGCGGGAGCTTGGTCTGCCCTCCGTCGTCGCCGTGCCCGGTCTCACCGCTTGGCTGTGCACCGGAGACTTGGTCGAGCTCGACGGCGCCACCGGCATCGTACGCCGCCTCGAAACCGCCTTTGCCGTCCCGTGAGCACCGAAGTTGCCTCCCGCGCCGAATTCGGCGCCATCCGCTACGCCCAATGCTGGGAGGATGCCGGCCTCCTCGTCGAGGCCCTGCAGCCCGCGGGCCGCGCGTGCGTCAGCATCGCTTCCGCCGGCGACAACGCCTTCGCCCTGCTCGCCGCCGGCGCGGAACGCGTCGTCGCCCTCGACCTCAACCCCGCCCAGCTCGCCTGCGTCGCCCTCCGCGCCGCCGCCTATGGGAACCTCGACCACCCCGGCTTCCTCCGGCTTCTCGGCTCCCGTCCTGCCGCTCCCGGGGAGCGGGCCGCGCTCTATGCCCGCTGCCGTCCGGAACTCACGCCTGGAGTCGCCGCCTTCTGGGACGCCCACCCCGCGCTGATCGCCGCCGGCATCGGCGGGGCGGGCAAATTCGAGAACTACTTCCGTCTTTTTCGCTCCCGGGTGCTGCCGCTCGTCCACAGCCGCAGCCGCGTGTCCGAACTTTTGGACACCCCGCGCGCCGCCGCCGCCCGGCGCGATTTCTATGCTCGGCGCTGGGATACCTGGCGCTGGCGGCTCCTATTCCGACTCTTCTTTTCCCGCCGCCTCATGGGAGCGCTGGGTCGCGATCCCGCCTTTTTCAACTATGTCGAAGGCTCCGTCGCGGATCGCATCCTGTCCCGCACCCGACACGCCCTCGTCGAACTCGACCCGACGACCAACCCTTATCTGCACTGGGTCTTGCGCGGCACCCACGGCACCGCCCTGCCCTTCGCCTTGCGCGAGGAAAATTTCCACAAGATCCGTTCCCAGCTTCACCGCTTCGAATGGCACCTCTGCACTGTCGAGGACTGGCTGGCCCGTCCCAATGCGTCCGCGGCGGACGCCTTCAACCTGTCCGATATTTTCGAATACATGTCGCAGGAGAACACGGAGCGCATCCTCCGCGCCATCCTCGCCCGCTCTCGTCCCGGAGCGCGGCTCGCCTACTGGAACATGCTGGTGCCGCGGTCGCGCCCGGCCTCGCTCGCCAGCCGTCTGCACCCCCTGCCTGAATCCGCCGTCTTGCACGCCCGCGACCAGGCCTGGTTCTACTCGCGTTTCGTGGTCGAGGAGGTCGTCGACGCGCCCTCATGAAGCCCCTCCTCGAGGTCCCGCTCGTCGCTCTCGCGCTGGCCGCCGGCCTCGGCTTGCTCGCCTGGCTCGGAGCGCGGCTGCACTGGCCAGCCGAATTGCGCCGGAAAGCCGTCCATGTCGCGCTCGGCCTCGGCTGCGCCGCCTTTCCCTGGCTCTTCGCCTCGCCCGCTCCGGTCTGGGCGCTCGCCGGTCTGAGCGCGGCCGGTCTCGGGTTCCTCCGTCTGCGCGCCTTGCGCGGCGGCACGCTCGGTTCGGCCCTGCACGGGGTGGAACGCCCGTCCTGGGGCGAACTCGTGTTTCCGCTCGCCGTGGCGTTGGTATTCCATGCCAGCGAAGGGCATTGGGAACTGTACACGGTGCCCGTGCTGGTGCTCGCGCTGGCCGATGCCTCCGGCGCGTTGGTCGGCCGTCGTTGGGGCCGTCATCCCCTGCGCATGGACGGGGCGCACAAGAGCCTTGAGGGCAGCGTGGCAGTGTTCCTTTTCGCCGCCCTGTGCGTGGCGCTTCCGCTCGCCGCCTTCGCCGGCTGGACCTGGCCGCTCGCCCTCGCCGCCGCCCTGCTGGCCGCCGGCCTCGCGGCCTTGGTCGAGGGTGTGGCCCAGGAAGGCCTGGATAACCTTTTTCTCCCCCTGCTCACCTTTGCCGTGCTCGCGCGGGCCGAGACCTGGGAGCCCGCCGGCCTGCTCGCCCGCGCCGCCATCCTGGTCTTCCTGCTCGGAGGCGCGGCGCTGGCCGGCCGGCGCCTTACCGCGCTAAGCGACGCCGGGCTCATGGGCGTGGTCCTCGCCCTCTATCTGTTCGTCTCGCTCGGCGGTCTCGTCTGGCTGGGCGCGCCGCTCGCGTTGACCGCGCTTTATCTCGTCCTCTGCCGCCTCGCGCCGGATCGCGGCGCCGGCCGCCGTCATCCGCTCGCCGCCGTGGTAGCCATCGCATCCGCGCCGCTCGCCTGGCTGACGCTCGCGCCGCAGGTTTCGTTTGGGGCAGCTCACACCGCGTTCGCCGCCCAGGCCGTGCTAATGTTGCTCGCCGAGCGCGACATAAAACTCCATCGCGACGAAGACACCCGCTGGTTGCTGCAAGCTCTCTTCGGCGCCGCGGTATCGGTCGCCGGCTTTTTTCTTTTCGCATGAATGTCGAAACCTTCCTCGCCGACGGCCTTTCCGTGGCCTCCGCCCGCCCTGGCCCGGCCGCCGACTATGCTCCGGAGCGGATTCTCCGTCACCGCGCCGAGGGGCATGTCATTGCGGGCGATGCGCGTTGTTCGTGGTGGCGGGAAACCGCCCCACCGCTTGCCGGCGAGCGCCCCGGCGTGATCGGCCATTTCACCGCCGCCTCGCCGGAGACGGCCCGGGCTGTACTCGAACATGCCTGTGCCGAACTGGCCGCGCACGGGGCCACACTCGCCATCGGTCCGATGGACGGAAACACCTGGCGGCGCTACCGCTGGGTCATCGAGACGGGGGACGAACCGCCCTTCCTGATGGAACCGTGGAATCCGCCCGCTTACCCGGTCTGGTGGGCCGCGGCAGGCTTCACCCCGCTTGCGACCTATCAGTCCGCGCTCATCACGCGTCTCGACGCGGTCGACCCGCGTCTCGACCGCGTGCGCGAGCGGCTCAACCGGGATGGCGTCCTGATCCGCCCCCTCGATCCCGCACGCTTCGAGGCCGAACTCCGCGCACTGCACGCGGTATCGCTGGTGAGTTTCGCCCACAACTACCTCTACACCCCGCTGCCCGAATCCGATTTCGTCGCGCAGTACCTCGCCTACCGCGACAAAATCCGCCCCGAGTTCGTGCTCGTCGCCGAGCAGGCCGGCCGTTGCGTGGGCTACATGTTCTCCCTGCCCGATTATCTGCGCCCGGCGCACGGGCTCCCGCTGGACACCCTGATTCTCAAGACTGCCGCCACCTTGCCCGGCCGCGCCTACGCAGGTCTCGGCGGTCTCCTTGCCGAGACGACCCATCACCGGGCTCGGGCCGCCGGTTTTAGCCGCGTCATCCATGCGCTCGCTTTGGAAGACAACCCCGTGACCAACATCACCGCCCGGCTCGGCGCGCCGATGCGCCGCTACGCGCTCTTTGCCCGCCGGCTCGCCGTCCCATGAACCGTCCCAGCCTTGCCGCCACCTTGGCGGTCCGAGCGGAGACTCATCCCGACCGCGCCGCCATCGTCGCACCCCTGGCGGATGGCAGCACCCACGTCTGGAGCTACCGCGAACTGGCCGAAACGGCCGCGCGCGTGGCGGGTGGGCTGCTCGCCCGAGGCCTCCGCCCGGGAGACGGCGTGCTCGTGCTGCAACCCATGTCCGGGGAACTTTACGCCTTCCTCGTCGGCGCCTGGCAGACCGGCTTGGTCTGCCTGTTCGTCGATCCCTCGCAAGGCCGGGCTCATCTCGCCGCTTGTGTCCTCCGCTGGCGCCCGCGCGCTCTTTTCGGTGTTTCCGCAGCCCACTGGCTCTCATTCACCGTGCCCGGCTTGCGTCGCGACCTGGTCCGTCTGCGCACCCGCGGCTGGGCCCCGGCTTGCATCGCCTGGCGCGAACTCATCGCCGCCCTTCCGGCCACCGAGATTTTCCCCGCCTCGGCAGATACTCCGGCGCTGATCACCTTCACCAGCGGCAGCACCGGCCGGCCCAAGGCAATCGTCCGCACCCATGGTTTTCTGCACGCCCAGCACGCCGCCATCGCCGAAGCGATCGCCCTTAACGACGGAGAAACGGACCTGACGACACTGCCCGTTTTCCTCCTCGCGAATCTCGGCAGCGGCCTCACCTCGGTCATTCCTGCGGGCAACCCAGCCCGTCCCGGCCGGATCGAACCCGGTCCCGTCGCCGCCCAGATCGAACGTTGGAACGTAACCCGCGGCGGCGCCTCCCCCGCCTTTTGGGCCCGCCTCGCGTGCGCTCAGGCCGGCATCGGAGCGCTCGCCCGCCTGCGCCAGCTCTACGTCGGCGGAGGCCCGCTCTGGGCCGACGAACTGCAAACCCTGCGCACCGCCGCGCCCGGAACAATCGTTATCTGCGTCTACGGCAGCACCGAGGCCGAGCCCATCGCCGAGATCGACGCGGCCGAGGCGCTGGCCGCTCCCGAAGCCGCCCGCCTGCTGCCCGGCGGACACGTGCGGCCGGAAATCCGTTGCGCCGTGCTGCGGGACCGCTGGGGCGAACCGCGCCCTGCGCTCGACGCCTCCGGCTTCGCCGCCGAAATCTGCGCCGCCGGGGAAATCGGCGAAATCGTCGTCAGCGGCCCGCATGTCGTCCGCAGTTACCTGGGCGGCGAAGGGGATGCCGAGACTAAGTTTCTCGTTGGCGGCGAAATCTGGCATCGTACCGGCGACGCCGGTCTTTTCGATTCGCAGGGCCGGCTCTGGCTGGCCGGGCGCTGTGCCGGACGCGTCCGGCTCGGCAAGCGCACGCTCTATCCCGCCGAAATCGAGGTGCCGCTTCGCGGTATCCGCGGCCTTCGCCGCAGTGCCCTGCTCGCCACCGCAGACGGCGCGGTCGTCGCGCTGGAGACGACGGATCGTCAGGTCGAGACCGCAGCCCGCATCCGTCTCGAAGCAGCCGGCTTCGCCGGACTGGTCCTTCGCCGCCTTTCCCGACTTCCGCTAGACCGCCGCCACAACGCAAAGATCGACTACGCCGAACTCCGACGGCTGCTTGCCCGGCGCCGAACCTGAGCGCCCAACCGGGTCGGATTTGCTCCGCCTAAGCGCATGGCGGCAGGATTCCGTCTGCTCTGCCGTCAACAATGCGCATCGACCCGACGTTGAGCCGGGATGCGGTTCGATATCCCTAAATCTGGGTATCCCCCCCCCGCCGTGCCCGTCCGGGCATGACGCCCCACCCCTGCCCAATCCTTCAATCAACACCGCCGGATTCTTCCGGCGGTGCGGTCGCTTTGCTTTCCGTCTATGCACCCTTATCCACGCTTCGTCCGGGCCTTTTTTGCCGCCCTTTCCCTCGGCTGCGCCGCGCGCGCCGAGCTGTCGACCGTCTTCGACGATACCTTCGGCTCCGGCTCCACGATCAACAGCACCGCCGCGATCGATCCCGGCCATCCCTCGCTCCACGCCACCGACTACCAGCAGATTTCGGCCAAGGCCTTCCAGACCACCGCAGTCGCCGAAGGCCAGTTGCGCTTCGGCCTGCCCGCAACCTCCTCCGCCGTGAACATGATCGAAGCTCTGTTCACCAAATACCCCGTCGCTCTCGTCAACACCGGCGAATCCGTCGAGGTCACCGCGGTCTTCACGCCCACCGCCGCCATGCTCGACTTCGGCTCCAGCGGCTTGTTCATCGGCCTCTATAACGCCAGCCAGGTCCAGCCCAAGCCGGGCGGCTTGAACGGCGTCACCACCGGCAGCCCCGGCAACGCCCAAAACTGGCTCGGCTACGTCAGCCGCATCATGTCCAGCGGCACCAGCCAGACCATCAACACCCGCCCCGCCCAGGCCGAGACCGCCAGCAACAACCAGGACGTCGTCTACAGCTACGCCTCCGGCACCACCGTCGGTTCCGGCACCCTCTCCACCCTGGGCAGCCTGAGCGGCGGCACCACGTACACCGTCGTTCTCACCGTCACCAAGACCGGCACCTCCAGCCTCGACATCACGTCGCGCCTTTTCGAGGGCACCAACACCAGCCTCACTCCCCTCGTCGCCAAGACGGTCAGCAGCACCAGCATCCTCACCGGCACCTTCGACGCGCTCGCCTTCGGCTGGCGCGCCACCGCCTCCTCCACCGGCGCCGCTCACGTGCAGCTCGTGGACATGCGACGCATCACCGTCACCACCACGGCCGCCACCACCATCGTCCCGGTCATCACCACCGATCCCTTCAGCCAGACCAAATCCGTCGGCGAAAGCGTGAGTCTCGCGGTCGTGGCCAGCGGCGGCGGCGCCGCCCCGCTTTCCTACCAGTGGTACAAAGGCTCCGATCCCATCGACGGCGCTACCGGTCCTTCCCATGAGATCGCCAGCGTCGCGCTCGGCGATGTCGGCAATTACCATGTGGTCGTGAGCAATGCCGCCGGCTCCGCCACCAGCGCCACCGCCACCCTCACCGTCACCGTCGGCCCGGTGGCCCCTTCGATCCTGGCCCATCCCGATGACGCCAGCATCCTCGTCGGCGGCTCGAACACCTTCACCGCCCAGGCCAGCGGCACCGCCCCCCTCGCCTACCAGTGGCAATTCAGCGCCAATGGCGGTTCCAGCTACACCGACATCCCCGATGCCACCGCCACCAGTTACCTTCTCTCCGACGCCCAACTCGCCCACGCCGGTCTCTACCGCCTCGCGGTGACCAACTCCCTCGGCACCGCTTACAGCGACCCCGCCACCCTCGTCGTCAACCAGGCGCCCTCCATCACCGATCCGCCTGTCGGCGCCACGCTCTCCCTCGGAGCTCCCCTGGAGCTTTCGGTTACCGCCCTCGGCACGCCCGCCCCCACGTACCAGTGGAAACGCAACGGCGTCGCCATTTCCGGCGCCACCTCGGCCACGTACTCGGTCGGCTCCGCCACGGGCGCGGATTCCGGCAACTACACCGTCACCCTCACCAACTCGGTCGGCACGATCACCAGCTCCATCGCCTCGGTCGCCGTGGTCTCGTCCGGCATCTCCGCCACCGCCACCACGCCCGCGACCTCCGCCGGCTCGATCTTGCCCGATACCCGCCTGTCGATCACGTTCAACCAGCCGATTTTCGCGGGCGTATCCGGTTTCATCCGAATCCATGACGCCTCGACCGATGCCGTCGTGGACTCCGTGGACCTCGTCGCCGCCACCACCCTGAAGAACACCCTCCGCGCCGCCTCCACCCTCTCCACCCGCGATCTGCCGGTGCAGAACAAGACCATCGGCACGCTCACCAACTTCAATTACTACGCCGTCACGCTCTCGGGCAGCACCGCCACCATCTACCCGCGCAACGGCGTCCTCGCCTACGACAAGAGCTACTACATCACTATCGAGCCCGGCGTCTTCGTCGACTCCAGCGGCGCCTCCTTCGCCGGCATCTCGGGCAGCTCCACCTGGAGCTTCACCACCGCCGCCTCCGGCCCGGCGCCCGGCGCCACCACCCTCACCGTGGCGGCCGACGGCTCGGGCGACTTCCACACCGTGCAGGCCGCCCTCGACTTCGTCCCCGCCGGCAACACCACGCCCACCCGGATTTTCATCCGCAAGGGCACCTACTTCGAGACCGTCTACTTCACCGGGAAAAACAACCTCACCCTCCTCGGCGAGGACCGCGCGCAGACGATCATCGAATACCCCAACAACAACAACCTGAACAACGTCTCCGGCTCTTACCACCGCATGACCTTCTACGGGGACAACGTCTCCGGCACCGTCCTCGCCAACCTGACCGTGCTCAACTCCACCCCCCAGAACGGCTCCCAGGCCGAGGCCATCATCCTGCGCGGCAACGTCACCACCGGCCATAACATCATCACCGGCATCGATACCTACAGTTACCAGGACACCGTCCAGTTCAACGGCCAGACCTACATCGGCGACAGCCGCATCGAGGGCGACGTGGACTTCATGTGGGGCAACGGCCCCGCCTTCTTCAAGGACTGCGACATCAAGATGCTCCGCGCCAGCGGCGGTTACCTCGCCCAGGTCCGCAACCCCTCCACCAACCACGGCTTCGTCTACGTGGACTGCGCGCTCAGCTCCATCGCCGGCTCCACCGGCAACTTCTTCGCCCGCATCGACCCCGGCTCCTTCCCCTACAGCGAGTTCGTCCTGATCAACTGCTCGATGAGCAGCTTCATCACCCCCGCCGGCTGGAAACTCGACAACGCCACCTCCGCTCCGAACGTCCGCTTCTGGGAATACAACTCCACCGATTCGACGACCGCCCTGCCGGTCGACGTCAGCGGACGCGCGGCGTTCTCCAAACAGCTCACCCAGCCGGCCGACGCCACCGACATCGCCAACTACAGCACGCCCTCCTACGTGCTCGGCGGCTCCTGGACTCCCGCGCTCGCGCCGATCATCACCGCCCAGCCCGAGGGCGCGAACCTCGAAGCCGGCGAGAGCCTCACCCTCGAGGTCAAGGCCGTCGCCGTCCCTGCGCCTTCCTACCAGTGGTATCTCGGCTCCGATCCCATCGATGGCGCCACTTCCGCCACCTACACCGTGCCCTCGGTCACCGGGGCCCACGACGGCATCTATTCCGTGATCGTGACCAACGCCAGCGGCTCCAGCACGAGCACCTCCGCCACCGTGACCGTGGCCGTGGCCAGCGCGATCGAGGGCTGGCGCCAGACCCACTTCGGCACCACCGCCAACGCCGGTAATGCCGCGGACTTCGCCGACCCCGACAGCGACGGCCTCTCCAACCTGCTCGAATACGCCTCGGGCCGCGACCCTAACCTCGCCGATGCCACGCCGATCGCCACCCTCGACAAGACCGGCGACGGTCTCCGCCTGACCCTCACCTATACCCGCGTCGCCGACCCCGACCTCGTCTACACCGTGCAGGGCACCGACGACCTGGCCGGCACTCCAGTCTGGGCCACCATCGCCAGTTCCACCGGCTCGGCGAACGTAGCCGGACCCGTCACCGTGACTGACACCCAGCTGATCTCCGCCACTCCCCACCGCTTCCTGCGCCTCGACGTGAGCCACGCGCCCTGAGTCGGCTCCCGCAACCCGCTGGCACCAGCCTCCGGCCCCCGAGGGCCGGAGGCTTTTTGTTTCCGGCCGCTGGCGTGTCTCCTGGCATCCCCGCCGGTGTATGAACCACGCCAGCAGCGCACCCCGTCCCCTCCCGAAGCTTTTCCCCTGACTCCGACAAAAATCCCGTGAGGATGCCGGCCGGCCCCTGTCCAAGCCTGTGATGTCGTTTCTCGGCCAACACTCCGCCGCTTCCGCCCCCGCCGCCGAGGTCCCGCCTTGGACCGCCGGCACTCCTTTCCAAGCCATCTACGACGCCCACGCCTCCGCCGTCTATTATCTCGCCCTCCGGCTCCTCGGCCAGCCCGCCCTCGCCGAGGACGTTACCCACGACGTTTTTATCAAGGCCTTCCGCGCCCTCGACACCTTCCGCGGCGACTCCGCGGTACGCACCTGGCTCTATCAGATCACCCTCAACCACTGCCGCAACCTCCGCGCCGCCTGGTATCAGCGCACCATGGTGAACAACGCCGACGAGGCCATCGACTCCGGGCCCGCCTCGCCGAACGACGGTCCCATCCGTGTCCTGGAGACCAAGGAGCTGGGCGAACGCATCCAACGCACCCTCGACCAACTCCCCGCCGATCACCGCCTCGTCCTGCTGCTCGCCGCCGACGAGCAGCTTTCCTACGACGAGATCGCCGTCCTCACCGGGCAATCCGCCGACAGCGTGCGTGGCAAGCTGCACCGCGCCCGCAAGGCTTTCGCCCAACGTTTCCCCCGAACCGCCTGAGCCGCCATGGAACACAAATCCGAATTTCGCGAAAACGAAGAGCACGACCAGGCCCAGCGCCAGCACTCCGCGCACGGCGCCGCAGCCGAGTTTGCCTCTCCCGAGGCCCTGCTGCGCCACGATGCCGCCCAGACGCCCGCACCGCCCGCCGTCGCCGAACGCCTGCGCACCTCTCTCGCAGCCGAGCCGCCCAAACCCGTGTCGTGGTGGCGCCGCCTGCTGGGGGGAAAACCGTGAATCCCCCCGCCTGGTTTCGCCGTCTGCCCCCCGCCCCCGTCGCCGGGCCCATTGTCCTGCTCATGGCCCTTCTGCTGCTCGGCCGGATGACGGGCTGGTATGACTTCTACGGATACCTTGGACTCGATCCCTCCGCAGTCTGGCGGGGCGAGGTCTGGCGGCTCTTCACCTATCCGCTCCTGCCCATGGGTCCCATCGACTTCCTCATGGGCGGCTGGGCCTTTCTCTGGTTCTGCGCGTGGCTGGACCGCGTGTGGAAGCCCTTGGAATGCTGGCTCTACGTCGGCCTCTGCGCCGTCGCGGCGGGCCTCGCCGCCTGCCTGCTTTTTCCCCGCGCCGAGGGACTCCTCGGCGGCGCCACCATCGCAGTCGCCGGCCTGCTGGTCGCCTGGGGTCGGCTCTGCGGCCATGAACGCCTGCTCGCCGCCCCCGGCCTGGAGCTAAGCGGACGGACGGCCGCCCTCGCCTGGGGCGCCGTCCTGCTCATCGTGACGTGGTTCTCCTGCGGCCGCTGGTTCGTGCTGCCGATGCTGGCCGCCGGCGCGGGCGCGGGCTGGCTTTACCTCACCGCCCGCTGGCATTGGATCCACCGCCAGACGGCCCGCCTGGCCGGCAGCGAACGCATGAGCCGCCTCGAGCTATGATCGCCCCGGTGCTCTTGTCGTCTCCTGACTTCCCCGCTCGCGGTGGCCGGGCGGCGCTCGCGGCCCGGCGCGCCGAGGCTGCCCGCGCCTCTCTGGGCAACTGCCGGCTCTGCGCTCACCTCTGCGGGGCGGACCGCCGTGCCGGTCCTGCCGGCCGCTGCCATGCCGGGCCTTTCGGCCGGGTGTTCTCCGCCCAGACGGAGGTTTCGGACGAACTCGCGCTCGCCCCCGTGTTCGCCATCGCACTCGGCGGATGCGACCTGCGCTGCGACTTTTGCATCACCGGTCGCGAGAGCTGGGACGCTCGGTCCGGCGAGCCGCTGGACGCGGCCAACCTCGCCGACCGCGCCTCCGCCGCCCTCGCGGCTGGCGCGCGTACCGTCATGATTCTCGGCGGCGAACCCACCATCCACCTCGCCGACGCCCTGGAGATCGCCGCCCGCCTGCCCGAGTCCGCCACCCTGGCCTGGAAGACCAACGCCCGAGCCTCCGCCGAGGCCCGCGCCCTGCTCGACGGCATCTTCGACGTCTGGGTCGCCGACTACAAATTCGGCAACGATGCCTGCGCCCGGCGCCTCGCCCACGCACCCGGCTATACCGCTTCCGTGCGCGAGACTCTCCTGTGGGCCGCGCAAAATCACGAGCTCATCGTCCGCCATCTGCTCATGCCCGGCCACGTGGAGTGTTGCTGGCGTCCCGTCGCCACCTGGCTCGCGACCTACCTGCCGGAGGTCAGGGTCAACCTTCGCGAGGGTTTCTGGCCTGCCTGGCGTTCCCGGGTCCATCCGGAGCTGCAAGCTCCCGCCACAGCCGGGGAGATCGACCTCGCCCGCCGCATCGCCACCAGCCACGGCCTCAACCTCGTGGCCTGAGCTGGCCCATCCAACCGGTTTCGACCCGACCGCAGATTACGCAGAGAACGCAGATAAAATCCGCTACATGAAAACCAGGCCATCCCGCCGTAAGCCTCGATCCTTCTCTTTTCCGCTATCTGCGGCCATCTGCGGTTAAAACTGCCTTTTCGAAATGAAAAATGCCTCCAGCAACTACGCCGCCACGCTCGGGGTCGGGCAGAGTTCCGCGGAGCTCCTCATCTTGCCCGACGGTCGCATTCTCGCCCACAACATCACCCCCGCTCTCGCCGCCGTGCTGGCCGAACTCGATCCCGGCGACGAAGCCATGTGCCTGCGCGCCTTCGCCCTGCCTGCCCCATTCTCCATCCCGCCTTCCCCGCCCGTCGTTCGCTCCGCCCTCCTCCCCCGCCCATGAAGCTTGCCCAGGAAATCAAGACCCTCATCCGCGCCCGCTATCCGATCCTCTACATCGTCACCGGCGAAGAGATGCGCGTGCAAAACCTCCTCATCGAGATCGCCCGCGACCGGCAGAAAAAACTCTTCGAGTGGAGCTACACCACCGGCCTCGTTCCCGCCGGCACCTCCATCCAGTCCCAGAAACACCGCAACGCCGCCACCCGCGATCCCCTCGTCGCGCTGGACCAGGTGATCGATCAAGTCGAGCCCGCCATTTTCGTCTTCAAGGACTTCCACCCCTTCCTCACCAAGAGCAACTTCGCCGTCATCCGGAAGCTCAAGGAAATCGCCCTCCACCTCAAGAACAGCTACAAAACCATCATCCTCGTCTCCGCCGCGCAGGAGATCCCGCCCGAGCTCGACAAAGAGATCACCGTCCTGAATTTCCCCCTGCCCGACCGCGCCGAGCTCGGCGCCCTGCTCGACCGCATCGTCGAGGATGTGAAACAGTTCCGCCAGGTCGCCATCGATCTCGACGAGGCCGGCCGCGATCGCCTGCTCGGCGCCGCCCTCGGGCTGACCTTGAACGAGGCGGAAAACGTCTTCGCCAAAATCATCGTCAAGGACGAGCGCCTGAGCGGCGACGACGTGAACGAGGTCTTCGCCGAGAAGCAGCAGATCATCCGCAAGAGCGGCCTGCTCGAATACTACGCCAGCGAGGAGACCTTCCGCCAGGTCGGCGGCATGCCCATTCTCAAGGACTGGCTCGACAAGCGCGCCATCGCCTTCAGCCGCGAAGCGCGCGACTTCGGCCTGCCGCCGCCCAAGGGTATCCTCCTCCTCGGCGTGCAGGGCTGCGGCAAGAGCCTCTGCGCCAAGGCCGTTTCCAGCCACTGGCAGCTGCCCCTGCTGCGCTTCGACATGGGCCGCATGTTCGGCAGCCTCGTCGGCTCCTCCGAGGAGAACGTGCGCAAGGCCATCGCCGTCGCCGAATCCGTCGCGCCCGCCATTCTCTGGGTCGACGAGATCGACAAGGCCTTCGCCGGCTCGCAGGGCTCGGGCTCCACCGACGGTGGCACCACCGCGCGCGTCTTCGGCACCTTCCTCACCTGGCTCTCGGAGAAAACCGCGCCGGTCTTCGTCGTGGCCACCGCCAACGACATTTCCCAGCTTCCGCCCGAGCTCATGCGCAAGGGCCGCCTCGACGAGATCTTCTTCGTCGATCTCCCCTCCGAGGAGGAGCGCGCGCAGATTTTCGGCATCCACCTCGAACGGCGCGGGCGCCCGGCCGCCGGCTATCGCCTCGCCGACCTCGTTTCCGCCAGCAAGGAGTTCAGCGGCGCCGAAATCGAGCAGGCCATCATCAGCGCGCTCTACGACGCCTTCGCCGAGGGCCGCGAACTCGCAACCGAGCATATTCTCGAGGCCCTGAGCCAGACCGTACCGCTTTCCAAGACCATGGACGAACAGCTCAGCCGCCTGCGCGCCTGGGCCGAGGGGCGGGCCCGCCACGCCAGCTCCGCCCGCAAGCCTTCCGCCGATCTTGAGCACCGGCGCATGGAGTTCTGAGGCAGTCGCAGCCGGACACTTCGCCCCTGGGAGCGCCGGCATTCCTGTCGGTTCGAAGAACCAAAAGCTGCGTCCCCCCGCTCACCCCACCCCAAGCGCGGCCCGCACCCGCGCCGCGATGCCGGAACGTCGCGCATGCGCCACGCGGCCGGCATTTCGCAGAATCGAGGCCTTGCGCACCTGGTAGACCAGCGAACAATCCACCAGGGTCGCAAACTCCAGTCCGTCCGCGCCATTTAAGACAACCTGATGAGCTTTCGCCGCTTCGACCCGGAGACGTTTTGAGCCCATCAATACGGGCGGCGAAAGCACCACGGCCGGATGCCCACTCGCATTCTTTTCGTGAGCGGGTACAAAAACGATGTCCCAACGCTCAAGCTTCACAGGCACTCGCCCACCGTGTTGCCCAGCTCGATTTCTTCATCGGTGCGATTGATCGTCCCCCGCTCGGCCGGCGGCACGAAATCCGGCCCGGCGGGCCAGACCGGAAAACTGCGCCTTGGCCTTGGAAACGGTCAGGGTGGCTTGCATGCCGATAGTCAGCCCGCGAACCACCGTTGGTCAAGCGGCGCACCGGCAGAACCGGATGCGTTTTCACACGAACACGCGCGTGAGGAAAGGCCGGCCGGCCGGTCTCATAACTAACGCCCCGAGCCATGCCCTCGCCCCACAGCCGCCCCCTCCTCACGCTCGCCCTCGCCCTCACGTTCCTGGCCCTGGCGGCCCTGCTGCTCACCGCCCTCGCCATCGAGCGCGCCACCCCGGAGGAGCGGGCCAGGGTTTTCCACCTTCCGCCGGACCCGTAATCGCCCGCTTCCGCCATGCAGATCCCCGCCGACAACCCGTACCTGCCGGCCCTCGAGGTCGTGGGCGTATCCCGATGGACTCCGACGAAGTCTCCCGATGCGGCCGCCACGTCCCTCATCGTACAGGCCCTGCGCGGCGGAGCCGAGACTCCGCAGGTCGACTGGGGCGTGGATCATACCCGCCTTCGCTGGGAACAGATTTTCCCTCACATCCATCCGGTCCGCGTCCTGGCCCAGGTGGCACTGACCCACGCGGACCGCCTGCTCGCCGGGGATCCCTCCGCCGCGGCCCTGCTTGTCCTCGATGTCACCGCCCTCGGGCGCCACCTCGGCTCCGATACCGCATGTTTCTTACGGATCGGCATCGAGCGGCAATGCACGGAATGGCTTGGCCGGCGCTTGCCGGGCTTCGGCCCGGACACGGTCGCCGCCTTGCGAAAACGCTTTGCCGCCCTGTCGAGGCACAGGTCTTGGCGCGAGGTCTTCACCAACCAGCGATCCATGCTCGACGCCCTCTTCCGTCAACTGGCTCTCCTCGTGTGGCAAAAGGCCGACGCCGAGCCCATCCCGCCCGCTCGCCCCCTGCGCCTGACCGGCCTGTTTTCCGAATCCGGATCCGTACGGCTCGGCCTGGAAAACCCCGACGCCAGTTTCCGGCTGGGTGCGCAGCAGACTCTCCATGGAGTCACGCTCATGGCCCTCGATCTGGACCGGCAGCAGGCTCTGCTTTCCGATCAAGGCCGTCTGGTTCGCCTGGACCTTCGGCAGCAGTCCTTCAGTGCAATGGACAGGGGCGGAATACACGCGGCTCTCGCCACGCTCGTCCCCGGGCACCCGCTGCGTCGCTATTGCGAGGCCATCGCGGCGTCCCCCGGCCTGCCCGTCCGCCGGCCTGGTCATCCTCCGGCTTGGCTATCCGCCGGCCTGCCCGACTCGCTGTGCGAATGGCGCGAGTCGTTGGTCGAGATCGAGACCGGTCAGGAGGCGATTCTCGCCCTTATCGAGGCGCCACCCGGCTCCGGGTCCCCCCGGCCCGCCCCCACGCCGCGAAGCGCGCTGGCGAAGGTGTTTCTGGATGGCGCGGAGATCATCCTGGCCACCGCCACGACCGACCGCATCCGCGACGCCCAGCTCGCCGCCGCTCTTGCCGCCGCCGGCACCGGGCGGCCGCCGTCCGATGCGATCGATCCATCGACCGGCCGGTTTTTTCGCGTCATCTCCACGCCCGGCGGCTACATCCTCGAATCCCCCACTCCCCATCGCAAAGGCCCGCCCCTTCGCCTCGTTGTCGGCGAAGCCCCGCCGGAGGCCGCCGCGGAATAAATGTCGTCGGCCACACTCACGGCGTGAGGAAACGCCGCCAGCCCGGTCCAAATCCGTAACCGCCTTCGCGCCCTCCTCGGGCGCTGTCTTCAACTTAGACTTCAAAACCTAAACCCGGCCGGCTCCGCCGGCCCTGTTATGAGCTGCGTCTGCATCCTTACCCCCATCGTCATCGCCGCCTGGCCCGCCTTCAGCACGGCCGTAGTCGCGGCCGCCACCTCGCTCGGCTACTCCGTGCTCGACGCGAAGACCTCCGCGCGGCTCTCCACCACTGGCCGTCAGGGCGTGCAACTCGAGATCGCCAACAGCGAGGTCGTCACCGGCACGCTTGGGCGCGACCAGCGCATCTCCGTCAGCCGCGACGGCGTGATCGTCACCTTCTCGCGCGACGCCCGCGGCCGCGCCTCGCTCTGCGTCACCGGCAAGGGACGCAGCGATGAGCAACTCCGGGCCGCGGGCGAGGAGCTTTCCCGCGCCGTCGTGCAGAGCTACGTGTATCAGCGCCTCAAGGACGAGATGCAGGCCCGCGAGTTCGTCCTCGTGGAGGAGGAACGCCAGGCCGATCGGTCCATCCGCCTCAAGGTCCGCCACTGGGAAAACTGATCCGCTCACCTCCCCTTCCCCCCACAACCCAAACTTTAACCCGGATGCCCGCGAACCCGCGCGGACCACAAAACCCGCCTTCGCATCCGCGCCCGTCCACGCCATCCGCGGTTAAACAATTTCCCCGCATCCCCCATGCCCAACCGTGAATTCGAAATCGTCGTCGCGCCCGACGGCCAGGTGGAACTGAAGGTCTCCGGCTTCCAGGGCAAACGCTGCCTGGAGGCGATGGAGCTCTTCCGCCAGATCGTCGGCGAACTCCAGTCGCACGAGCCCACCCACGAGTTCTTCGCCCCCGAGGAGGACGTGCGCATCCACATCGACCGCCAGCACTGAGCCGAGCCGCCTCGTTCGCGCCGCATGTCCGAGCGATCCGCCATCTCGTCCTACGATCCGCCCCGGGCCGGCCGCGCCGCCGGGCTCTGGCGCGCGTGGTTTGGCTATTGCCGGGCCTGCCCCAGGTTCGGCCATTTCATCACCGTACCGCTGGAAAAAATCGCCGACGGCTGGCTGCTGTTTCCGATTTTTTGCGTGCCGCTGCTCGGGCTCCTCCTCGCCGGCCGCCCCCTGCTGCGCCGCTTCGGCCCCCCGCTGTTCGTCCTCGCCGCCTTCTTCGCGCTCGCCTGCGTCGGCCAGACCGGCGGGGGGGTCGCTCTGGGCCTCATGGCCGCAATCCATGCCATCGGGATCGCCGAATACCTCGACGAACACGTCCCCGCAGGCTCCCGTACCCGGATCATCTTGCGGCGGGGTTGCCTGGCCCTGGCCTGCTCCGTCCTGGCCCTCTGGTTCAGCCCGCCGGTCGTTCGCTGGCTGGTCGTTCCCGTCGGAAGCGCGCAGGGACCTCTTCTTTGTAACCCCTTTGCCCGCACGCCTCCCTTTCCCCGGCAGGCCGTGGTCGCTTTCCACCTGCCCAATCATCAGCAACACGGCCTCCGAATCAACGAGGGCGTGAATCTCGGACGAGTGATCGCCTGCCCCGGGGACCAGGTGAGCTTTTCGCCCGGTGCCGTCACCGTAAACGGCGTCCGCCACCGTGCCCTTCCATTGATGCCCACGAGCGGCACGGTCCATGTCCCGACCGGCCACACCCTGGTCTGGCCGGTCGATCTGCAATCGTCCGGGCGGAGATTCGGGGGGACTTTGGAGCCGCAACCCTTCGTCGTTTCCGATTCCGCGCTCGTCGGCCGCCCCTACAAGCGCTGGTTTTGGCGCACGTTCAACCCATGAGCCGCTTCAACAACCTCGAATTCGGTTCCGCCCCGCGCGAGGAGTCCCGCCGCGAGGCCATCAAGGACGAGGCCTACTTCCTTGCCGAAGGCCGGGACCTGTATCTCGCCGGTCGCTACGATCTCGCCCTTCGCGCCTACTCCCGGGCGCTCGAATACAACGCGGCCAACGCCCAGGCCTGGTGCGCTCAGGTGCGGATGCTGGTCGAGCTCGGCGAGCTGCGCGAGGCCAAGCTCTGGGCCGACAAGGCCCTCGAGCGTTTTCCCACCGACTCCGAACTGCTCGCCACCAAGGCCGTGGTCCTCGCCCGCACCGGCGAGCTCGGCCCCGCCCTCGCCTTTTCCGACGCCTCGGTCGAGGAGAAGGGCGACACCCCGGCCATCTGGCTGGCCCGCGGCGAGGTGCTGCTCGCCCGCGAGGATTCCGGCGCGCCCTACTGCTTCGAGCGTGCCCTTGCCCTGCGCCCGCGCGACTGGACCCTTCACTGGATCGCCGCCCGCATCCACGCTTTCTACCGCCGTTTCGCCCTCGCGCTCCACCACGCGCGGCAGGCGGTCGAGCTCGCCCCCGGCCAGGCCGTCGCCTGGCTCGAGTGCGGCCGCTGCGAGTTCGCCCTCGGCCTCGCCGGCCGCTGCCGCGAATCGCTCGCCCAGGCCCGCCAGATCGACGCGGCCCTGCCCGGCGTCGCCGAGGCCCAAAACGCCGCGTCCCGCGAGAACCTCACCGACCGGCTGCTGCGCCGCGCCCGCTCCCTTTTTTCATGACGCCCAAGCTCGACCGCTTGCTTTCCTTGGTGGCCACCGAATGCGCCTCCGATCTCCACCTCATCGTCGGCGTGCCGCCCAGTCTTCGCATCAACGGCGAAATCATCTTCGCCGACGACGACGCGCTCACCATCCACGACACTCATCTCATCCTGGATTCGATGCTCAACGACGTGCAGCGCGCCGTTTTCGAGCGCGACTGGGAGCTGTGCGTCTCGCTCCATCACCCGGCCGTCGGGCGCATGCGGGTCACGCTCTACCGGCGCAATGCTTCCCCTGAGCTCAGCATCCGTTTCTGCGGCCACCGCATCTTCTCCCGTGCCGAACTCGGCCTGCCGCCCAAGATCGACGATCTCGCCCGCCGCCGCAACGGCCTCATCCTCGTCACCGGCCCCACCGGCGCCGGCAAGACCACCACGCTCAATTACCTCGTGGACCTCATCAACCGGGAGCGCCGCTGCAAGATCGTCACCATCGAGGATCCGATCGAGTTCGTGCACGAGAACCAGCTCGCCATCGTCGTGCAGCAGGAAGTGCTGACCGACACCAAGTCCTTTTCCCACGCCCTCATCCACGCCCTGCGCCAGGACCCCGATGTCATCGTGGTCGGCGAGATGCGCGACCACGCCGCCATCGCCACCGCGCTGGCCGCCGCCGAAACGGGTCACCTGGTGCTCGCCACCATGCACTCCCCCAGCACCGCCCAGGCCATCGAGCGCATCATCGGCACCTTCGAGGGCAACGCCCAGCGCCAGGTCATCATGCAGCTCGCGAACAGCCTGCAGGGCATCATCGCCCAGGAACTCCTGCCCTCGCTCGACGGCGGCCGCGTCCTCGCCAGCGAGCTGCTCATCGCCAACAGCGCGGTCCGGAACAATATCCGGGAAAACCAATTCCACCTGCTCGACAACTGCCTGCAGACCGGCACGCGCGAGGGCATGCAGCTCATGGACGCCTGCCTCCACACGCTCTACACGAAGTGCAAGATCACCTACGACGTGGCCCTCAGCCGCGCCCGCCACCCCGAGCACTTCGCCAAACGCATGGCATGAGGCCCCCAAGGCTCGCCCCCGTGGATTTATATTCCCCCAACCCGCCCCGGTCATCCCTTCAAACCCAGGACGGAGCGCCCATGGATTATCTGGATCCGGTCAAAAGCATTTACTCCGTTCCCTACCGGGCGCTCAGGCGTTTCGCCATCACGCTCTTGGGCATGTCGCTGGCCTATGTGCTCGGGGCCGGACCGTCCATCCTGGTCAAAAATCCCGCGGCCATTCCGGCGCATACGATTGCCCGTCTCTGGACCAGTCCCATCGCCGCCCTGACGCTGCCGTTCACTTTGTTCGCGTTCATTTATGTGGTTTTCACCGAAAGGCCGCTGCGACGCGTGGTCGCGACGTCTATGATTTTGGTATATGGCCACTGTTTCAGTTGGCGGGTGGACGCTTTTGTCTGGGGAGTTCCCTTTTGGTGGGCCAGCACAGCCTCCGTAGCCATCGGGGTGTGTTTGTATCTTCTGTACCGGCTTTTCAGGCGGATGCACAAAGGCTGAAGACCGACCAGGGCAGTGGCTGGCCTATAATTTTTCCGTCTTCGGGCGCCCGACAAAGGCGGCGTATTGCCGCCGTACCTCGTCGGCGCCGAGCGCGCGGTTGAAGAACATCAGCTCGTCCAGGCGACCGTTGAAGGTGTTTCGCTCCCGCGTGTTCTGCGGGTGGCTACCGCCGACCTTGATGCCCGCCGGCGCGGTGGGTGAAGCGATGCCGGACGACCCGCCATCGCCGTCCCGCCAAACTTCGGGCGGCTGGTCGCAAGTCGCATCGAGCGCCTCGCCATCGCGGTAGAGCGCCATCGTGCCGGTCTGGAAATCGAAGGTCGCGGTCAGGTGGGTCCACCGGCCGGCGGGCACTATGGTTTGCCAGGGAGCGGTGGCGGCGAGGATGCGGGTGGCCCCGTCATCGAGCCTCCGGCCGAGCGCAACCACCCGGAGCGTGCCGGCGACCGGCAGCACCTCGAGCAAGGCTCGGGCATAGTGGCCGTCCGAGGGCCCGGTGAGCAGGCCGAAAAACCCGATGGACGGATAAGCATCCGCCGGATTGGCCGTGGCCGAGGCCAGAGCCGGATTCGGCGCGCCCTCCTCGGGTTTTACCCAGCCCATCAAGGTAATCGCCCGCGCCCCGGCAAAAGGAGCCAGCGAGGCGAGTCCGCCTGGCTCGAAACGCCCTGCCTTCCAATCGTCGTTGCCAGGGCTGGTCGGATTGACCTGGCGGGTCTGGAGCGCATGCCCGCCCCCCGGAAACGCCGCGTCCGGCACGCGCATCGCGGCGCCGCCGTTGATCAGCTCGAGGTCCGTCCCCGAGTTGCCGCGGTCCGCCTCGCGCGCCGGATCGCCGGCCAAGGGATGATCGAAATCGTAGTGGCAGACCAAGGCCTCCGCGAGACCCGCCGCGACGACAGCCCGGTCCCTGACGGGCGCTTTATCCGCGTCGGCGGCGAGCGAGGCGGAAGGCCCGCTTGAGAACGCCAGGATCCCCAGCCCGGCCACGCGGGCCATCCACGGAAATCGAACCGGGGAAAGCATGGTTTGTGCGTCCCAGGCGCCCGAGGCCGAGTCGCTCAGATGTGTTTCGAATCGTCGGCGTCCTTCTTCGCGTAGCCCGACTCCTGGCGCTGGTGGTTCACCTGGTTTTTCTTGAGATAAGCCTGGTAGACGTCGTCCGCCGTCATGCCCAGGGTCTGCGCGAGGGAAACCAGGAAGTGGAACAGGTCGATCACCTCCACCTTGGCGTTCTGCTCGTCGAACTTCTGATATTTCGCCCACCACTTCCACGGCACGCTGTCGATCAGCTCGGACGTCTCCTGCTGCATCGCGCGGGTATAGTTGAGGATCCACTTCGCCTTTTCCTCGTCGGTCGGTGGCGGCAGCTTGACGCCGATGCGCGTGTTGAGCGCGTCCTGCATGCGGAAAATTTCTTCGAGCTTGTCCATGGGTGATGGGTAAACGCGCACCCTGCGAGCCGCCCCGAAGCTTGGCAAGCCCCGCGCCGCCCGGCCTCAGGCGGCCGCCCGCCACCCCTGTCCGCCTTTTCTATTACAAACAAAAGGTTGCGCCGGCCGCGATGTGACACGAACTTGGAGGAGATTGTTGCCGCGTGACAGCGCCTCCGCGCTCCGCCGCCACCATCAATCCGCGCCGCTCCCGCGCCCTTGCGGTGAGCGCGCCTCAACCGAAAACAAAACCCGACATGTCCGATAACAACCCGTCCGACTCCGCGCCCGTCTCGGCGCCGGTCGAGACCCCCGCCGCGCCCGCCGCCACCGTCAGCCTTGACGGCTTCGGCTCTTCCCGCGGCACCGGGCTGGCCCGCGGCAAACGCCCCGCCCGCCCCATCAGCGCCCCCGCCGGCTCCGCGCCCGCGGCTGGCTACCAGCCGACCGCCGTCCAGGTGGTCGTTACCAAGTCCGAATACGTCAATCCGTTCGCCCCCGAACCGGTTACTCCCGAGCCCGCCGTTGCCGCTGCGGCGGAGGCTCCGGCCCCTGTTGCCGAACCCACGCCCGCTCCCGTGGCCACCGCCGTTCCGGCTCCGGTCCGCGCGGAGGAGTCGGCTGCGTCCGCCCCTGCGTCCGTCCCGGCCCCGGCCGCTCCCGAGCCGAAGGCCGAGCTCAATATTCTTCCGCCCGCCGCCCCCCGTCCGGTGACCAGCTGGGAATCCCCCGGAACCGCCACCGGCTCCGGCACGGCTCCCGCCGGCGAGCGGCCGGTCTTTCGCGTGGAGCGCAAGCCCGTGGTCGCTCGCGAGATCGCCCCCCTGCGTCCCGCCGAGGGGCGCCCGGGCGAAGGCCGTCCCGCCGGCGACCAACCGCGCCGCGAGGGCCGCGACGGTGGCCGCCGAGGCGACGAGCGCCGCCGCGAGGGTGGAGACTTCCGCCGCGAAGAGCGGCGCGACGGCCCCCGCCCTACCCCGGCGCCCTCCGCGCCCCGGCCCGCCGCCAAACCCGCTCCCGAAAAGAGCGGCGGCTTCGTGGGCTGGCTGAAGAATATCTTCGGCGGCGGCTCCGCCGAAGCGCCCGCGGCCAACCCGCCCGCCGCCGGCGAGCGCGGCCCCCGCGGCGAAGGCCAGGGCCAGGGTGGCCAGAGCCGCCGTGAAGGCGGCGGCCGTCGCCGCCGCGGCGGTCGCGGCCGCTCCGGCGGTGGCGGTGGCTTTCAAGGCGGCGAAAACCGCGGCCCCCGGCCCGAAGGCCAGGGTCACCAAGGCGGCGAACGCGGTCCCCGTCACGAAGGCCAGGGCGGCGGTCGTCATCGCCAACAGGGCGGCGGCGGGCGCGGTCCGCGCCCCGAGGGTCAGAGTCGCGGCCCGCGCCCGGAGGGTGGCTTCCGGCCTTCCGGCGGCGACTCGGGCCCGGCCGCCTGATAAGCCTTGCCAAGCCCCTCGCGCCTCCGCGCATTTCCGAAGCGTCCGCCCCCTCCGGCGGACGCTTCTTTTTTTTCGCTCCCAGCCTCCCTCATCCATGGCCGATCTCATTGTGCAAGGTGGCAAGCCCCTCTCCGGCACCATCGTTCCCTCGGGCAACAAAAATTCCGTGCTGCCGATCTTCTGCGCCACCCTGCTCACGGACGAGCCGGTGACCCTGCGCAACGTCCCGGACATCACCGACCTTAACAAGCTGGTCGCCTTTCTCACCGCCCAAGGCTCACGCATCGAGTGGGACCGCGCCGCCGGGGTCATGCACCTCGACCACTCCGCCTTCCGGTCCACCCTCGCCGACGACGAGCTGCCATCGGACATGCGGTCCACCGTGCTGCTCTTCCCCGCCCTCCTCCACCGCCTGCGCCGCATCACCCTGTTCGACAACGCCAAGGGCTGCTCGCTGGGGGTCCGCGAAATCGATCCTCACCTCGAAATTCTGGCCGCCCTCGGCGCCATCGTCGGCGCGGGCGACCCGCTCGTCATCGCCCTCCCCTCCGGCTTCGCCGGCGCCCGCCACTGGTGCGACTACATGTCCGTGACCGTCACGGAAAACTTCGCCATGGCCGCCGCGCTCGCCCAGGGCGAGTCCACGCTCATTAACGCCGCCAGCGAGCCCCACGTGCAGGAGCTTTGCGCCGCGCTCGTCGCCATGGGAGCAAAGATCGAGGGCCTGGGCACCTCCATGCTGCGCATCCAGGGCGTCGCGAAACTGCACGGCGCCGACATCGAGATCGGGACCGACTACCACGAGATCGTCACCTTTCTCGCCCTCGGCGCCATCACCGGCGGCGAGGTGCGCGTGGAGAGGGCCCTGCCCCAGCATTTCGACCTCATCGTCCGCGCCTTCGCCAAGCTCGGCGTCGCGGTCGAGCACGAGAAAGGACCGGACGGCGGCGATGTCGCCCTCGTGCGCCGCGGCCAGCGCCTCAAGATCGAGGAACCCTACACCAGCAACCTCTTGCCCAAAATCGAGGCCGCGCCCTGGCCCTATTTCTCGGTGGACCTGCTGCCGCTCATGATCGCGCTAAGCGTGCGCTGCGAAGGCACGATCCATTTCTGGAACAAGGTCTACGAAAACGGCTTCTCCTGGATCCCCGAGCTGGCGAAATTCGGCGCCCACGCCGTGGTAAGCGATCCCCACCGGCTCATCGTCTTCGGCAACCGCCCGCTCCGCCCCGCGACGGTGGATTCGCCCTACATCATCCGCGCCGCCGTCGCCCTCGCCATGGTCGCCGCCTCGATTCCCGGCCGCTCGGTCGTGCGCCACGCCGAGATCATCCAACGCGCCCACCCCCACTTCGTCGAAAACCTCCGCAGCCTCGGCGCCGAAATGGAATGGACCCGCGCGTAGCGCGGGAATGACCAATGCCGAATGAGCACCGCCCGCCGGTTCGACTCATTCGGCATTCGTCATTAGTCATTCGGCATTTGGCGGAGCCGCTGATTCTCCGCTTCGCTCCCAATCGTTCACTCACTCTCCGCCCCCGCCATGCCCAAGTCCGCCCCCGCCACGCCCCCCGCCGACGCCCGGGGCCTCGGTTACCTCGCCTCGACCCTCGCGCAACCGGTCTCCAGCGCCGAGGCGGCGCTGCGCCCTCTCTCCTTCGCCGACTTCGCCGGCCAGCCGAAAACCGTCGAGCGCCTCCGGATCATGGTCGGGGCCGCCCGCTCGCGCGGCGAGGCGCTCAACCACATTCTCCTCAGCGGCCCCCCCGGCCTCGGCAAGACCACCCTCTCGCTCATCCTCGGCGCCGAGATGGGCCGCAACGTCCGCATCACCTCCGGCCCCGTCGTCGAGAAGGCCTCCGACCTCGCCGGCCTGCTCACCAGCCTCGAGGAGGGCGATCTCCTCTTTATCGACGAGATTCACCGCATCCCCAAGACCGTCGAGGAATACCTCTACAGCGCGATGGAGGACTTCCGCCTCGACATCATGATCGACCAGGGCCCCAACGCCCGCTCCGTACGCCTTTCGCTGCCGCGCTTCACCCTCGTCGGCGCCACCACCCGCGCCGGCATGCTCACCGCGCCGTTGCGTTCGCGTTTCACCCTCCAGACTCGCCTCGACTACTACGACGCCGCCACCCTCGCCGGCATCGTCAAACGCTCCTGCGGCCTGCTCCAGGTCCCCCTCGAGGATGAAGGCGCCCGGGAGATCGCGGCGCGTTCGCGCGGCACCCCTCGCATCGCGAACAACCTGATCAACTTCGCCCGCGACTACGCCCAGCAGCGCGGCGACGGCCGCATCACCCAAAAGAGCGCCGCCGCCGCCTTGGAACTGCTCGAAATCGATGCCCGCGGCCTGGACGAGATGGACAAACGCATCCTCCGCGTCATGGCCGAAAACTACCGCGGCGGCCCGGTCGGCCTCGGCACCGTCGCCATGGCCGTCAGCGAAGAGGCCGATACCCTCGAGGAGGTGCACGAACCCTTCCTCATCCAGGAAGGCTACCTCCAACGTACTCCGCAGGGCCGCGTACTCACCGCCAAGGGCTACCACGCCATCGGCTTGAAGCCTCTCGCTGGCGACGCACAGGGCAGCCTGCTGTAGGCGCGGTACTTTGAGCGCCATCCGCCGGCGGACGCGTTTGGATAAATGGTTTGGTCCTTGCGCTCTCCGTCTTCTTTTGCGGCTAAGTTTCAAAGAAATGCCCCCACCGGCGGAAAGATGTCCGCCCGCGACATCCTCGTTCGTAGAGGAAACGAATCCCTCCATCACCTCCACACCCCAAACCTCGACTCCTCCACCACCATGGCCCGCGTAAGCACCTACCTCAATTTTCCCCGCAACACCGAAGAGGCCTTCCTCTTCTACAAATCGGTTTTCAAAACCGAGTTCGACGGCCCCCTCATGCGCTTCAAGGACGGTCCGCCCTGCCCGGGCCAGCCGCCGCTGTCCGAGGCCGATGCCCGGCTCGTGATGCACGTCGCCCTGCCCATCCTGGGCGGCCACGTGCTCATGGGCACCGACTCGCCGGACTCGATGGGTTTCAAGCTCACCCCCGGCAACAACGTCTACATCAACCTCGAGCCCGACACCCGCGCCGAGACGGAGCGCCTCTTCGCCGCGCTTTCCGAGGGCGGCGTGGTCGAGATGGCCCTGCAGGACATGTTCTGGGGCGCCTACTGGGGCACCCTCACCGACCGCTTCGGCATTCACTGGATGTTCAACTGCGCCGCCAAGGCCTGACCCCTCCGGCCGGCATGCCATGGCCTTTCCCCGAGGCTACGGCTGGGTGACACGGAGCCTCAGGAAGAGACGCGGCGCGGGGGACGCAAAGGTCAGCACCAGCAGATCCTGCGTCGCGGTCTGGCTTTCGACGACCGGCGTGCCGGCCAGCGCACTCCAAGACAAGAGGTCGGTGGAGGTCTCCACCACGCTCGCGATGCCCGTCGCCTGACGGCTGCGGGTGTAACGCACGCTCCAGTCGCCGGAACCCGCGGCGCCAAGCGCGGATAACCGTAGAGCCCCCGGACCTGGGTCGGGCTCGTCCGGCCGAAGCCCCAACGCATACTCGACAAGATTCGGCAAAGTGTCGCCGTCGGGATCGGCCGCCGCTTCGCCCTCGGCGCCGGCGAACCACTGCGCCGCCCAGGCACCATAGGCCAGCGGGGCCGGCAACACCGTGAGCACCGCCACCTGACTGGTTACCGGACCGACGGAGTTCGTCGCGACCAGCGTATAATTTCCCGCATCCGCCGAGGTGACCGCCTCGAGGGTCAGATTCAGGCTCGTCTTGCCCGGAAGCGCCTCCTCGCCCTTGAACCACTGATACGAAACCGGCGCGCTGCTCACCACGATCGGTGCAAACGTGACGCTCTGGCCGGCGTTCACCGTCGCGCTCGCCGGTTGGAGCGGGATCGCGGGCAGGGCCGCCGGGTAGCTCGTCTTGAGCCAGTTGGCCTTGTCCCAGAAGAGGCGGCCGGCGCCCGCGCCGCGCTCGAGGATCGAGGGCAGCTCGGCGGGATCGTCAGCCTGGTAGGTGTAGGGCAGCACGCCGCCGGGTAGATTCCACGAAAAGGGAATCACCGCAGCCTGGAGAGGCCCCATGGGGTTGCCGGCATCCGTGCTGTTGCCCCGCACGGTGGTGGAGACGCCGGCATCGGTCGTCATGCGGCAGATGCTGTCGAGAGCGAGGATCTTGCCGGTGTAGGCCGGATCGTTCGGATCGGTCTGGTTGTTGCGCAGCGGGGTGATGCAGTCGAGGTAGACGGACTTTTCCACCAGGATGGCGCCGCCCTCGGTCGAGATGCTGCCGTTGAGGAAGACGTTGAAATTATAGGTGGTATTCAGCGTGTTGCGCGCGGTCGTGCTCATGGCGGCTGCCCTCTGGTCGCGCAGTCGCCTGGCCTGGCGGCCGAGGGTGTCGTCCACGAGCAGGTTGTAATTATGTACGTTGCCGGCCCGGAGCCGCGGCAGGCGGTCCCAGGGATTCAGGTGCCACTGGTGGTGAAAGGTAAGCGTGTGATCCGCGTTCTCGGCCGCAAGCGAGTTGGCGCCGATTAGGTGGGTCTTGTCGTGCCCCTGGAGGATGAGGACGATATCCTCGAACGAGAATCCGTTGTTCCGAAGGAAATTGTAGAAAGCATAGGCGGACCGGTTCGCCTCGAGGGCGGCGAGCTGCTGGCGCACGAAGCTGGAGGGGTTGGTGGCGCCGTCGTCGCCTTCGTATTTATTCCATGAATACGTTATATTGTAGCTTCCTTTCTTGATGTCGGAAATGCCGTCGTAGGCCTTGGTGAAGGTGCAATGATCGATCCAGACGTCGTAGACGGTGCCGCTGTTGCCCAGGTCGATGAAATCCCAGTCGTTGGAATCGTAGTCGCCCTTGGTCGCCTCGTCCCACTCCCACATCTCGTCGAAGCGGAGGTTGCGGACGATCACGTTATGGGAGCCTTTGATGTTGAACGTGGCATGGCGGATCGTCGCTCCGTGGGCGGAGAAGATCGTCAGGCCGTTCTTGTTCTGGATGTCGATCAGGCTGACGCCGGTGGCGATGAGCCGGGGGTGAAGCTTCGGGGTGGCGTGCTGGCGGAAGGGCCCGACGGCCTGCACGGCCGCGCCGACCTCGATCCAGCCGAGGTCGAGGTCGTTCATGATCTCGATCACCTTTACCGTGCCGGCGGTGGCGTCGATCGCCTGGGCAAACTCGAGCGGCGTGGTGACCTTGCGGTAGGCCGGGTCGGTCTCGGGAAGCACCCCGCCGCCGGTCGTGGCCTGGCCGAAACCGGTGAGGCTGAACGCGGCGTCGGGCAGGCCGGGCAGGACGCCGACCGTGGCGACGGCGCTGGACGTGATGCCGAAGGGATTGGCGACATCGATCCGGTAGCTCCCGGCATCGGAAAACTCCGCCGCGCCCAAGGCGAGGCTGGCCGAGGTCGCGCCGGGGACGGGAGTACCATCCCGATACCACTGGTAGCTGAAGGGGCCGCTGCCGACCGCGGCGACCGACAGGGTGAGTTCGGCGGCCAGCAGCACGGTCTGGCTCCGCGGCTGGAGCGTGATGGCAGGAGGCGCGGTAACGGTAAGAAGACCGGCCGCGCTGGTGGCCGAGCCGACCGAGTTGGTGACGGTCACGGAATAGCCGGCGGCGTCGGCTACCTGAATGTTGCTCAGCGCGTAGGCGGCCGAGGTCGCGCCGGAAACGGGCTGGCCGTCTTTCCGCCATTGGTAGGTGAAGGGACCCGTGCCCTCGACGCCGACCGTAAAAGTCGCGCCACCGCCGACGGCGGCCGACTGCGCGGCCGGGGGCGTGGCGATGACCGGCAGGAGCCGCACGACCAACACGGCGGCGGCGCTGGTATCGGAGCCCGCCGTGTTGGTCACCGCGACGGTATAGCTGCCGGCGGAGTCGGCGGTAACCGGGTCCAGCGTCAGCGTGGCGGCGGTCTTTCCGTCGAGCGGCGCGGCGTCCTTGAACCATTGATACGCGAGCGGGGCGGTGCCCGTGGCGGTGACGGAAAACGTGAAGCTCCCGCCGGCGTCGACGGTGCCCCCGGCCGGATCGACGCCGATCTGCGGCGCGACCGGCGTGGTGCTCACCGTGAGAGTCGCCGCCGCGCTGGTATCGGAGCCGGCGGAGTTGGTGGCGACCACGGTGTAGCTTCCGGCCTGCGCCGTCTGGACGTTTTCCAGCACCAGGGTGGCGGTGGTGGCGGTGGGGCCCGTCAGCGGCGTCTCGCCGTGAAACCATTGGTAGGCCGGAGCGGGATTGCCGCTCGCGGCGGCGGCGAAGGTGGCGGTCTCGCCGACCGCGACCGTGACGTCCACCGGATCGGCCGTGATCACCGGCGCGGTCTCGGCCGCGGCGGCGTTCAGGGTCACCTGGACGTTGTCGATGGCGAGGATGTCGTTCGACGCGGTGGACGAAGTCGCCGAGTTGGCGGTGATCCAGCGAAACCAGAGCGAGGCGCCGGCGGGCACGCTGACGGAAACCGTGCCCGAAGAGAAGTTGGCGGAGGCGCCGGCGGAACCGTTGAGCGTGGTGGCGGCGAGACCAGGAAGCGTGGTCCAGCCGCTGGTCGCGTTGAGATCGGCGAGTGTGGCGCCGACTCGGTACTGGACGGTGAAACTCAGATTGCGTGCGCTGCCGCTCTCCCTCCACTGCTCGGCGGTGTAGGCGAGCGTGAAGCCGGTGAGCTCGAAGCCGGAGACGTTATTGAACTCCAGCCCAAGGTAGGTGGGCGCGGTGTTCAGGCGGGTGTGGTAGGCCAGAGCACGTTCGCCGTTTCCCGAGATGCCGAGACTGCCGACGAGGAGGTCGGTCATGTTGCTCGTGCCATCGAGCGCGGAGGCCGAGGCATTGAAAGTGCCGGCGCTGTTCAACGCCGACCAGCCGGGCAGCGTCGTTCCCTGGCTCCAGGTGAAGCCGCCCGAGGCAGGCAGGCTGTCGAAGGCCTGGGCATAACCGCCGGCAAGCAGAGCGGAATCCACGGAGATGCCGGCACGTGCCGAGGAAAGGGAAACGGCGGCCAGAGCGAAAAGGACGACGCGAACGAAGCAGGAGAAAAAAAGAGGCGACATGGGGAAACGCGGGGAAAAAGGCGCCCACCGAGGCGGGATCGGAAGAAACCGCGGCGCCGCAGGAGCTGGACCGAGGCTCCGGCGGAGCACGCCAAGGGCGACAAGGGAGTGTACGCCAAAGCCAAGGCTTGCCGCGCCAGGGGCAAGAACCCGGGCGTTCGTATCGTTGCGCGGGCGGAATCTGCAGGGCCGTCAGCTCCGGCGTTCGGTCGCGGCGGGACGCCCGGCCTGCGCCCCGGGCAGCGGCGGCACCAGCATCGAGCCGGCGGGAACAGGCGGGAGCTGCGCGGTGACGTCCTTGAACTCGGCGAGATCGGAGAGCCAGCGGTTGGTCTCCGCCAAATGTTCTATGCTGAGATCGATCCGGGCGCCCAGGGCCTCGGCGTTTTTGTGCGCCACCGCGTCGGCGCGGATCAGCTTCGCCTGCTCGACGAGGCGTTCCTGCTCCGAGCGCGCGAGGTCGCGGTTGGCGCGGGCCTGGGCCACGCGGGCGAGGCGCTGCCGCAGCGCCTCCAGGCGCTCGCGGCGGGAAGCGAGGAGTTTTTTGCGCGTTTCGCGCGCAGGATCGCCGGCCGCCCCGGCGCCGGATGAAGCCGCGAGCTCCGCCTCGAGCGCGGCCACCTCCTCTTCGGCGGCGGCGGCGTTGGGGCCCAGTTGCTCGCGCCGCTCGGTCTCCAGGTAAGCTTCGAGCGACTGCTCGATGGTGAGCAGGCGCAGGTAGGTCCAGAGCAGCTCGTCGAGCTTGCGCAGGCGCGTCTCCAGCGAAAGCGAGAGCTCACCGGCCCCTGCTTCGGTGCTGGCGGAAGAAATGTCCGAGCAGACCGCCACGAGGTCCTGATGGCGGCGGCGGCGCTCGGCGGAAAGGCTGCCCAGGAGTTGTTCGCGCTGCGCCGCAAACTCCGTGGCGCGCCGGGCGGCATCCCCCTGCTCAATCGCCTGCAGGCGGGCGTCGGCCCGGCGGCGGAACCAGCCGCTGTCGGGCAGATAGACGTGGCCGAGGGCATAGGCCACGCCGCCGACCAGAAGCCCAAGCGGTTCGCCGCTGGCGAAGCCCAGGCCGAGCGTGCAGATCGCGAACCAGAGATGTTCGGCGCTGCGCCAGAAAAGGCGGCGATAGGCGGGGGGTGGAGACGGCTCGTCGGTCATCGCGTGGAGCGGAGGGCGAGCCACGGATTTTTTGACGCGAAGGCGCGAAGACCAGCAGGAAGATCGCAAAGCGAACCAAAGCCCGGCAGACGGGGCACAGCAGCAGGGGGACCTGGAGGAAGCCTGGTCATCTTTGCGTCCTTTGCGCCGATCTTCGCGCCTTCGCGTTAAAATCCGATTGCAGGGACAAGCGGAAGCCTCACTCCACCGTAAACCACTGCACCTCGACGCGGCGATTGCGTTCGGCGTCGGTGCCGGCGGGCTCCTCCCAGCCGCGGCCGATGGTCTCCAGCCGGGCGGGGTCCACCTTGAGTTGCTCGGTGAGCACGCGGCGGATCTCGTTGGCGCGGTTCTTGGAAAGCTCCATCGCCTTGAGGGCCATCTGGCGAACGAAGGCCTCGCCGCCCTGCTCGCGAAATTTGTCCACCAGCGCGTTGTCCACGTGACCGCGCAGCAGGATGGTGGAGCCGGGGCTCACCTGCAGCAGGCGGCGGATGGATTCCAGGTTCGTCTGGTTGTCCTTGTTGCCGAGCTGCAGGGTTGAGGAATTCGGTTCGAAGAGGAAACGAATGTCCTTGGTGAGCAGCGGATCGCCCTCGATTGCGCCGCCCCCGCCGCTGCGGATGGGAGCGATGGCGATGCGTTGCTCGGCATAGGCCCCGGCGGCCTGGAGAGCGTGGATGTGCGAAGGATCCATGTATTTGTCGGCATCGGTCGGCTGGTCGATGAGCCCGCCGTAGACGAGCATCGCGGAGGAGAAGATGCCGCTGAAGCTGCCGGCGGAATCGATGGTGCCGGCGTAGAAGGCGAGGTTTTCGGGCAGGTTGGAGAGATGCACCTTGGCCAACTCCTCCCGAGCCTCGTCGCGGGTCCATTTGAAAACCTTGGCGATGAGGTCGAGCTGGGCGGTGGTCTGGTCGCGCACGAGTCGGTTGCCCTCCAGCACGCCGTCCACCAAGCCGGCGACAATCTTCGGGTTCGCGGCGGCGAAACCTTTGTTCACGACGAGGATGTCGGCCACGATGAGCAGGTTCTTGTTGGTGGTGAGGAGCTGGGCTTTGCCTTCGCTGGCCTCGACGACCTCGGTGGTCTTCGGCGCCCAGGTGACGCAGCCCGCGAGCAGGCGGCCGCCGGCCTTCAGGTCCTTGAGGAAAAGGTCGCCGGCGGCGAAGGCATCGGAGGCGAAGAGCAGGTTGACTTTGTCGGGGTCGGGCGCGTCCGCGGGCGAAGCCAGGGTCTTGATCGCCACGCCCGCCTCCTGGGTGAGGTAGCGGATGAAGAAATCCGCTTCGGTGAACTGGGCGGTCACGAGGGTCTTGCCGCGAAGGTCGTTGATGCGGCGGATCTCCTTGCGGACGACGAGCCCATCGGCGCCGCGCGAGAATCCGATCTGCACGGGAGCGGTGACGGCGAAGTTGCGGCAGTAGGCGGTCAGCACGTCCACCGTGGTGGCGGAGGCGGCGATGCGGCCGGCGTTGAGCGCGGGCCAGCTCTCCTCCTCGCTGAGCTTGATGCGCACCTTGAAGCCGTGCTTGCGGAAGAAATACGAGGTATCCGAAGGCTCGAGACCGCCATTGGCGACGATGAGGCCGGCGTAGCCCGCGTACTCGCTCAGTTCGAGGTCGACGACATTGTCTTTGGGAACGTAGGCGGCAGGCGGAGGCAGGACCGGGCAGGCGGTGAGCGGCGCGATGAATTCGGCGTCATCGATCGCACTGGCCGGCGCGGCCGCGGCCGGGGCGGCGCTGCCCGGCGCAGCCGCGGGCGCGGAACTGTTCGCGACACTCGTCGCGACCGGGGTCGCTGTGGGGGCAAGCGCGGCCGGGGCGATGCGCCCCCACCATTTGTAGGCGCCGAAACCGGCGAGGCCAAGGATGAGGAGCGTGAGGACAAATTTACCGCGAGCGGTCATAAACGTGGAGAGGAACTGACAACGGGGAGGAGGAAATCTGAATCCGGGAAGCAGGGCCGCGCCCTGCGAAGCTCCGCATCGGGCGGTGGGGAGCAGGGATCAGCTTTCGCCGATCTTCTGGCGCTGGGGCGCGGGAGTAGCCTCCGTGGCCGCGGAAGGCTGCACGTGAGCCATCTTCTTCTGATACTCCTTGAAGAGCAGGGCGCCGCGGGCGCGTTTCATCTCCTGCTGGCGCTGGATGGACGAGCCCATCTCCTTGGCCAGATCGAGAGTGGCGCGCATCTGGCCTTCTCCGCCGGCGGCGGCCTGGCGAAGTTGCTGCATCGACTGTCCCATCTCGCCACCCATCATCCCCTGGAGTTCGCCGATGGAGCCCTTCATGAGGCCGGCGAGCTGTTCGAGGTTGCGGCCGACCGCGACCCGCGCCTTGACGGCCTCGAACTCGCGCTGGAATTTTTGGATCTCGCGCAGGCTGTTCGCGATGATGGTGGTGTTTTGCTGATACAGGTCCTCGAGATTCTTCAACTGGGCCTGATTTTCCGCCAGGTCGGATTCGATGGTGGCGAGTTCCTCGGCGTAGTGTGCGCCGTTGGCCTCGTCATTGGCTGCCGCGGCGGCTTGGAGCATGCCCTGCGTCTCGTCGCGCTGGCGCTCCTGGCGCTTGATTTGGTCCTTGAGCAGGGCGATCTGGCCGGCGAGTTGACCGTTGGCGTAATGGGCCTTCTCGGCCTTGGCCTTGGCGTCGCGAATGCCGCGTTCGACGACGGCCTGATTGATCGCGTCGGTTTCGGTGGCTTTCTCGGCGGCGAGGCCGAGCCAGATGAAGATGCGTTTGAGGGCGCGGAACATGGCGTGGTGCGGTTGAGGGTTGTGGACTGATCCGGCGGGGCTGGGGGGGGACCCGCGAACGGCCGTGAGAATTGAAACTTTCGCTGGGAAATCGAGGAGGGTTTGCGTCTTAAGGCGTATTTTTTGGAACGAGTTTCGTAATCCGGAGCCACTCAAGGGACGAGTTGCGCGCGCAGCCAGCCGGGTCGGTTGGTGGTGATCGCGTCGACCCCGGCGGCGGCGAGGCGGCGGGCGAGCGCGCCGTCGTCCACCGTCCACACGTACAGCTTCAGGCCGGCGGCGTGCACACTCTCGACGAAGGCCGCGTCGATGGGGAAACGGCTTTCCAGGTTGAGCCCGTCGAGCCCGTCGGCGCGGGCGTCGGCGATGAGAGTCTCCAGCCGGGGCCAGGCGCCCGTGGCGGGATCCTTTTTCCAGGAGGCGAGTTGGTGAACCTCGATCGCCGGAAGAAGCCGCTTGGCCTCGGCGGCCACCGCGCGGTCGAAGGCGATGACGACCAATTGCCGATCGGAGACGAGGTCCTTGGCGAGGGTGCGAAGCCGCACGATTTCGGGAAGGATCGCTGGGCCGGATTTGATCTCGACCACCAAGCGGCGCCCGGGCGGGGACGCGGCCAGGAGAGCGATCGCCTCGGCGAGCGTGGGAATCTTTTCGCCCGCCCAGCGCGCACTCTTCCATGCGCCGGCGTCGAGGCGACGCAGGTCCGCCAGCGTCCGGGCCGTGGCGAAAACGTCCACGCCGGTGGTACGGAGCGCGGAGGCATCGTGCAAAAGCACGACATGGCCGTCGCGGGTGAGGCGGACATCGCACTCGCCCGCGTCGGCGCCCTGCTCGAAGCCGAGGCGCAGGGCCGCGAGGGTGTTTTCCGGCGCATCGAAGGAAGCGCCACGGTGCGCGACGATGAGGGGGGCGGAGGCGGGCATGGCTCCCGAGGCCAAAGCCGCGGCGAAAAACGCGCCACCCCAAATGTATCGCGCCCATGTGCCCATGGGCCGGAACCTTCCCCGCGGGGGCGGCTCAGAGCGAGCGCAGAAAGGCCAGGAGCTGCTGCTGCCGCGCGGGGTCGAGCCGCTGGTAGCGGTCGCGCGCCGGCGCGGCCTCGCCGGCATGGGCCCGGATCGCCGCGTCGAGCGTAAGGGCGCGGCCGTCGTGCAGGTAGGCGTTGCGCCGGGCGAGGCCCCAGAGCGGAGCGGTACGCATCTCGCGCGGGCCGGCGGCGCCCTGGGCGATGCCGTCGCCTAGCGGACCCATGTCGTGCAGGAGGAGATCGGAGTAGAGCTCGACCCGTTTGTTCGCCAGGGCCGCCACCGGTGAGGAACCGGTCCGGAGCGCGGGGGTGTGGCAGGCGGTGCACTGGAGCGCGGCGAAGCGCTCCTGGCCCGCGCGGATCGCGGGAGCGTTCACGTCGCCGGCGCGCGGCGGCGCGGCGAGCAGGCGCATGTAGGCGGCGGCGCGGTCGAAGTCGGCCTTGCCCGTGAGCGGATCGCTCTCGTCCTCGGGATCGAGGATGCGGTCGGCGCGGTCCAGCCGGGCGAGGTCGCCGTTGGGGGCGTTGTCGGCGCGGAAGAAGCGGTTGGTGATGCCCATTTCGTTGGCGTAGGCGTCGGCCGAGAAGCCAGAGAGCGTGGCGTGCTGGGCCTTCCAGCCGAAGCGCCCCACCCGCTCGGCGCCGCTCGCGGGATCCCGCACGAGGGAAACGCGGCCGCGCACGCCATCGGGTTTGCCGGTCGCGGCGGCCGCGGCGCGCAGAGCCTCGTCGGGTATCGCCTCGAGGAGGCCCGCGCCGAAAAGCGGCGTGGTGATGCGCCGGGCGGTGATCGTGGCCTCGGGAGGCACGACCTCGCGTAACTCGGGACGGAGCGCGCGGTCCTGAAGCAGGGAACCGCCACGCGAGGCCAGCGGATCGAAAACGCCCCCCGTGACGCGCCCGAAATGCATCACCGCGCGCCGGCTGCCGCCGCCGGGCGCGGGGGCGTTGTGGCAGGCGATGCAGGAGACGTCGTTGAAAATCGGCCCGAGACCGCTGTCAGCGTTCTCCCGCTGGCGAAAGGCGGTGAAGCCATCGGCGAACTCCGCCCGTTGGGCCGCGTTCAAACCGCCCAGCGACCCGCCGAGCTGGCCAACCGCCGGCAACGGTACTGCCCCGCCGCCGTCCGCAGCCGGAGGAGGCGGAGGTGGAGGCGTTCCCTGGGCCGGAAGGGCAGCCGGAAACGCAAACGACACGACGAGCAAGGGAATCGCGCGAGGGAAGTGCATGAGCGGAGGGAAAGCGGACGACACCAGGGAGGAGCGAGAGGGATCACTCTTCGCGGGGCGGACGGCCGCCGCCGCGTTCGCCCCCGCTGCCTTCCCCACCCCCGCGAGGGCGGCGCGGGATGAGTTCGTCGCCGGTGAGTTTGCCGTCCTTGTCGCGATCGAGACGGCGCAACACCTCGGACGCCGCGGCGATCTCGGCGGCGGAGATTACTCCGTCGCGGTCGGTGTCGAACAGCGCCAGCGGTGGCGGACGCCGCTCCAGGTCGGCCGGCAAGCCTTCTCGCTTCGAGGCGCGCCGCCCGGTCTCGGGCTGCTCCTCGGCGGCGAAAGAAACACAGGTGACGACGGCCAGCAGCGAAAGGGAAGCGAGCGCGCGGATCCGAAAGGAAGAAGGGGTAGGCATAGTGGGAAGGGTTCGCCGCCCATTCCACCGCTCCGACGTAAGGCCCGTATGAAGCCGGCAGGGGAAAATTGTTAAGGTCGGGTAAAGACGAGCCCGCCCCAACAGGCAGGCCGACCTACGTATTTTGTCACCAAATTGGTGACATTGTCAGGACGCGTACAGGCGTGGGAGCCGACGCTATTGTCACCAAATTGGTGACAATGGCCCGAGAGGCGCTTCCTTTTGCCGCCGCGGATTGGGGCCTTTGGCGCTGTCGTCGAAATAGATCAGGCCGGCGTGGGAGCAAAACCTGGCTCGGCCAAGGCGGTATTTTGAAGACAGCGCCTAGCCCGGGGGGGCGGCCGCGAGGCGAATAGAGGCTTGCAGGCCGCTCGGGCTGCGGTTGGCAAAGCGGAGAGTGCCGCCGCAGGCCTCCACGCCGGAACGAACGATGGCGAGGCCGAGGCCCGCACCGCCGGTGCTGCGTTCGCGGGCGCTTTCGGCGCGGAAAAAGGGCTCGCCCAGCCGCGCCAGGGCCTCGGGAGGCACGCCCGGGCCGGAGTCCTCGACCAGCAGTTCGATCTCGTCCCCTGCCCGGCGGGCGCTCACGGCGATGGCCGCGCCGCGGCCGGCGTAGCGGAGGGCGTTGCGCACGAGGTTGGCCAGCGCGCGCGCCAAGAGGTCCGCGTCGGCGAGCACGGCGAGATCGGCGGGCAGCTCGACGCTCACGGCGTCGTCGGCCGCCTCGCGGGCCAGCACGCGGGCGACCAGCGGGGCGAGTTCCACCCGCACCCGCGTGGCCGCGCGTGGCAGCAGGCCCGCGCGGGTGAAGGCGAGCAGCTCGGCCACCAGGTCGGCCATGTGCGCCACCTCTTCGCGCACGTCGGCCACGGCAGGCCGGAGCTCCGCGGGCGCGCGCTCCTCCAGAATGCCCACGCCCATCTGCATGCGGCCGAGCGGCGAACCGAGTTCGTGGGCGATGTCGCCGAGAAACCGTTTCTGCCCGCCGACCAGGCGCTCGAGCCGCCCGCTCATGCGGTTGATGGAGAGACCGAGCACGCCCAGCTCGTCGCGCCGTTCCTCCGGCACCCGGGTGTCGAAACGCCCGTCGGCGATCTCCTCGGTGGCGCGGGTGAGCCGGCGCAGCGCGCGGGAGACGCCGCCGACGAAGGGCAGCCAAAAGAGAATCGAAAACACCACCGCACCGGCCGCGATCCAGAGCGCGGACTTCAGTTCCAACACGTCGAGCAAAGTCCAAAAGGAAGGCGCCCGGATGAGGAAAAATTCGCGAGGGCGCCCCGGGACGGTGAGCTGAATGCCGATCCAGAAGGCCCCCGTGCCCCCGGCCCGTACCAAGATGCGGTTGGGAACGCGGCGAGGCGGCACGGGCTGGAGCGGCGGCGGTGGCTCGTCCTCCAGGAGCTCCTCCGGCGGAAGCACGGTTCCGCGCGCGGGACGCGGATGATTTTCCACCCAGCGCCGGATCTCGGGGGGCGGCTCGTCGCGGAGCCGGCCTCCGAGGCGGCGGAAGTTTGCCCCGTAGAGGGCCACCTCGACCTTGCGGATGGTCCCGGCGCGGGCGAGTTCTTGATCCCATTCGAAACGCGGGCGGCCGCGCAGGTCGCCGACCGTGATCTCGGACCAAGCCTGCACGCCGCGGCCGGAGGTGCCTGCAAGCAGACCATCCCAGGTAAAACCACCGCCACCGGGATCGCGGAAGAGCATCACGGCAGCCAGCCCGGCGAGCAAGAACAGGTTGAGCAACAGCCAGAGGGAAACCTTGAGCGCGAGCGGGAAACGCATGGATGGGACGGCGACAAAGTGCGGCGAAGCGCTCAGGGCGAGGCGGGATCGACCAGCATGTAGCCGGCGGAGCGCAGGGTGCGGATGAAGCGGGGCTGCCGCGCATCGTCACCGAGCTTGCGGCGCAAGGCGGAGATGTGGACGTCGATGGAGCGGTCGAACACGTCGTAATGCCGGTCGCGGATCTCGTCGAGCAGGGCCTCGCGGGTGCGCACCCGCCCGTGGGCGCGGGCGAGGCTGGCCAGCAGGTCGAACTCAACCGGCGTCAGGGAAAGCGGCTGCCCGCCGAGCAGGGCCTGTCGCGCCTCGGGCCGCACGCACAGCGGGCCGACCACGATCTCAACCAGCGGGGGCGGCGCGGCCTGCGCGGGGGCCGCGGCGGCGGGGCTTCCGCCGCCGCCCCCGCGCGGAGCGCGACGGAGCACGGCGCGGAGCCGGGCGAGCAGTTCGCGCGAGGAAAACGTCTTGGGCAGGTAGTCGTCGGCTCCGACCTCGAGCCCGACGATGCGGTCGGTCTCGTCGCCGCGCGCGGTGAGCATGAGCACGGGCAGTTCGCCGAAACGGCGAATGCGACGCAGCACTTCGAAGCCGTCCAGGCCCGGCAGCATGACATCCAGGATCACGGCCTGCCAGGGCGCGCCGGGCTCGACCGCACGGCGCGCGCCGGTGGCACCGTCGTGCTCGGGGGTCACGTCGAAGCCGAGCGGCGCGAGGTAGTCGGCGACGAGCCGGCAAAGCTTGCGGTCGTCGTCGATCATGAGAATGGCCACGCGACCGGGGTCGGCGGGAGCGGGGGCGTTGTCCATGCCGCGCACCCAAACAGAGGAAAGCCCCGAAGGCAGGCCTCTTTACACGAGCTTAACTTTTTCGACGCCCGCGACCCGCGATGACAATGTCACCCGTCGGGTGACAAAATCGTCCATGCCTCCGGGCGGCCTTGGCCCAAAGCCCGGCTCAGATCGAAAAATCGCTCTTGCCGCTGATCTCGTGCAGGCCGCACTCGCGTTTGAGCCCGCCAAAACGCGTCTGCTCCTCGGTCTGGCCGGGCTGGAGCGGGGCGCTGCTATGCCAATCGCCGACCGAGACGTAACCCTGATCCCAGAGCGGATGGTAGGGCAGGTCGTTCGCGGTGAGGTAGCGGTGCACCGTGCGGTTGTCCCAATCCAGGATGGGATGGACCTTGGTGATCTTGTTTTGCACCTGCACGAAGGACAGGCCTTCGCGGGTGGAGGCCTGCACACGGCGCAGCCCGGCCAGCCAGGCGGTGGCGCCGAGTTCGCGCACCGCGCGGTCCATCGGTTCCACCTTGTTGTCGAGGTTGTAGGCTTTGAGCCCGTCCAGACCCTGCTCCCAACGCTTGCCGTAAAGCGCCTCCTGGCGGGCGGCGGTCACCAGGGGATTGTAGACCTTGAGGTTGAGCTGAAGCCGCTTGCTCAGCTCGGACGCGAAACGATAGGTCTCGGGAAAATGATAGCCGGTGTCGATGAACACCACCGGGATCCGGGGCACCACGCGGGTCGCCAAATGAAGCATGACCGCCGCTTGGATACCGAAACTGGTCGAAAGGATGAGACCGTTTCCAAACTCACCCGCGGCCCACCGGATACGTTCCTCGGCGGTCGCAGAGCTCAAGTCGGTCGTCGCAAGCGTGGTCATGGCGGAAACCTGAGTGAGTTTACCAACAAAGTAAAGTAGAGCGCGGATAATACCTACGCCGCAAGTGTGGCGTATCCGGATTCCACGCGGAGGGATCGGCCTCAGGACGCCTCGGCGGGCAGGCGCTTGCCTGCGCCGACGGCGGCCCGGCGATCCTGCCAGCGGTAGAGGCTGGCGCGGTTTATGCCGAGCAGGCGTGCGGCCAGGGAGAGGTTACCCTCCGCCACGGCGATCGCCCGGGCTACGAGGATGTCCTCCGCCTCGGAAAGGTTGAGCGGGAGGTCGGCGAGGAATTTGCGTCCGAGGTCCCCGACGCCGGCACCGGCCAGAACGGAAACGGCAGGCGCGGGCTCGCCCGCGGCGGCGCCGGCCTGGGGGGCGAAAACGATATGCTCCGCGCCCAGCTCGTCGCCGCCAGCGTAGATGATGGCGCGTTCGAGCGTGTTCTTCAGTTCGCGGATGTTGCCCGGATAGGCATGGGCGAGGAGGCGCTGGAGCGCGTCGGCCCTCAGGCGGGGCGCGGCGCGTTTGAGCTCGGCGGAAAGCGTGCGGACAAAATGCCGGGCCAGCGCGGGCACGTCCTCCAACCGTTCGCGCAAGGCCGGCACGGCGATGTGGTAATGCATCAGCCGATAATAAAGGTCCTGGCGGAAGCGGCCGGCCGCGATCAGCGCGGGCAGGTCGGCATGGGTGGCGGCGATGACACGTGCGTTCATGGTCCGCGGAGTGAGGGCGCCGAGCGGCAGGAAGGCGCCATCTTCCAGGACGCGCAGCAAGCGGGCCTGCAGGGCTGGGGCGAGGTCGCCGATCTCGTCGAAAAACAAGGTGCCCCCCTCGGCCAGTTCGCAATAGCCGCGCCGTTCGGGCGCGCCGCCCGGCCCGGAGCCTCGCACCTGGCCAAAAAGCAAGGACTCCGCCTGGTCGGAGGGCAACGCGGCGCAGTCGACACGCACGAAGGGCGCAGCAGCCTGGGCGCCGCCGTAATGGATGGCGCGGGCGGTGAGTTCCTTGCCGGTGCCGCTCTCCCCGGTGAGCAGCACCGTGGTGCGGGCGGCGGGCTGCACGGCGCGTACTTCGCGCAGCATGCGGCCGAAGCGGTCGCTGCGGCCGACCAAACCGGCCAGGCCCCACTGGCGCGACTCGGCCTCGGAGAGGTGCGACAACTGGGCGTCGGCGCGCGCGAGAGCGGACTCCGCGGCCTCGCGGCGGGCGGCCTCGGCGCGGAGTTCGCGGTTGAGCTCCTCCAGCGCGGCGCTGCGCGCGGCGAGCTCGGCGGTGCGCTCCGCCACCCGGCGCTCCAGGATGGCGTTGGTGCGCTGGAGATCGGCCGCGGCGCGGCGCTGCCAGTCGGGATCGGCGGCTTGGAAATGCGGGCCTGGCGTGAAGGTAAAGCGCCACACCCGGCCGGCGACAGGCATGTCCCGCACGCAGCGCCAGGCCGGCTCGGGTCCGCCAGCCGGAGACGCGTCGCCGGCTTCGTAGGCAGGCAAGCCGTCGTCTTGCAAATCGCGAATCTCCAAGTGGAGGCCGCGGTTGAGCAGCGGAGCAAAAACCTGTTCCACCAGCTTCTGCACCCGAAACACCGCCAGCACCCAGCCTACGGGACCGGTTCCGGCTGCCGAGGGAGACACCGCCATGACGACGAGGAACCCGAGCCGGCGCTGCCCGGGCTGGGCCAGCCGGAGAGGCGAAGTGGCGATAGGCTCGCCGGTCCCGGCGGCACGCTCCAACGCGGCGCGACGGCAGGGATCGGCGCGCAGGTCCAGGCCGAGCACCGGGGAATTGGTGACAGCGGGCTCCACGTAATGCACCGGCCAGTATTCGCTGGCCTCGGGCGCGGGCGCCAGCCGGCCGCGGCCGTCGATGGCGCGAAGCGTGTAGTCGGCGAGCCCTTCGTCGCGCGCCGCGGCCTCAAGCCGCGCCCGTCCCGCGGCGTCGACGCGCGGGATCCACTCCAAAGCCTGGAGCTCCGGCAGACGTTCCAGGGCACGGCCGACAAAACGGGCGAACTCGGCCCGGGTGACGTCGGGCTTCAGTTCGAACAGGGCTCGCACCGCGTGGAGAATCTCCAGGGCCCGCAGCATCGCCGCACGCAACTCCTCCATGCGTTCGAGCGCCTCCTGGCGGGCGCCGGTCTCCCCCCCGCCGGCCAGATCCTGCGGCAAAGGATGAACGGAGGCGGCCTTCAAAGCGGTACTGGACGTCGGCATGGACAGGGGGTGGGGTGCGACCTGCTAGCAGATTGCTTGCCAAGGCTCGCCCCACCCGGTTCGTCCTCGGATCGGCACGGGGGCTCCGCCGGTTTTAAAAAACGGAAAATCGCCCATGCCTCATCCGGTGACACCGGTGGCGGCGCGCGAGGTCTGCACGGGTTATGCCTCGATCTGTTGCCCGGCCTTTCCGCCCCCTCGCCCGCCAGCTGGTCTTCTGGGGCGTCGCCACCGTGGCGGGGATCTCCGCTCCTCCGCTCCGGGCGGAAACGCCGGCCTTGCTCGCCGAAGCGGTCAAAACCTGGGACGCCAGCCGGCAGGACCTCGCCTTCACCCAGCGCATGGTCGTTTACGACAAGGACAAGGACGTGAAGGAGACGCGGGTGGCGCGTTACGATCCCTCCCGTCCCGATTCCGAGCGCTGGCAGTTGCTGGAGGTCGACGGCAAGCCTCCCGGCGCAAGGGAAAAGGAAAAATGGGAAAGCGCCAAAAACCGCCGTCCGCGCAACCGAGGCGGTTTGTCGCCTTCCAATTATCTGGATCTGTCCAAGGCCCGCCTCGTCGAAGAAACCGGAGATTTCGCCCGCTTCGAGGCCAACGTCCGCAAGGACAAGGCCCGTCTTGTCGACACCCAGCAGATCGCCATCCGCCTGCAGGTGGATAAAAAGACACGATCGATCACCCATGTCAGCGCGGTCCTGCGCGAGCCGATGAACATCGCGCTCGGCCTCGCCCGGGTAACGGACCTCGACTTCGATCTGCCGGTCGAGGCGGAAAGCGGCGAAACGGGGGGAGAGGTCGACTCCGCCGCCTCGGCAAAGATGACCCTGACCAAATTCGGCCAGCCCACGGAATTCACCTGGAGCGACTTCGCCCGGGTCGAGGCGCATCCCGGCGCGACTAAGGCCAAACCGTAGTTTATCCGCAAAAGCATCTCCCGGTTTCCGACCTGGCGGGGAGCGCCAGCGCCTCGTTCCGATCCCGGGTCGCTGGCGTTCCCCGCTGCTACACTATCCGGTTCACGCCCGCGGGTGGGCCTTGTCGTAGATTTCACGGAGCCGCGCGACCGTCACGTGGGTGTAGACTTGGGTCGTGTTCAGGCTGGCGTGGCCCAGCAGCTCCTGCACGAGGCGCAGGTCGGCGCCGGCGTTGAGGAGGTGGGTGGCGTAGCTGTGCCGCAGCTTGTGAGGGGTCAAATCGGTGGGCAGCCCGGCCAGCGCCAGGTATCGTTTCAACATCAATTGCACCGCGCGCGGCGACATCCGCCGGTGGCGCGCATCCACCAGCACGGGCGCCTCGAGGCCGGTCTCGCGGGCAAACTCCCGCCGCCACTTCGCCAGCACGCCCGCCGCCACCTTGCCCAGCGGGCAGAGCCGTTCCTTGCCACCCTTGCCCAACACCCGGGCCACGGTGCCGTCCGCCTCCAGCGAGCCGTGGTTCAGCGCCACCAGCTCGCTCACGCGCAACCCAGCCCCATACAGCAATTCCATCGCCAGCCGGTCGCGCCAGGCGACGAAGGGCGATTCCGTGCCGTTCTCCAGCAGGCGTTGCGGCCCCCCGAGCAGCAGCCGCATCTGCGCCTCGGTGAGAAACTGCGGCAGGCGTTTCTCCAGCTTCGGCAGCGCCAGCCCGACCAGCGGATTTTTTTCCACCCGGCCCTGCCGCTGCCAGTATTTGAAAAACGCCCGCAGGGCCGACGCGTGGTTGTGCAGGGTGCGCCGGCCGAAGCGGTGCTGCGCCTCGATCACGAAGTCGCGCATCACCCGCGGCGTCAGCCCGTCCAGTTCGCGTCCCGCCGCCTCCTTGCCCAGCGACTGGCGCCGCCACGCGATGAAGTCCTCGAAGGCCTGCCGGTAGTTTCGCAGCGTGTAGGCCGAGTAGCGCCGCTCGAGCACGAGGTGCGCGGCGAAAGGTGCCCACCATTCGCTGGTCAGCGGATCATTTTCGTCGTCCGAAGCTGCGTCCATCTGCGCGATCCGCGGTCAACCTCAGCCTGCGTTTTCCGCTTTCCCCGCCACCGCCGCCTCGACGCCGCGCATCACCCGGACGGTCTCGCGCCGTAGCGCGCCCTCGGGGTCGAGCCCCTTCGCCCGGGCGGCCGCGCAGAGCTCGAAGAGTGTCCGGCCGAGCGTCTCGTCGTCCAGGCGGGCGCCCAACGCGCGGACCTTCGCCTGGTCCACCACCCCATCCGCGGGCAGGGATTTTTTCTCGATCTGCTTCCAGACCGCCTCGGCGCCCATCGTCGCGGGCAGGCGGGGCGGTTGCGCTTTGAAAACGCCCGCCTGCGCCGGCCCGTTTTTTTTCTCCTGCGCCTTGATCTCCTCCCACTTCACGATCACCGCGGCGGCGTCGCCGAGCTTCGCGCCCTCGCCAAACACGTGAGGATGCCGGCGGATGAGTTTTTCGTTCACCTCGACCGCCACCGCGTCGAGGTCGAACTGGCCCCGCTCCTCCGCGATCTGGGCGTGGAAGACGACTTGGATCAACACGTCGCCCAACTCCTCGCGCATGTGCGGGTAGTCCTCGCGGTCGATGGTGTCGATCAGCTCGCTCACTTCGTCGATCAGGCAGCGAACCAGCGACTGGTGGGTCTGCTCGATGTCCCAGGGGCAGCCGCCGGGGGCCCGCAGCCGGGCGATGGTTGCGCGCAGTTCGTCGATGGCCTTGCTCATGCGTTCAGCACTAGGCGCTGTCTTCGAAATAATCCAGCGCTCTGCTGAAGCCCTGCGGGTGG